>NZ_JBIBHM010000002.1:123183-611030 GCF_042957025.1 Streptomyces sp. NPDC008139
GGGGAACGGCCGCGCTGCGGCGACCGAGGTCCGAGGCGGGCTCGGGCCGGTGGTCAGCCGCGCTGCGGCAGCCGGTCCCCGAGGCCGATGCGGACGGGGGAACGGCCGCGCTGCGGCGACCGAGGTCCGAGGCGGGCTCGGGCCGGTGGTCAGCCGCGCTGCGGCAGCCGGTCCCCGAGGCCGATGCGGACGTGCTGCCGCTGCCGCTGCCCGTGACCGACCCGGCAGGTGAGGAGTCGGCGCTCCTGCTGCCGGTCACGGCGGACGGCTTCCAGAGCGAGTGCGCCGCCCGGCTCCCGCTGCTGCTCCAGGAGCCCGGCGGGCGGGAGTTGACGACCGGCGAGGACGTCCTGGCGGCGCTGCGCGCTCTCGCGGCGCCCGAGGACCGCGCGGGCTTCACCGCCTTCGCGGACGAGTACCGGGACGCGCTGACCGCCCTGCGGCTGCGGACCGCGACCCGCGCCGACACCGTGGCCCGGCTCACCGCACGCCACGGCGGCGACCCCGCAGGGTGGACCGGACTCACCGGCGCCCTCGCGTACGACACCCTGGCCGCCCGGCACGGCCACCCGGTGCACCCGACCTCTGCCGCCCGCAGCGGGCTGACGGAAAATCAGCTCCGCGCCTACGCGCCCGAATTCGCGCCGCGCTTCGCCCTGCGCTGGCTCGCCCTGCCCAAAGAGGCCGTCACCGTGCACGGCGCGGACGGCGATCGGGCGCCCGACGGCCTCGGCCTCGGCGATCTGCGGCCGTCCGCCCTCGCCCTCGGCCTGCCGCAGGAGCTGGACGGCACCCATGTCGCCTTCCCCGTCCACCCCCTCACAGCGGACGGCCCGCTGCGGGACGCACTGCGCGCCACCGGCCTCGACGGCAGGTCCGTACTGGCCGACCGCCCGTACCTGGACGTGGCGCCCACGCTGTCGACCCGCACCGTCGCGGTCCTCGCCGACCCCGGCGCCCACCTCAAACTGCCCCTGGCCACCTCGACGTTGGGGCTGCTCAACCGGCGCACGATCAAACCGGGCAGCCTCATCGACGGCGCGGCCGGACAGCGGCTGCTGGAGGCGGTGACCGCGCGCGAACCGCGCTTTCGCGACAGCGTGCTGCACGCCGACGAGACCCGGTTCGCGCACGCGGGCCATGAACTCCTCGCCGTGCTCGTCCGCCGCCACCCGCCCGGCCTCGACGGCTGCGCCGTCCTGCCCATGGCCGCGCTGCTCGCCGAGGCCCCCGACGGCCGGCCGGTCATCGACCACCTCGCCCACCGCTACTACGGCGGTGACCCGCTCGCCCTGCTCGACGCGGTCCTCACCCTGCTCCTCGACTGGCAGACCACGCTCTTCGGATACGGCATCGCCCTGGAGTCCCACCAGCAGAACGTCTCGCTGCTGCTGGACGACCCCGAAGGCCGCACCCGGCTGCGCCTGCTCCTCAAGGACGACGACGGTCTGCGCGTCAACCGCGTACGGCTGCGCGCGGCCCTCGGCCCCGGCGCGCCGGAGCGCGCCGCCTTCGACGACCCGCGCATCCTGGTGGACGACGACGGCCCGGTGGCCGATCTGTTCACCACCATCACCGTCCATCTGTGCGCGGGCGCCTACGCGTTCGCCCTCGCGCGGCTCGGCCGCGCCCCGCTGGAAGACCTGCTCGACCGCGTGCGCGACCTGCTCGACCGGGCCGCGCGGCGGCTCGGCACCGGGCCGGGCGAAGCGGGCGAGACCCTGCGCGCGCGCGTGCTCGACGCACCGCGCCTGCCCGTCAAAGCGATGGTGAGCGCGGGCACGCTGCTCGCCAAGGACCGCTCAGGAGCCACCGACATCAACAAGCACTACACCACCGGACCCAACTACCTTCTGCGGAGCCGTTGATGACGCTGCCCACCATCACCGGACCCGCCGACCGCGCCAGGCACGCGGGACTGCCCGACGCGGACCGGGCCGTGGCCCACACCCTGCTGAACTGCCTGCTCCGCGAGGTGTCGGGGCCCGAGCACCAGACCGCCGTCATCGACGGCCGCCTGCTGGTACGGCTGCCCCGCACCGGAGTACGGCTGCGGGTCGCGCTGCGCCGCACCTCACTGCTCGGCGCGCACCGCTTCGAGGGACCGGTCACGGAACAGACCGGCCACGACGACTGGACCGAGATCGACTGGCGACGGCTGGCCGAACACACCCACGCCGAGCTGACCTCGCTCACCGGCGTGCCCAACGACGAATTCCTCGACCAGGTGGAGTCCAGCCACCACGGAGTCGCCACCGCGCTGCGCGCCCCGCGCCCGGTCGCGGCCGGGCTCCCGCTCGCCGGATACCTCGCCTCCGAACAGTCGCTCGTCTACGGCCACCGCTTTCACCCGGCCCCCAAGTCCCGTGGCGGCGACCCCGGTTCATGGGCCGCCTACGCACCGGAGACCTCGGCGTCCTTCCCGCTGCGGCTGCTCGCCGTGCGCGAGGGCCTGACCGTCCAGGAGTGCGCCGAGCCCGGCGCCACCGACCCACTGGACCGGCTCGCGGCCGTGCCCCCGGGCTACAGGCTGCTGCCCGCCCACCCCTGGCAGTACGACCTGCTGCACCGCCACCCCGCGCTGCGCGCCGCCCTGGACCGCCGCGACGTGCTGGACCTGGGCCCCGGCAGGACCCGCTTCGCCGCCACCGCCTCCGTCCGCACCCTCTACGACGGCGACACCTTCCTCAAATTCAGCCTCAATGTGCGGATCACCAACTGCCTGCGCAAGAACGCCAGTTACGAACTGGCCGGGGCCGTCGCCCTGACCCGGATGCTGCGGCCCGCCTTCGCCGACCTCGCCGCCCGCTTCCCCGGCGCCGACGTACTGCGCGAGCCCGCCTACCGCAGCCTGGCCCTGCCCGGCCGCGACGGCCGCCCCGACCAGTCGCTGCTCGAAGGCTTCGGCGTGATCGTCAGGGAAGGGCTCGACCGGCGGCTCGGGCCCGGCGGCACCGCGCTGCTGGCCGCCGCCGTCGCCGACGAGTACCCGACAGGACCGGGACACATCTCCCGGCTGGTCGCGGACGGCGGCCCGGCGGCGGCCCTGCGCTGGTGGCGCGCCTACCTGCGGCTGCTCGTACCCCCGGTGCTGGCCGCCTACTTCGACCACGGCGTGGTGCTCGAACCCCACCTCCAGAACGTGCTGGTCTGCGTCGACACCGACGGCGACCCCGTCCAGGTGCTCTTCCGCGACCTGGAGGGCACCAAACTGGTCCCCGAACTGCTCTCGGGACCCTGCGCCGACGCCCTGGCCGCGCTGCCGCCCGAGGTCGCGGAGCCCCTGCGCTACGACGCCGACCGGGGCTGGGACCGGGTGGTCTACTGCCTGCTGGTCAACCATGTCGCCGAGATGCTGGCCGCCCTCGCCGACCTGCACCCGGACACCGAACCCGCCCTGTGGGCCGAGGTCCGCCGCGCCATCCGCGACCACGCGGACGAGCACGGCCACCACCCCCGGCTCGACGCCCTGCTCGCCGGAGCGCCGCTGCCCGCCAAGGCCAATCTCCTCACCCGCTGGGAACGCGCGGCCGACCGGTTCGCGGGATACGTACGCCTGCCGTCGCCCCTCGCCGAGGATGTCCTGCCGTCACCGCTCGCCGAGGACATCCTGCTGTCACCGGACGGCGGACCCGGACACCCCGTGCGCGGCACAGACCGTGACCCCGACGACGCGAGGACGCAGTCATGACCGCACCCGCACCTGTCGCCGTCCCCGACTCCGTACGGACCACGGCTCTCGCCCTGCCGCCCGCCCAACTGCCCGCCTACCTCTACGACATGGCGGCGCTGCGCGCGCACGCGGCGGCCGTGCGGGCGGCTCTGCCCGAGCGGGCGGAGCTGTACTACGCGGCGAAGGCCAACCCGGAGCCGGAGATCCTGACGGCGCTCGGCCCGTACGTGACCGGCTACGAGGTCTCGTCCGGCGGCGAGGCCGCCCACGTGGCGGCGGCGGTGCCGGGCCGCCCGCTGGCCTTCGGCGGACCGGGGAAGACCCCTGCCGAGATCACGGCCGCGCTCGACCTCGGCGTGGACCGCTTCCACGTGGAGAGCGCGTACGAACTGCGCATGCTCTCGCATCTCGTGGCCGTGCGCGGGACCCGCGTCGGCGTGCTGCTGCGCTTCAACCTCGCTGTCGCGCCGGGGGAGTTGGCGACGGGAGTGCTGGCCATGGGCGGCGGACCCTCGCCCTTCGGCCTCGATCCGGCGCAGGCCGACACGGTCGTCCGCGCGCTCACCGACGGCAGCCGTCCGCACCTCGAACTGCGCGGTGTGCACGCCCATTTGGCCAGCGGCCTCCCGGCGCCGCGATTGCTCGCCGTCGCCGAGTCCGTGGTCGCCTGGGCGACGGACCTCACGGCGCGGCACGGCGTCCCGCTCCGGGAGGTCAACGTCGGCGGCGGCATGGCCGTCGACTACACCCGCCCGGCGGACCGCTTCGACTGGGCCGCGTACGGCGCCGGGCTCGCCCGGCTGCTCGACGCCCACCCCGGACCGCTGCTGCGCATCGAACCGGGCCGCGCCCTGACCGCGTACTGCGGCTGGTACGCCACCGACGTGCTGGACGTGAAGCCCAGCCACGGCGAGGAGTTCGCGGTGCTGCGCGGGGGCACCCACCATCTGCGGACCCCGGCGGCCAAGGGCCACGACCAGCCCTGCGCTCTGCTGCCGGTCGACGACTGGCCGCACCCGTGGCCGCGCTCGGCGGCCGACGGCGAACTGGTCACGCTGGCGGGCCAGTTGTGCACGCCCAAGGACGTACTCGCCCGGCGGGTCCCGGCGGCGGGACTCCGCGCGGGCGACCGGGTGCTGTTCGCGCTCGCCGGGGCGTACGCCTGGAACATCTCGCACCACGACTTCCTGATGCACCCCCGGCCGAGCGTCCACTACGTCGATTCCACGGATCTCCCGGAATCCACGGATCTCCCGGAATCCACGGACCGTTCCTGAAACCGGCCTCTCCCGGACCGGCCGAGGCGCCGGTTCGGGAGAGAGCGTGTGCGGCGGACGGCTCAGGACACCTTGCCGGTCACCGTGATCGTGTGGCTGCCCGCCGGGATGCCGCGCAGCGTCACCCGGCCGTCCTTGAGCGTGGCCTGGAAGGCGTGCGCCCCCGAGCCGTCCCAGGCGACCCGGCCGTCCACCTTGACGGTGACGCGCGTGCCGGTCGCGGGCAGGTCGACGACACCGGACGTCCCCTTGGGCGCCGTCAGGTCGAGCGTGAACTGCCGGTCACCGCCGCCGCGCTTCCAGCCGACGGTCAACGGACCGTGCGGCGTGGGAAGTTGACCGCGTGCCCAGGTGACGGAGCCCGGGTGCGGTGCGACGCTCCAGGTGGCGAAACCGGGTGTGACGGGCGTCGCGCCGAGCAGGTCGTTGGTCAGTGCCGGGACCACCCCGGTCGACCAGCCGTGCGCCGCCGAGGTGAAGCCGCCCTCGTACATCGAACCGCCCGGGCCGATGCCCTCCCAGTCGGTGATGCCGGGCCCGTGCCCGGCCATCCAGCCGTACAGCCGCTTGATCTCGTCGATGGCGGAGTCGGCCTTGCCCGCCAGGAAGCGGGCCTGGATCTCGGGGTACGAGGTGAAGGCGTAGACCCGCTGGGAGCCGTCCGAGACCAGGGTGTTGTTGTCCATGAAGGCGTTGCCGTACCGCTGGGCGGTGGTCCTGGACAGGTGGTCGAGCGCCGAGGCGGCGCGTGTCGGGTCGGCGACCCCGGCGACCACGGCCAGGCCGTTGCCGTCCTGCCCGTGCCGTACCGCGCCGGTCGCCGAGTCGAGATAGGCGCCCGCGGCGCTGTCCCACAGATGGGTGTTGATCGCCGTGCTCACGGTGGTGGCGCGCTTCTGCCAGCGGTCGGCGTCCGCGCCGTGGCCCAGTGACGTCGCCAGCGCCGCCGCGTCCTTGAGCGCCTGGACGTAGAGGGTGTTGTAGTAGGTGACCTCGCCGCTGCGGGGCAGGAAGGCGTAGTCGCCGTAACCGCCGGTGCCGTTCAGGCCCTTGGACAGCAGGCCGTTGGCGTCGGTGACGCTCGGGTACCAACTGTCCAGCGTCTTGACCAGGTTGGCGTAGTAGTCGCGGGCGTAGGCCGTGTCGCCGGTGTACAGCACGTAGTCCCAGCTACTGGTCACCCACCACAGCGGGTAGTCGAAGAGCGGGAGCGTGTAGTTGTTGATCGAGGCGGGCGGTATCCAACCGTCGCCGCGCTGGTGGTCGGCGAGGTCGGCCAGCACGTTCTTGGCGGCGACCGCCGCGTCATGGGTCAGATACGTGGTGCGGCCGGAGACCGCGACATCGCCCACGTACGGGTCGCGGTCGCGCTTGGCGCCGTCGTGCAGCACGAGCTTGCCGTCCAGTGTCGGGCTGTCGGCGTTGCGCGGGTCGACGTCGTCCGACCGGAAGGTGTCGGTGACCAGTTCGTTGGTGTACGAGGCGTCGTACCAGTACTGGTTCAGCTCGGCGTCCGAGGACTCGAACCAGCCGGTGTAGGAGTCCGGGGTGCCGAGGAACGGGGTGAAGTCGAGCGAGACACCGTCGATCCGCACGGTGCCCGACGGCTGCGCGAGCGGCGCGTCGGAGGGTAGCGCGTCCAGGCTGATCTTCATGTAGCGGAAGCCGTGCAGGCCGTCGGCGCACACCTTCGTACCGCTCAGGCAGCTCTTGTGGTCGGTCCAGATCCCGCCCTGCCGGGGGACCGCGTACTGATCGGTGCCGGGGCCGCCGGAGACGTCGGAGCGCGTGTAGTCGGAGCGGTCGGTGAGGTAGTCGAGCGTCTCGGAGAAGGCCACCCGCACGCCGGGGCTGTTGTCCGAGGCGCCCGCGAAGCTGATCCGGGGGTAGCCGGAGACGACCTTGCCGAAGTCGAGCGTGACGCTGGGCACCGGCTCGGCGGCGACCAGTCCCGGCCACACCTCGTTGATCCTGGTGTACTCGCCCTTGCCCGAGGACTGGTCCTTGGTCACGGTGATCCGCACCCGCGCGGTGGTCACGGACGAGGAGAAGGCGACCGCGCGCTGCACGTCGGAGTTGCCGGTGACGGTGGCGCGGGTGGTCCAGGCCGAGCCGTCCCAGGTCTCGACGGTGAAGTCCTGCGGGACGCCGTCGCTGTTGGACAGCACCGTGATGCCGGGGAGCGCGACCGGGGACGGGCTGGTGATCTCCAGCCAGGCGGGATACGTCGCCGCGTTCGCGTCGTTCCAGAACGTGTCGGTGTCGCCGTCGACCGCGTTGCCTGGCACGTAGGTACGGGGCTTGCCGTCGTTGCCGTTGTTGCCGTCGTGGTACGAGGAGGCGGTGGCCGTGGTGTCGGCCGGCCATGTCGGCTTGGCCTTGGGGGCGGGCCTGTTGAGGGTGGCGGTGCCCTTGCCGAGGACGCCCTGAGGGTGGGCCACATCGCCGGTGGTGGCCGTCACGGCGACCGGCCGCACCTCGCGGCTCGACGGTGCCCGCACGTACTTCCGCCAGGAGGCGGAGTGGGGGGAGTTGGCGGAGGCCGGCCCCGACAGGGCCATGGTCGCGGTGAGCGCGCCGACGACGGCGACGGCCTGCGCGATGCGGACCGACCGTCGGGAGAGCGTGCCACGGAGGGGATGCGCAGAGGACAAGAGGGCTCCAGGTGTTCCACGAGCCGCGTCCTGCGGCCCGCACCACTAAGAACGATTCAATTCGGCGCCGCTGAACCTATGGCGCGATTGAGCTGGGGGTCAATACATCCGTCGGCCAAGGCTTCGCATTTTCGCGACGCCGAATTGAAACGTCATTGAAACGGTGGGGCAGCGCCGCCCCCGCGCCCGGCCCGCCGTCGGCCCCGCTCACCGGTCTCGTCCCGTGTCCCGACATCTTTCTCGAAACTGTCGAAGCCGACACCGCGTCAGTTCGGTGGCCCGATCGGGTGTTGGGTCACGCTTTGGTAACCCATGGCGCGAGCCTTGACCCCCTCTCCGGGCGCACTTTACCGTCACAGCGCGCAGCAAATTTCGGCGATGATGCCGAATCTTTCGAAAGGCTGGACCGATGAAGAAGCGCGCATTGCTCTCCCGCGCCGCGACCGCCAGAGCCCTGGCCGGCGGCGTGGCGCTCGTGCTCGGAATGTCCCTGGCCGCCTGTGGCGGCAGCAGCGGCGGCGACTCGGGCGGCGCCGGCTCGTTCCACGTGCTGGTCTACGGGGACGCGACCAACAAGGTCGAGAAGCAGATCGTCGCGACGTTCAACAAGACGTCCAAGGTCAAGGCGGTCCTCGACACCATCCCCGGCGCGGACTACCAGCAGAAACTGCAGACGCTCATCAGCACCAAGCAGGCGCCCGACGTCTTCTTCAACTGGGGCGGCGGCAGCATCGCCCCCTTCGTCAAGAAAGGGCTTCTGCTGCCGCTTGACGAGATGATCGCCAAGGACCCGGGGCTCAAGAACAACTTCCTGACGTCGGTGTTCGACAGCGCCAAGGTGGACGGCAAGCCCTACGGCGTCCCGATGCGCGGCACCCAGCCCGTCCTGCTCTTCAACAACAAGAAGGTGCTGGCCGACGCGGGCCTGACCGAGCCCAAGACCTGGGACGACCTGCTCAACGCGGTCAAGGTCCTCAAGTCCAAGCACATCACCCCGATCGCGCTCGGCGGCGGCGACCAGTGGCCGACCCTGATGTGGTACGAGTACGTCTACGACCGCGTCGCGGGCCCCGGCCTGTTCGAGAAGGCGCTCGCGGGCGACAAGAGCGCGTGGGCCAGCGCCGACAGCAAGAAGGCGCTGTCAATGCTCAAGGAGCTGGTCGACGCCGGTGCCTTCGGCACCAACTACGACTCGGTGAAGTTCACCGACAACGGCTCCGCGGCCCTGGTCGCCACCGGCAAGGCCGGGTTCGAGCTGATGGGCTCCTGGTACTACTCCACCCAGCAGGACGCCAACGCCGACTTCGCCAAGAACGACCTCGGCTTCAGCACCTTCCCGACCGTGACCGGCGGGGTCGGCGACCCGACCGACGTGGTGGGCAACACCAACAACTTCTACTCGGTGCTGAAGAAGACCAAGTACCCGGACGCGATAGCCGAATTCCTCAAGCTCCAGTACAGCGACGAATTCGTCCAGGCACAGCTCGGCATCGGCAATCTGCCGACGACGAGGAACACCGAGAAGTTCCTCGACACCTCGGCCGATCCGGCCTACTCCAAGTACCAGTACAACCTGGTCAAGGACGCGAAGTCCTTCCAGCTCTCCTGGGACCAGGCGTACCCGCAGTCGGCGAGCACCGCGATGCACACGGCGGTCCAGCAGTTCTTCGACGGCAAGCTCGACGCCGACGGGTTCATCAAGGCCATGCAGGCCCTGCCGTCGTCCTGACCAGGGAACCCTCCACATGATCACCACATCGCCCCCTGCGGCACGGAGCGGCACGGCCCACCGGGCCGGGATGAGCCGCCGCTCCGGCTCCGCGGTGACCCGCCCAGGTCTGGCCTGGGCGGTTCCCGCCACCTTGTTCTTCGTCTGCTTCGCCGTCGTTCCGCTGCTGCTGGTCGCCGTGCTGTCCTTCACGAGCTGGGACGGCCTCGGCTCACCCCGGTGGGCGGGCGTGGCCAACTGGAAGGCGCTGATCCACGACCACACCATGATCCAGAGCCTGTGGCTCAGCGCGCTGATCACGGTGCTCGGCGTCGTGATCCAGACGCCGCTGAGCCTGCTGCTCGGCGTCTGGGCCGCGGGCCACCAGCGCAACCGCGCGGTCCTCTCGGCGGTCTACTTCATCCCGCTGCTGCTGTCGGCCACCGCGATCTCGGTCCTGTGGCGGGCGATGCTCGACCCCAACTTCGGTGTGCCCGCGCAGGCCAAATGGCTCTTCGGGGACGGAAATCTGCTCGGCATGCGGTCCGGCGCCATCGGCGTGCTGGTCTTCGTCGGCGCCTGGCAGTACACCCCGTTCCACACCCTGATCTACCAGGGCGCCGCGCGCGCCGTCCCGCCCGTGCTCTACCAGGCAGCGGCCATCGACGGCGCGGGAACCATCCGGCAGTTCTGGCACATCACCCTGCCGCAACTGCGCAACACCATGATCACCTCGATGGTCCTGATGGTGGTCGGCGGCCTCACCACCTTCGACACCGTGCTGATCCTCACCCAGGGCGGCCCCGGCACCGACACCACCATCAGCGCCTACTACATGTACCAAAAGGCGTTCAAGAGCTTCGACTTCGGCGGCGGTTCCGCCATCGCCCTGGTCCTGGTCGTGATCGCCACGATCGTCTCGCTGATCGTCGTCAAGGTCTCCGGATACGACAAGATGCGCAGCTCGGCGGAGGGCCTGTGATGACACGCCGAACCAACCGCCACCGCCCCAACTACCTGGCCGGGCTCGGCTCCCTGGTCTGGCTCTTCCTCGTGGGCCTGCCGCTGTACGTGATGCTCGCCGCGACCCTCCAGAGCCGCAGCGACTACTTCAAGAGCGGCCCGCTGGGCTTCCCCCGGCACTTCACGCTGAAGAACTACACGCAGGACTTCCACAACGGCTTCGGCCAGTACTTCCTCAACACCCTGCTGGTCACCCTCGCCGTCGTCGCCATCGTGCTGCTGCTCGTGCCGCCGCTGGCGTACGCGATCGTCCGCGGCAGAGGGCGCCTCACCACCGGCGTCTTCCGGGTGTTCCTGCTGGGCCTGGCCATCCCCGCGCAGGCCGTGATCGTGCCGATGTTCTACGTCATCACCAAGGCCGGTCTCTACGACAACCTCATCGGCGTCATCCTGCCGACCGCCGCGTTCTCCATGCCGGTGTGCGCGCTGATCCTGTCCGGCGTCATGCGCGACATCACCCCCGACCTCTACGAGGCCATGGCGATGGACGGCGCCGCGCCCTGGCGGGTCTTCTTCCAGCTCGTGCTGCCGCTGTCCAAGGGCGGCCTGTCCACCATCGTGGTCTTCTCCGCGCTCCAGTCCTGGAACGGCTTCCTGTTCCCGCTGGTCCTGACGCAGTCCGACTCGTCCAAGGTCATCACCCTCGGCCTCTACAACTTCCAGACAGAGCACGGCATCGACGTCCCCGGCCTGTTGGCCGCGGTGGTGCTGTCGATGCTGCCCATCTTCATCGTCTACCTGTTCGCCCGGCGCGCCCTGGTCCAGGGCCTCATGGGCGTCGGAGGAAAGTGACCGACACCGTGGTCGAAGAGACAGAACCCGTCACCGAACCCTGGCGCGACCCCGACCTGGCCCCCGAACTGCGGGCCGACGCGCTGATCTCCGCGATGACCTTGCGGGAGAAGGCCGCGCAACTCGTCGGCGTCTGGGTCGGAGCGTCCGACGACGGCGGCGAAGTCGCCCCGTTCCAGCACGAGATGGAAGCGCCGGTCGACCTGGAGGCGCTGCTGCCGCAAGGACTCGGTCAGCTCACCCGGTCGTTCGGGACCGCGCCGGTCGACCCCGCGCTCGGCGCGCTGTCGCTGCTGCGCACCCAGCGCGCCATCGCCGGGGCCAACCGCTTCGGCATCCCCGCGCTCGCCCACGAGGAGTGCCTGGCCGGTTTCGCCGCCTGGGGCGCCACCGCCTACCCCGTACCGCTGGCCTGGGGCGCCACCTTCGACCGCGGGCTGATCCGCCGCATGGCCCGCGCCATCGGCGAGGACATGCGCTCGGTCGGCGTGCACCAGGGCCTGGCCCCGGTCCTCGACGTGGTGCGCGACGCCCGCTGGGGCCGCGTCGAGGAGACGATCGGTGAGGACCCGTACCTCGTCGGGACCCTCGGCACCGCCTACGTCCAGGGCCTGGAGTCCGCCGGAGTCGTCGCCACCCTCAAGCACTTCGCGGGCTACTCCGCCTCCACCGCGGGCCGCAATCTCGCCCCGGTCGGCATGGGCGTACGGGAGCGCGCCGACGTGATCCTGCCGCCGTTCGAGATGGCGATCCGGGAGAGCGGGGTCCGCTCCGTCATGCACGCCTACACCGACACCGACGGCGTCCCCTCCGCCGCCGACGAACTCCTGCTGACCGGACTCCTGCGGGACACCTGGGGATTCACCGGCACCGTGGTCGCCGACTACTTCGGCATCGCCTTCCTCAATACCCTGCACGGCGTGGCGGGCACCCTCGGCGAAGCGGCGGGCGCCGCCCTCGCGGCCGGCGTGGACGTCGAACTGCCCACCGTGAAGGCGTACGGCGAACCCCTGCTCAAGGCCGTCGCCGACGGGAAGGTGCCCGAAGCCCTCGTCGACCGCGCGGTACGCCGGGTGCTGATCCAGAAGGCACAGCTCGGACTCCTCGACGCCGACTGGGACCCGACTCCCGCCGCCCTCAAGGGCCTTGGCACGGCCTCCGCCGATGGCACGGCCGACCTCACCGACGCCGAGATCGACACCGAGGCGCTGCGCGGGCGGGTCGACCTCGACCCGCCCGCCAACCGCGCCATCGCCCGGCAGGTCGCCGAGCAGAGCGTCGTCCTGCTGCGCAACGACGGCGACACCCTGCCGCTGGACCGGCCCGCGACCATCGCCGTCATCGGCCCCAACGCCCACACCCCGACCGCCGTGCTGGGCTGCTACGCCTTCCCCGTACACGTCGGAGGACAGCACCCCGACACCCCGCTCGGCATCGAACTGCCCACCCTGCGCGAGGCGTTGGTCGCCGAATTCCCCGACGCCCGGATCGTCTCGGCGCTCGGCGCGAGCGTCGACGGCGCCGACACCGACGGCTTCGCCGAGGCGGTACGGGTGGCGCGCGGCGCGGACGCCGTCGTCCTCGCCCTCGGCGACCGGGCGGGCCTGTTCGGACGCGGCACCAGCGGCGAGGGCTGCGACGCGGAGTCGCTGACGCTGCCCGGCGTACAGCAGCAGCTCCTCGACACCCTGCTGGACACGCTCGCCGACACCGGCACCCCGCTGATCGTCACCCTGCTGGCCGGGCGGCCCTACGCGCTCGGCCGCGCCGCCACCGAGGCCGCCGCCGTCGTGCAGTCCTTCTTCCCCGGCGAGGAGGGCACCGCCGCCGTGGCCGGAATCCTCAGCGGCCGGGTCGAGCCCTCCGGCCGACTGCCCGTCAGCGTCCCGCGCCGCCCCGGCGTCCAGCCCTCCACGTATCTGGCGGCGCGGCTCGGCAAGGCCAGCGAGGTCTCCAGCATCGACCCCACCGCGGCCTTCGCCTTCGGCCACGGGCTGACATACACCCGATTCCAGTGGACGGACCTGGACGTGCCGCGCCTGCACACCGGGACGGACGGGGAGATCGCCCTGGCCTTCACCGTACGCAACACCGGTCGTCGCGACGGCACCGAGGTCGTCCAGCTCTACCTCCACGACCCGGTCGCCTCGGTCGTGCAGCCCGTGCAGCGGCTGGTCGGCTACCACCGGGTCGCCCTGGCGCCCGGCGAGTCGGCCCGCGTCGAGGTCACCGTGCCCGCCGACCTGGCCGCGTTCACCGGCCGCGACGGTCGACGCGTCGTGGAACCGGGGGAGTTGGAGCTGCGGCTCGGCGCCTCCTCCACCGATCTGCGGCTCACCGTCGTCTGCGCCCTGACCGGCCCGGCCCGCACGGTGGACCACACCCGCAGGTTGCACGCCGACTTCACGACGGATCGCGAGCGGGACTCCGTGTCCTGAACGTCCTGAACGCCGCTTCCGTCGCGGTGACCTGACGGACCGACAGCCGCGCCCCCGCCCTGTGCGGAGGCGCGGCTGTCGGCGTTACGGAACCTGCGCCGACGGGGGAGCGGCGGGTCCCTCCGTAGCGCCCGCGCCTCCAGGTACGGACGACCTTCGCCGTACGCTCCGGATCGGTGATGAAGTGCTGGCGCCAAAGGAAGCGGTACGACGATGTCGCCCTACTCCCACGGGTGGCGCGCGTCGCCGCTACGCCGAGATCGAGCCGCAGCACGCCGTCGAGACACTGGTCCGCGCCAGGACCGTGGAGCTCGACCGGGTCAGGGTGGCCTCCGCCGAACTG
This sequence comes from Streptomyces sp. NPDC008139, assembly GCF_042957025.1. NCBI lineage: Bacteria > Bacillati > Actinomycetota > Actinomycetes > Kitasatosporales > Streptomycetaceae > Streptomyces > Streptomyces sp. NPDC008139. The sequence goes on from NZ_JBIBHM010000002.1 coordinate 137,092, forward strand.
TCCCGGCTGTTCGCCGCGACCCAGCACGGCCACGCGGCGGAGGCGGAGATCATCCACGGCAGCGAGGCGCTGGGCCGCTGGTTCGTCCGCCTCCAGCAGGAGGCCCGCGAGGAGGTACGCGCCCTGGACCGGCCGCCGTACGCGCTCACCACCAGCAACCCGGTCGAGGAGAGCGCGCTCGGCAAGGGCGTCACCTACCGCGTGGTCTACGCGCCCGAGGCGCTGGAGTGGCCGGGCGTGCTGGACGACATCAGGCACCTGGTCGGCCGCGGCGAGCAGGCCAGGGTCCTGCCGGGGATACGTGTCGAGGTCGCGATCGCCGACCGCAGGATCGCGCCGATGCCGCTGTCGCTCGACCTCTCCGACGTCCGCGCGGCCGTCATCCGCCGCTCGGCACTGCTGGACGCGCTCGTCGAATACTGGCAGCTGCGCTGGCAGCAGGCCGCCCCGCTGAACGCCCCGGCCGAGGACCCGCTGGCCGAGGAGGACCGCCTGATGCTGTCGCTGCTGGTCGGCGGCCTGAAGGACGAGGCCATCGCCCGTCAGCCCGGCTGGTCCATCCGTACGATGCGCCGCCGGATGAGCAGCCTGCACGAACGTCTCGGGGTCGTCACCAACCGCTTCCAGGCCGGGGTGGTCGCGACCCGGCGCGGCTGGATCTGACCGGCGGTCGCATACGCCGGGCGGGGATGTCGGGAGCGGACGCCGGGCGCGGAGGTCGGGAGCGGACGCCGGGCACGCGGCCGGGTACGGGGGGCCGGATACGGGGTCGGATGCCGCCTGGATACGAGGCCGGACGGGTGCCCGCGCGGACTCACCCATTCGGCGATCAGAGTGACGGAGCCTCGAGCGGAGCCGCAATACCACGCTGACCTGTGGAATTGCCGCATGTCGAGCGCGACACGCTGCCGGATGCCGCCAGAAGTGACGGGCTGTCAGCAGGCGCGGAGCCCGGCCGCCGGGTTGCCTCGAAAGCGCGAGTACGGATTTCCCCCGCTGCGGTGCACCGGCATCCGCGTCCGGACTCGCTGGAGGATCACTCATGCGTTCGATCAACACGCTTCTGGGCACCGCCGTTCTCGGTGCGAGCATCGCGCTGGCCGCTCCGGCCGCTCACGCCGCCGCCGCGCTGCCGCAGACCACGGCCGAGTGCGCCAAGGCGGTGGCCGCCGCCGACAAGGCGCAGGCCGACTACGACGCCGCGCTGGCGGACTACAAGAAGCAGGTCGCGGCGGGCGGCCACCCCGGCACCGCCGAGCAGGACAACCTCTCCGCGCTGGAGAACCAGGTCAACGTCACGGCCTCCGACGCCTCGCGCGTCTGCCCGGACGCCAAGGTCCCGTCCGGCACCGTGCACACCGGCATCGGCAGCACGAGCGAGGGCGGCAACACCACCGAGATCGCGCTCGGCGCCGGTCTGCTTGGTGTCGTCGGCGCGGGCGCCCTCGTGCTGCGCCGCCGCCGCGCCGGTGGCCAGGTCTGACGAAGGTCCGACGCGAGGTCGCCGACGCGGGCCGCGCAGGCCTGACGCGGTCCTGGTCACAGGCCGCCACGGCCTGGTCGGCCCGCCGCGGTCGCACCCGTGCCCCGTACCCCGTGGTCGTACCGCGCGGTGCGGGGCCGCGCCCCGGCGCCTGCTTGCCGCCTCATCCCATTGGCCGCGTCGCCCGGCAGCCCGAGCCGCCTCCCCCGTACGTGACGTCAGACAGGCAAACCCCGTGGACCACAACGCCCCCGCAGGCAGCGGCCTGCTCCGCCGTATCGCGCTGACCGTGCTGACGACGGTCGCGGTGTCCGTCGGGATCACCCTGATCGGCAACGGCGCCCAGTCGCAGACGCCCCCGCCGCAGCCGGGCGCCGCCCAGGCGTTCGCGGCGCAGGACGACACGCCGAGCCCCGCGCCGACGCGGCCCGGCGTCCCCGCGATCACGGTGCTGCCGCCCTCGGCGCCGACCGAGGTCCGGATTCCCTCCATCCGCCTCGACGCCCCGGTGACCGGCCTCGACCTGCGACAGGACGGCCACCTCGCCGCGCCGCCGGACGACAACCGGAATCTGGCGGGCTGGTACCGGGGCGGTACGGCGCCGGGAGCCGTCGGCACCGCGATCCTCGCCGGTCACGTCGACACCCGGCAGGGCTCCGCCGTCTTCTACAACCTCGGCGCGCTCAAGAAGGGCGCCGCCGTCGAGGTGGGCCGCCAGGACGGCCGTACCGCCCTGTTCACGATCGACGCCATCGAGGTCTACGCGGCCAAGGACTTCCCGAACAACAAGGTCTACGGCCCCGCGTCCCGGCCGGAGCTGCGCCTGATCACCTGTGGCGGCGGATTCGACAAGAAGCGGCAGCAGTACCTGGGCAATGTCGTCGTCTACGCCCACCTGACCGGGGCCCGCCTCTGAGACCGTGACGTGCCCGGCGTACCTGCTCCGACGTACCGGCCGATACCGGCGTACCTGCTCCGACACACCGACCGACACCGACGCACCGAACGTTCCGACGTACCGAACGACACCGATCGAGGAGTGGCTGTGGCCAAGGCATATCTGGTGGGAAGCGGAATCGCGTCGCTCTCGGCGGCGGCGTTCCTGATCCGCGAGGGCGGATTCACGGGCTCCGACATCGTGATCCTGGAGGAGCAGGACCGCGAGGGCGGCAGTCTGGACGCGGCGGGCACGCCCGAGAGCGGCTACACCATGCGCGGCGGCCGGATGTTCGAGGTGCACTTCGACTGCACCTACGACCTGCTGTCCTCCGTCCCCTCCCTCGACGACCCCACCAAGTCCGTCACCGAGGACACCTTCGCCTTCCACGAGGACTTCGCCTGGAACGACCACGCCCGGCTGGTGGACGCCGAGGGGAAGGTGATCGACGCGCACTCGATGACCTTCTCCGAGCGCGACCGGCTGGAGCTGGTGGCGTGCGTGGCCACCCCGGAGAGACTGCTGGACGGCAAGCGCATCGCGGACTGCTTCCACGAGGAGTTCTTCCACACCAACTTCTGGGCGATGTGGTGCACCACCTTCGCCTTCGAGCCCTGGCACAGCGCGATCGAGTTCCGCCGCTATCTGAACCGCTTCGTGCACCTGTTCAAGTCCTTCGACAGCATGTCGGGGATCTACCGCACGAGGTTCAACCAGTTCGACTCGATCGTGCGCCCGCTGATGAAATGGCTCGCCGATCAGGGCGTCGTCGTGCAGTTGGGCACCCGCGTCACCGATCTGCGGCTGGCGCCGGGCGACGAGCTCACCGTGGAGGCCATCACCTGGGTGCGCGGCGGCGCGACCGAGGAGACGGCGGTCGGTCCCGACGATTTGGTGATGGTCACCAACGGTTCGATGACCGCGAACTCCACCCTCGGCGGCACCGACACCGTGCCCGCCCTGGACACCACGAGCACCGCCGGGTCCTGGGCGCTGTGGGAGACGCTGGCCGCCAAGCGCCGCGGGCTCGGCGACCCGAAGGTGTTCGACTCCTCCGTCAAGGACTCCACCTGGGAGTCGTTCACGGTCACGACCAAGGACCCGCTCTTCTTCAAGCTGATGGAGGAGTTCAGCGGCAGCGAGGCGGGCAAGGGCGGCCTGATCACGTTCAAGGACTCCAAGTGGCTGCTGACCATCGTCCTCAACCACCAGCCGCACTTCCGTGAGCAGCCCGAGGACACGTACGTCTGGTGGGGTTACGCGCTCTTCCCCGACCGGGAGGGCGACTTCGTCGGCAAGCCGATGGCGCGGTGCACCGGCCGAGAGATCCTGGACGAGGTCCTTCAGCACCTGCGGTTCGCCGAGCGCCCGCGCATCCTGGACGACTCGATCGTGATCCCGGCGATGATGCCGTACATCACCAGCCAGTTCCTGGTCCGCTCCGCGGGCGACCGCCCCCAGGTCGTCCCCGAGGGCTCCACCAACCTGGCCTTCATCGGGCAGTACGCGGAAGTGCCCGACGACGTCGTCTTCACCGTGGAGTACTCGGTGCGCACCGCGTGGACCGCCGTGGCGGGACTGCTCGGTCTCGAGCGGCAGCCTCCGCCGGTTCACAAGGGCGGGCACGACCCGAAGGTGCTGATCGAGGCGGTGCAGACGCTCCACCGCCGCTGACGCCGCTGACGCCGCTGACGCCGCTGACGCCGCTGACGCCGGTCAAGCGGGGCCGGGCTCGCGCTGCGCGTCGTCCAGGGCGCGGAGGTGTTCGAGCGCGGGGACGGCGGCGGCCAGCGCCGCCGCCTCGTCGGGGGGCAGCCGGTCGATGAGCCGGGCGAAGACCTCGACACTCGACCGGCGGCGCTCGGCCAGATAGTCCAGGCCCGCGTCGGTGAGGGCGACCAGCACCACCCGCCGGTCGGCCGGGTCGCTGCGCCGCTCGACCAGGCCCGCCCGCTCCAGGGAGGTGACGAGCGCGGTCACCGACGGTTGGGTGACCCCCTCGATCGCGGCCAGGTCGGTGATCCGGCGCGGGCCCGTCCGCCGCAGGGTGCCGAGCGTCGAGGCCGACGTCAGGCTCACGTCCCGGCGCGAGTGCCGGACGAGCGTGGAGACCAGCGCGTACACCGCGTCGGCGGGACCGATCGTGCCGTCGTCGGCGTGATCCGTGCTGGTCACGGCTGTGGATCGGCTCATGTGCCGCAGCATAGCCGCGGCCGTGAGCGCACGTCCATTGACCGTCTATATAGATGGTCGATACAGTTGGTCTCCTCTGACGAGAGGAAGGCCCATGACGCACACGGCGCACGCGAAAGCCGTCGAGACGCCCAGCCCGTTCCGGCAGCCGAAGGCGGTCTGGGCGGTGGCGTTCGCCTGTGTGATCTCCTTCATGGGCATCGGCCTCGTCGACCCGATCCTGCCGTCGCTCGCCTCCAAGCTGGAGGCCAGCCCGAGCCAGGTGGAACTGCTCTTCACCAGCTATCTGGTGGTCACCGCGGTCGCGATGCTGGTCACCGGCTGGGTCTCCAGCCGCCTGGGCGCCAAACGCACACTGATCACCGGACTGGTGCTGATCGTGGTGTTCTCCGCCGTCGCGGGGACCAGCGGCAGCATCGGCGAGATCGTCGGCTTCCGGGCCGGCTGGGGCCTGGGCAACGCCCTGTTCATCGCGACCTCGCTCGCGGTCATCGTCGGCTCGGCCAGCGGCGGATTCAGCGGCGCGATCGTGCTGTACGAGACCGCGCTCGGCGTCGGCATCGCCTGCGGGCCGCTGCTGGGCGGCCTGTTGGGCAACATCAGTTGGCGCGGCCCCTTCTTCGGCGTCTCCGTCCTGATGCTGATCGCCCTGGTCGCCACCGCCGTGCTCGTCCCCCCGACGCCCCGGCCCGACCGGCCCTCCTCCCTCAGCGAGCCGATCAAGGCACTGCGCCACCGCAGCCTGGCCACCACGAGCGTCACCGGTCTGCTCTACAACTGGGCCTTCTTCACCATCCTCGGCTACGCCCCCTTCCTGATGGACCTGTCGCCGCTGAAGCTGGGCGCAGTCTTCTGCGCCTGGGGCGTGCTGGTCGCCCTCTTCGCCGTCTTCGGCGCGCCGATGCTCAAGTCCCGCTTCGGCACCGCCCGTACGCTCTACGCGACCATGCTGCTGATGGCGGTCGACACCCTGGTCATCGGTGTCTTCCCCGACCACAGGGCCGTGGTCATCGGCGCGACGATCGTCTCCGGCGTCTTCATCGGCACCAACAACACGCTGGTCACCACCGCCGTGATGAGCATCGCCCCGGTGCCGCGCCCGGTAGCCTCGGCCACGTACGGATTCGTCCGCTTCATCGGCGGCGGTCTCGCGCCCTTCGTCGCGGGCAAGCTGGTCGAGCACTACAACGCGCACGTCCCGTTCGTCCTGGGCGCGGTGGTGGTCGCGGCCGGCGCGGCGGTCCTGAGCACCGTGCACCGCGCGCTGGAGGAGGCCGACCGGGGGGAGTCGCACCCGGTCCCGTCCCCCGACCGCGCCGCCGCGGAGGCCGCCGTACGCGACACCCCGGCACTCCCCGAGGAGGCGGTCCTCGCCGAGGTCGCGCTGAGCGAGGACCGTATCCTCGACACCCCGAGCACACGCCGCGGCGCCCAGGAGTGAGGACCGGCGTGCCGTAGCGAGAACCGCCGCCCGGCTTCATGCGTGTCCCGCGTGCGATCTCCGTCACTCGCGCGGGCATTGTCCCCACGGCGCGGGCCGGTTACCGTGATTGCTGTTTTCCGGTAGGACCGACGCGAGTGAGGGGACGGGCATGCGCAGCGCACACGACAGCGGCGGCACACCCCGCCCCGGCGGGTCCTTCCAACTCCACGTGGCCAGGCGCCACGTCGACCTGCTGCGCGTGAGCAGCGCCCTGTGTCCGGAAACCCTCCCGGCCCGCTGACCGTCCAGGTGCCCGCAGGTCCGCACGTCCCGTCAGGACGTCGACCCCGCTTCCCGCACGGCGGCGCGTAGCCGTTCGCCGACGCGCGCCCGCACACCCCCGCGCACTCGCCCTCCCCGCCGCCGTTCCCCGACGTCAACCCGCCCGCCGCACCGGGCCGTTGACGCCGTACGCGCGCTGCCGCGACCGCACATCCAGACGGGAAGCACCGACCATGGAGCACCAGGACACCTTCCAGCGCGTACGCGCTGTGCCCGAAGACCCGCCACCACCGGCCGAACCGGGGAAGACCCGCGCGCCGCGCGCCCTCGACAGCCGCCCCACGGACGACGAACTGCTCGCCGCCAGGCTCGTACCCCTGCGCAGGCCGGGCCAATGGGTCTCCGCGCTGGTCCTGTTGGTGCTGTTCGCCATGCTGGTGCACACCCTGCTGACCAACAAGCGGTTCCAATGGGGCACCGTCGGCGACTACTTCCTGCGCGGATCGATCCTGCACGGCCTGGAACTCACGCTGTGGCTGACGGGCGCCGTCATGGCCAGCGGCTACCTCCTCGGCATCGGCATCGCCGCGATGCGCCTGTCCCGCAACCCCGTCCTGCGCGCCCTGAGCTTCGGCTACGTCTGGCTGCTGCGCTCCGTCCCCCCGCTGGTGCAACTCCTCTTCTGGTACGAACTCGCCTCGCTGTACCCGCGGATATCGCTCGGCATCCCCTTCGGCCACGAATTCGTCACCGTCAAGACCGCCCACCTGTTCAGCGGCATCCTCGCCGCCTACGTCGGCCTCACCCTCGACGTGGCCGCCTTCTCCTCCGAGATCGTCAGGGGCGGCATCCTGTCCGTCGACCCGGGACAGAGCGAGGCCGCGCAGGCGCTCGGCCTCGGCAACGGCCGGATCTTCCGCAAGATCGTGCTCCCGCAGGCCATGCCCGCGATCATCCCCGCCTCGGGCAACCTGCTGATCGGCATGCTGAAGGCGACCTCCATCGTGAGCGTCATCGCCGTCCAGGACCTGCTGTACTCGGCCCAGTTGATCTACAACCAGAACTTCCTCATCATGCCGCTGCTGCTGGTGGCCACCGTCTGGTACGTCATCCTCACCACGCTGCTGTCGATCGGCCAGTTCTACGTCGAGCGGTACTACGCGCGCGGCAGCGGTCGCGGTGGCGGCGGTGGTCCCAAGCGCGGCTTCTGGGAGGTCACCCGCGCCAACATCCCGGTGTTCGGCCGGACCAGGACCGACCTGGCGGGTCTGTCATGACCGGCGACGGACGTCCGCTGGTCAGGATCCGCGGCCTGCGCAAGAGCTTCGGCACGCAACTCGTCCTCGACAGCGTTGACATGGATGTCCACGAGGGCGAGGTGACCGTCCTGCTCGGCCCCTCCGGCTCCGGAAAGTCCACGCTGCTGCGCTGCGTCAACCACCTGGAGCGGCCCGACGCGGGCTTCGTCGAGGTCGGCGGCGACATGGTCGGCTACCGGCCGGGCCGCGGCCGACTGCACGAACTGCGCGCCCGCTCGATCACCCGGCAGCGCGCCCATGTCGGCATGGTCTTCCAGCAGTTCAACCTCTTTCCGCACATGACGGTGCTGGAGAACATCACCGAAGCGCCGGTCGCGGTGCGCGGCGTGCCGCGCAAACAGGCGGCGGTCCGGGCGCGCGCCCTGCTGGAACAGGTCGGGCTCGGAGGGCGCGAGGACTCCTACCCCCGGCAGATGTCCGGCGGTCAGCAGCAACGCGTCGCCATCGCCCGCGCGCTCGCGATGGAGCCGAGACTGCTGCTCTTCGACGAGCCCACCAGCGCCCTCGACCCCGAACTCGTCGGCGACGTCCTCGCTGTGATGAAGGACCTCGCGGTCAGCGGCATGACGATGATCGTCGTCACCCACGAGATCGGCTTCGCCCGCGAGGTCGCCGACACCGTCGCCTTCCTCGACGGCGGCCGGATCATCGAGTCAGGGCCGCCCGCCGACGTCCTCGCCGACCCCCGCCACCCCCGGGCGCGGTCCTTCCTCGCGGCCGTCCTGTAGCGCCGGTCCCGCATCGCCCCCCGCACTCCTCCAATTGACGCTCGCCGTCGAGCGGTTCACGCCAGGCCGCACACACCTGCCCGCACTCGTCTCGACCCCGCTGCGAAAGGCACCCCCGTGACCACCGAAAGACGCCCCGCCCGCCGTCTCCCGCGGCCGGCCGCCGCCACGCTCACCGCCGTCATCGGCCTCGCCCTGCTGGCCGCCTGCGGTGACTCGTCCGACGACTCGGGCACGCCGAAGTCCCGGGCCGCCGGCGCCACCTCGTCGTCGTCCGCGTCGGCCGGATCGACCGCCATCCCGACCGAGGACGTCGTCTCGGGCATCGCGGCCGACCCCGCGCTGACGGCGGAACTGCCCGCCGCGGCGAAGAGCAGCGGCACGCTCACCCTGGGCACCACCCGCGCGCCGGGCGTCACCGGCCTCCCGCACGGCGGCGAGAGCGAGGACGGCACGCCCATCGGCCTCGACGTCGACCTGCGCAACGCCGTCGGCAAGGTGCTCGGCATCACGTGGAAGGTGCAGTACGGGACCTTCCCGACCGTCATCCCCGGTGTGCAGAACGGCCGGTACGACGTCGGCCAGGACAACTTCGGTGTCACCAAGGCCCGCGTGGAGGTCGTGGACTTCGCGACCTACCTCAACGACGGCCAGTCCTTCCTCGGCGCCGAGGACGTGCCCGTCGACTCGGTCACCCAGCTCACCGACCTCTGCGGGCTGACCGTGGCGACCAGCCCCGGCTCCACCTTCCAGCAGATCCTCACCGACGGCGCCTCGAAGTGCTCGGGCGCCGGGAAGAAGCCGTACAAGGTGCAGTACTTCACCGACTCCGCCCCCATCTTCCTGGGGCTGGCGAACGGCAAGGTGGACATCTACTTCGGCCCGACGCTGGCGCTGAAGTACGACGCCACGCATGTGCCCCACACGAAGTACCTCGGCCAGATCAGCACCACGCCGGTCGGATTCGTGACGGCGAAGGGCTCACCGATCGGCAAGGCGCTCAGCGACGCCGTGAACAAGCTGATCGCCGACGGCGCCTACGCGAAGATCTTCGCGAAGTGGGACGTGCCTGGCACGGGCATCACCACGTCCGAGGTCAACCCGGCGGCCACTTTCTGAGCCCCGTCGCCCTCCGACCGCGCCCGCCTCCGGCGGCACCCGGACCCCGCGCCCCAGCGGCACGGGGTCCGGGCCGCGCGGCCCCGCACGACGATCACACCGGCCGACCTCCGCGTGCTACGGTCCCGCGAAGTCCCTTCGCCCCATGAGGATTTCCATGCCGTATCAGCCGCGTGCCGCGTATCGCGCGACGACCGCCTGACGCTGCTCGTTCTTCGCGATCTTGCTCTTCTTGGCCATCAGACCTTCTCCCCGCGGGCGCGCAGCCGGGCGACGGCCGCCTCGACGCCGATCCGGTCGACGGTCTTGATGCCCTTCGCGCTGAGTGTCAGCCGGACGAAGCGGCCCTCGGAGGCGAGCCAGTAGCGCTTGCGCTGGATATTGGGGTCGAAGCGGCGCGGTGTGCGCCGATGGGAGTGGGAGATGGCGTTGCCGAAACCGGGCTTGCGCCCGGTGAGCTGGCAGTGGGCGGACACGGTGCCTCCAGGGCGGTTGCGGACTCGCGAGGGCCCGCGACGGCCCGGACGACCGCCGCCGATGCCCCGGCGACCGGACTCACCGTACCTTAATGGAAACGAATGTCATTACGCCGACTGCCCGGACTGCCTTTGTTCGGGACGCGGCAGTGCGCCCCGAAACGCGTCGTGGCCCGGCCTCCGGAGTCACCGGAGACCAGGCCACAGGGGAACGGGAGGCGATCAGGGCTTACGGGCGACCGCTCCGTACATCGCGATCTGCTCGTCCCGCACCGCGGGGTCGACGGAGTCGTCCGGCCGCCAGCGGTGCACCTGCGTGATGCCCGGCTCCACCAACTCCAGGCCCTCGAAGTACGCCTGCGCCTCGCTGAGATTCCGCAGCCGCATCGGCATGCCGCGCGCGGTGTACTCGGCGTTCACCCGCCCGACCTCCTCCGGCGCGAAGTCGTCGGTGCCGATCGACATCGCGAGGTAGCTGCCGGACGGCAGCGGGTCCAGCAGGCGGTGGACGATGCCGAGCGGGTCGTCCTCGTCCATGATCAGGTGGACGATCGCGATGAACGTCAGCCCCACCGGCTTGCCGAGGTCGATGGTCTCGCGGAACTGCGGCGAGCCGAGGATCGCGGCGGGGTCCCGCATGTCCGCCTCGATGTACTCGGTCCGCCCCTCGGGGGTGCTGGACGACAGGCCCGCCGAGAGCGTGAGCACGATCGGGTCGTTGTCCACGTACACCACCCGCGACTCGGGGGCGATGGACTGCGCGACCTCGTGCACATTCGGCCGGGTCGGTATGCCGGTGCCGATGTCGACGAACTGCCGGATGCCCGCCTCCTGCGCCAGGTAGCGCGTGGCGCGGTGCATGAACTTCCGGTTCTCCAGCATGTGCGGCACGATCGACGGCCACACCTCCACCATGGCGTCGCCCGCCTCGCGGTCGGGAGGATAGTAGTCCTTGCCGCCGAGGATGTAGTCGTACACCCGTGCCGGGTGCGGGTTCTTGGTGTCGATACGGTCGGCCGGCCAGCCGTTCTCGGGCACGCGGTCCTCCGGATTTCCTTGTCGATGTGCGGTGGTGCCGCTCGCGCGGCCTGGCGTCACTGCTGGAGCAGGAAGTCGGCGTCGCCCGCCTTGGTGCCCCGGATGAAACTCTCGATCTCCCGGCGGTTGTAGATCAGCGCGGGGCCGCCCGGATCGGTGGACTGGCGCAGCGCCACCCGGCCGTCGGGCAGCTTCATCGCCTCGACGCACGCTCCGCCGGCATCGTCGCTCCACGGCTTGTGCCAGCCGAGGGGCCCGAGGTCGGCGGCACTCATGCCGTTGCGAATGTGATCCACGTCAGAGCTCCTTGCGTAGGGCACCCAGCAGTGCCTTGGTCTTCTTCTCCTGCGCCGCCTGGGCGGCGAGCCGGTCCATGGCCTCGCGGTACGCGGCGACCTCGTCCTGCTTGTCGAGGTAGGTCGACCCGATCAAGCCGCCGAGATAGACGACATCGGGCAGTTCCGCGGCCTCGAACCGGAAGAGCTGGAAGGCCCCCGCGCGGGTCGCCGGGTGCGGCCCGTTGGCGAAGGGCATCATCTGAAGGCGTACGTTCGGCAGTTCGCCGATCTCCAGCAGATGGTCGATCTGAGCGCGCATCACCTTCGGTCCGCCGACCGGCCAGTGCAGCACCGTTTCGTCCATCACCGCCCACAGCAGCGGGGGTTGGGCGCGAGTCAGGATCTGCTGCCGGGTCAGCCGCAGGGCGACCCTGCGGTCGATGTCCTCGGCCGACGCCTGCGGGTCGCCCGCGGTGAGCAGCGCGTGCGCGTACTCCTCGGTCTGGAGCAGGCCGGGGATGAACTGCGCCTCGTACGCGCGGATGTGGACCGCCGCCTGCTCCAGGCTGAGATAGGCGCCGAACCAGTCGGGCATCACGTCGCGGTAGGTGTGCCACCAGCCGTGCTTGTTGGCCTCTCGGGCGAGTTCGAGGAAGGTCTCGATTTCGGCCGTTTCCGTGATGCCGTAGGTGCGCAGCAGCTTCTCGACGTCGGACAGCCGCAGCCGTGCCACCTTGGCCTGTTCCATCCGGCGGATCGTCGAATGGCTCACCCCGATGACCTCACCGGCCTGCTCGAATGAGACGCCGGCGCGGGATCTGAGCTCCTCCAACTGGCGTCCCAGTATCATCCGCAGCACCGTAGGAGGGCCGCCGCCCCACCCATTGTCGGTGGCCGCCATTGCTACCTCCCCGTGCGAATGTTCAGTGCTCGCCGCAGTGTGCCATGTTGCCCCGCAGTCTCCCGCCACCCTGGCTCATTCTGCGAATTGCACTTTGTGGCTTGCGAGTTGAGGGTAGCAGCACCATAGTTGGAGTCGACGGCGTAGCCGATCACCATGATGACTACGTTGTCAGGAACCGCCACGCGCCCGGTCGTCCTCAGCCGTCGTCATCGCGGAAGCACCGACACAGGCAATGACGCCGATGGTCGAGCCCGGCAGCGATGCCGCCGAGCGCGCAACCGCGACCCCACATACGCGGCCCCCACGAGAGGTGACGGCCATGGCAGCATTAACGGGTCTCCGAACCCCCCCGATCACGTCATCGCGCCCGAGCGGCGATGTGTACGCCGTCTTCCGTCTCGCCGCCCACCGGACCTCCGTGAGCGCCGCCCGCCACGAGGCCCGCGCGGAACTCGACCGCTGGGGCCTGCCCGAGGCCGTCTGCGACGACATCGTGCTGGTCGTCTCCGAGCTGGTCACCAACGCGATCGTGCACAGCCTCAGCGACAGCGTGACCTGCCATCTGCGCGGCGGCGGCCCCGAGGTCTACGTCGAGGTCGGCTCCCAGGGGCGCAGCGCGTCGCGGCACGACGCCCGGCCGCCGGACGAAGGGGGCCGCGGGCTGGTCGTCGTGGAGGCCCTGAGTACGACCTGGGGGATCAACGTCCCCTCACCCGGCGCCGGTTGGACGGCCTGGGCCACCTTCACCGTGCCCGTCGCCCCGGCCGACGACGCGTCGGCCACGTACTCGGAGGACCCCCGATGAAGCGTGTCCCCCCGGCCGGCCGTCGCTCCGCCCTGCCGCTCCGGAGCACCCGCCTCGACTGGCTCGCCCCGCGCGTGGGCGGGACTCCCGCCGCCAGGGAACGTATCCATGTCCCGACCACCGCAGACTTCCCGCCGGGACTGGCCTGCGACGTGGTCGAGACGTCCGCGGAGCACGGTATGCGGATCCTCGGCTGCCTGCCCAGCGCCGGCTGCGTCCTCACCAACGGACGGCAGTGGTCGTGGATCGTGCCGACCGGCTCCGACATCGACGTGGAGTGGCCGTCCTCCACCCGCTACCTGGTCGACGCGGCCGTGCTGGTGCCCGCGTACGAGACGCTGCCCGACGCGTCCGGCGGCCACGACGTCATCCACCTGCCGGACCAGGCCGTGCCGTACACGCACCCGATCCTGCTGTACTTCGCGGCCTGCTGCATCGCCGGGGTGCAGCCCGCGATGACCGTCGAGTAGCGGCCCCGCCCGGCGGCCCGGAACGGCACGGGGCCTGCCCGGAGCCGCGGCGCGAGCGGTCCGGGCAGGCCGTGGGTGACAACTCAGCGGACGGTGAAGGGGAGTTGGACCGTCTTGCCGTTCACCAGCACTTCGGCGGCCATGATGCCGACGGTCTTCGGGTCGCGCACGGTGAAGTTGAGCGCGAAGGTACCGTCGAGACCGATGACGCGCAGCACCGAGGAGTCGGAGCTCTGGGCGCCGTTGGCGCGGCGCCCGGACACGACGACCGTGGCGACGGGGGCGAAGTTCCGCCCGCTGACCAGCACGGAGGTGCCGACCGGTCCCGCGGCCGGACTGAGCGAGTAGGCGGGAGCGGGCGGGGCCGTGCTGCCGTTGACGGCGAAGGCGGCGGTCGCGGTGTGCCCGTTGATCAGCCACTCGTGCGCGTAGAGCGCCACCGTGGCCGGGTCGTTGACCGTGAAGGTCTGCGACCAGGAGCCGTCCAGGCCGATGATCTTGGTGGCGTAGCTGTCGGAGGTGCGGGAGCCGTCCGCCTTGAGCCCGTCGATCTCCACCGTGGCGACCGGCGCCCAGCCCTGGCCGACGACCGTGACCTTGGTGTGCGCGGGACCGGAGGCAGGGCTGAGCGTGATGAACGTCGTGGCGACGGACAGCGGTGCGAGAACGTGGATCGAACCCGCGGTGACCTGCACCTGGTAGGAGCCCGTGGCGACGGATTTCGCCACGGTGACCGAGCCGGAGAGCTTCCCGTCGGAGGCGATGCTCAGACTGCTCGACGAGACGGACGCGGCCGAGCACGCGGTGCCGTCCGCGGCGCAGAGCGCGGCGGTCGGTGTGGTGCCCGCGGGCCAGCCCGATCCGGTGAGTGTCGCCGCGTGGCCGGGAAGGACGGTCGGGGTGGTGGCGCTGAGCGTCACGGCGGTGGTGGTGACGGTGAACGGTACGGTGACGCTGGTCCCGGCCGTGCCGCTCTCGTCGGCGTAGACGGCCACCAGGTCGGCGCTGTCGATGGTGAAGTCGGTGCTGAACGTGCCGTCGGGCAGGCTCTGTACGTAGACCGCGTCGTCGAGGGCGTTCCCGGCGGCGTCGAGTCCCCAGATGTTGATCCACTGGTCCTGGCGGAAGTTGTGACCCACGACCGTGATCACCGTGCCGACCACGCCGTTGTTCTGGGACAGCGTCATCGTTCTCGGACCGGTGGGCGCGAACGCCTTGACCGTCAGTGGCGCGTTCGCATGGGTCGTGCCGTCGTTGACCTGGATCTGATACGAGCCGTCGGCCACGGTGTTGGCGTCGGCGAGCGTCGCGGTGCCGGTGAGGATGCCCGAACTGTCGATGGCGAGGGTGTTGGACGTGAAGTCGGCCGGGTTGCAGCCCGCGCCGTTGGTGTCGCACAGCGAAACCGTCGGAGTGCCGCCGGCCGTCCAGCCGCCGCCCGCGAGGTCGATCGCGGTGTGCGGCCGGACCACGCCGGTGGGCCCGGACAGCGAGGCGCCGCTGCCCGCTCCCTGCGCGGTGACCGTGCCGACCGGTCCGCCGCCCGCGGTGACCACACAGGGCGTCTGATACGTACCCCCGAGGACCACGGTGCTGGTGAGGGTACGGGTCGGCGTGAAGGTGATGGCCCCCGAGGCGTTGGCGGGCAGATAGATGTCACCCTCGTACGGGGGAACGACGACGGGCTGCCCCGAGGGGTAGTTCATGTTCACCGTGGGGCCGGTGACCGTCACGGTGCCGGTGGCGCCGCCGGACATCGCCAGGTCCATGGAGGGCGTGGTGGGCACGTTGGACAGCGAGGTGCCGGGGATGGCGGGGCTGGCGCCGAGGGTGACGGTGACGTGCACCTTGCCGCCGGGGGTGACGACGGCCGGGGTGAGGGTCACCGTCATCGACTGCGGCCCGGTGGCGTCACCCTGACCCGCCGGGAGCGTGCAGTGCACGGTCGGGTTGATGGTCGCGGCCTGGGCCGTCGTCGCGGAGGTCAGACCCGCGCCGACGAGGGCGAGCACCGCGACGGCGCCCGTGGCGATTCTCGCCCGCCAGCCCCGTCCGGGCCTGCGGTGGAAGGGTGGGAACATCTGCTGCGCCGCCTTTCGGGCATGGCAGACCCCTCCCTGAGCCTGGGCACGGGAGGGGTCCGGGAAGAGGGAGAAGGTCCGCGGGGTGGGGTCCCGGGGAATGAGTCCGCGGGGGGTGGGCCCCGGGGGAGAAGGTGAGGGCCCGGGGTCGGGTCCGGGACGTTCCTCCCCCGGGAAATGGGCCCGGGGGAGGAACGGATCAGGAGGAGGGACGTCGGAGTCGGTTGGTGCGGAACGGGGGCGTGGCGCTAGGTGAGGGTGAGTGTGAGGATCGCGCTGTAGTCGCCGGGCGCCGTCACCGCGGGGAGCCGCAGGTCCATGTCGGCGTTGACCTTCACGGTGCCGCCGACGACCTTCTCGCCGTCGGCCGCGGTGAGTTGGCACAGCGTCGCCGCGGTGCTGCCCAGCGGGCCCGGCGTGCCCGGTGCGGGCGTGCCGACGCTCTGCGAGCTACGGACGCAGTCGGGTGTCCAACTGACGGCCGAGGCGGGGATGGTGTTCTGACCCGAGGTCAGGTCGGTGAGCGTGCCGGTCAGTGACCAGCCGAGGTCGACGCCGCGGGAGTCGACGACGGTGACGGTGTTGAGCGCGCTGGTGGCGGTCTGGGACCGTCCGGTCAGGGGGATGGTGCCGAAGTCGATGGTGTCCCCGGACTGGGTCATCTGGAGATTGCCCGCGGTGACGGTGGCGCTGATCTTCTGGGTGGCCGTCGCGCCGCCGCTGTCGCCCACGGTGAACTTCGCGTTCACGTCGGAGCCGTCCGCACCGCTCTCGTCGGTGTGGATCGCGGTGGTGGCGGCGTCGTTGACGGTGAACTCGGCGGTGAAGGTGCCGTCGGGTGTGCTGACCGGGTACACGGCGTCGTCGGCGGTCTGGTTGCCGTCGGCGTCCACCCCCCAGACGTTGATGTACTGGTCCTGGTGGAAGTTGCCGCCGCTCACGGTCACCACGGTGCCGAGCGGGCCGTGGTCGGGCGAGAGCGTGACGCTGCGGGCGCCCGTGGGCACGAACGCCTTGACGGTGAGGTCGGCGGTGGCGTGCTTGGCGCCGTCGCTGACCTGGACCTGGTAGGAGCCGTCGGCGATCACGGACGACGCGGCCAGTGTCGCGCTCCCCGAGAGGGCGCCGGACGAGTCGATCGCGAGGGTGTCGGCGGTGAAGCGGGACGGGTCGCAGCCCAGTCCCTGCGCGTCGCACAGCGAGACCACGGGGGTGCCCCCCGCGGTGAATCCGCTGCCGCTCAGCGCGACCGAGGTGCTGGGACGTACGGCCGAGGCCGGCGCGGTGAGCGTGGTGGCCCCACCGCCGCCGCCCTGCACGGTGACCGTGCCGATGCCGCCGCTGCCCGAGACGATGTCACAGGGCGTCTGGAAGGTGCTGCCGAGCACCACCGTCTGCGTGTTCATCTTCAACGGGGTGAACGTCACCGGTCCCGACGCGTCCGAGGGGACGAAGAAGTCCCCACCGTAGGGCGGGATGACGATCGGCGCGGGCGCCGCCGGGATGTCCACGGGAACGGTCGGGCCGGTCACCGAGACCGTCCCGGTCGCCCCGCCCGACATGGTGAAGTAGATGCTCGGTGTGGTCGGTACGGCGGACAGTGCGAGCGGGCTGGTCGCGGGCGAGGGTCCGAGGGTGACCTCGGCGTGCACCTTGCCGCCCGGCGCGACCGTGGCCGGGGTGAGGGTCACCGAGACGGACTGCGGCCCGGTGTTCTCACCCTGTCCAGCGGGCAGCACGCAGTGCACGGTCGGGGTGACCGTGTCCGCGTGCGCCGCGGGGGCGGCCAGCGTGCAGGCCGCGGCCAGGGCCAGAGCCGGCACCGCCGCCCGCGCGAGGCGCCGTAGAGAGATCTGCCCTGCATGATGCAACGCGTGCCTCCTGACTCCGGGACGCATACGTGTATATGACGGTGCGTCAGGTGCTGGTTCCAGGGCATTGCGACAGCGCGGGACGCAGAAGTCAATGCGAACCCGCCGGTAACCTCGCGGCGTTGGGCCGCCGGTCGCACCGGGCGAGGTCGGCCGCGGGTCAAGCCGCGGTTCACGTCGCCTCGTGGCGCTTGACTCTTCAAGGTCATGGGGCTTCACTCCCGACCAGCGCGCCGGGCCGGACAGCGGGTAGTCACTCGACAACGGGATGTCAAGGGTGCCTGCGTGAGGTCGTCCCCCGGCGCACCCTCACCCTGCTTGATTGGAGTGCTTTGCCATGTCCAGATCCAAGCGTATGGGGACGATCGCCGTCCTCAGCGGCGGCGCACTGTTCGCCGGTCTGACCCTCGCCCCGCACGCGGTCGCCGTCACCCCGGCCACCGCCACCGCCAGCTACAACTGCGGCACCTGGGGCAGCGGGACGGCCACGCTGACCGCCACCGACTCCGGCGGCGTCAAGAAACTGAAACTGAGCTCCTCCACGATCACGGTCCCGGCCGGCACCACGGTGCCGCCGAACAGCATCACCACGACCATCAAGGTCAAGCAGAACGGCTCGACCGAGGTCGACTTCTCCGGCACCGTGAACCCCGCGATGACCGGCGCCGTCACCCTCGGCCCGCTCCCGCAGTCCACCGGCACGCTCGCCGCCGGTGACAAGACCGACTCCTGGGTGCTGTCCGGCACGCCGAGCGCCACCAACTGGTCGGTCAAGATCGTCACCACGTCGCCCTCGGTGACCACCGTCTACTGCATCGCCACCAGCGCTCAGTCCACCGCGTTCACCTGGTAGCGGTTCACCTCGTCGTACGGGATTCGCCCGGCGCGACTCGGTGCGCGGCACGCACGCCGGGACCCCGCCCCCCAAAGGGAGCGGGGTCCTTCGCGGCGGCCTGCGGCGGCTAGTGGCCGGTCTCCTCAGGGGCGCGCTTGGGCATCAGCGCGACCGCGGGCAGGCACAGCAGGCTGAGCCCCAGGACGACGGCGAGGCTGATCTTCATGGCATGGCCGAGGCCGCCGCCCGCGGTCTGGAAGAAGACCGAGGTCACCGCGGCCGAACCGATACCGGCGGCGAGTTGCTGGATCGCGGAGAGCGAGCCGCTGGCGCTGCCCGCCTCGTCGGGGCTGATGTCGCCGAGCGCGATGTCGAAGATCGTGCCGTAACAGGCGCCCATGCCGAGCCCGGTGACGAAGATCGGCGCGGCCAGTGTCCACAGGCCCACGCCGGTGCCCGAGTGGGCGACCAGCGCGAGCAGCCAGCCGCCGCCCGCCAGCAGGATGGCGATGCCGACGAAGATCAGCGTGCGGCCGAGCTTCTTGATCAGCGCCATGCACGCGCCCGCGGCCACGATGATGCCGAGCGTCATCGGCAGCAGGGCGAGCGAGGCGGTGCGCGGCGAGGCGTGCAGGCCCTCCTGGATGAACAGGGACAGTACGTAGATCAGCCCGCTGGTGGTCGCGAAGACCACGAGCCCGACGACCAGTCCCGAGCTGAAGCCGCGGTTGCGCAGCAGCGATGCCTTCAGCAGCGGGTCGGCCGCCGTGCTCTGGCGGCGGGCGAAGGCGGCGAAGGCCGCCACGCCCACGACGAGGGAGAGGACGGGAGTGGCCGTCCAGCCGTTGGTCGAGCCCTCGACCAGGCCGAAGAGCAGGCCGAACATGGTGACGGCGAGCAGACCCGAGCCGATCCCGTCCACGACGACCGTACGGTCCCCGTCGTCGTGCGGGAGCAGCCGGACCGCCAGGACCAGGCCGACCGCGCCGAGGACGAGGTTGATCAGGAAGATCGGCCGCCAGGACAGGCCGAAGAGGTCGGCGTCGATGATGAACCCGGCCAGGATCGGGCCGCCGACCGAGGCCAGGCCGAGCAGCGGCCCGAAGAACGCGAACGCCTTGCCGAGCATGTCGCGCGAGAAGGTCTTGGTCATGATCGCCATGCCCTGCGGGATCATCAGGGCGCCGAAGGCCCCCTGCACCACACGGGCGGCGATCAGCAGTCCGGGATCGGGGGAGAGCCCGGCCACGGCGGAGGCGAGGGTGAAGCCGCCCATGCCGATCAGGAACATCCGGCGCTGGCCGAATTTGTCGCCGAGCCGCCCGCCGATGACGAGCAGGACGCCCATGGCCAGCATGTAGGAGGAGCCCAGCCATTTGATCAGGCCCTGGCCGCCGTGCAGCTCAGCGCTGATGGTGGGAGCGGCGATGTTGGTGACGGTCGAGTCGATCATGTCCAGGGCGTCGGCGAGCAGCACCAGCCCCAGGATCGCCCACATCAGCCGGGCCGATGTGCTGGTGCCCGCGGGACGGGCCGCGGTCGAAGTCGTGGTCGCGGTGGTCATGGCGGGACCTCCTTCCGGGGTGACGTCGGGTGACGTCCGCTGTGACGTCGCGTGATCGAACCGGTCTGTCCGGCCACATCCACGAGCGTACACGAACATGTTCGTCGCGAACGCGTTCAGAGCGAACGTGTTCGTTCCAGCGGGCGTGATCACGCCATGGCCGGGCGAACGCGTTCGTTATGCTGAGGCGATGACGCCTGGGAAAGCCGCCCCCATCAGCCGCCGCGACCGGCCCGCCAAACCCGCGCTCTCCCGCGAGGGGATCGTCGGCACGGCGCTGGAGATCATGCGCGCCGAAGGGCTCGACCGCGTCACGATGCGCCGCCTCGCCCAGGAGCTGGACACCGGGCCGGCCTCGCTCTACGTCTACGTGAGCAACACCGCCGAGCTGCGCGCGTACATGCTCGACGACCTGCTCGCCGGACTCGATCTCGGCCCGGTGACCGCGCCCGGGGACTGGCGCGAGCGGCTGTTCACGCTCCTGTGGTCGTACGGCAGGGCCCTGATGGAGTACCCGGGCCTCGCCCAGTCCGCGCTGGTGACCAGGCCCGCGGGCCCCGGTTACCTACGGCTGGTCGACGGCCTGCTCGCGCTGCTGGCCGAAGGCGTCCCCGCGGAGCGGACCGCGTGGGCGGTGGACCTGCTGCTGCACTTCGCGACCTCCACCGCCACCGAACAGGGCACCCGCAGCGTGGCCGACGGCGCGGAGCAGGAGGAGAGCGACCTCGCCAACGCGATCCTCTCCGCCACGCCCGACACCTACCCCCACATCGCCGCCCTCGGCATGGACCTGCTGAGCGGCACCGGCACCGGCCGACTGACCTGGGGATTCGACGTCCTGCTCAACGGCATCATCCACACGCCCCGGCCGTCGGCGTAGCGGGCGTTCTCACCCGGCCGGTCACGGCTCCGGCAGCCGGTGGTCGCCGACCGCGTCGTACGTCTCCTTGAGCGCCTTGCGGGCGCTGTCCAGATGGTGCTGGGCGACGCCGATGAACAGGCAGTCGATCACGGTGAGCTGGGCGATACGGCTGGCGGTCGCGCCCGAGCGGAAGGTGGTCTCGGGGGCCACGGTGGTCAGGAGGTGGTCGCTCACCGCGCGGATCGGCGAGCGCGGGAAGCTGGTCAGGGCGACGGTCGTCGCGCCGTGCCCGCGCGCCACCCGCAGCGCCTCGACGGTGTCGGCGGTCGCCCCGGTGTGGGAGAGGCCGATGGCCACGTCACCGGGGCTGAGCACCGCCGCCGAGGTGAGCATGATGTGGGTGTCGCTCCACGCGAAGCTCACCCGCCCGATCCGGTGCAGCTTCTGCTGGAGGTCGGCGGCGACCAGGGCGTTGGCGCCGACGCCGTAGATGTCGACGCGGCCCGCCGCCGCGACCGCCGCCACGACGCGGCGCAGCGTGTCGACGTCCAGCTGCCGCGCGGTCTCCTCGACGGCGCGCGCGTCGGCGAAGGCGACCTTGCCGACGACTTCCGACAGGTCGTCGGTCGGCGTGATGTCGCTGCCGAGATGCCGGTCGTCGCGGGTCTCGGCGCGCGCGGCGTCCGCGGCCAGCGCGATCCGCAACTCCGGGTAGCCGCGCAGGCCGACGGAACGGCAGAAGCGGATGACCGTGGTCTCGCTCGTCGTCGCCGCCTCGGCCAGTTCGGTGATGCTGCTGCGCGCGGCGAGCGCCGGGTTGGCCAGCACGGCCGCCGCCACGCGCCGCTCGGCCGGAGCGAGGTCCGGCAGCAGCGACCGGACGCGCGCCAAGGGACTCGCCTCGGGGGATTCGTTGTCGGAACCGGCTGACACGGGGGAAACGTATCCACCGTGATCGTCGGGGTCAACGTGGCCTCGGGCGAGCCCCGGCGCGGGTGAGCGCTCCGCGGCCGGCGGACGGATCAGTGCGCGGTCCGCCAGGCGCCGGCCGGGGTGAGTCCCGCGGCCCGCAGCAGGTCGTGGTGGCCCGAGGTGACCGACAGCCCCGCGAGGTCGATGCCGCGGCCCTCGTAGACCGGGTCGGTGGCGTACGTCCAGCGGATCAGCGCACCGGCCGCGCCCCGCGGAAGCTCGGCGCGCACCCGCCACCAGGCGCGGACGTCCTGCCCCGACAGGGAGGTCGGGGCGCCGGACGGCGCGCCCTTGCCGGTCACCCGCAGCGGCAGCGGCTGCCAGGTCGTGCCGCCGTCCGTGGAGGACTCGACGGTGAGCAGGTCGGTGGACTCGGTGTTGACGAACGCCGAGAAGTCGATGTCGACCGGTGCCTTCGCGGTGATCGGTCCCGTGGTGAGGGTGCTGGTGGTGCCGCCGCCCTGCCCTGAGTACCACAGCGGGCCGCCGCCGGGGGCCCGGACCGCGATCGCCTGCGCGAGTGCGGTGGAGATGGCCCGGCGCGGCGGATTGGTCGAGGGCGTGTTCCGCGTCGGGTGCACCCGGTTGCTGAGCAGGACGGCGAACGAACGCGACTGCGGGTCGATCACCAGCGAGGTGCCGGTGAAACCGGTGTGCCCGAGGGTGCGCGGACCCGACAGGCCGCCCATGTACCAGATCTGGTCCAGCTCGAAGCCCAGGCCGTGCGAGTCACCGGGGAACGCCTGGTTGAAGTTCTGCTCCATCAGCGTGACGCTGTTCCGGCTGAGGATCCGACGGCCCTTGTACGTACCGCCGTTGAGGATCGTCTGCGCCAGGACGGCCAGATCGTCCACGGTGGAGAAGACGCCCGCGTGGCCCGCGACGCCGCCCATGGCCCACGCGTTCTCGTCGTGCACCTGGCCGCGCACCATGCCGCGGGCCGGGCTGGTCTCGTACTCGGTCGCCGCGATCCTCGGCAGCTTCGCGGCCGACGGGTTGTAGCCGGTGTCGGTCAGCCGCAGCGGTCCCGTGATGCCGTCGCGCACCAGCGTGTCGAGCGGCTTGCCCGTCACCTTCTGCAACACCAGTTGCAGGCTCAGCATGTTCAGATCCGAGTACAGATACGTCGTCCCCGGCGCGTTGATCGGCTTCGCGTCGAGAATCGCCTTCTCGCGGGACGGCAGATCCGGGTAGCCCTGCCACAGGGAGGGGACCGGATCGGCGTCGAACCCCGAGGTGTGGGTGAGCAGTTGCTCGACGGTGATGGCACCCTTGCCGTTGGTGGCGAACTCCGGCAGGTAGTGCGCCACCGGCGTGTCGAGGTCGATCCGGCCCGCTTCGAGCTGCTGCATGGCCACGATCGAGGTGAACAGCTTCGACAGCGAGGCCAGGTCGTAGATGGTGTCGGTACGCGCCGGGACCCGCTGGTCGGCCGGCAACTCGTGGGTGGCGTCGGCGTATTCGACCGCGTAACCGCCCGCGTCGCGCTCCACCACCACGCCGTCGTGGGCCATCAGCGTGGTCGCGCCGGGGAAGAGGTGATTCGCACCCGAGGCGGGGTCCTCCCAGCCCGCCATCTGCCGCTCGAAGGCGTCGATCGGCGCCGCGTCCAGCCCGGCCGACCGGGGGGTGCCCCGGTGCAGGACGGTGTCCGCCGGGGCGAATCCGGAGTACGGCCGGTCGAACCGGCCGCTCCCGCCGTGCTGCGGGGCCGGGGTCGCGTCGGCGCTCCCGGCGAGTACGAGGGAGAGGGAGGCGAGCAGCGCCGCGGCTGCCGTCAGTGCAGGGGTCCGCATGGAAACCTCGTCTGTAGAGGCCGGCTGGATCGGGAGCAGTGGTCGGGAGCGGCAGGGAGGGACGCCGGGGGAGTGGAAGGATTCCTACCGCATGGCAGCTGGCGTCGGTAAATTACTCACGTCGCACGCGCGGGTCAACCATTCGCCCGGTCAAGGCTGTCGGGCGCGACGAACCCTGCGCCGCAGTCCGGTACCCTCCCACGCATGCCATCAGCACTGGACAGCCAGGAGATCGGCAGTATCGCGCAAGAGTTCGACAATGACCTGGTGCTGCTGCGCCGCGACATCCACCGCCACCCCGAGCCCGCAGGCGCCGAGGAACGTACGGCGGCGCTGGTCGCCGAACGGCTGCGGGCCGCGGGCCTGACGGTGACCACCGGCGTCGGCGGCCACGGCGTGGTCGCGGTGCTCGACGGCGCGGGACCGGGACCGACCCTCGCCTACCGCGCCGACATGGACGCCGTGGACGACGACGAACTGGACGAGCTGTTCGAGAGCGACTTCGCCTCCTGCGTCCCCGGCACCGCGCACCTGTGCGGCCATGATCTGCACACGGCCGTCGGGGTCGGCGTCGCCCAGGTACTCGCCCGGCTGCGTGAGCGCTGGCACGGCCGGATCGTCTTCCTCTTTCAACCTGCCGAGGAGACGCTGGCCGGAGCGCGGGCCATGATCGAGGACGGCGCCCTGGAACACACACCCCCGCGCGAGGTCTACGCGCTGCACTGCGGGCCGTTCCCGGTCGGCACCTTCGCGGTCATGCCCGGTCACGGACTGCCGGGACAGGACCATTTCCAGGTCGAGTTGACCGGCCGGGACGCCGCGTCCGACGCGCGCCGGATTCTCGACCTGGTGGACGGCCTGTCCACCGTCCGCCTTCCGCGCAACCCCGAGGAGTACGACCGTCTGATGGCCGACCTCCGCGACCCCGACGGGCCGCTGGCGCGATTCGTCGTCACCTGGCCCGAGTTGACCGCGCTCGACGACGGCAGCCCGCTCGTCCGCGTCTCGCTGCGCGCCTGGCCCGACAGCCGCTACGCCGAGATCCGCGACACCGTACGCGCCGCGGTGGAAATGCTGCCGGGCGCCACGGCCGTCTTCGCGGACGAGCCGTTCCCCGCGATGGTCTGCTCGCCGGAACTGAGCGAGACCGCGGCGGAGTACCTGCGCGGCGCGCTCGGTCCGGACGCGGTCGAGGTGCTGCACGCCTCCTTCCCCTTCAACGGCGAGGACTTCGCGCTCTTCCTGAACGGCGTGCCCGGCGCGATGTTCTACCTCGGCGTCGCCAATCCCGAGGCCGGGATGAACGGCGCCCCGCACGCACCGGACTTCGCGGCCGACGAGCGGGCGCTGGGGTTCGGCGTCCGCGGCATGGCCGGTTTCCTGCTCAGCCGCCTCGCGGCCGACGTGGCCTGAAGGCCCGCCCCACCCTCGGCGGGAGCGGGCCTCCTCATGGGCCCTACGCGGACGGCGTCCTGCCGGTGGCCGTCGCCGCGGGGCCGACGCCGGTCCCGGTGACGGCCGCGACGCTCACGGTGTACGACGTGCCCGGGGTGAGCGCGCCGACGACGCGGAACATCCCCTTCAGCGTGGGCTGGGTGACCAGCGCGTCCCGCCCGGAGACCTCGACCGTCCGCGCGCCGGACGCGTCGGCGAGCGTGATCCGGTAGCCGATGACGACCGAGGCGCCCATGTCCGCGGGCGGCGTCCACGCCACGGTGCCCGCGGTGGCCTGGGCGCGCAGCTTGACTCCGGTGGGCGCCGCCGGAAGCACACTGCCCGCCTCCGGGCCCGCGGTGTCCTGGGCCGCCGCGGCGGCGGCCGCCGCGATACCGGCCGCGACTCCCGCGAGCGAGCCGCCCAGCACCG
Organism: Streptomyces sp. NPDC008139; assembly: GCF_042957025.1. Lineage (NCBI taxonomy): Bacteria > Bacillati > Actinomycetota > Actinomycetes > Kitasatosporales > Streptomycetaceae > Streptomyces > Streptomyces sp. NPDC008139. Next base: position 162,394 of record NZ_JBIBHM010000002.1, read on the forward strand.
TGCGCCGGGAGAGATCACTTCCGCCGTGCATGACGCCTCCTGAGTTGTCCGAGCATTCACAGGTACGCATGTCAGCATTCACATATGCGTACACACATCCGACCTATCGGGAGGCAGACACGAACGGGGCGTCAAGGAGCTGCGCAGACGCGGCAGTCATCGGATCGAACGCGCTCACGATTATGACTCCCTTTCAGGCATCAAAACCCGTCGTGTGCACGATGCGACTGTCCCGCAGGCCCCTCGTCGCCCCGACAGCCCTGGCCCTCACCGGCGCCGGAACCCTGCTCGCCGCACCACCCGGCGGCGCCGCACCACCCACCGCGGCGCCCGGCCGCGCCCACGCACCCGCCCCGCGCGTCGCCGCCACCCCGCCCATGGGCTGGAGCAGTTGGAGCTTTTTGCGCAGCAAGCCCACCGAACACAACATCGAGGCCCAGGCTCTGGCCATGCGCGACAGCGGCCTGGCGGCGCACGGCTACCGCTACATCAACATCGACGCCGGATGGTCCGACCACCTGGACGCGTACGGCCGCGACGCCTGGAACACCGACCGCTTCCCGAACGGCCTTCCCGCCGTGGCCGGTTACCAGCACCGGCTCGGCCTGAAATTCGGCGTCTACCTCACCCCCGGCATTCCCAAGGCCGCAGTCGACGCCAACCTGCCGATCAAGGGCACCGCGTACCACTCGCCGACATCGCGGACACCACCCGGCCCGGCAACACGCACGACGACTCCTGGCGGATCGACTTCGGCAAGCCCGGCGCGCAGCAGTACGTCCAGGGGTACGCCGACCTCTTCGCGTCCTGGGGCGTCGACCACATCCTCGCGGCAATGCCGGTTCGGGGCGGCAGACCGGCCTGACCCGGTCTGCCGCCCCGAACCGGGGCTCTTGTCCGGCCGTGGTCAGGCCGGAACGACCTCCAGGCTCACCAGCCGCGCGTCCGTGTCGCGACCGCCGGACACGGCGAGCGCCACATAGCGTGCCGTCGTACGCGCCGCGAGCGTCGCCGCACGGCCGCGCCGCCGCAGCTCTCCCGCCGAGGTGTACGTGAGCCCGTCCGCGCTGAACTCGATGGCGGCGGACGGCACATGGCCGCCGGTCCAGGTGGTGCGGATCTCCCGCACATCGACCGCCGCGCCGAGATCGACCACCATGCGGCCGCGCGCGGAGCCGGGCCGCCAGGACGTCGCCGGGTCGCCGTCCACGGCCGCGGCCGGATCCGACATCCCCGCGGGCAGCGGACCGGTCGGGAAGGTGTCGCAGCCGACCGCCACGTCCTCCAGCGGGTACGGCTTCGCGCCGCGCACGGTGACCTGCGCGGTCCTGCCCGGCTGGACATCGACCTGGGCGCAGGCGCCCGACGGCGCCGTGACCAGCAGACGGGCGCGCGGACCGCTCACCCGTACGGTCGCGGCGTCCACGACCTCCACCCGCAGACCGGTGGGGACCGAACCGCCCGCGCGGGACGTCAGGGTGAAGCGGGCCGGGACGACCGCCGCGCTCGCGGCCGTCAGCTCGGCCGCGACGTCGGTGCCGTCCGCGGTGACGTGCTGCGTTCCCGCGTAGAGCGTGAGACGGGACCGGCTCTGCGGCACCGACACCGTGGTGGCGACGGAGCCGGCGGAGAGGTTGAACAGGCTCAAGTGCCCGCCCGCCGTACTGGCCTTGACCGCCGCGTCGCGCGCCTGGGGCGCGGGCAGCGCGGCGGCGGCCTTCACCGCACGCGGGTCGCCGGACGGCAGCCCCTCCACCAGCAACGGCTCGGCGGGACCGTCGGAGAGCACCACCAGATCGCCGTACACGGACAGCGGGTTGGCGGCGCCGCGCACCACCAGCCCCGCCCGGCCGTCCACCGACAGCCAGCCGCCGCGGCTGGACAGGTCCGCGCTCGGGAAGCGGATCAGATCGGTCCAGGTCTTACCGTCCGCCGAGCCCTGCACGCGGTACGCGCGCGCCGCCGCCGTCTCCCAGCGCAGCGTCACACGGTCGAAGGCGCTGGCGGCGCCGAGATCCACGGTCAGCCAACTGTCCGCGCGCCCGCGGTCCGAGACCGCGACCGCCCACCGGGTCGTCGCATTGCCGTCCACGGCCAGCGCCGCGCCCTTGCCGGAGTCCGCGGACGACGCGGTGGCCGTCTTGCCCTGGGCCAGATCCGGACCGCTCGCGCCGTCACGGACCTCGAAGGCGTACAGCGAGTAGCCGTACGTGGTGTGGCCCGCGACGCCCTGCATGCGCACGTACCGCCACGAACCGCTGGGCACGGTCAGCTCGTCCACCCGCGGCCCGGGACCGACACCGGCGTTGCCGCTGTCCTGCGAGGCGACCTTCGCGCTGCCCTCGGCCGCGGTGTACGTACGGCTGCCGACGAGCCCCGCGACACCGGGCATCGTCAGATTCTGCACCCGCAGCGAGCCCTCGCCCGACGCCGTACCGCTGGTCGCGTAGACCACCGCGCCGGACGGCAGAGTGGTGAAGCCTGCGGTGCCCGAGTCCAGGGTCAGCACGGTCGCGGTCGCGTCGAAGCCGTCGCGCACCTCCCGGTACGTCGTCACCGACCGCTTGAGCACCTTCGCCGCCGTCGCGGGCAGGAACATCGGCGTCGTGCCGCTGAGCGCGAACAGCCAGTCGTCGTGGGCGGGTTGCCAGCCGAACTTCACGAAGCCCGGCTTGCTGACCGCCGCCGCCCAGGCCGCCGGGGTCTGCTGCGCGACCAGACCGGGGCCGGTGCCGAAGTCCTTGACGCCGGAGGCCCGCGCGAACATCTCCGCGTCCGACAGCGGCTTGACGATCCCGCCGTGCGCCGCCCGCCACTCGTGCAGCAGATAGCTGATCGCCACCTCGGCGCGCGCCTCGGGCTCGTACTTCGGCTCACCGGAGAACTTCGCGAGCCGGTACAGCGGCGCGTACGCCTGGTACGGCGCCAGCCGCGCCGCCATCGCGGCCTCGCCCCACGCCGCCGTACGGTCCCCGGCGACCTGCGCGAGGAACGCCAGCGGGATCACGTCACGGCCGTAGAGGTGCTCGCGGTCGGCGACCATCGGCATCAGCGGCTCGCCCGCGTCGCTCATCACCATCAGCAGCGTGCGCCACAACTGCTTGGCGTTCGGCTGCTCGGTGAGCACCTGCGGCAGCGGACGGCCCGCGGTGATGAAGTGCACGGCGTTACGGCCCGAGGTGCGCCACAACTCCTGCTGGTAGTGCGGTCCGAAGGAGCCGTGGTTCTCCACGATGAAGGAGTCGTACAGATTCGTCGCGGTGTTCGCGCTGACCGCGACGCCGTCCACCACGGTCGGATTGGCCAGGTCGGCGGCCGGGAGCCCCGTCTCGTTCCGGCTCCAACGGCCGTACGCGGCGCTCCAGTCGGCATACCGCGGATCGTCGCTGGCCCAGGCCAGACCCGGCGCCAGGGACTGGGCGTAGACGCCCATCTCCTCCAGCTTGGTGTCCCCGACGAAGCCGCCCTTGAGTCCGTTCGGCGTCCAGCTGCCGGACGCCGGGTCGTTGGCGGTGCCCAACGCCGTGGTGTACGCGGCCTGTTCGCGCACGATCGTGTCGACGTGACCTCGCGTCACCGCGTCCAACTGGTCCCAGAGCAGGTGCGCCGCGAGCACGAAGTAGAGCTGGAAGGTCGTGTCGAAGAAGAGGGTGCGGCCCCACTCGGTGCCGCCCGTCAGGCGGTTGGACGCGGCGAAGTGCTTGATCGTGGCCAGCGTGTGCGCCCGCAGCGTCTCCTTGTCGATGCCCGCGCTCGTGGCGTCGTACGTACCGCGGGTCAGCAGCACCGCGTTGCCGAGGACGACCACGAAGTTGTAGTCGGTCCCCGTGTAGTAGCCCTTCGAAGCGTCCCACTGGGTCTCGGCCCAGCGGGTGTGGGTCAGCAGTGCCTGGTAGTAGGCGGCGGCGACATCGTCGTCGGGAGCGTGGCCAGGGCCGTGCCCTCCGGTGCCGTGCTGCCCCGCGGGCGCGGCGTCCGCGGAGGCGGCGCCGATCGACAGCGGCGTGGCGACGGCCAGGGAGGTGAGCGCGGCGAGCTGGGCGAAGCGCCGTCTGCCCAGTCCGGCGGGGTCGTGGGTCACGGCAGATCTCCTCTTGCATTTAGACAACGTTGTCATTGGCTGCCGAGCCATTCTTTGCGGTCTTGGACGCGGCCGTCAAGGTCTGGGGAGACGGCAAAGCGGACGGACCGCGACCGGTGACCGGGCGGACTGTGGCCGGTGGGAGTCGCGGTGCGCGCGGGCTGCGGGGGGCGAGGGACGGGCGGCCGGGGGAGGCGCGGGGCACGATCCGGAACCCGGCTCAGCCGTCGGTCGCGGGGGTACCGGGTTCGGCACGCGGCCATCGGGCCGACGAGCCCGCGAGGTCACCGCGTCACGGGCGCACGGTGCGCAGCCACGCCTCGGCCCGACGCGGCGAGTGGAAACGGAGCACCTGGAGGTGTGCGAAGCGGGGGTCCCGGCCGCGCCCGCCGATGTCCGCGCGCCGGGCGCCGTGCTGGGACCAGGCCCACCACGCCGGGTGTTCGCCGCTGAACCAGCCCGACACGGTCTCCACATTGCCGCCGAAGACCCGCTCCCGGCGCAGCGTCCTGCTCAGCGACCGGCGCAGGACGCGCGGCATGATCACCGCTCGCGGGTAGTCGAGCCAGACCACCGTGTCCGCGCGCGTCCACAGCAGGTCCCGTACCTCCGGGTAGCCGAAGGAGTCGACGATCCACTCGGGGCCGGCCGCGAGGTCCGCGACCTTCCGCTCGAACTCCGGGTCGGTGGCCCAGTCGGGCCCCGAGAACCGCAGGGCGTCCATCTCGTGGAAGGGCAGGCGGAGCCGCTCGGCGAGGGCCCGCGCCATGGTGGTCTTGCCCGCCCCGGTGATGCCTGCGACGAGGATGCGTTTCACCGCCCGAGGCTAACCGCTGCTCGGGCGGTGAGGTCCGGGTCCGGTCGAGGGCGAGGTCCGGGTCCGGGCTCGGCCCTGGGATCCGGGATCGGCCGACGGTGCGGTCCGCACGGGCGGGTGCACCGGGCTCAGACCTGGCCGGACCACGGCGGGCCGGACCGGACGGAAGGCAACGGGACGGAAGGCGCAGGACGGGGCCGGGGGACGGGTGCGGTCGGGTCGGGACCCGCCCCCCGGCGGCTGTGTCCGTCAGGCGTTCATGAACTCGCGCGGGGTCAGCGCCCGTTCGGCGATCCGGACGTCACCGATCCAGCCGCGCATGACCTGGTCCGGCTTGCCGCCGTCCGCGTGACCGCCGATCATCCACGGCAGATTGAGCGAGGTCAGGCCGTTGTTGCGGGTGGACGGATTGCGGACGACCGGGCAGCCGTCGACGTACATCGTGGTCTGTCGGCCGTTGTTGACGACGGCGACGTGCCACCACACGTTGATCGGCAGGTAGTGGCCCCAGTTGGTGGTCGACGTCGTGAGGTTCAACGGGTAGACGTTCCACTGGAGTTCGGCGCCGCCGGACAGGCTGAGGGTGACGATCGGCTCGGTTTCGGAGTAACCCGTCTTGCCCGCCTGGCCGCTGGTGCCCCAGCGACTCAGCAGCGCCGACCAGCCGTTGCGGTTGCCGTCCCAGTCGGCGGGCAGCTTGAAGAACGCCTCGAAGGTGTATGCCGAGCGGAAGGTGGCCGCGTTCAGCGGCGCCCTGTCCACGGTCTGGAGGTAGGCGCCGTGCGGGCCGCCGCTGTCCCTGTCGCCGCCGAAGTACAGGCTGGCGTGGCCGGGCTGGTCCGGGTGGTGGTCGGCCGACCAGGTCAGCGCCGCGTCCGTGGCGCCGGGCAGCGCGACCTTGGTGAGGTCGTTGCCGCGCCCCGACAGGTCGACGATCCGGTCGGTGCCGTGCGAGCCGTCGAACCGCCAGTACGCCAGGGTGCCGGGGACGAGCATCCGGTTGACGGGCCGTGCGGGCCGCGGGGTGGCCGGGGCGAAGCCCGAGAAGCGCTGCTCGAAGTCGATGTCGAGCGAGAACCGGTCCTGCGGTCCCGTCAGTTCGATCTCCTGCCGCTCCAACTCGTTGAGGCTGTCGGCGGCCTTGCCGAGGATCCACGGGGAGATCGTCTCGACGTCGATGGTGTCGCGCGCCAGGTCGAAGCGGTAGAGCCGGATCATCGCGGCGCCGCCGTAGTACCGGTCCTGGTAGTTGGTGATGTGCAGATGCGTGTCGTGCCCGGCGGCGTTCTTCTTCACCGTGCGCGCGGGCGGCCAGAAGTGGCCGTTGAGCGTGAGGAAGATCTGGTCGTTGCCGTCGATCAGGTCGGCCCACAACTGCTGGCCGAAGGCCGACAGTTCGGCCTCGTCGCCGTACGTGTCGGCGCCGACGATCTCGTGCGTGGTGAGGATGACCGGGGACTTCGGGTGCGCGGCGATGACCTTCTTCGCCCACGCGACGCCCGCGGCCGACGGCCGCCAGTCGAGGGCCAGCACCAGCCACTCCCGGCCCGCGGCCCGGAAGGTGTGGAAGGTGTTGTAGCCGTCGGGGCTCGCGCCGCCGAAGGAGCGTGCCTTGCGGAACCGCTGCGGTCCGAAGTGGTCGAGGTACGGCGTGTTCCCGCGCTGGTCGTCCTTGCCGGGGATGTCGTGGTTGCCCGCCAGGACGCTGTACGGCACCTGGTGGTCGTCCAGGATCTTGAACGCCTTGCTGATGGAGGTGAATTCGCCCGCCTTGCCGTTCTGGGTGAGGTCGCCCAGGTGGGCCATGAAGACGATGTTCTCGTCCTTGCCGTTCGCCAGCAGATAGCGGAAGGCCGCCTCGACCGGCGCCGGGTACAGGGCGTCACCGTCGAACATGTACTGCGTGTCCGGCATCACCACGACGGTGAAGCGCTGGTCGTCGGTGTCGGGCCGCCACGGCCCGCCGAACCCCGGAAGGCCGGCGGTTCCGGCCGTCCCCGGCGTACTGGCCGACGCGGGTCCCGCGGCCGACAGACCGGCCACCGCGGCTCCGGCGAGTCCGGCTCCGACGAGCAACGATCGGCGGCTCGCGCCGGGCAGGGGTCCCTCGGGTTGGTGCTGCGGACTGCACATGGGCGTCTCTCATTCGTCTGCGCTGTTGTTCGGTTCATCGGTCGTCGCCGTGGGGCAGCACGGAACCTGTGAGGGGTCCCCGAGAGGTCGACGGGGCAGGTCCGGCCGGCAGAAGCCGACGCTACGGACCGAGATGACAGCCCCAGCCAACGCGCGACGAAGCGCACATGAACGCCTTGCCGGAATCACCCACTCCGGGCGCGCCCCCGGGCCCGTGCACCGCCGCCGCGGCCGCCGCGGGACCGTAGCGTCCGAGGTCCGGCCACCCGCGAGACCCTCAAGGAGCACGGCGTAGGGTGCGGTGGTGACCTCAACCCACCGCCCCCCGACCGCCGCCGCGCCGGTCACGCCGGCCGACGTCCGCGACGCCGCCGCCCGCATCGACGGCGTCGCGCACCGTACGCCCGTACTGCGCTCGCGCACCCTGGACGACCTCGTCGGCGCCGAGGTCCATCTCAAGTGCGAGAACTTCCAGCGCGTCGGCGCGTTCAAATTCCGCGGCGCGTACAACGCCGCGTCACGGCTCACGCCCGAGCAGTTGGCCAAGGGCATCGCCGCGTACTCCTCAGGCAACCACGCGCAGGCCGTCGCGCTCTCCGCGCGGGAGCTGGGCAGCACCGCGGTGATCGTGATGCCCGAGGACACCCCGCGCTCCAAGCGGGAGGCCACCGAGGGCTACGGCGCGGAGGTCGTCACCTACGACCGGTATACGGGCGACCGGGTCGCCATCGGCGAGGCGCTGGCCGCCGACCGCGGCCTCACCCTGATCCCGCCCTACGACCACCCGCACGTCATCGCGGGACAGGGCACCGCCGCCCTGGAACTCCTCGAGGAGGCAGGGCCGTTGGACGCCCTCGTGGTGCCGGTCGGCGGCGGGGGACTCCTCGCGGGAAGCGCGACCGCCGTCAAGGGGCTGGACAGCGCCATCCGGATGATCGGCGTCGAACCGGCGGCGGGCGACGACACCAAGCGCTCGCTGGAGGCGGGCGAGCGTGTCGCCATCCCCGTCCCGCGCACGATCGCCGACGGGCAGGCGGCCTCCGTGCCCGGCGAGTTGACCTTCTCCATCAACCGGCGGCTGGTGGACGACATCGTCCTGGTCACCGAGGACGCCATCCGCGAGGCGATGCGCTTCGCCTTCGAACGCCTGAAGATCGTCCTCGAACCCAGCGGCGCCACGCCACTGGCCGCCCTGCTCTCCGCCCGCGTCACCCCCCTTCCGCCCCGCGTCGGCCTGATCCTGTCCGGCGGCAACATCGACACCGCGCGCTTCGCGGAGCTGTGCGGTGGCGCGGGCTAGGGCCTGTTGCGTGGGTACGGGCCCGCGCGGGGGTACGCGCGGGCCCGTACGGGGCCGGTCGGTCAGCGGTAGCTGAGGGTGACAGGTGCGTGCACGCTGCGCGCAGGCAGCGTGACGGTGAGGGAGCGGGTCGCGCTGTCGTAGTGGTACGCGTCCGGCGACAATCCCTTGCCGGCCGCCGTGACGTGGCTCGGCGCGGCGACGCCGAGCAGCGTCACCGTCCACTGCCGGGTCCTGACCTGGCCGGGGAAGGACCCGGCGGCCGGGCTGACGGTGACGGTGTGCCGACCGCCGCTCTCGCGGTACCGGACCGTCGTGGTGGCGCTGCGACCGGGACCCCCGGTGGTGCCGTTGTCCTCGTAGAGCGAGGTCGAGCCGGAGGCGCCCGCTGCCACGGTCAGCGTGACCTTGGTCAGCGGCGCCTTGTCGTTGGCGGTGACATCGTCCGTACGGGTCGGGATGACGGCGCCCGCCTTCACGAACACCGGCATCCGGTCGAGCCCCGTGGTGATGTTCTGGGTGGTGCCGCCGGTGTAGGTCTGCCCGGTGAAGTAGTCCGTCCACTGGCCGGGCGGGAACCACACCGATGTCGTGGCCGTCGTCCCCGGGGTGGTGACGGGAGCGACCAGCATGTCGGAGCCGTAGAAGTACTCACTGCCCGCGGTGGCGTACGCCTGCGGCTCGTCCGGGTATTCGAGATACGTGGCGCGGACCACGGGGACGCCCGTGGTGGCCGCCTGCTGCGCGAGGCTGTACGTGTAAGGCACCAGGTTCTCGCGGAGGTTGAGGAATTTGTCCGCCGACTGCCGGGCCGCGGTGCCGTACTGCCACGGCAGCCGGTCGCTGTGGTTGCTGTGCAGGCGGTCGACGGGCTGGAAGGTGCCGAGCTGCACCCACCGGGCGTACAGGTCGTCCGGCAGCTTGTGCGTGGTGTGGGTGGCGCCGCCGTCGGTGTACGTCTCGGAGCCGGTCAGGCCCGTCGTGTCGTTGTGACCGCCGATGTCGTGGCTGACCGCGGACATGCCGGTCGCGACCGACTCGCCCGGTGTGTAACCGACTTCGGACCGCAGCGTGCCCCAGGTCGAGGACGTGTCACCGGTGAAGTGCACGGTGGTGCGCTTGTCGGCCCACGGTCCGGTGGGCAGCCCCTGCTGGCCGCTGTACCCGCCGGCCTGGAGCGAGCCGTAGGCACGGGAGATGACGAAGCCGCGGCCGATCGCCGGAGCGGATTCCGCCGCGTACGCCTGGTTGATCCACGCGTCCGGCGTCACACCGGCGAGCGAGGACTGGGAGTTGTCGCAGCACCAGTCGAACCACCAGAAGTCGTTGCCCTGCTGGTCCATCGTCTTGTGCAGGTCCATGTACGCCTTGAGCTGGTCGGGGTCGCCGAAGTCGAAGACGTAGCAGTCGCCTCCCGCGCTCGCCCCCGCCGCGCAACCGCCCTTGACCAGCTTGCCCTTGGCGGTCGCCTGGGCCTGCGCGAACTGCGGGTCCGAGGCCAGGATGCTCGGGTGGGTGTTGAGCGTGTTGTGCAGCCCCTGCGCCGCCGACCAGTCGAAGAAGCCCTTCGGGTCGGGGAACTTGGCGGTGTTCATCTCCCAACCGCTCCACGCGTTGGGCGACTTGAAGTCCGTGTCGGTCACCAGGACGTCCAGCGGGACGCCTTCGGAGCGGAAGGCGGGCAGGATCTTGTTCGCGTAGTCGGCGGCGGTCCTGTCGATGTACTCCGAGTACCAGACGCCGTACGCCCACTGCGGCAGCAGTTGCGCCGGGCCGGTCAGCGTCGCCAGATCCGACAGCGCCTGCTTGTAGGCGTGGCCGTACCCGAAGAGATAACCGTCCTGGTACGGCGTCCCGTTGTGCGAGGGGCGCTGCGTGACCTTCTTGGCGGCGGTGTCGTACAGCGCGGACGTCGTGTCGTCCAGCAGATACCAGCCGTCCTTGTACATCAGGCCGGGCGTGGTCGTCGGATTGCCGTTGTCGCCGTTGAGCCCGTCCAGGCTGCGCCGGTATCCGCCGAGCGCGAGGTGCGGCTGCGGGGCCGCCGCGCCGGACGCGGTCACCGACAGCGTGTCGAGGTTGATGTGGCAACTCGCCGCGTTCGGGCAGCCGACGGTGATGTCGTCGGCGCCCGCCTTCAGCGCCACGGGCACCGAGGCGGTCTGCCAGGTGTCCCAGTTGCCGGTCACCGGCAGCGAGAGCGTCTGACTCGTATCGCCGGACGACACCGTGGCCGTACGGGTCTGGTTCAGGCCGTCGCCGCCCGTGGAGTTGGCGTAGCGCACCTGGACCGAGTATGTCCCGTCCGACGGCACCCCGACGACATGGGTCGTCACGCTCGACCCCTGGTTCAGCTCCCCGAGGAAGCCGCTGCCCGAGTATCCGCCGTGGTCGGTGGCCACCTTCGCGGAACCCGCGATCCGGTCCGCCTCCGCCTCACAACTCGCGCCGAAGGCACAGTCCGTGATCGCCGTCGCCGAGGCCGAGGGGAACGCGCTCCCCGAGTTCACCAGCGCGACGCTGTCGATGTTCACATTGCCGGAGTTCCCGGCGGCCCTGGACAGCGTGACGGTGTGCCGGCCCGCGCCGAGCTGCACCGCGGCGGTCGCCAGACTCCAGGTGTCCCAACTGCCGGTCACCGGAAGGCTCAGCGTCCGCGCCGCGCCGCCGTCCACCGTCAAGGTGAGCGTGCGCGTGGTGTTCTGGCCGTCGCCGGCGACGGAGTTGGCGTACCGCGCGTCGAATTGGTACGTGCCCGCCGTCGCGACCTCGACATCGGCCGACAGCGAACTGCCCGTCCCCTGGAAGCCGGCCAGGAAGCCGGAGCCGGTGTACCCGGTGTGGTCCGTGGCGACACCGACCCCGCTGTACGACAGGCTCTCCGCCTCGCACAGCGCGCCGACCGCGCACGTCATCTGCTGCCACGGCGCCGCGGTGACCGCCGAGGATCCGGCTGTCAGTCGCACCGACAGATTCCGCGCGCTGAAGGGCCCGGAGCCCACCTGATACCGCAGCGTCATCGCACTCGTCGCGACCGTCAGCCAGCCGTTGGACGTGCTCGTCGTGTACGCGGCCGGCGCGAAGTCGCCGCGGCCGATCGCGTTGTACGTCGCGGCGTCGGTGAACTTCCCGTCCTGCGCGTACTCGGTACGGATCAACGTCGGCGACAGCACCTGGAAGCGGGCACCGCCCGAGGTCACCGAAGGGATGGCGTGGTGGCCCACCCCGTGCCCCGGCCCCGCCGACGCCTGGCCCGCCCCGGCCACCGTCATCCCCGCCACGCAGGCGGTCACGGCGACCACCGCTGCCCGTCGCCGCATGTACCGCATCGTGCGCCACGCTCGTCTTCTTCTCACGCACAACTCCGTCCTGAAGCGGGCCCCTTGTCGACCCGTCGTGAGGCTCCGTCGGCCGCTGACAGCGTTGTCGGAGCCCGGCCCCCCGTACGGCGTGGGCTCCTGAGGTCCGACCTGGCGGAATGCTGGACAAAGGCGGCACCCGCGTCCCACGGGCACCTCCCCGCACTTCTTCCATCGTTGCAAACGATGTCGATGGCATGACAGCACAGCGCCTGGCCGGTGTCCATACGGGCGGCGGTCAACGTTGGAAAATGGGGGGTCGTCCGCACGGCGCCGAGACCGGCGGTGGCGCGCGTCGTTCTCGACCGCCGGGCATCCTCAGGGTGGTGTGGGTGATGCCCCGTCAGGGGCGGTCGAGGCTGATCGAGTTCACCGGCGTCAGATTCTCGAGGTAGGCCGCGCCCTCGGAGAGGATGTCCAGGACGTAGCCGGTCCCGTTGTACCCGCTCCACAAGCTGGCCTTGGCGCCGCCGTACTGGTTGTTGACGACCATGTGGGTGCCGAGTTGGCCGCTGAGATTGTGGGCGCCGTAGCTGTAGAACGCCAGCGACGGGTGGTCGTTGTTGTAGTCGCTCCCCGGATAGACGCAGACCGCCCCCACGGGACACCCGTGCACACCCTCCGCGTGGGCCTGCGTCGCGCCGAGTACGGTCACCGTCGCGGCAGCGGCAGCCAGCACCGCGGCGCCTCGCGTGATCTTGCGCATCGTCTCTTCCTTTCGTCGCGTGACGGCCCGGCAGGGCCACCAGCACCGTAGGAGCGCGGCGCGGCGCCGCGCTCCTGACGTATGACAGGGCGGCGCGCGGCGCGGACCCCCACGCCCCTTCCGGGTCCCGGCGGCTCCCGGCGCCGCGCCGGGTCCGAACGCGGCCGGTCGGCTCGCGCGTAAGCCTGTATGCGCCCTGGCCGGGGAAAACGCGTGGTCCGACGGGGCCCGCCTCTGGGAGGCTCCCGGCGTGACGACGTATGAGGTGCTGCTCATCGGGGGGCGTTCGGGCGTGGGCAAGTCCACGGTGGCCTGGGAGGTTTCCGAACTGCTGCGGGAGGCGGAGGTCGCGCACTGCGTGATCGAGGGCGACCTCATGGGGCAGGTGCACCCGGCGCCGCCGGACGATCCGCACCGCTCCGCGATCACCGAGCGGAATCTGGCCGCGGTGTGGGCGAATTTCGCGGCGCTGGGGCACCGCAGGCTGATCTACACCAACACGGTGAGCGTGCTGGAGCACGACATGGTCGTCCGGGCCCTGGGCGGCGGCCCGCCGCGCGTCGTCCGGGTGCTGCTCACCGCCGACGACGCGACGGCCCGTGCCCGGCTCGCCCGGCGCGAGATCGGCTCCCAACTCGCCCCGCACATCAGCCGGAGCGACGTCATGGCGCGCCACCTGGCAGAACACGCGCCTCCGGACGCGGTACGGATCGCCACGGACGGCAGGAGCGTCGTGGACATCGCCCGCGAGGTGGTCGCCGCGACGGGCTGGTGAACACCACGCCCGGCGGGCGCCGCGCCCACCGCTTCGGAGCGGCGACGGGACCGCGTCAGAGCAGGAAGACGCCGGGGCCGATCTCGCGGGAGGTCGCGCGCGCCTTCTTGGCGGCGGCCGGGGTCCGGACCGTACTCGGGGACCAGAGGGCGTGCAGCCCGGAGACGGCGTGCGCGTTCAGGCCGGACAGGTCCGCGGCGGTGAGGTCGAGGACCACCGTGTCGAGCAGGGTGCCGAGCGAAGCGCCGTACGCGCTCATCCGGGACCTGGTGCTCGACATCTCGCGGTCCCGGTCCCGGACGTAGAACGACTCGCGGCTGCGCAACGTCGCCAGGGCGCGGGTCGGTTCGAGGACGCCCCGGCGGACGGCGAGGACACCGCCGCCGTCGAGCACGTCGCGTTCGTGGACGCTGACGTACCGTCCCAGCCTGGGGTGCGCCCGCAGGCGCGCGCAGCCGCCCCGGCGGAGGCGGGCGCTGATCCGGCGGAGGCTGCCAGCGAGCGCCTTGCCCTGGTGGCGGACGACGCTGGCGCGCTTGGGGCAGAGGCAGGTGCGGCTGTCGTCCGGCGCGAGGGTGAGTTCGGTCATGTCCCGGCGGGCCGCCGCCAGTTCCATGGCGAGCCCGGCGGGGCCGCGGCGCGCCAGGACGCAGTTCACCGACGCGGGCAGGGACCAGTTCTGCCGAGCGGTCACGCGGGTACTCCTCGGGTCGTCCCTCGTCCGCGGAGATTACGGGCGCCGACTCGGGACCGGTCCCGAGCCCGTGGACGACGGGCCGCCACGCGGTCCTGTCCGGGGCCGGACGCGTCCTCGCCCGTACCGCCGACGACGCTCGCATGTGAGGGGGCCTCGTGACGCGACGCGCACGCCGTGGGCCTTTGCTTACGCCTTACTTCGCCTTTGTCACCCCGCGGTGCCTCCCGCCGTTCACCCGCGCTGCCCAGACTCGCCGCGTCCTACGCGTACATCCTGTCGTCAGCGGGAGCTGAATATGAGCCACGGCCACAGCCACGGTCACCAGCACGGGCCCCACGATCACGCGCACGGCGGTCACACCGACGGCGGTTCGCTGCCTCCCGCCCTCGACACCTCGGTACCGGACGAGGAGTTGACACCCAGTCAGCTCTCGCGGCGCTCCATGCTGCGTCGAACGGGCCTGCTGGGCGCGGGACTCGCGGCCGGGAGCGTCCTGGCCGGAGCGGGCCAGGCGGCGGCGCACTCCTCCGGCGGTCAGGCGGGCCACGGCGGTTCGCACCCCGGCGGCCTGCTGTGGCTGGCGGGTGACCACCACATCCACACCCAGTACAGCAGCGACGCCAAGTACCGCGTGATCGACCACGTACGGCAGGCCAACGCGCACGGCCTCGACTGGATGGTCATCACCGACCACGGCAGCGAGCAGCACGCCAAGATCGGTGTGGAGAAGGTCAATCCGGACATCGTCGCGGCCCGCGCGAAGGTCTCCGACACCCTGGTCTTCCAGGGGCTTGAGTGGAACATCCCGGCCGCCGAGCACGGCACCGTCTTCGTCCACCCCGGCCGCAACGAGGTCGCGGTCCTCAAGGAGTTCGAGAACTCCTTCGACGGTTCGGTGAAGGGCGCGAGCGCCAGCACGCCCGCCAACGAGGCGCTGGCCATCTCGGGCCTGAACTTCCTCGCCGACCAGGTCAGGCGGCGCAAGGTCCAGGACGTGCTGTTCCTGGCCAACCACCCGGCGCGCAAGGGCATCGACTCCCCGCACGAGATCCGCGCCTGGCGCGACGCCCAGCCGGGGATCGCCGTCGGCATGGAGGGCGCCCCCGGCCACCAGGCAGGCGGCCTGCCCGCCCCGCAGGGCGCGGGGTCGGGGCGCGGCATCTACGACAACAGCCCCAGCGCCGACTCCTTCCCGGGCTACCCGCTGGAGAGCTACCGCACCTGGGGCGGCTTCGACTGGATGACCTCCACCGTCGGCGGCCTGTGGGACAGCCTCCTCGCCGAGGGCAAGCCCTGGTGGATCACCGCCAACTCCGACTCGCACAACGTCTACGCCGACAATTCGGTGCGCGGCCCGAACGGCGACTTCAACGCCAACGGCAAGTACGACGACCCCGTCTACGGCGGCGCGCTCAACCTCACCGACACCGACTTCTGGCCCGGCCAGTACAGCCGCACCCACGTCGGCTCCGCCAGCTTCTCCTACGCGGCCGTCATGGACGGCATCCGCGCCGGACGCGTCTGGGTCGACCACGGCGGCCTGATCAGCGGGCTCGACGCGCGGCTCGGCGACGGCAGCCGGTCGGTCACCCTCGGCGGTGTCCTGCACGTGCGCCGCGGCAGCAAGGTCGACCTGGTCGTCACCGTCGCCCTGGCGGGCGGCCCGAACTGGTCCCAGTTCGTCCCCAAGCTCGCCCGCGTCGATGTCATCCAGGGCCAGGTGACCGGCGCCGCGCGGGACAAGGACACCCTCGCCGCGCCGAACACCAAGGTCGTGAAGTCCTTCGAGGTCGACAAGTCGACCGGCACGGTCCGCCTGACCTACTCCCTGGGCCGGGTCGACAAGCCGGTGTACGTCCGCCTGCGCGGCACCGACGGCAACCGCACCGCCGTCGGCGTCAACGGCGCCTCCGTCGACCCGGTCGGCCCCGCCATGGACGTGATCGGTGACGCCGACCCGTGGAAGGACCTGTGGTTCTACTCCAACCCGATGTGGGTCCTGCCCGCATGACGACCCCGCACGAAGGCCCCGGCGGCCACACCGTCATCGGCGTGGCCGCCGGGTCGGTGAATCTGCGCGAGGCCGACCACCTCATCCGGCACCTCGCCGACGTGCTCGACCTCCCGGCCGCCACCGTCGCCTGCACCCACCTCGTACGCACCACCGCCCGCCCGCGTACGGCCGTCTCCTTCGCGCTGCCCGACGCCGAGGCCGCGACGGCGGCATGGGACCGGCTGCTGGCCCGGCTCTCGCCCGAGGTCACGACGGGACCGGGCGGGGCGGGGCTCGACAGTGCGGGACTCGCCGGCGCTGGACTCGACGGGGCGGGCGCCGCGCTCGGCCCTGATGCGCACGGCCCGGCCGAGGAGGCGCGCTCCGCGACCGCGGCGGCGGCGGAACACACCCTCAGGAGCGGCGGCCGGGCGGTGCTCTATCCGGGCGCCGACGCCCTGACCGGCACCGTCGCGCTCGCGGACCTGCTCGCACGTACCGCGATCGACCAGGTCGTCCTGGTCGGCGCGCCGCCCGCGACGGACGGCGACGGGCCCGATCCGCACATCGCGGTGCGGACCCGCGACCACGTACGCCCGCAGTGGCGCGACGGACGGCTCGTGCTGGACCTGACCCCCGCGCCCGGTGGCACGCTAGCCCCCTTCGAGGTGCCGAACCCGACCCCCTGCTGCGCCGACCACCCGTAGACCCGCACCCTCTGACCTGCGGTGATACGGATATCGCACTGCCGCGTGTGAAACGGGCGCCGCCCGCCGGCCGCTCCGACGATGGCAGCACCGATCCGGGAGGACTTCACGGCCAGGGTGGCGACCGAGGCGGCCGGTCGTCTCGGTGGCGAGGAGCCGTGAGGCGTGGATCGCTCGGGACCTGCGGATGAGGCGTGCCCGCGCCTCACTCCTCGTCCGCGTCCACGGCCGGTTCCCCGGCGGGGGCGGGCTCCGACGGGGCCGCCTCGGTGACGTGTGCATCGGCGTGGGCCGGACGGATGACCACCGAGCCGGAGTCGAGGTCTATCGCCCCGCGCGCCGGATCGCTGCTGCCCTCGTCGTCGCGGGACAGCTCCAGGCGGTTGCGCTCGTCCTCGGTGTGCTTGCGGCCGGGCGCGAAGAGCTCATCCATGAAGTTGAACATCGCGGCTCCTTCTCGGCTCGGCTCGACGCGGCACCACTTCAGGCTACGCCGAGCGTCCCCCGAACGAGTGAGGGCCGCTTTTGACAACGAGGGGTTGACAGTGACAACCCCTCGTTGTCACTGTGGGGGGCATGGCAGACAGGAAAGATCTCTCGATGTACGAGCCGACCTTCGCCCGCATCAAGGAAGTGCGCGCCCAGGCCATCCACCACACCCGCCTGGCCCGACAGCTCGCCGTCGAGCGGCGCGATCTGATGCAGGAGCTCATCGGGCAGGGCGTTTCGCAGTCCGACATCGCCCGCGAACTGGGCGTGAGCCGCCAGGCCATCCAGAAGATGCTGGCCTGCTAGACGGCGCCCCCGGCCGGACGCCCGGCCTGATCCCCGGCCGCTTCCCCGGCGCCGAACCAGTGCCGCGCGGCCGACCGGAGCGCGTCCAGGGCCGCCGCGCCGGGACGCGGGTCGGAGGACGCCCAGGCCACGTAGGAGTCGGGACGGATCAGCAGGGCGGTCGGGTCGGCAGCGTCGTCCGGCCGCGACGGCGGCTGCTGTGACCGGGACGGCGCGTGCGCCGTGACGACGGTGACGCGGTCGCTCCACGGGCCGAGCGTCGCCGCGGCCGACGCGTCGTCGGTCAGGTCGAGCAGCAACGGCCGCGCCGATCTGGCCAGTTCGGCCACCGAGACCGTGCCGTCCGGCGTGGGGAGGTCCAGGTCGGGCGCGAACCGCCCCACCAGCGCGTGCGGTTCGGGATCGCCCATGTCGTAGCGGACGTCGGTGCCCGCCGTGAGGTCGGCGAGGTGCTGGACGGTCGCGGGCTGGGCGAGCAGTTCGGAGAAGAGCTGACGCAGCGCCGTGACGTCATCGCCGGGAGCGGTCAACGCGGCCTGCGCCTGGGCGTAGACGACCATACGGTCGGCGGCCCCGCGCCGCTCGGCGTCGTAACTGTCGAGGAGGTGGGCCGGTGCGGTGCCGTGGATCGCGGCGGCCAGTTTCCAGCCGAGGTTGACCGCGTCCTGGAGGCCGAGGTTCAGGCCGGGGCCGCCGCCCGCCGTGTAGATGTGGGCGGCGTCGCCGACGAGGAACACCCGCCGGTCCCGGAAGCGCTCGGCCACCCGCGTGTTGCCGCCGGTCAACCGCCGTAGGACGTACGGCCCTTCGCCGGCCGGCGGGCTCAGCGGCAGATCGGCGCCCAGTACACGCTGGACGCTCGCGCCCAGTTCTTCGAGGCTCATCGGCGTCCCGGTCTCCGGCTGGTCCCACTCCGTGGTGCTGATCAGCGCCGGGCGGCCGGGGAAGGGCGCGTACGAGAATCCGCCGTGCTCGGTACGGAGCGGCAGGAACGGCCGGACGGTGCCGTAACCGGGCACATTCAGGGCGCCGGTCGCGGGGTCGACCCAATGCGCCGGTACGGTCGCGTGCGCCGACCGGTTGGTCCTGCGGTCGTAACTCACGCCGGGGAAGCCGATGCCCGACAGCTTGCGGGTGACGCTGTGCGCGCCGTCCGCGCCGACGACGTAACGGGCGCGCAGCCGGTACGCGCCGTCCGGTCCCGTGACGTCCACGGTGACGGCGTCGCCCGGTGTGTCCGCGTCAGGGTCCGACGCCTCGTGCGGGTCGTGCGGGTCGTGCGGGTCGTGCGGGTCCTGCTGGTCCTGTGATTCCTGGGCCAGGGCGGTGACCCGGTGGCCGCGCCGGATCTCCACGCCGAGTTCGCCGGCCCGCTTCTCCAGGATCTCGACGATGTGCCGCTGCGGCGCCGCGATGCCGTACACCGGGCTGTCCGGCAGCAGGCTCAGGTCCAGCGGCAGGGCGGCGAACATGAAGTAGGCGGAGTTCGGGCGCGGCGGCCCCGGCGTCCCGCTCAGGTCCTCGTACAGCCCCCGCCGGTCGACCAGTCGTACGACCTGGCCGACCAGTCCGTTCGCCTTGGGCTCCTCGCTCGGCGCCGACAGGCTCTCCAGCACGGTCGGCCGCACCCCGGCCAGGGCCAACTCGCATGCCAGCATCAGCCCGTTCGGGCCTCCTCCGACAATGACGACATCCGTGGTGACCAACTGGTCCTCCTCAGTGACTCGTTGCGTGAACGGAAGAAAGGCAACGGGGAGCGCCGTACGAGGGCAGGCCGGAGCGACCCGGCGGCCGACCGGGTCAACTCACTTACGGCGCGGGCGGATCAGGGAGCGGGAAGGCCCGCGACGATCCCGTCGAACGTCTCGCGCAGGACCGCGGCGAGCGACACGGGCGGATCCGCGGTCAGGGAGTGCTCGACGGCCACGGCGCTGCCCGCGCCGACCACCGCGGCGACCAGCTTGGGATACACATCGCGGGCGACATCGGTGCCGGTGCGCTCGGCGACGGCCTTGGCCAACTCCTCCTGCGCGGCGGCGTTCGCCTTGACGATCTCGCCGTGCAGGGCCGGTTCCACGAGCATCAGCCGTACGCCCTCCGTCCAGCGCCGCCGGTCCTCGGACGAGCCCTGCTCCGGACGGCCCTTCGGCGTGAACTGGCCCTCCACAGCGTGCGCGACGGACTCCCACAGGGGCTCGTCGGCCGGTCGCGCGCGCAGTTCGTCGGCGACGCGTCGCATCCGCTCCAGGTGGCTCGCGGCGATGGCCTCGGCCTTGCCGGAGAAGTAGTTGCGGAAGGTGCGCACGGACACGTTCGCCGCGGCGGCGATGTCCTCCACGGTGACGTCGTCCCAGCCGCGCTGGACGCACAGCCGGATCGTGGCCTGGCTCAATGCGACACGCGTCTCCCGCTTCTTGCGCTCCCGCAGGCCGAGACGGGCGGCGACTTCGTCCTGTGTCATGGCTACGACGGTAGATAAATATTGCTGTGATGGCAATATTGCCGGAGTGGCAAGTTTATTGGAAGGTGGCCGGCGACGGTTCTGAGGGCGGCGCGCATCGGTGCCTCCCGCCCTCGGGGGCGCACCAGAGGGTCACGGGCCTGACGCCACGTCAGGGACCCTTCGGGGTACGGCAAGGGGCATCCCCAAGGCCGCGCCACCGTGCGCGACGGCAGGCTGACAGCCATGCGATCCACCACCGACACACGCCGCGCTACCGTCCGCCGCGGAGCCACGGGCCTGGCCCTCGCCGCCGCCCTGGCCGCCACGGTCACGGGTACCGGCCCCCTCGACCGCCTCGTCGACAACCGCCTCGGACTTCCCGCCGCCACCGGCGACGCGATGCGGCTGAGCGCGTACTACACGTTCAGGACCTACGACCAACTCCTGCCGCGCTGACGGGGATCACGCGTCCCTGACCCGTCCGGGGCCATGATGGGGCGCATGACTTTGGCGACGGCGTTCACGGAGATGTTCGGTGTTCGGCATCCGATCGCGCTGGCACCGATGGGCGGTTCCGCCGGTGGCGCGCTGGCGGCGGCCGTGTCGCGCGGCGGCGGTCTCGGGCTGCTCGGCGGCGGCAGCGGCGACCGGGAGTGGCTGGCCCGCGAGCTGCCGGTGGTGGCCGAGTGCGGCAGGCCGTGGGGAGTCGGGTTCCTGAGCTGGGCGGCCGAGGCCGGCGCCGTCGAGCAGGCGCTGGAGTACGGTCCCGCCGCGGTGATGCTGTCCTTCGGGGACCCGGCGCCTTTGGCCGCACGCGTCCGTGCGGCGGGCGTGCCGCTGATCGTCCAGGTCACCGACCTGGAGGAGGCCCGGCGGGCGCTGGACGTCGGGGCCGACGTCATCGTGGCGCAGGGCACCGAGAGCGGCGGACACGGCGCGCGCCACGGCAGGTCCACGCTGCCCTTCGTGCCGGTCGTGGTCGACCTCGCGGCTCCGGTGCCGGTGCTCGCGGCCGGTGGGATCGGCGACGGCCGCGGCGTGGCCGCCGTGCTGGCGCTGGGCGCGGCCGGTGCGCTCATCGGCACCCGCTTCCAGGCAACGGCCGAGGCCGGGGCCGAGCCCTCGGCCGTCGAGGCGATCGTCGGCGGGAGCGGCGAGGACACCGAGCGCAACAGCGTGCTGGACATCGTCCGCGGCTCCCGGTGGCCGACGGCGTACACCGCTCGTACGCTCGGCCACCCCTACCTGGACCGCTGGCGCGGCAGGGAGGCGGAGCTGGCCGCCGACCCGCAGGTGCGGCAGGAGGACCAGGCCGATGTGGCGCGCGGCGCGGTGCCCTCGCTCCCGGTGTGGGCGGGGGAGGCCGTCGACCTCGTCCACAACGTCCCGCAGGCCGCCGACCTCGTCGCCGTACTCGCCGTCCAGGCGGAGGAGGCGCTGGCGCGGGCCGTACGGCGCTGACCTCGCCGTCGCGCGGGCCGGCGTCCGCCCGTACGGGAGCGGGCGAGGACAGGCGTACACCGCCCGTAGGGGAACGGGCGAGGACAGGCGTACACCGCCCGTAGGGGAACGGGCGAGGACAGGTGCACGCCGCCCGTAGGGGAACGGGCGAGGACAGGCGTACACCGCCGGGTGGCAGGATGCTTGCGGTAGGTGCCATCGCGGCCACCGACGCCCCGGCGGGTACGCGTGGCCGGCCGCGAGGCACGCGGAGTCACCGCAGTCACCGCAGTGACCGGAGCGACCGGAGGAGAGCTGATGAGCCGGAAGCGGCACCACGTCGCCGTGCTCGTACTGGAAGGTGCGAAGCCGCTCGATGTCGGCATCCCCGCGCAGGTGTTCTCGAACCGGCCGAGCATGCCGTACGAGGTGCGGGTGTGCGGGGCCGCGCCAGGACTCGTGACCGGCGGTGACGGCCTCTCGTACCACGTGGCCGAGGGGCTCGACGCGGTCGAGCACGCCGACACCATCTTCATCCCCGGCTACCGCGAGCCCGCGACCACGGAGCCTCCGACGGCGGTCGTCAGCGCGCTCACGGCGGCCCACGAGCGGGGTACGCGCCTCGCCGCGATCTCGACGGGGGCCTTCGCGCTGGCGGCGACCGGCCTGCTCGACGGGAAGCGGGCGACGACGCACTGGCACTACACGAAGGCGCTGGCCACCCGGCATCCGCTGGTGCGGGTGGACGAGAACGTGCTGTTCGTGGACGAGGGCGACGTGCTCACCTCGGCGGGCGCGGCCTCCGGTATCGACATGTGCCTGCACCTGGTGCGGCGTGACCACGGAGTGGGACTCTCCAACCACGTGGCGAGACGGCTGGTCGCGGCGCCGTACCGCAGCGGGGGACAGGCGCAGTACGTGCCCCGGAGCGTGCCGGAACCGCTCGGCGACGTCTTCGCGAGCACGCGGGAGTGGGTGCTGGCGCACCTCGCGGAGCCGCTGACGCTGGAGGAGTTGGCCCGCCACGCGCGGGTCTCGGCGCGGACCTTCTCGCGGCGGTTCGTGCAGGACACCGGGTACACGCCGATGCAGTGGGTGCTGCGGGCGCGCGTGGACCTGGCCCGTGAACTGCTGGAACGCACCGACCTGGGCGTGGAGCAGATCGCCGACCGGGTCGGGCTCGGCACGGGCGCCAATCTGCGGCTGCACTTCCAGCGGATTCTCGGCACATCGCCGACGGAGTACCGGCACACGTTCTCGGCCTGAGGGGTCTCGGCCTGAGCCTTTCCGGGCTGGAGCTTCGAGGGCTGGAGCTGTGAGGGGTGGAGCGGTACGGAGCCGCTGGACCTGAGGCGGGTCGATGGCGGGCCGCTCGCGGCGTCACGACCGGGCTGGCGAGATCCTTGCGGGCGCTGTCATTCGGGCCACTGTCGGCTCGGCGCGCGGTTGCCGACCATGGAAGACGTAACGAAAGGAGCCCTTCTCATGACCCGCATCGCCGTCAACGGATTCGGCCGTATCGGTCGCAACACCCTCCGCGCCCTGCTCGCCCGCGACACCGACCTCGAAGTGGTCGCCGTCAATGACCTGACCGCGCCCGAGGCACTGGCCCACCTGCTCGAGTTCGACAGCACGCTCGGCCGCCTCGACGCCTCCGTCGAGGTCGACGGGACCGACCTGGTGGTCGACGGCCGCCGCATCAAGGTGCTCGCCGAGCGCGAGCCCGAGAAGCTGCCGTGGGCCGAGCTGGGCGTCGAGATCGTGCTGGAGTCCACCGGCCGCTTCACCTCGGCGGACGCCGCCCGCGCCCACCTCCGCGCCGGTGCCAAGCGCGTCCTGGTCAGCGCCCCCTCGGACGGCGCCGACGTGACGCTCGCGTACGGCGTCAACACCGACGACTACGACCCCGCCTCGCACGTGATCGTCTCGAACGCCTCGTGCACCACCAACGCGCTGGCCCCGCTCGCCGCCGTCCTGGACGACCTGGCCGGCATCGAGCACGGCTTCATGACCACCGTGCACGCCTACACCCAGGAGCAGAACCTCCAGGACGGCCCGCACCGCGACCTGCGCCGCGCTCGCGCCGCCGGGGTCAACATCGTCCCCACCACGACCGGCGCCGCCAAGGCCATCGGCCGCGTACTGCCCAACCTCGACGGGAAGCTGTCCGGCGACTCCATCCGCGTCCCGGTCCCGGTCGGCTCGATCGTGGAGCTGAACACCACCGTCGCGCGCGAGGTCACCCGCGACGAAGTGCTCGCCGCCTACCGCGCCGCCGCAGACGGCCCCCTCAAGGGCGTCCTCGAATACACCGACAAGCCCCTGGTCTCCAGCGACATCACCGGCCGCCCCGCCTCCTCGATCTTCGACTCCGCCCTCACCCGCGTCGACGGCAAGCACGTCAAGGTCGTCGCCTGGTACGACAACGAATGGGGCTTCTCCAACCGCGTCATCGACACCCTCGAACTCCTCGCCCGTTCCTGACCGCCACTCAGCCGCAGGCCGCCGCCGCTCGGCGTAAGTCGCCTACCTCAGCGGTGAGTTGACTGTTCGTCAGTCCCGCGGTGGCCACGCGGCGGGATCTCGCTTCAGGTCGCCGAGGTGATCGAGGCCCACGGCCGACGAACCGGCCGTGGGCCGACTCGTTCGACATGGGGGTGTGTTCCCGACGCCCACACCGAGACCGAGACGGCCATGGTCCACCTCTGAGGCGCGGGATCAGCCGTGGGTCAGACGGCCCCGGCCGACCACCGGAGCCCACTCGTGGACGGCGGTCACGGTGACGCCGGGCGTCCGGTAGTACGCGTCCGCGGCCATGATCCGGTCCAGTTCGTCGCGGTCGGCGGTGAAGACGAGAAGCGCGCCCGTGTCGTCCGCCCAGGGGCCCGCGGCGATGAGGCGGCCCTCGTCATGGAGGCGCTGGAGAATCGCGCGGTGCGCGGGGCGGCCCGCGAGGCGTTCGGAGGTGGCGGTGAAGGCGAGTTCGACAGTGAGCATGCCTCCGAGGGTAGGTTTCGGGAGTGGCCGGATCCGGATCACGTGATGCCGCGGGCGTGGCGAGCCGGTGCCGGAACCGGCGGCGCAGTGGGCGCGGCACGCGCGCACCGGAACGCAGGCCCCGGCCGTGACCTGCGACAACGCCACTCGCTAGCATGGCCGTCGGGAACCGTACCGGGCCTCACCGGCGGGCCAGGACGGTGAACGGCGGCTGCGGCCGGATTCGACCCGGACGCGACGCGATCGAGAGGATCGACAAGCAGCCCCGGCTCGTCCAGCCGCCGACAGCGCATTCGCCGCCCCCGCCGGGCCTTCCGGCACCGGGCGGAACGACCGACGAGAGGAACCCGCACCCGTGACGGCCGAGGCCATCGAGACCCACGACTTCCCGTTCGACCCGACGTACGGATACGACCTGGACCGGCTGCTCCAGGTCGGCACCCCCGAGGCGCCGGCCGACTTCGGCGACTTCTGGCAGGGCGCGTACGCCAAGGCGCTGGCGGTCGACACCGCCCCGCGGGTGGGAGCGCTGGAGGAGGAGCGGGACGGCGTACGCGTCCACGCGGTGTCGTACACCTCGGTCGGCGGTTTCCGCGTGGGCGGCTGGCTGACGCTGCCCGCCGACGGACACGTCACGCACGGCATGGTCGTCCTGCACGGCTACGGCGGCAGGGACGCCGTCGATGTGACGCTGCCCCCGCCCGGCACCGCCGCGATCTGGCCGTGCGCCCGCGGAATGGCCACGCGCAGCCTCGACCCGGAGATTCCGGCGACCGCGGCCGAACACGTCGTGCACGGCATCGGCTCGCGCGAGACCTATGTGCACGGCGGATGCGTCGCCGACACCTGGTGCGCGGCCTCCGCGCTGCTCGCCCTGGTACCGGGAGCGGCGCGCCAACTCGCCCTGGTGGGAGGCAGTTTCGGCGGCGGGATCGGCGCCCTGGCGCTGCCCTGGGACGACCGGTTCCACCACGGGCTGCTGACCGTGCCCAGCTTCGGCAACCATCCGCTGCGGCTGACCCTGCCCTGCACGGGCAGCGGCGAGGCGGTCCGCGCCCACTACGCCCGGCACCCCGAAGTCACCGAAGTGCTCGGCTACTTCGACGCGGCCGTCGCCGCCACCCGCATCCGCGTCCCCGTCCACGTCGGCGCGGCCCTGTTCGACCCCGCGGTGCCGCCGCCCGGACAATTCGCCGTGCACAACGCCCTGGGCGGCCCGAAGGAACTGTTCGTGCTGACGGCGGGCCACGTCGAGTACCCGGCCGCCGCCGAGGAGGACGCCCGACTGCGGGCGGCACAGCGGGAGTTCCTGGCGGAGGCCGACCCGCGATAACGGCCGGCGGTCGCCAGGACGGCCAGGGACCATGTGGTCGGGGAGACGTCCCGCGCGCGGTGCTGACGCGCCCTCCGTACGAGGACCGGACGGGACATCGGATGGCCGCCGGGCCATGACGCTCGACGGACACCCGAGCGGCGAGGTAGACGTGTCGAGCCCGCGGTTCACCGGCAGGCGAGAGTCGTTGGGCCGCCATACCAGTGCGCCCGGCGCACCGAGGGCTGTGCACGCCGTGAAGGACGCGAGCGCGGCGCCGCGCCCGGTCGGTGCGGCCAGCCGTCGTCGGCGAGCCCGGCAGCGGCAGGACGACGGGCCCGCTTCCGGCGGACCGCCCGCGGCGGGATCCTGCCGATGCGCGGCACCGGACGGGCGGCCCACGCCTACCATGCTGACGTGCAGCTCATCTTCCCGGACCCGCTCGGCTCGCTGAAGCCGCTGTGCCGCGCCCGCAGCGCCCGTCGTGCCCGCCGCGCCTTCCGCCCCCGTCGCCCCCTGGAACGCCATGCCGCGCCCACGCGAACCGGCTCCGGACCGGGCCGGGCGGGCGGACCCGCCGGGACAGCGCACGCGGCAACCGAGCACCGCCGGCAGGAGACCGGCCCGGCCCGGCGCGAGCCGGTGACGCACAAGGACAGCCCCCTGCGACAGGAGAGCACCCCGTGACCGCCCGCCGCCGCGACCGCGCCCCCAACCAGGCCGACGTGGCCCGTCTCGCCGGGGTGTCCCAGTCGGCGGTCTCCCGCGTGATCAGCGGCGACGCCGTCCGCGCCCGGATCCCCGAGGAGACCCGCAAGCGGGTCTTCGACGCGGTCAGGGAACTCGGGTACGTCGCCAACCCGGCCGCCCGCGCGATGCGCAACAAGCGCACCAATCTGCTCGGGGTGCACACCTTCGAGGCCGTCTTCCCGCACGCCCGCGAGGACTTCTACTTCGAATTCCTCCAGGGCGTCGAGGAGCGGGCGGAGGAGACCGGCTTCGACCTGGTGCTGTTCACCTCCACCGGCAGCGGCGACGGAGGCCGCCGCAACATCTACCGCGAGGGCACCAACCGGCTGGGCCTGGCCGACGGCAGCGTGCTCCTCGGCGTGTCCACCGACCGCGGCGAACTGGCCAGGCTCTGGTACGAGGGCTACCCGTTCATCCACATCGGCCGCCGCGAGGTGCCCGGCGCCGAGATCCCGTGCGTCATCCCCGACTACGAGACCGCGGCGGCGGGCATCGTGGAGCAGCTCGCCGCGCTCGGGCACCGCAGCATCGGCTATCTGCGCGAGGCCCTGGAGATGGAGCCGTACACCGACCGCCGGGAGGGCTACGCGCGGGCCGTCCGCGAATTCGGCCTCATCGACGACTCACCCGGCTTCCGCGGCGAGACCGGCCTGTCCGACGCGTGGCTCGACCACCTGGTCACGGGACCCGAGACGGCCGTCGTCGCCGAGAGCGTACGGCTCGCCGAGACGCTGCGGACGAAGCTGGCCGAGCGCGGCCTGCGGGTGCCGGACGACCTGTCCGTCGCCGTGCTCGAAGGCGCGCCCGAGCAGCCGGAGGGCCGGTGGGTGTCGCTGGAGATCCCGCGCGTCGAGATCGGCCGTACCGCCGTGGACCAGCTCATCGCGATGCTCGACGACCCCGGCCGCCGCGCCGACAGCCTCCTCGTCCCCTGCTCGATCGCCGCCGGCACCACCCTCGCTCCTCCCCGTCACTGACCGTCACCGACCGCCCGTCCGAACGGCCGACTGTCGGAACGTCCGACCGCCCGCACGTCCGCCGCCCGCCGTCTGTCCGGGCCGCGTCGCGGCGCTCACCGACGGTGCCGATAACGCCGAGACGGCGCATAGAGCCGTTGTACGAGCAGGGCCGGACAAAGCCGGGCAGCGGCTCTCACCAGCGGCTAAGCGGAATTCACACAGACGCGGGCAT
Source organism: Streptomyces sp. NPDC008139 (assembly GCF_042957025.1). Taxonomy (NCBI): domain Bacteria; kingdom Bacillati; phylum Actinomycetota; class Actinomycetes; order Kitasatosporales; family Streptomycetaceae; genus Streptomyces; species Streptomyces sp. NPDC008139. Next base: position 189,890 of record NZ_JBIBHM010000002.1, read on the forward strand.
CCGTCCGCTACCTGCGCCTACGCGAAATATTCGACGGACATTGACGGAACGTCACGAAACGCTGGGGGCGGGCGAATATTCGAGAGAAGTGTGTTGCTGTCGTGAAGATGTTGATCTACGGTTCTCGATTGTTCGCGCACTGTTAACAGACGCCTACAAGGCGGCGCGTCTCATGGGGGGATTATGGATTTGGGTGGGGTCAGACGTGTGCGTGCGTCTCGTGGGCTGATAGTGACGCTCGCGTCCGCTCTGGTCGTCGCGGTGGGTCCCGCGGCGGCGATTGCGGTCGCCGCGGCACCGACTCCGGGCGCCGAGCCGACGTCGACATCGATGTCGAAGGCGGCACAGTCCTCGAAGGCGACACAGTCCTCGAAGCCGGTGAAGGCCGACACCGGTGCCTCGCACCGCACGGCGCTCACGCAGGACGCGGCGGTCGCCGAGGCGGCCGAGGCCGGGCAGAGCGTGGAGATCACGTCGCTGCGGACGGAGTCCAACGAGACGTACGCGCTGCCGGACGGCAGCCTGGAGACGGACCAGCATCTGCGTCCGGTCCGGGCCCGCGTCGGCGGCGAGTGGAAGACGATCGACAACACTCTGGTGCGGCAGCCCGACGGCGGCGTCGCACCCGCGGTCGCGTCGGTCGGCATGGAGCTGTCGGGCGGCGGCTCCGCGCCGCTGGTGACCCTGGACAGGGCCGGGCGGAAACTGTCGTACACCTGGCCGTCGGCGCTGCCCGCGCCGACGCTCGACGGCGACACCGCCACGTACAAGAACGTCCTGCCGGACGTCGACCTCCGGGTGCGCGCGGACACCGACGGTTTCCACGAGCTGCTGGTGGTCAACACCGCCGTGGCGGCGCGGAATCCGGCGCTCACGCAGCTCACCTTCGGGGTGGTGACCGACGGCCTCGACGTGGCGCGCACCGCCGACGGCGGTCTGACCGCCACCGACACCTCGACCGGCGGCGAGGTCTTCGCGGCGCCGCAGCCGATCATGTGGGACTCCGGCACGCAGGGGACGAACACCCCGGCGGCCGGAACCAAGAGCGCCAAGACCACCAGGACCGCCAAGGGCGCGAAGGCAGCGACCGCCGAGGACGGCAGCCCGGAGGACCCGGCGCAGGGCCCGACCGGTACGTCCCAGATGGCGCCGATCGCCGTCGCCGTCGACACCTCCGACGCGTCCGGCTCGCTGACGCTGACGCCCGACCACGCGCTGCTGACCGGCGCGGACACCTCGTTCCCGCTGTACATCGACCCGCAGACGTACACCCCCAAGGCGGGGGACTGGACGATGGTCTCGCGCTACTGGGCCTCCAGCCCGCAGTACCGCTTCAACGGCGACGACGACGCCGGTGTGGGCGACTGCGACTGGACCTACTGCGCGCCCCGGGACGTCAAGCGGCTCTTCTACTCCTTCCCGACGTCGAAGTTCGCGGGCAAGACGATCCTGGACGCCACCTTCATCGCGCACGAGACGTGGTCGGCGTCGTGTACCGCCAAGCCGATCGAGCTGTGGCGCACGAGCGGCTTCACCAAGGGCACGACCTGGAACTCCTCCGCCGACCACTGGCTCGACCACATCGACACCCGGACCGAGGCGCACGGCAGCTCCGGCTGCGCGGCCTCCGACGTCGAGTTCAACGCCACCACCGGCGTGAAGTACGCGGCGGCCCACAATTCCGGGACCACCACCTTCGGCCTGAAGGCCAACGAGTCCGACCCGTACGGCTGGAAGCGCTTCACCAACAAGGCGTATCTGCGGGTCCACTACAACCAGCCGCCCAAGCAGATCCCCATGTCCCACCTGTCGATGAGCCCCGGCGCCTCCTGCCACAGCCCGTCCACGTCGGTGCGGATCCGCACCCTGCCGACGATCAGCGCGAGCGATGTCACCGACCCCGACGGCGACCAGGTGAGCGTGCAGTTCTCCGTCGCGTGGGACGCCGGTGACGGCAAGGGCCTGGTCACGCAGTGGACTTCGGCGAAGATCGGCCCGAAGAAGTCCGGCTCGACCTTTTCCACGAAGCTCACCGCGACGCTCGGCGGCAAGACCGTCCCGAAGAACAAGACGATCGCCTGGCAGGCCCGCGCGGTCGACTACGACCAGGGCAAGTACTACAGCTACTCCCCGTGGTCGTCCGCGGGTTCCGCGACCAACTGCTACTGGGTGTACGACACCACCGTGCCGGCGGGACCCGTGATCACCTCGGGCGACTACCCGGCGGTCGACGACAACAACCCGAACGACCCGACGTACGACGGTGTCGGCCGCGACGGCGACTTCACCTTCCGCTCGGCCTCCACCGACGTCGTGAAGTACTGCTACGGCGTCAACGCCGACGCGGTGTGCGACACGGCCCACACCGTGGCCACCTCGGGCGGCGCGGCGAAGTCGGTGACCTTCCGGCCGACCCGCGCGGGCACCAACTTCCTGAACGTGCAGGCATTCGACAGCGCGGGCAACGGCAGTGAGCCGGAGGTGTACGAGTTCCGGGTCAAGGAGGGTCAGCCCGCCCGCGCCCAGTGGCAACTCGACGACGACGCGGGCGCCGCGCAGGCGGCCGGTTCCGCCGGCGACCGCACCCTGAACGTGGTCGGCTCGCCGACCCTGGGCGCGCCCGGCAAGGCCGGCACGGCCGTCGACTTCAACGGCACCGACTCCTACCTCCAGTCCGACATCCCGGCCGTCCACACCGACCAGGGCATGACGGTCGCCGCCTGGGTGAAGCTCGACCGGATGCCGACCGCCGCGGCGGTCGTCGCCGCGCAGCCGGGCAACAACGCACCGGGCTTCGAGCTGTACTACTCCCAGGGCTACGACCGGTGGGTGTTCAACCAGTACAGCTCCGACTCGGCCACCGCCACCCCGGTCCGCGCGATGTCCGCCACGGCGGGCGGCGTCACGGCCGGACAGTGGTACCACCTGCTCGGCACGTACGACGGGACGGCCCACACGCTGTCGCTGTACGTCAACGGGACCCTGATGGGCACCACGAGCTACACCACCGCGTGGGACGCGCGGCGCGGTCTCCAGATCGGCGCTGGGAGTTACTCCGGCTCCCCGGGGAGCTTCTTCCCCGGCACGGTCGACGACGTCCGGATCTACGACAAGCCCCTGGTGGCCGCCGACGTGGCGCACCTGTACAAGGGGGAGCAGTCGGGGGTCGGCCGACCGGCCAGCGCGGTCTTCCCGCTGGACGAACCGGCCGCGCAGGACGACGGCAACCCCACCACGGTGGTGCACGGCCAGGCCGACGTGGACCCCGCGGTCTTCCACGGCGGGGTCACCGCGGGAAGCGCGGGCGCGCAGGACACGTCGCTGACCCTCAACGGCACCAGCGGCTACGCGTCCACCCGCTCCCCGCAGGTCAACAACCAGCGCAGCTTCTCCGTGGTCGGCTGGGCGAAACTGTCCGCCAAACCCGACCACGCGGCGATCATCGCCACCCAGACCGGCACCTACCGGCCGGGCTTCGAGCTGTACTACTCCGCGACCTACGGGTGGTCCTTCGACGCCTACACCGCGGACTCCGACAGCGCCACGATCGTGCGGGCCGCCCAGGGTGACACCACCCATTCACCGGCCGGTGTCTGGACCCATCTCCTCGGCTCGTACGACGCGAACACCGACGACATGCGGCTGTACGTCAACGGCCTTTGGGTGGCCACGACGAAATTCGCCGCGCCCTTCTACGGCAAGGGACCCGTCCAGATCGGCGCCGGGTCGTACGACGGCGCACCGAGCGGCTTCTTCCCCGGTCAGATCGACGACGTGCGGTTCTACGACCGGGCGCTGTCGGCGCCGGAAGCCGAGTCGATGTACCACAACCAGCTCGTGGTCGAGGGGCGTTGGAAGCTGGACAGCGCGTCCGGCACTCCCCAGGTCTCGCCCGACTCGCTGACCACCGCGGCCGACCAGCATCCGCTGACCCTCGGCGGCGGCGCGCAGATCGACGCCACGGGCGCCAACAGCATGGTCGGCACCGGGTCGTTGGTGCTCAACGGAACGGCCACCGGCTACGCGTCGACCACCACGTCACCGATCCACACCAACAGCAGCTTCACGGTGGGCGCGTGGGTGTCCACCGCGGCGCGGCCGACGAAACCGGTGACGGTGCTGAGCATGGCCGGTACGAACACCAATGGTTTCGCGGTGCGTTACGTACCCGACTCCGCCGACCCGGCCCACGCGGGCGCCTGGCAGTTGCAGACGTCCAACGCGGACGGCACCGGCGCCGTCGTCTCGACCGCCTCCGACACCAGCTTCCAGGACAACGGGGCGTGGGATCACATCGCCGTGGTCTACGACCTGATGGCCGGTCAGATGCGGTTGTACATCAACGGCCAGATGCAGCAGTCGCTCTGCTCCGATGATGACGACGACGGCAACCCCGACGACCCGGCGTGCAAGGAGTCGGTGTCGTGGAACTCCTCGGTGCTGCCGTTCGACGCGACCAAGGGCCTGCAACTGGGCCGCCTCAAGACCGGCGCGTCCACCTGGGGCGAGTACTGGCCCGGCGTGATCGACGATGTGTGGGTCTTCGGCGGAGTCGCGACCGACACCCAGATCGCGGCGCTCGCCAGCGGAGTGGATCTCGACACCACCGCCGGGCCCTGACCCGGTAGCACCACCGGGGCGGCGCGCGGGTCATCGCGCGCCGCCCCGGACGCGTGGCATTCGACGAAATGACAGATCAGACACGTGCGCACGGGCGGAGCCCGGCGGCGGTTCGTGCTGCCGGCGTCGGAAGACGGGGGCGCACACGGTGAGGGATGGGGACGGGACAAGCGTGAGCGACAGACGGACATCAACGGGCGGCGCGCGCGGCAAGGCCGCGCTGCTCGCCTGCGGAGCACTGGTGGCGGGCCTGCTGCAAGTGGCCGCGCTACCGGCGGCCCAGGCCGACGACATGCCGAGAACACCGTCCCCGGGCGTGCCCGTGGCCGGACACTCCAGCACCACGACGGCGCCCCGCGCCGAGGACGGCCTGCCGCACCGGGCCGACGACCGGGCCGCGGAGAAGTCCTGGGCCGCGCCCGGAACCGCCACGGTGACGCTGCCCGCCGCGCACGCCAAGCCCACGGCGGTGCGCGCCGGAAAGCTCCCGGTGACCCTCACCGTGCCGGCAGCGGCGACACCCGCCACGGCCCGCGGCGCGGCCAAGGCGACGGCCGCGCCGTTGACCGGCGCCGCGACCGTACGCGTGCTGGACCGGAAGACCACGCGGGCCGCGGGCGTGGACGGCCTCCTGTTCACCGTCGCACCGCGGGCGGACGCCGAGGGCGCAACCGTCGGCGTCCGCGTGGACGACAGCGCGTACGCCCAGGCGTACGGCGGTGCCTACGCGGCCCGGCTGCGCCTGGTCACACTGCCCGCGTGCGCGCTGACCACCCCCGACAAGGCCGTTTGCACCACGCGGACCCCGGTCCGCGCCACGAACGACGCGGCCACGCACACGCTGACCGCCGACGCGCTGACCCTGGCGTCCTCGGGCGCGCCCGGTACCGCGACGGTCCTGGCGGCCACCGCCGGCACGTCGAGCGACCACGGCGACTACGCCGCCACCTCGCTGTCCCCGTCCTCGAACTGGAACGTCGGGCCCAACACCGGCTCCTTCACCTGGTCCTACGACATGCCCGCCCCCGACGTGCCGGGCAGCTTCACCCCGAAGGTCGGCCTGTCCTACGACTCCGGCAGCGTCGACGGCCGCACCAGCAGCAGCAACAACCAGGCGTCCTGGGCCGGTGACGGCTTCGACCTGTCGCCCGGCTACATCGAGCGCAGCTACAAGTCCTGCGGCGACGAAGGCGCCAAGGACTCCTCGGGCAAGAAGTACGAGGACCTGTGCTGGGCGTACGACAACGCGACGATCTCCTTCGACGGCCACTCCGGCCAGTTGGTCGCCACCGGCACCAACTCCTTCCGGATCAAGGGCGACGACGGCACGAAGGTCGACCGGGTCTACGGCACCTCCACCGACGTGCGCTCCAACGGCGCCCGCAACGACGAGTACTGGCGGCTGACGCTCACCGACGGCAGCCAGTACTACTTCGGCTACAACCGGCTGCCCGGCTGGGCGAGCGGCAAGGCGACCACCGACTCCACGTGGACCGTGCCGGTCTTCGGCAACAACGCCGACGAGCCGTGCCACGCCTCCACCTTCGCCACCTCCTGGTGCCAGCAGGGCTGGCGGTGGAATCTCGACTACTCCGTCGACCCGCACGGCAACGCCATCGCGTACTACTACACCAAGGAGACCAACTACTACGGCCGTGCCAGGACCGCCGCCAGCCCGACGACCTACGTCCGCGGCGGCTACCTGGACCACATCGACTACGGCCTGAAGTCCACCGCGATGTACTCGGCCAAGGCCCTCGCGCAGGTCGCCTTCACCAGCGGGGAAAGGTGCCTGTCCGCCACGGCGGGCGCCTGCGACGCCTCGAAGATCGACAACGCCGCCTCCCCCTGGTACGACACGCCGTGGGACCTCAACTGCAAGTCGACCGGCGACTGCCACTCCTTCGGCCCCTCCTTCTGGACCCGCGAGCGCCTGACCGCGGTCACCTCGCAGGTGCTCACCTCGGCCGGGAAGTACACCCCGGTCGACACGTGGAAGCTGGGCCACCAGTGGGGCATGGCCGACATCGACTACCAGTTGGAGCTTGCGTCGATCGAGCACACGGGCAACGCCGACACCCCCGAGGGCGCGCCCGACCTGACCATGCCCAAGATCACCTTCGGGTACGACCAGCGCACCAACCGGCTGGACATCCCCGGTGACAACACCTCGCCGTTCATCAAGGAACGCGTCTCGACCATCGACGACGAGACCGGCGGACAGACCGACATCACCTACTCCACCGCGGCCTGCGACGCCGCGCACCTGCCCACCCCCGACACCAACACCACGCTCTGCTTCCCGCAGTCCTTCACCAAGGAGGGCGACGAGGACCCGTCGCGCCAGTGGTTCAACAAGTACGTGGTGAAGCAGGTCATCCAGTCCGACCGCACCACCTCCTCGCCCGACGAGGTCACCAGGTACGACTACCTCGGCGGGGCCGCCTGGCACTACGACTCCGACGACGGCATCACCAAGGAGAAGTACAAGTCCTGGTCCACCTGGCGCGGTTACGCCCACGTCCAGGTCGAGACCGGCGGCCAGGACCCGGTCGGCATGAGCTCGCGGACCGACCACTACTACCTGCGCGGCATGGACGCCGACAAGACGACCGGCGGCAAGCGCACCGTGACCGTCTCCGACGACAACGGCGGCACCATCACCGACCACGACTCGCTGGCGGGCGTCGAGTACAAGACGGAGCACTACTCCGGGCCGGACGGCAAGGTGCTGGACAAGACCGTCAGCACCCCCTGGCACCACGAAACGGCCTCGGTCACCCGCAGTTGGGGCACCATCGCCGCGAATCTGACCGGCACCGTGGAGACCCGCGCCTGGACCTCGCTGGACAACGGCGCCGGTTCGTCGTGGCGGATCACCGACGTCACCCGCACCTTCGACAACACCGCGGGCCGGGTCCTGACCACCGACGACCACGGCGACATCTCCACCGCCGCCGACGACCGGTGCGCCACCACCACCTACGTCGACAACACCACCGACTGGATCCTGGACAACCCCTCGCGGATCCTCACGGTCGCGGTGCCCTGCTCCGCGACCCCCGACTACACCAAGGACGTCCTGTCCGACATCCGCACCGCCTACGACGGCCACGCCTACGGAGCCGCGCCGACCGCGGGTGACGCCACGCACGTGGCGAGCCTGAAGTCCCACAACGGCACCACCGCCACCTACCTGGAGTCCGCCGCGGCCTACGACTCCTACGGCCGTGCCGTCTCGGCCACCGACCTGAGCGGCAACGTCACCGCCACCGTGACCGGCGCGCCTCAGCGCACCGACCGCACCGACGGCCGCGTCACCACCACCGCCTACGCCCCGGCGACCGGCTTCCCGACCACGACGACGGTCACCACACCACCGGCCACCGCGGGAGACGCGAGCACCGCGCAGACCACCACCACGACCCTGGACCCCGTACGCGGGCTGCCCGTCACGGTCGTCGACACCAACGGCAAGCGCACCGACACCACATACGACGCGCTGGGCCGCAAGCTGAGGATCTGGCTGCCCGACCGCTCCAAGGCCAACAGCCAGACGCCCAACTCCGCCTTCACGTACACACTGGCCGACGGCAAGCCCCCGGTGGTGGCCACCACGAGCCTGGCGGGCACCGGCACGCAGACCGCGTACGCGCTGTACGACGGCTTCCTGAGGGTCCGTCAGGCCCAGACGCCAGGGCCCAAGGGCGGCATGCTGGTCTCCGACACCTTCTACGACGAACGCGGCCTGCCCGCGAAGACCTTCGCCTCGTACTACGCGGCGAAGGCGCCCTCCACCGTGCTGTACAAGGTGGACGACGCGCTGTCGGTCGAGACGCAGACATGGAACAGCTACGACGGTCTCGGCCGGGTCGTGCGCAGCCAGCAGATCGCGGGCAACGGCGACGGCGGCCAGGTCCTCGCGACCACCACCACGGCCTACGGCGGCGACCGCACCACGGTCACCCCGCCGAAGGGCGGCACACCGACCACCACGGTGGTGGACGCGGGCGGCAACGTCCGTGAGCTGGACCAGTTCCAGGCCGCGACCCCCACGGGCCCGTACGACAAGACGCTCTACGACTACACCCCGGCGGGCAAGCTCTCCAAGGTCACCGACGCGTCCGGCACCGTCTGGGAGTACCGCTACGACCAGCGCGGCAACCAGACCAAGGCGATCGACCCCGACAAGGGCACGACCGACTCCGGCTACGACGACCGCGGCCAACTGGTCTCCAGCACCGACCAGCGCGGCAAGAGCGTCACCCACCTCTACGACGGGCTCGGCCGGGAGACCGAGACCCACGACGGCGACGCGACCGGCCCGCTGCTGACCAAGCACGTGTGGGACCCGGCCGGTTTCAAGGGCCAGATCGCCTCGGCCGCCCGCTACGTCGGCGGCGCCACGGGCTCCGCGTACACCGTCGCCTACTCGCTGTACGACAACCTCTACCGCGCGCACCGCACGACGACCACGATCCCGGCGGCCGAAGGCGCGCTCGCCGGTTCCTACCAGGGCAATGTGCAGTACAACGCGGACGGCACCACGCAGTCCGTCGGCTACCCCGCGGCGGGCAGCCTGCCCGCGGAAGCGGTCACCCCGACCTACGACGAGGTGCTGCGGCCCAGCACGGTGTCCGGCTCCGGCGGCGCCACGTACACGACCAACACCACGTACAGCTACACCGGCCAGGCGCTCCAGTACACCTTCCAGGCGGCCGGGCAGAAGATGACCCAGGTCACCAACACCTACCAGTGGGGCACCCAGCGGCTGTCCAACTCCCGTGTCGACCGGCAGGACGTGCCGGGCACCGACAAGTCCGCCACGTACGGCTACGACCCGGCCGGTGACATCACCTCGCTCACCGACGTCTCCCGCGACGGCACCGACGCCCAGTGCTTCCAGTACGACTACCTGGGCCGGCTGACCGAGGCGTGGGCGCAGGGCTCGGCGGGCTGCGCGGCCACCCCGAGCGCCGCGGCACTCGGCGGCCCGGCCGCGTACTGGCAGTCCTTCGGCTACGACAAGGCGGGTGACCGCACCAAGGAGACGGACCACTCCGCCACCGGCACCCCCGCACAGGACACCGTCCGCGACTACTCCTACCCCGCCCCGACCAGCCCCCAGCCGCACACGCTCAGCCAGATGCGGACCACGGGCCCCGGCGGCAGCACGCTGAAGTCCTACACGTACGACGCGATCGGCGACACCCGGACCAGCACGGTCGGCGCCGCCAAGCAGACCCAGGTGTGGGACACCGAGGGCCGCCTGACCCAGGTGACCGCAGTCGACGGCAACGGCGGTACGAAGACCACCTCGTACGTCTACGACGCCGACGGCAACCGGCTGGTGGTCCGTACCGACAGCGGCAGCACGCTCTACCTCGGCGGCACCGAGGTCGCCCTCGCCAAGGGGTCGACCACACCGCGCGCCACCCGCTACTACGACCTCGGCGACGGCAACCAGGCGATGCGCACCGACGACAACAAGGTGTCGTTCCTGATCGCCGACAGCCAGGGCACCAGCCAACTCCAGATCAACGGCACCGGCCTGACCATGCAGCAGCGCCGTACCACCCCCTTCGGGGAACCGCGCGGCACGGCGCCGACCGCCTGGTCGGGGGACAAGGGCTTCGTCGGCGGCGTCAACGACCCGGGCACCGGCCTGACCCACCTCGGCGCCCGCGACTACGACCCGTCGACCGGCCGCTTCACCTCGGTCGACGCCGATCTGGACACCAGCGACCCGCAGTCGCTCAACGGCTACGCGTACGCGGGCAACGACCCCGTCTCCCAGAGCGACCCGACGGGCCTGTACACCTGCCGCAACGGTCACGAGGGCTGTGACGAGCACGGCAACGCCTGCGGCAAGGACTGCAGCGCGTGGGCGACCCAGACCGGTGACTGCGTGCACACCGAGTGCAGCAGCAGCAAGGTCAACCAGAACCCGTACGTCAGCCTCAAGACGCAGCGCAAGGTCTCCTACGCGCGACGCCACTGCGACGACCTGTGCGGCACCCTCGGCATCTCCTCGCCGAGGGAACACCGGTGGCAGGACCTGATCAAGGACCTGTACGGCGGCAACGCGCCGGAGCCCGAGCGGGACACGTACGCGGCCGCGCACGCGCAGGAGAAGTCCGTCGCCTTCTCGCCGCACCCGAGCTACAAGTACACGACGTCGGAGCTGATCGGGCCCAACAGCCTCGGCACACCCGAGGAGATCATGGCCTACTTCAAGGCGCACCCGAAGGACATCTTCCCGTTCAAGGTGACCGGTTGCGACGCCTTCACCCAGGGCGCGATGTGCACGCTGCACCCGGGTGACTCCATCGCGCACGGCCTCGGCAGGATCGCGGGCGGACCCGGCAAGGTGAAGGTGTCCTTCAAGGACAAGACCTCCTTCACCTTCACGGTGACCAACAAGGGATACTTCGACGACCCCGGTTCGCAGATCAAGTTCTCGATCTCGTCCCGGAAGGACGGCGTGTACCTGACGCAGAAGGCGTACACGACGGGCTCGAACTGGTTCGCGTGGGCCGGGGTCAAGATGGGCGCCGCCAAGCAGCAGTGGCAGCAGCAGGCCCGCAATCTGCGGAACGCCATGGAGAACAAATAACGGATGACACGCACGACGCGTAGGGCCTGGCTGGCCTCGGCCCCATGGATCGCCGCCGCGGTGGCGACTCCGTGGGTGCCGAGGGCGGCCTCGCCCGTCGACCCCACGGTGATCACCCTGCTGGCCGCCTTTGCCGCCGTCGGCGTCCTGGGCATCCCGCTGGGCGTCCTGCTCGGACGCCTGGGCGTCCGACGGGGAGCCGTCGCCGTGGCCGCGCTCGCGGTGGCCGGGGCGGCGGCTTCCTGTGCGGTCCGGATCGTCGGCGCCAGTGACGGGAGCCCGGCGGGCAAGGCGGCGATCGTCCTCGTGCTGGCCGCGCTCTTCGCGATCCTGGCCCTGCCCTTGCCCGCCGTCGGCTTCGTCGTGGCGTGGGTGCGGCGGAAGCGCGCGCACTGAGCACGCGGCCGGCCGCCCGGTCGGTCAGGCCGGCGGATCGTGGTTGGCCCAGACGACCTGGTACGGGTAGCGGGCCTGCCGGCGGCTGATGAGTTCTTCGATGCCGGGAATGGCGAAGGCCGCGTTGAGCGCGTCGAGGTCGGCGACGCCGATGTGGACGATCGCGGTGGCGGATCTGCTGTCCGGGATCCTCGCCGCGTACGCGGAACGGCCGGACGCGCGCCGGGTGGACGTGCTGTTCGGCGGCGCCACCGACCGGGCCGACCATCTGCGGGACGGCAGGGGCCGATGTGGCGCTGCTGTACGCGCCGTTCGACGACCTGACCGGGCTCGCGTCCGAGACGCTGTTCCCACGAGCCGGCTGGTCGTGGCGTGGTCGCGGCGCGACGACCGGGCGCTTGTCGGCTCGTTCGTACGGGCGGCGGTGGCAGCGGCGGGCAGGCGTAGGCGCGTAGCGCGTGTGGTGCGCGGCGCGCACGCGTCGGTGCGCAGGAGCCGCGAGCCCGACCGCCGCCTCCACCGTACTGAGGGTGGGGCGGCGGTCCGGCCGGTGCCGCGTGTGGTGCGTGTAGCGCTGCGGACTGCCTGACTACCGGCCGACGCGCGGGAGGCTGTTGAGCTTGCCGGGCAGTGCGGTGTTCGTCTGCTGGGCCCGCATGAGAGCGATGACCGCGCCGACACCGGCGAGGATCAGGCTCACCCAGAAGCTGAAGCCGTGGCCACCGGCCGGGCCGAAGTCGGAGTGCGCGAAGATCGCGATCAGGTACAGGACGAAGCCCACCGCGAAGCCGACGAAGGTCAGCATGCGGTCGGGCGCGGGCAGCGTGACGGTGGGCACGAAGAGGCTGACCGCGAGCACCGCGGCGCTGAGCACCGTGATGACCATCGCGAACCAGGCTATGAACAGCCCATGGCTGAAGTGCCAGGCACTCCAACTCACGCTGCCGAGGTTGATGCCGTAACCGCTCCCGAAATCCCAGGAGTAGTAGTCGAAGAACGAGAAGATCAACACAATGAACCCGATACCGAGAATTGCCCAGTCGAGTCGGTTGACCGAAGCCGGGTCGAAAGAACCCCCGGACGGGCCGCTCGCGCTCGGCGGCTGAGTCGGTGGGCCCGGCGGCGGTACATCGTGCGACATGGTGACTTGTCTCCCTGCTGACGTCGTTCTACGAACACTCGGGGGCTGAGAATAGCGGTACGTCGCCCCACCCCGTAAGCAGGTTGGACCGACCTGCATCACATGGGTTCAATTGGTCGCTCTGTTACGCGTGGGGACGCCAGTGGCGGGAGTTGACTTCTCGGTCCCAGGGGTTCCATGGGAAGGCTAAAAGGGGTGAAAGCGGCCCGCGCAAGGTTCAAGCATGCGCAAATTCGACGTATTTGGCTGCGCCCGGTCCCGCGCCCGTTCCTGCCGTCGTCCCGTACCCGTTCCTGCCCTCGTCCCGCGCCGTTTCCGCTGGCGTGTCACAGGCCGCGGCGGCTGTCTCGTCCTACGGGGCACAGGCAATTCCCGATCAAGGAGCGGACGATGAACCTCGCGCTGTGGATCGTCACCGGGCTGCTGGCCGCGGTGGCACTGACCGGCGGTGTTTCCAAGGCCTTCATTCCCAAGGACAAACTGACCGCCACTCACGGCGGCGGCTGGACCGGCGACGCCAGTGTCACCTTCGTCAAATCCCTCGGCGTCCTCGAACTCCTCGCCGCTTTCGGCCTCATCCTTCCCGCCGCTCTCGACGTCGCCCCCTTCTTCGTCCCCGTCACCGCGATCTGCTGGTGCCTCCTCATGGTCGGCGCGATGACCACCCACGCCCGCCGCCCGGCCGAAGCCCCCTTCGTCCTCCTCAACCTCTTCTATCTGTGCCTGGCCCTGTTCATCACCTGGGGCCGCCTCGGCCCCCACCCCTTCACCGGCTGAGGCCGCAGTGGTCGCGGCCCTCGTAGAGGTGGGGGCTCATCCCGACGGCGGTGTGATGATCCGCTTCTCGAACCAATGGTGGGCGTACGGCTCGTCGTTGAAGGCCGCGACCTCCTCGAAACCGCAGGAGTGGTACAGGCTGATCGCGGCGTTCAGCGCCTTGTTGGTGTCAAGGCGCAGCAGGTCGCGGCCGTTGCGGGCGGCCCGCAGTTCCAGTTCGGCCAGGAAGCGGCGGCCGAGGCCGAGCCTGCGGGCCTGCGGCGCGACCCACATGCGCTTGATCTCGGCAGGAGCGCCCGGCGGCAGCTTCAGACCGGCGCAGCCGACGGGCTCACCGTGCAGCCGGGCGACCAGGAAGAGGCCGTGCGGCGACCGGAGTTCGCCGGCGTCGGGCAGCAGACTCCGCGCGGGATCGAAACCGGCGTCGAAGCGTTCGCGCAACTCGGCGAAGTAGGACCGCATGCAGTGCTCGGCGTCGGGGTGGTCCGGGTCGACGACGTCCAGCGTGACCGTCGCGGCGGTCAGCAGCCGGTCGACCTCGGCCATGGCGGCGACCAGCCGGGAGCGCTGGACGGCGTTGAGCGGCTCCAGCAGGGAACCCGCCAGTTCGTCGCTGCGGCCGTCGAGCACCGCGCGCTCGGCGCGACCGGCGTCGGTGAGCCGGACGGTGCGCACCCGTCTGTCGCGGGGCAGCGGCTCCACCGTCACCAGCCCGTCCGCCTCCAGGGAGCGCAGCAGACGGCTGACGTATCCCGAGTCGAGGCCGAGCCGTTCGCGCAACCGCCGTACGTCCTGGCCCTGTTCGCCGATCTCCCACAGGAGCCGGGCCTCACCGATCGGCCGGTCCCGGCCCAGATAGCGGTCGTGGAGCACGCCCACGTGCTCGGTGACGGTGCGGTTGAACCGCCGCACCTGGGCGATCTGTAGTGCGTCCATTCTCTGACTCTAGTCAGAGAACACCCGTCGGGCCAGAGGCGACCGATCCACGTCGCTCCCCGGCGCCTCCGGTCGCACACAGGGGAGGCGACGGCGCACGACGACCGCGTGGGTTCGCTGAACGCATGCGAACCCGCCGACGTGCGGGAGTTCAACGGCCGGGCACGCCCGCCGCGGCCGTCGTCGCAGGAGCGTGTGGAGGAGTGCCACCAAGCCGGTGGTGACGCTCCTCCGTGACGGTCCCGGTCGGGGCGGGCTACCGTCCGGGACCGGGTTGACGGCTCGGTGCTACTTCAGGTGGCGGGTGAAGAACTGGGCCGCGGCAGCGCCCGCGGACTGCGGGACTCCGGAGTGTCCGCCGAGGTGGGCGTGGAGGGACTTCTCCTTGGAGGCGAAGGTGTCGAAGAGATCCAGCGATGCCTGCCGGTCGTTGCCTTCGTCGTCCCACTGAAGGAGGACGTGCAGGGGAATGGTGACCTGCTCGGCCTCCTCGAAGATGGCGCGGGGCACGAGGCTCCCGGCGAACAGAACGGCGGCCGAGACGCGAGGCTCGACCACCGCCAGCCGGACGCCGACGGAGATCACCCCTCCCGAGTACCCGACCGGGCCGTCGACCTCGGGCAGTGCGAGAAGGGCGTCCAGGGCGGTCCGCCATTCCGGGACGGCCGCCTCGACCAGGGGGAGGACGAGGGCGTGGACGATCTCGTCCCCGACCGGCTCGCCGGTCTCCATCGCCCGGCGCAGGTCGGCGCGGGCCTCATCGAGGGCGGGCAGGCGAGGCCGGTCGCCGCTTCCGGGAAGCTCGATGGTGGCCGCGGCGAAACCCTCCGCCGCGCAGCCCAGGGCCCGGCCCAGCAGCCGGGGGTACATCTTGCGCAGCCCGAGGGGAGGGTGGCCGAGCAGGATCAGCGGCGCCGGTGCCGCCGCGGACGCCGCATCAGGTGTCCACAGGATGCCGGGGATCTCGCCGAGGGTGAATTCGCGTTCGAGGACGCCTTCGTCGAGGCGCTGCTCAGAAGTGAATCGCATGGTCGTGCCTTTCGGGAGTGCTCGTTGACGGCGCTCCCGGACGACCTATCGCCCGACCGTGGCCCCAGAGGGGAGCACCCATGTCGATACTGCGTTCACGGGTACCACCTCCTCGGTCTCTCGCACGGCCTCCGGGAGGGTAGCAAGGGCTGGGCACGCTTCGCCAACGGGTTTTCTCCGCGACGCCGCGGCCGCTGGCCGTCCCTGCGCGTCCCCCGCGGGCCCCTTGCGCCGGCCGCTCCGATCGCCGTGATGGACACGGCCGGCCGGGGAAGGCCTTGCACATGACCAACCATGAACAAGAGCGCGGCCCCGCGGCACCGGCCCGACGTCCCGCCGGGCTGAGCGACGCCTCGGTGGAAGCGCTCGGCATCCTCTCCGAAGCCCTCGAGACGGTGGAGCGGGCGCGCGGGCGGCTGTACGACTTCCACCAGCTCACCGGGGGAGCCGACCTGCGCCTCGGCGAGGCGGTCGAGCACCTCAGGGCCGCGGGCCACGCGGAACACGCGGAGCGGCTCGAACGCGAGATCGTCGGCCGCAACGTCCTGCCGGGCTACTGGACCTTCCAGATGGTCGAGGCGTACGACGACACGTACGTCGAACCCTTCCGGCGCATGGAGGAGCAGATCCGCACCGACCTGGCGGGCGGCGCGCGTCACATCCACGAGGCCGAGATGAAGGAGGCGCGCCGCACGCACGGCCACCCCGACCACACGGCCCGGCCGCCGCATCCGGCCTGACCCGTATCCCGCCCGGAAGAGACCACCGGCCCGGCGGCGCGCCCCCCAAAGCTCTGGGGCCGCCACCGGACCGGGCCGGTGGGTCGATTCCTCGGACCGGCGTCGGGCAGGGGAACCGTCAGCCTCCGGTGCGCGGCGACGGCCGGTCCCGTAGCGGTTCCAACGGCGTGCGCAACGCGCTGCGGCCGTTCCGCCAGGCGTCGAGCAGCGCCGCGCCGAGCCGGTCCTCCAGCAGTCCCGTCGCCTCGATGCCGAGGACAACGTCGGCGTCCAACTGCGGCTCCGCGGCCAGCAGAGGAGCGATCACCTCGTGGCGTACGACCTGTTCGTGGACGGCGTCCGCTTCGACGTGTTCGTCGTAGAAGCGCTCCGCGGCAGGGCCCGCGCCGTTGGCGCGCATCGCCTGCGCCAGCCGCCGGGAACCCGGCGACGAGGTGATCTCGACGGCGGCGAAGTGCCCGACAAGCGCGCCGCGGAGCGCGCGGTGCAGGCCGAAGAGCGACATCAGGTTGACCACCGCCAGCGCCTCGGCGGGCGCCGCGTCCAGATAGTGCCCGTACGCGGTGTCCAGGCCGAGGTCCGTCATCAGGTCGGCGAAGAGCCGCGCGTGGATGTCCTCCGCGTGCCCGCCGCCGAACTCGTCGAATTCGACGGCGACCATCGCCGCCTTCGCCCGGCCGTGGAGGCGCGGGATCACCCAGGCGTGGGGATCGGCCTCCTTGAGGTGGTACAGGGACCGCAGGGCCGCGTACTCCCGCAAGTGCTCAAGATGGCCCTCGGGCCGGAGGTAATGACTGACACCGGTGCCGTCGTCTCCCACCGGTTCGACCAGCAGCGCGGCGACGGAGTCCGCCGCGTGCGGGCGGACCGGCGCGTCCGCGCGCACCTGGCGCAGGAAGCGCTCCTCCAGGAAGCCGCGCGTCCGCAGCAGCTCCACGTCCCACTCACGGTCGTCGGCCACACCCGCGAAGCCCTGGTAGTGCAATTCGTACAGCGAATAGAGGGCGAGTTGCAGGTCGTCGCCGTACGGATCGGCGGCGGCCACGGGACCGGCGCCGGGCAGCTCTCCCGCGCCGTCGCGCAGCGACGCCACCACGGCGGCCGACAGCGGCCCGCGAGGCGTCGGAAGCGGGGGAGCGGTGGCACGCGACTCGCGGTAAGAGGTCGGGTACGCGCTCGGGTACGCGGTCGTCATCAGGACTCTCCCTCCGGCCCGGCCGGAGCCGTCCGCTGCCCGCCGCACGCCGGCGGCTCTCCGTCCCCGCCGCCCTTGGACCGGCGGCGGTGGCTGGTGTCGCACCACGGGTGCGTCCGGCTGCGGCGGCAGGTGCACACCGCGACCATGAAGCGGTGCGAGGTCACGGCGACACCGTCGTCGCCGACG
Organism: Streptomyces sp. NPDC008139; assembly: GCF_042957025.1. Classification (NCBI taxonomy): domain Bacteria; kingdom Bacillati; phylum Actinomycetota; class Actinomycetes; order Kitasatosporales; family Streptomycetaceae; genus Streptomyces; species Streptomyces sp. NPDC008139. Next base: position 207,529 of record NZ_JBIBHM010000002.1, read on the forward strand.
ACGGTCACCGGCCCCTCGACCAGGACGGGCCCGTCCCGTTCGACCAGGACGCGGCGCGGTCGCTCAGGCGTGTTCGGCACGGATCACCACCAGCTCCTCCTTGTCCTGCTCCCCGTCGATCAGTCCCGCCTGCCGCAGCCACGCCGTTCGTTCGCGCAGTACCGGCCCGAAGGGGATCAGCTCCCGGTCGGTCACCGCCGCGCGCAGCCCGGCCTCCGCCAGGGAAGCCAGCGTCGCCTCGACCCCGCACAGCGCCGAGTGCACCATCAGGAGTACGCCGTGGGGTGCCAGGACGCGTGGCGCGGTCGCGCAGATCCGGTCCACGACCGCCCGCCCGTCGTGCCCCGCGTCCCAGGAGCGGGCCGCGCCCCGTACCGGCGGCTCGGCCGCTGGGGAAGGGACGTAGGGCGGATTGCTGACCACCAGGTCGTACGGGCGGTCGTGCCGTCCCCGCTGCCCCGCGAGGTCGCCGTGCAGCACCCGTACCCGTCGTCCGGCCCTCAGAGCGTTCGCGCGGGCCGAGAGCACGGCCTGCCACGCGATGTCCACGGCGGTCACCCGGGCGCCCAGCCGCGCGGCGCAGATGGCCAGCGCGCCGCTGCCGGTGCACAGATCCAGCACGTGCATCCCGGGTGCCACGGCCTCGCGGCACATGGCCCGCATCAGGAGGTGGGTGTCCTGTTGGGGTTGATAGACACCTGGCATACACAGCACGGTCCACCTCCGACGCATGATGCGATGACTTTGAGTCACCTATTTGTGTGGTCCAGGGCCGACTGCCCCGGATGCGGGGTACCAATCGACGGACGGCGCCCCGAGAGGGATTCGGCAGATTCCGGAACCGGGTTTCCCGCCGCGATCGCGGGCACACACCCCCTATGGCACCGAAGGACAGTGGCACTCCATCATTGATCGTTCTTGCCAACTTCGCCTCCGCACTCGCTGTCGACCTGCGGGAACACGCCGTGGTCGCCCGGTGGGCCGAGCAGGCCCCGCGGAAGATCTGGCTGACCCGGCCCGGCGACGTGCTGCTGACCCCGGTCCCGTTGTCCGAGCCGTTCGCGCGGTACGCGTGCGCCCTGACCGGCGTTCCGAGGGACTCCGTACGGATCGTCACCGTCCGTGACCGACCCGGTGCCGCGATGGCCGACTCCGTGGCCGACACGCCCGGCCTGACCGACGAACTGCGCGCCCTCGCGGCGGCCCGCCCCGGCACCCGGCTGCTGCCCATCGCCCTGGACGCCTCGACGTTCGCGCTCGCCGCCGCGCTGGGAGTGCCGGTGTCGCCCTGCGGTCGCGGCGGGCCGGCGGTCGGCGCCGAAGCGCTGGCGGTCACGGAGCTGTGCAACACCAAGGCCGGTTTCCGCGCCGTGGCCGAGCGGACCGGGATGCGCCTGCCGTACGGACGCACCTGCTCGGGGCCCGACTTGCGCGCGACCGTACGCGCGGTGCTCCGCGCGGCCGGTTCCGGGCGCGGTGTCGTGAAACCCGACCGGTCGGCGGGCGGGCACGGGCTGCGGTTCGTCGGTGCCGAGGATCCCTCGGTCGCGGCGGACGGCTCGGGCGTGGACGGCTTCGGTGTGGACCGTTTCGGCTCGGATGGCTTGGGCGTCGACGGATGGGGTGTCGACGGTTTCGGGCCGGACAGCCGGTGGACCGTGGAGGAGTACGTCCCCCACACCGTTTCGATCAGCGCCCAGTTCGTCGCCGCGGCGGGTGGACCGCGACCGCTCTTCGACGGTGCCATGCGCACCGAGGACGGCTCCTTCACCGGCTACCGCGCTCCGCTGCGCGGCATCGTGCACCCGCAGGTGTGCGACGAACTGCGCGACTGGGGCGTGGCCCTCGGCCGTCACCTGATCGCGCACGGCTACCGCGGTCCGTACGACATCGACGCCCTCGTGGCCACCGACGGCACCCTGTACGCCACCGAGTCCAACGTCCGGCGCACCGCGACGACCACCCCGTACGACCTGGTCGTCCGCCTCGCCCGCGGCACCCCCGTCACGTGGACGACGGGCACGGTCCGCGCGTCCGGTCCGTACTCCTTCACCGCCGCTCTCGACCGCCTCCGTGACCGCGCGCTGGACTACGACCCCGAGCGCGGCGACGGGGTTGTCCTCTACGCCGACGCCCCTGCGGACGGGGTGAGTTGGCGGTACGCGATCCTGGCGGGCTCCGCGCGGAGGCTGGACGAGTTGGCGGCGTCCTTGCCGTCCGCGCTCCAGGACTGAACCCCGGAGCGCGTCCGCGCGTGGCGAACTCCGTTTCGGCGACCGGAGATGGGCCGGATCGGTCCGCCTGAGCGCGAGTGGCGGGCACCCGCGCTCTTCATCGGCCGCTCATGGCGATGAGTTCCTCGCGGCGCATTCCAGCGTGACGTGCAATAGGGGGAACGTTTTTCCGGCCTCGCGTTTCTGCGATATTCGACCATGCCGGTTGATAAATCAATCCATCACTCGTATGCGTGCATCGCTTCCGCATCTCTTTCTTTAGTGTGCCTGGCACGGAGTCGGCCGTCCTCAGAACCCGCCTTTCGGGCTTCGCTGCCGTTCCTGTCAGGAGTCACGCCTCTATGACGTCACAGATCCTGCCCGCGCCGAAAGGTCGCACCATTCCCACGTGGGTCGCGGCGGTGGTCGCGCCGCTGATCGCCGCATCTCTCGTCGCCGCGGTGTCGACCCAGGCGGATGCCACCGCCACGGCCGTCCCGCTGGGAACGGCGGACAGTTTCGCCGTACTGGCCGGTCAGACGGTCACCAACACGGGTCCTTCGGTGATCACCGGAGACCTCGGAGTGAGCCCCGGCACCGCCATCACCGGTTTCCCGCCCGGCCTGGTCAACGGGGCCCAGCACTCGGCGGACGCGGTCGCCCTCCAGGCGAAGTCCGACCTGGTCACAGCGTTCAACGACGCCGCAGGACAGGCCACGGACTCGGCGCTGCCCCCGGACGCCGGGGGTTTGTCCCTGGTCCCCGGCGTCTACACCGCCTCGTCCACGCTCGGTCTGACCGGCACGCTGACCCTCGACGCCCAGGGCGATCCCAACGCCGTGTGGGTGTTCCAGGTGGGTTCCGGCCTGACCACCGCGTCCGCGAGCCGCGTTCTCCTGGTCAACGGCGCCTCCCCGTGCAACGTGTTCTGGGAGATCGGCAGTTCGGCCACGCTCGGCACCAACTCCACCTTCGTGGGCAACATCCTCGCCCTGACCTCGATCAACGTGACCACGGGCGCGAGCATCGACGGCCGCGCCCTGGCCCGTAACGGCTCGGTGACGCTGGACACCAACCGCATCACGCGGCCGGCGTGCGGCACCGGCACGACGACCGGTGGCACCACCACGGGCGGTACGACGACCGGTGGCACGACCACCGGCGGGACCACGACCGGTGGCACGACGACGGGTGGCACGACCACCGGCGGGACGACCACTGGCGGTACGACGGCGGGAACCACCACGGGTGGGACGACCACGGGCGGAACGACGGCCGGGACGACCACGGGTGGTACGACGACTGGCGGCACCACGACCGGTGGGACGACCACGGGTGGTACGACGACGGGTGGCACGACCACCGGCGGCACCACGACGGGTGGGACGACCACTGGCGGTACGACCGGCGGCACCACGACGGGTGGTACGACGACCGGCGGGGCCACCACCGGCGGTTCGACCGGCGGCACGGGTCACTACCCGGGCAAGCACTGCAAGCCGAAGAAGCCGGTGAAGCACTGCCCGCCCAAGAAGCCCGTGAAGCACTGCCCGCCGAAGAAGAAGCCGGGCAAGCCCGGCGGTTGGTCCGACAATCAGGGCTACGGCGCACAACCCGCTTCCCAGGCGGGTCACCAGCGCTGACGCGCCCGGAGCACGACCCCGCTCGGTGAGCGACAAGCGGTGCGCGGCGGAATTGTCACCGAATCCGCCGCGCGCCGCGGCACCGGGCCGCACAAAAGGCAGCAGCGGAAAGAAGAGGGCAGGCGCAGATGCGGGCAGCAGGGACAGCGGTGCGAGTCGATTCCGACACGCACGTACGGGAATTGCCGGACGAATCACCGGAGTTCTCCGGACAACACCGGCTGCCCGTCCCGCTGAGAGCGGGCCTGGGGATCGGAATCGCGCTGATCGTGGCCACGGCATTGACCCATGTGGCCATGGTGTTCCTGCACGTGGCACCGGCCAATCCGATCTCACAGCGGTTCGGCCGCCAGATCAACGCCTGGATCTACCCGGTCTTCGAGCAGAACTGGCAGTTGTTCGCGCCGGATCCCGAGTCGGTGGACCGGACGGTCTACGCCCGTGTCGCGAGCACCGGCCCCGACGGGACGATGCACGTCACCGCGTGGGTCGACCTGACCGCCGCGGACACGGCGGCGGTCGAGCACGACCCGTTCCCCAGCCACACCCACCAGAACATGCTGCGCCGGGCCTGGTCCTCCTACGTGGACACGCACGGGAGCGACGACGAGCCCCACTCGGACCGCGCGGTCATGACACAGCGGTACCTGCGCAACATCGCGGTGCAGCGCGTGGGGGCCCGCCGACCCGTCGGCGACGGTCCTGTCCAGTCCGTCCAACTCCGGGTGGTCACCCTGCCCGTCGCCGTTCAGCACGCGCGTCCGGTCGTCACCGCGGCCACGGCCGCCGACACCCGTTTGCTGCCCTGGTGGAAGGTGCCCTCGAATGACCACTGACCAGGTGACGTCCACCGACGACGCGGTGCGGCCCGCGCCCGGCCTGCCGCGGCCCACCCCGAATTGGACCGGCAGGGCGTACGCCCTGCTGACGGAGCGACCGGTGTCCCTGTACGCGGCGGCCGTGCTGCGGATCGGATACGGACTGCTCTACCTCGTCTTCCTGCTGCGGGAGTTCTCGCATCGCGACGAGATCTGGGGACCCGGCTCGCCGTGGACTCCCGACCTCGCCCGGCAGCTCTTCGCCCAGAGCGGCTGGGCCAGCGTCCTCACGCTGTCCGACAACAAGGTCTATTTCGAGATCTGTTACGCCTTCGCCGTGATCATCTGCGCGCTCTTCGCGCTGGGTTGGCGGACCCGGGCGGTCTCCGTGCTCTTCGCCGTCGTCGTCGCCTCATTCCACGCCAGGGCGCTCTTCATGACGGACGGCGGCGACAACCTCACCCTGCTGATGTCCGTCTACCTGATGTTCACCGCCTGCGGACGCCGCTGGTCCCTGGACGCACGCCGCACTCGGCTTCGCCCCGCCCGCCCGGCCGCGCGCGTACTCGCGCAACTCCGTTACGTTCGCCGCACGTTGACCACGGTGCTGCACAACTGTGGCATGTTCGTCATCGCGGCCCAGGTCTGCTTCCTCTACGGATCCGCCGGCCTCTACAAGGTCCAGGGCGCCTCCTGGGGCAACGGCACCGCCCTGCACGACGTACTCAACCTCCCCCTCTTCCAGCCCTGGCCCGCGCTGTCCCATCTCGCCGACAGCTTTCCGACGGCGCTCGTCATCGCCGGTTACGTGACCGTCCTCGTCCAAGTCGCCTTCCCCTTCGTCCTGTTCGGCCGCCTCAAATACCCCGTCCTCGTCGTCCTGATCGGCATGCACACCGGCATCGCCCTCTTCCTCGGCCTGCCGCTCTTCTCCGGGGCGATGATCATCGCCGACACCGCATTCCTCCCCGACCGCCTCTACCTCTCCCTCTCCACCCAGCTCCGCCGATTCCGCCGCCCCGCCCCCGCGTCACCGGACCCAACCGGCGCGCCCCCGATCCCCGCCCAACCCGCGCTCTAGGCCGGGTCGCCAGCGGAAGCCGGTGAGCCGGGCGCCCCCGGACCTCTCGACGTCGGGCACGCCTCCCGCCGGCCGCGTGAGGTCCATCTCGCCGCGTAAACTGTCGGCTCCGACGGTTTCCCGTTCGACCCGAAGGACTCAGCCGTGGCCGACCGGCCCGAGATTGTCTGCATCTGCGGCTCCACCCGGTTCGTGGCCGAGATGCGTGCGGCGAACCGTGAGCTGACCTTCGCCGGTGCCATCGTCGTCGCGCCGGGCGAAGCGGACGAGCCGATCACCCCCGAGCAGAAGACCGCACTGGACGCCCTCCACCTGCGCAAGATCGGCCTGGCCGACCGCGTTCTGGTCGTCAACCCCGGCGGCTACGTCGGCGAGTCCGCGACCAGGGAGATCGCATACGCCCAAGCCACCGGCAAACCGATCTCGTTCACGGATCCCGTCTGACCATTAGGCTGAACCGGGCGTGGCTGCGCGAGCGCGACGTCGCCACGACGATCCCGGAACATGACGACCAGATCGCCCGCCGCCCGCATTCCGCATGCCGGCGGTCGTCTGAGTCACGATCGCTGTTGTGGATTCGGTCGAGCGGGGGAAGAAGTGGCCACCTTTTCGCAAGGCGCGGTAAAGCCGGTTCGGGGGCTGGTGAAGGGGGTCGTTCGCCTGGCCGATGGTTCGGCGCTCCCAGATTTTGTCATGGAGCCGAAAGCGATTTCGTCGGTCGAGGTGCGGAGCATCGCGATGATCACGAATCATCTCGGACGCTACTCCTTGAGTCTTCTGCCTGGCATTTACGCAATCCGTACCCACGGCATTGCGGAGGCGAGGCGCGAGTGGACGGGCGAATCACAGGAGGTCACGGTCGAAGCGGGGCAGGTGGTGCATGTGGATGTCACGGTCCGTCCACCGTTGCATCGCCAGGCTTCACACCACCTTCCGCCCGTCTCGTGACCAGCTGAGGCTGTTCGCTGAGCTGGACGGCTGGTCAGCGGACCGTGGGGGCGCCGTTGTGGATGGTGATCGTGGCGGAGCACTGTTTGTCGGCGCTTGCGCCCTGTTGCCAGACGCAGATGCGGGCGCTGTGGTTGATGTCCGAGACGGCGCCGGTGCGTTCGGCGCCGGTGGAGGCGGCGAGGCCGACGGTCAGCCCGTCGTCGCGGATCAACTCGGCGTGGCAGGTCTCGAAGTAGCTGGTGTTCAGCATTCCGTAGAGCTTGCCGGAGCCCGCGTCGTCGAGCCAGGCGGTGCAGCCACCGGCGGGACCGGCGGAGGCGCCGGAGCCCTTGATCGCGGCGGGGTCGTCGCTCATGCTCACGCCGTCGATCGGGTACGTGCCCGGCTCGGTGGTGGCGGACGTGTCGCTTTGGCGGGTGGCGGAAGGGCTTCCCGCCGCCGACGGCGCGGACGGGGACGAGGGCGGCAGGCCCGCCGCGCCCGCGCTGCCGCTCGCCGCGGCAGAAGTTGACGGCGAGGCCGTACGCGACGACGCGGAACCCGAAGGCGACGCGCCGGGACCGTGCGAACCGGGCGCGGCACCTGACGCTGACGGGGAGGCTGATGCGGAGGCCGAGCCGGACGTGGACGCGGGAGCGCCTCGACCGGAAGTGCCCGTGTCGGCACGGAACAGCGAAGGGCGCAGGAGCAGGAGACTTCCGGCGACCACCGCGACGAGGCAGAAGACGAGCGCGGGTACGAGGACCCGGCGACGCCCACGCGCCGGCCGCTCCTGCCGGGGGGCGACCACGGCCACGGCCGGCCCTCCGGACGCGAGGGAGACGACGGCTTCGCCGGTCACCGCGCGGTTCGCGCTCGCGGAGGCCGCGGCCCGGGCCGCCTCTGCCATCGCCGCGGCGTCGGGAAAGCGCTCCTCGGGCTTCTTGGCGAGGGCGGTGGCGACGAAGTCGCGCACGGCGGGAGGGAAGTCGGCGGGCAGGGCCGGGGCCGGCTGCTGCACGTGTTTGAGCATGATCTCGATGGGCCGGTCGCCGTCGAAGGGCAGTTTCCCGGTGAGCATCTTGTAGCAGACGACGCCCATCGAGTAGAGGTCGCAGGCCGCGCTGGCGTCGTGGCCCTCGACCTGCTCGGGCGCGATGTAGAGGGCGGTGCCGACGATGGCGTGATCGGGTGTGATCTTGGAGGTGGCGAGGTCGCTGGCGATGCCGAAGTCGGTGACCTTCACCCGGCCGTCGTTGCAGATCAGCAGGTTGGACGGCTTGATGTCGCGGTGCACGATCTGCTGCCGGTGTGCGGCGTGCAGCGCGTCGAGCGCTTCGGCGGCGGTGGTGAGCGCCTGCTCCGGCGGCAGGGGCCCGCCCTCGTTGAGAAGCTCGTCGAGCGGTCGGCCCTGGACGAGTTCCATGACGATGTAGGCCACCCGCGTACCGTCGCCGAAGGCGTTCTCACCGTAGTCGTGGACGTCGACGATGCCCGAGTGGTCCAGCGCGGCGAGGATCAGGGCCTCGCGGCGGAACCGCTTGGCGAACCTGGCGTCGCCGAACAGCTCCGGGCGCAGGACCTTTACCGCGACCCGACGTTCGAGGACTCCGTCGTCGGCCCGCCAGACGTCGCCCATGGCGCCGCCGCCGATCCGCTCCGCCAACGTGTAGCGCCCGCCGAGCAGGGTGCCCCGATCCCACACGCTCGTCCTCCAGAATTCCCCCCGGTCACCGGCTGTCAGCCGGAGCGCACAGTCTGCCAGATGCGGCAGGAGTGAATGAAGGGAAAGCCCCTGGCGCCCAAGCGCTGTGACACCGCATCAGCTCGCCGCGGAAGGCGTGCGGCCGACAGCGGGGGCCCGGCGGCACGCGCACAGCGATCCGCGCTCATGCGCGCGGATTCCAGAAGATCTGGAGGTCCTTCTCCTGGATCAGGTCGAAGCGGAGGGCGAGCGAGACGAGGGCCTCGCGCTTCCAGCCCAGGCGTGGGCTGTCCTGCGTGCCGGTGCGCTCGCGCACCTTGAGCTTGGAGCCCGCCAGGTAGTCGATGTGGAAATTGACGGCGGACGCGGTCAGGTCACCGCAGTCGGGGAGAGGACGCAGTCGGTTGACGACCTCGCCGACCGTGGGGATGGCAAGGCTGGACGGGTCGCGCAGCCGGGGCTCGCACAGGGCGAGCAGCACCAGGAAGTACTTGGCCGTGGGGTCGAGCGCGAAGGGCATGAGGGTGAGCCCGGCCGCGTGGCCGGTGGGGGCCTCCGGCCCGGGGTCGAGGAAGGCGTGACGCGGGGCGAAGACGGTGAACCGGGTGAAGCCATCGGTCAACGGCAGCACCACGCGCGAGAGTTCGAACGGGATGGGCGCGCCCAGCCGGCGCGGGGCGACCTTCAGGTACTCGCCGCCGCCTTCCAGATTCTCCACGACGTACGTCGTACGGGCGCTGAAGTTCGTCAGCCGCCAGTGGTCGTCGCTCGCGGTGAGTTCGCCCGCGTAGCGGGAGACACCCTCGCCGCGGAGGGGGATGTCGACGGGCTGTTCCTCGGTGCCGCGTCCGAACGTGGCCACCTGCCCAGGGCCGAGGGCGAGTTGCCGGGGCCGGCCGGCCCGCTCGGGTTCCTGCCCTGGTGCGTCCGGGAGTTGAACGATGACCGTTTCCATGCCGTGTGCGCCTCATGTCATCCGCGTCATCAGCCCGCTGCCCGCCCCCGCAGGGCCAGGAGTCTAGCAACGGCCCGCGTCCACGGGACGGGCGAGGCCGGTGGGGAAGTTGTGAGGACCCTGAGAGCCCTCAGGTTACGTACGGCCCCGTGCGGCAGCAGAGTCGGTGCATCCGGCAACCGCATGGAGGGAGTGACTGTGCCCGAGCAAGACGCACCCGGTCCGACCGCGTCGACCGACAAGAGCACGTGGCAAGCGCGAACGAACCCCGCCGCCGGGGCGCGTGGTGGTTCGGGTGGGGCGGGACTCCCCACCTGGCAGCAGACTCCTCGGGCCACACCGCCTCCGATGGGGCGGCCCGCGCCTGCCAGGACGCCCGCTCCCAGGGCGCCGTCGCGACCCGGCCGCCCGATTACGCCGCCCCCGTCCGCCGGTACTTCTGCCACCTCGACCTCGACCTCGACCTCGACCTCGACACAAGGCACGGCCACTGCCACTGCCCAAGCTCCGGCCGCCACCAGGCCCAACAGATTGACGTTACGTCGCTGGCGGCCGGTACTCCTCGCCATGTTGCCCTGCCTCGTGCTGGCAGCCGTCGGCTGGTGGTTCTGGCCCAGCCAACCCGCCCCCGTGCCGCTGCGCTTGGTCGCGGGAACGGTGCACGCCGCGCTCCTCACTCCCGACGAGGCGAGCCGCCTGACGGGGATGACCCTCACCTCCGGTCCGCGGGCGGGCGAGCCGGCTCCCGCCCTGGCCGCCGATCCGTCGAGCTGCCGCGTCGCGGTCGGGCCGACCACCGAGGCGGTCTTCGGCAAGGACTGGACCGCCTTCCTGTCCGCCACCTACCAGGACGCCGGAGGACTCGGCGACTACACGGTGACCCAGGCCGTCGGCGTCTATCCCGACAGCGAGAAGGCACGCGCCGTCCTTCGGACGCTGACCGCAGGGATCGGTTCCTGCCCGTCGGCCGTCCGCACCGACCAGGACGGCCGTACCTCCCCATGGACCTACCGGGTCGATGGCACCGCCGTGAACGGCGTCGCCTGGACCGCAGTCCAGGACGGCGGCAACGGCTGGGCGTGCTATCGCCGGGCCCAGCTCAAGGGCAAGTCGCTCGTACAGGTGGGGATCTGTGAGGCGGGCGACGGGCGGCCGACCGTCCAGGCGCTCACCGAGCGGATCGCTGCCGGGGTGGCGGAGTGATGAACGCCAAGGGTGGGAGGCCCGGCTTTCCGTCCCGGTCCCGCCGGAACGGCGGACGGCGTGCCGTGGTGCCGGCCCTGACCGCACTGCTCGTCCCCGTCGCCATCCCGGTCCTCGGTGCGGGCCCCGCAGCCGCCGCCACCGCGACGGTCCCCCGTACAGCGCCCGCCGCGGTCAGCACCGAGGTCCCCGCGCCGCTCCCCGCCCCCGGCGGAATCTCCGCCGGCCTCACCCTCAAGACCGTCATCTACAACAACGAGGTCACGGCGCTCCAGCAGCGCGAGACGAAGCTGACCGCCGAGAAGCGGACCCTGGCCAGGGCCACGGCCTCGTACAACTCGCGGGGCGCCGCCTACAACTCCAAGGACGCCGCCTGCGCGGCCAAGACGGCGGCCCACAACAGCAAGATGGACGCGTACAACGCACGCGTAGCGGCCTACAACGCCACCCCGCACGACTTCGTCCTCCCCGAACAGCAGTCCGCGTACGCCGCCGCCGAGGCTCAGAAGGAGCAACTCGACGCCGAGGGCGTCGCGTTGAGCCAGGAGACGGCGTCGATCAAGACCGAGCAGCGGCAGCTCGACACCGAGATGGCCCAACTCGGCGCCGAGAAGACCCGGTTGGCCGCGGATATGACTCAGCACAACGCGCGGACCCGGACCTGGAGGTCCGACCGGAGTCAGTTGGAGACGGAGCATCGGCAACTGCTCCTGCAAATGGTGACCGCGCTCCAGGCCCTGCTCGACGCCCCGCCGCCGCAGGCCGCGACCATGGCTCAGGGCGCGGACGCGACCGAGCCCCTGGACCTCACCGGCCAGGCGATCCGGGCGCCCGGCGGCGATTCCGCCTCACGTGCCGACGAGGTCGCGTCGCTCGGTCGCTACGCGGTGGTGACGCACATGCCCGTGAGGTTCCAGCCCGTCGTGGTACGGCTCTCACCGACCGCGCTCTCGAACGTATCGGCGGCGGACGCGGCGCGGTTGGCGCCCTCGGTCACCTACGACGCCGTCGTGCCCGAAGCGGACGGACACTACGCGGCCGTCGGTATCCGGCACGGTGACGCCGCCCCCGACACGGACGCCGACCGGGCACGGAGCGCCTTCGACAACGTCCTCGCACACGGGGGACAGGCCACCGCGACGGTCGACGGCGGCCCGGTCGTCATCGACAGGACCATTACCGTCCCCGCGGACGACCGCGTCAACGACCCTTGCAGTACAGGTGCGGGATTCACCGGGAGCAGCATCGTCTATCTGCCCCGCCACAAGCAGGCCGGAGAATGCGTGGCCACCGGGGCCTACGGGCAACTCGACGTGAAGAACTACACCGGCGACCGACAGATCAAGCTTGGATTCGCGCTGCCGGGTCTCCGCACCCTGCCCGCGAGCAACCGGGCCCGGGGACACCTCATCGGATTCGCCATGGGCGGGTCGAACACCGACACCCGCAATTTCGTTCCGCTGTTCCAAGAAGCCAACCAATGGATGTACACGTACGCGGAACAGCCGGTCGTGAAGGCCATCAAGGCGGGCGGCCATGTGTACGTGGAGGCGTATCCGGAATACGGCGACCCGAATTCCGCCGTGCCGACGTCAATCAGCTATCACACCCAGGGCGACGTCGAAGAGGAATGCGTCATCGAGAACAACCCCACGGGCGCCGGAAGCCGCTGCCACAACGGATCGTGACCCTACGGAACCGACCGTCGCATGCGACCGGCAGAGAACACCGGGCTCCGCAAGAGCCACCTATCACGCGGGAAACACCGTCACGCAGGGAGAGGAACGAAGATGTCCGAGACGAGGGGCGTGCTGCTGCCGGCGTATGTGCTGGCGGACGAGTCGGGTTCGATGAGTCCGTACCTGGAGGAACTCTCCAACGGGCTGGTGTCGTTGTGCGAGGGACTTCGCGCGGAGCCGATGGTCGCGGCCAAGTTGCGGCTGGCGGTACTGGGGTTCTCCGACGACGTGCAAGTGCGGCTGGCCGTGGCCGACATGCGCACCGAGAGCACCCTGCCGAAGGTGCAGATTCGTGGACTCACCAGTTACAAGGCCGTGTTCGAGGATCTGCTGGACCGGATTCCCGCCGATGTGCAGTGGCTGCGCGGTGAGGGATACAAGGTGCACCGCCCCGTGGTGTTCCTGCTGAGCGACGGGCAGCCCACCGACGGCAGGTCCTGGCGCGGCCCGCACGCCGAGCTGACCGACAAGGCCCGGACCCCCGCGGCGCCGAACATCATCGCCTGCGGCATCGGTGATGCCCGGGCCGACACCATGCTCGAAGTGGCGACCCGTCCCGAGTTCGCCTTCGTCGCGAAGGCCGGGACCGACCTCGGCCAGGCCATCTCCGAGTTCTTCCGCTCGCTGACCGCCAGCCTGGTCGCCTCCGGGTACGCGCTGAACTCGGCGAATCCGCAGCTCGTCGTGGACCGTCCCGATCAGTTCACCATGGCGATCGACGAGGTGTGACCGTGAACCCCAACGACGGACTCTTGTCCGCCGGGACACCGGACGTATCGGCTCCGGCGCGGTCGACGCCGCCCTGGCAGCGGATCACGGTCGGCACGCCGGGGCCGGAATTCGAGGCATTGCCTCCCGGCCAGTACGACTTCGACTTCCCCGACACCGAATGCGACGGCTGGTCGACGGGCGAACTGGCCATGCGGTACGCCTCGGTTCGGGGCGCCAAGCACCGCTACTACCGGCAGCCGCGTCAGGACGCCGCACGCGCGGCCGTGCACGCCGCCACCGGCAGCGTCGTCTTCGCGGTCGCCGACGGCGTCTCCAGCGCGTCCGACTCCGAGCAAGGAGCGATCGCGGCCTGCCGGGCCGCAGTTGAGCGCACGCTCCATCTGCTCGACGGCGCGGCAGGCCCCGTCGACCTGCGGGACGTGGCCTGCCACGCGGCCGACCGGCTCTGTGAACTGGCCCGTTGGCGGCTCGGCGGACGGAACCCGGAGTTCAGCGAGGTGGCCGATCTGTACGCGACGACGCTCGTGGCCGGGGTGGTCCGCCCCCGCCCCGAAGGCCCGCTGGTCGAGCTGTGCCGCATCGGGGACTCCGGAGCGTGGGCCCTGGACCGCTCGCGCGGACAGTACCTGCCGCTCTTCCCCACCAAGACGGGAACGGACACCCTCCTGGTGTCCGGCACGGTGTCGCCCCTGCCCCATGTGCCCGACCCGCTGGAACGGACCAGCAGACGCCTGTCGCCGAGTGAGGCGCTGGTGATCGCGACCGACGGTTTCGCCGACCCGCTCGGCGACGGTGACGGCCAGGTCGGCTCCCTCTTCGCCCGGCACCTGACGAACCCGCCGTCGCCCTTGTGGCTCGCGCACCTGCTGGACTTCTCCCGGGAGACCTTCGACGACGACCGGACCCTGCTGACGGTCTGGCCCACGGCGCCCGGGGGACAGGGGTGAACGCCCCGCGCACCCCCGCGGTCGATCACAACAGGCTCTCTCTGGGCGCCCAGTTGGGCCAGGGCGGCCAGGGCACGGTCCACGAGGTCACCAACCGGAGGATCAACGAGGCGGCGGGCGGCGGCTGGGACGTGGTCTACAAGGAGTACGGCCTCGCCGTACTGCCCGCCCTGCGCGCCGACGCGCTCGCCGCGAGAGCCGACCTGATCGGCGAGTTGAGCGCGGCGGACGGGAAGTGGCTGTGCGAGAGGACGGCCTGGCCCGCGGCCGTGGTCCAACGCCACGGGCACACCTGCGGGTTCCTCATGCGCGCCGTTCCCGACCGCTTCCGGTTCGCGTTCCGGAGCCTCAACGGGGCGGCCGGTACGCGACGGCTCGCCACCGTGGAGTACCTCCTCAACGACGACGCCTACGTGTCCGGTATCGGCCTGACCATCAGCGACAGGGACCGTCTCGCCCTCCTGGGCGACCTCGCCACGACCCTCAGCCGACTGCACCGCCTCGGCATCACCGTAGGAGACCTGTCACCGAAGAACCTGCTGTTCACCAAGGCACCGCACCCCGAGTGCTTCCTGATCGACGCCGACGCCATGCGCCTTCGCGGCACCAGCGTCCTCCCGCAGGCCGAGACCCCCGACTGGCAGGTCCCCGACGGGGAGGAGAAGGCGACGGCGGCCGGCGACGTCTACAAACTCGCCCTGCTCGCCGTACGCCTCATCGCCCGCGACCAGACCGCCAAGGACCCCGCCGTGCTGACCCCCGTCAGCCCGGCACTCGCCGACCTCGCCCGGAGCAGCCTCGATCCCGACCCGAGGCGTCGTCCGACTCCCGCTCTGTGGGCGGAGAACCTCGCGGCCGCCGTCACGACGGCGTCGACGGCCCCGGCTTCCGCGCCCGGTCGGCCGACCCCGCGCCAGTCGGGCCGTCCGCTGCCTGCGGGGGCCGCTCCCGGCGGGGCACCGACCACCACCACCACAACCAGAACAGGAGCGCTCGTCGCCGCGAGCGTGGCCGCCGTCGTACTCGTCGGACTGATCGGTCTCGGCGTCACACACTCCCATCACGCCGACTCCGATACGGCCGCCCCGGTCGGGTCGACCTCCGCGACCGCGCCCTACCCCACCTTCACCGACCCGACGTTCACCGTCCCCGACCCCACGGACACCACGGACAGCGATCCCGGCCCCACGGATTCCGGCCTCACGGACTCCGATCCCGTGACCACATCGGCGTCCCCGCCGCCCGACGACATCGCCGCAGCCGAGGTCGGGTCCTGCTTCTACGACCACGGGACCACCAAACGGGCCGACCTGGTCGCGACCGACTGCGGCGACGGGGCGTTCAAGGTCGTGAGCATCTACGACGGCACCACCGACCTGTCCCGCTGCGACGACGTCACCGACAACGACGAAAGCGTGTCCTCGGCGGTCAACAACCGTGTGCTGTGCCTGAGTTATCAGAGCCCCGGCGGCACCGCCTTCCACGCGCGGCAGGGCGACTGCGTCTACGGCGCCAACTCCGGCGGCTCCTGGAGCACCCAGACCTGCCAGACCGGCAACTTCAAGGTCCTGGCCACCTACCGAGGCACCACCAACGACTCGAAGTGCGACTCCTGGCAGCACTACAACGAATGGAAGCGCTTCGGCGTCGCGGGCAACTCAGGACTCGACGTACTGCTCTGCCTGTCCATGAACTACCCCGACGACGCCGGATACGCGACGCAGCGCGAATGCCTCCTGAAATCCGGTGCGGACGGCCACGCGACCTTCACCAACGTCGGCTCCTGCGCCTCCTCCAACGTCGTGGTCACCGGCCGCACCAGCCGCTACAACGCCGGCGCCTTCTGCGGCCACGACGGCTGGACCACCTGGGAACCCCCGGACTACCCGGCCCTCGCCTACACCGTGTGCTGGAGACCGAAGTAGGTTCGCGGGGCGAGCGGTTACTGGGGCTGGGTCGCGATCTGGATGAGGTTGCCGCAGGTGTCGTCGAAGACGGCGGTGGTCACGGGGCCCATTTCCAGCGGCTCCTGAGTGAAACGGACGCCGAGGCCGGACAGGCGCTCGTACTCCGCCTTCACGTCGCTGACGGCGAACTGGGCGAGCGGGATGCCGTCCTCGAAGAGCGCGTCGCGGTAGGGCGTGACGGCCGGGTGGCCGGCGGGCTCCAGGAGGAGTTCGGTCCCGCCGGGCTCGTCGGGCGAGACGACGGTCAGCCACCGGTCCTTCTCGCCCACCGGCACGTCGTACTTCTTCACGAAGCCGAGGACGTCCGTGTAGAAGGCCAGGGCCTTGGCCTGGTCGTCGACGAACACACTGGTCAGATGGATCTTCATGGGGTGCTCTCCGTCGGTCCGGACGTGCCGCGAACAGGCCAGCGCTCGGTGATCTGCCGCAGCGGGTCGGTGTTCAGGTCGTGGAACTTGTAGCGGCCCTCCCGCCGGGTCTCGACGAGCCCGGCCGCCTCCAGCACGGCGAGGTGCTGCGAGACCCCCTGACGCGAGAGCCCGAGCCGATGCTTCATCGCCAGCCGCGAGCAGATCTCGAACAGCGTCTGTCCTGACTTCTCCGCGAGCTCGTCGAGGATCGTGCGGCGGGTGGGGTCGGCCAGGGCTTTGAACAGGTCATCGGCCACGCCCCCATGATAGGCAAGTTCCCACTTGCCTATCAAGCCGAGGCGCACCGCAGAACCGTCGATGACCAGGCGGTGATCACGGACCCGACTGCGGCGTGAACCTCGCCAAAACGTCCGCTCGGAGCTGTTCCGGCAATCGCCGGTAACCTGCCGGGCGGTCCGGCTGCGGAGGGCGTTTCGTCCGCCGTCCCCGGCGGTCCGGTCAGGCACCGTAGGGGCGTCGGGCTCTTCGCGGGCGAACGACCCGACGACGATCAGCTTGCCGGGCTGTCCGGTGTCGGCGGCGGAGCCGAGGAGGGCGCTTTTCCGGACGATGTCGCCGTCGGCGTCCTTGACGGTGCCGGGGCCCTCGTATCCGGCAGGGCCGCCGGTGCAGCCGTCGCCCGTCACGCGGTTGGCGTCATCGACCAGGGTGTTCTGACAGGTGTAGACGGGGTTCTGGGCGGCTGCGGCGGTGCCCGGCAGGACCGCGGTCGCGGCGGCGAGGACGTCGGCGACAAACGATGCGCCCGCACCGGGCGCCGCTAAACGACAAGCTCGGCTTGTTCGTCATCTACCAGGACCTGCCAGGTCTGCCGATGACTCGGGAACTCGGGCCTGGCGGGCGTGAGGTGTCCGCGGATGTTTCTGTTCTGCCGCCGGAGAACAGCGGCCCGACCGGGCTCGACGGCCGTTACGGTCCAGTCGTATGACGACGGTTACGACGCGTACGGTCGAGTATCCGGCTGACGGTTTGACGATGGTCGGGCACCTCGCGCTCCCGGCCGGTGCCGACCGCCGGCCCGCGGTGCTGCTCGGTCCTGAGGGCATGGGGCTCAGCGATGTCGAGCGCCGCCGGGCGGATGCTCTCGCCGAGCTGGGATATGTGGCGCTGGCCTTCGACCTGCACGGCGGGCGCTATCTGGGGGACCCCGAGGAGATGCTAGCCCGTTGCCTGCCGCTGCTCGCCGACCCGGACCGGATGCGGGAGATCGGCCACGCGGCGCTGGACGTGCTGCGCGCCGAACCGCGCACCGACCCCGATCGGATCGCCGCCATCGGCTATGGCACCGGCGGCGCCATCGGGCTGGAACTCGGGCGCGACGGCGCCAACCTGCGCGCCATCGGCACCGTCAACGCGACGACCACCGGCCGGCCGGGCGAGGCAGCGCGCATCCGCTGCCCGGTGTGGGCCGGAGTCGGGTCGGAAGACCCGATCATGCCGCCCGCGCAACGGAACGCGTTCACCGCCGAGATGCAAGCCGCGGGCGTCGACTGGCGCCTCGTGGTCTACGGCGGCGCCCTCCACGCCTTCCACCACCCGCCGGTGGACCACCCCATGGTCCCCGGCGTCGGGCACCACCCACAGCACGCACAGCGCGCCTGGCGCGACGTCATCGACCTGCTCACCGAGTGCCTGCCCGTAACGGAATGATCTGATCAGCAACCGCGCTTCCGGGCCGCGAACCAGGCCGGTAGATCGCCACCAGCTCCGGTTTGCAGGACATCACCGCGCTCGGATTCGCTACGAAGACACCAACTCCACAGATGCACTCCGCCGTTGGACGGAGGCAGCACGTCACCACCGCACGGCCGACGATCACCCAACTCCGGTCTCGCACCAACGACCTGGCCTTCTGCTCAAGCCCATGCCGGGCACGCAGAGGGAGGCTCCATCAAGCCGTGACGTACCCTTCCGCCATGACAGATGGTCAAACGGACCTTGAGCGGCTGACATCGGGCAAGTACGTCCGGGTCACCACCTTCCGTCGGGACGGCACAGAGGTTCCGACCCCGGTGTGGGTGATCCAGGACGGTGATGCCCTCGGTATCTGGACGGTCGCCGATTCCGGCAAGGTCAAGAGGATCCGCAACCGCGCCGACGTCCTGGTGTCCGCCTGCGACATTCGCGGCAACCCCTCGGGCGAGCCCGTCCCAGGACGGGCGGAGATCCTCACCGGCGAGCAGACCCAGCACTACCGCCGTCTCCTGGCCCGCAAGTACGGGTTGACCGGAAGACTCACCCTCCTGGGCAGCCGCCTGCGCCGGGGCCTGGACGGCACCGTCGGCATCCGGATCACCCTCGCCTGACCGTGCGGCGGCGTCGCCGCCCACCAACGCAATCCCGACGTCGCCGAGGCGGTCGGCGGAGGAGTTGGGGTTGGGTGGTGTCGCGGTCCGGCGTGGGGATCGGTGGGGGGCGCATGGATACTGAGGACCATGCGCATCGACATTGATCCCGGCCAGGTTGAACGGAACGTCTTCTACAAGCTTCTGACCTCGGTCGTTGTACCCCGGCCGATCGCCTGGGTGTCGACGACGTCGGCGGCGGGAACGGACAATCTGGCACCGCACAGCTTCTTCACGGTGGCGTGCGTGAGTCCGCCGGTGGTGCAGTTCACGTCGGTGGGGCGGAAGGACTCGGTGCGGAACATCGAGGAGACCGGGCAGTTCGTGGTGAGCCTGGCGCCGGAGCATCTGTTCGAGCAGATCAACGCGACGGCGACGGATTTCCCGCGGGGGACGAGTGAGTTCGACGCGGTGGGGATCGCGCGGGAGCCGAGCCTGAGGGTGAAGCCGCCGCGGGTGGCGGCCTCGCCGGTGGCGCTGGAGTGCGAGCTGCACAGCACGGTCCGGCTGGGGGACTCGACGGTGGTGTTCGGGCGGGTCGTGCACGCGGCTGTGTCGGAGGCCGTGCTGGACGACGGGCACCCGGACGTACGGAAACTGCGCCCGCTGTCACGGCTGGGCAAGGACGAGTGGGGGACGCTCGGCGAGATCCTGGAGATCAAGCGGATTCCGCTGGCGGACTGGTCCGGCCCGGGGATGTGACCGCTTCGGCGACCGTCTGGGAGGAGTCCAGGGGCTCGGCGGAATCCGGGTCGGCCGCACGCGCCGAGCGGGTGCGGCGGGCCACCATGGCCGCCGCCACACCCGTGACGCCCAGGAACCCGAGGGCCAGCAGGAAGACCGGCGAGGTCGGGGAGGCGGCGCGACTGCCCGCGACCACGTAGGCGGCGGTGTTCGCCGCGCTGCCCGCCGCCGTGGCGGTGAGGAAGGGCAGCAGCCGGATACGGGAGACGGCCGCCGCGTAGTTGGCGGCGGCGAAGGGCACACCGGGGAAGAGCCGCAGCGCCAGTGTGCTGCGGAAGCCGTGCTTGCTGAGCTGCCGGTCGAGCGAGAGCACGACCCGCCCGCGCAGGAAGGGCCGGACGGCGTCACGGCCGAGCAGCCGCCCGAGCAGAAACGCGAGACCCGCGCCCAGCACCGTCCCGGCTATGGCGGCGGGCAGCCCGGCGTGGATGCCGTAGAGCGCCCCGGCGGCGGCGTTGAGCAGCGGTCGCGGGACAAACGCGACGGTGCACACGCCGTACGCGAGCGCGAAGAGGACGACCGCCGTCGTGCCCGACGTACGCGGCAGGCCGTGCGTCAGCAGATGCTGCGGCTGCCACGCCAGTACGGCGGCCCCCGCGCCCGCCAACAGCAGGATCAGCAGCGCGAATCGCGCCCACGGGGAGAGCAGCACGCGCGAAAAACGGACGGCCGCCCCGTACGGAGCGGAGACCGGGACTCGCGGGAAGCGGTCGAGCATTCAGGCAGCGTAATCGAGACGGGCGGCAGATGGCGCCTGTCGGGATGCCCCACGGCGGGGGCGGGGCGCGGCGACACGTCCTACGGCCGGGGACGGGTGCGTGGCGCACGCCGTACGGGCCGAGGGCGGAGTCCGGCGGAAGACCGTCGGACCGCGCGGCCCCCGCGTCACACCGTGTCCGCCACCGTCAACTCCCCGTCGCCCTCCGCCTTCTGAAGCTGCGGGCCGCTGCCGGTGACGACAGGGGAGGCGGCGTGGGGCGAGCGGCGGTCGAGGACGCCGGCGGTCACGGCGATGCCGAGTCCGGCGGCGGCGAGGACCGCGCCGACCAGGGCGGGGGAGGTCCAGCCCCAGCCGACGGAGATGGCGACGCCGCCGAGCCAGGCGCCGCCGGCGTTGGCGAGGTTGAAGGCGGAGTGGTTGGAGGCGGAGGCCAGGGTCGGGGCCTGGCGGGCCTTGTTCATGACCAGCATCTGGATCGGCGTGGTGGTGAGGAAGCCGACAGCGCCGAGCACGACCACCGCGATCGGGGCGGCGACCTTGGACTCGGCCGCGTAGTGGAAGCCGAAGAGGACGACGGCCAGGGCGCCGAGCGAGAAATACAGCGTCGGCCGCAGGGCCCGGTCGGTGAGGGGGCCTGCGGCGAGCGTGCCCAGCGTCATGCCGACGCCGAAGAGGGCGAGCAGCCACGTGACGGAGGAGTCGGCGAAGCCGGTGACCTCGGTCATCATCGACGCGAGATAGCTGTAGACGGCGAAGATCCCGGCGAAGCCGAACACGGCGGTGAGCAGGCCGAGCAGCACCTGCGGCTCGCGCAGGGCGCGGAACTCCTGGGCCACGCCCACGTGTTCGTCGGTGGGCAGACGCGGGATCAGCAGCGCGAGCGAGCCCAGCGCGATCAGGCCGATCACGGACACCACGAGGAAGGTCGCGCGCCAGCCGAGACTCTGGCCGAGCGCGGTCGCGGCCGGTACGCCGACGATGTTGGCGATCGTCAGGCCGAGGAACATCGCGGCCACCGCCCGCGCCCTGCGGTCCTCGCTCACCATCCGGGCCGCGACGACGGCGCCGACACCGAAGAAGGCGCCGTGCGGCAGGCCCGCCAGGAAGCGGCCCACGAGCAGGGTGCTGTAGCCGGGGGCCACGGCGGAGGCCGCGTTGCCGAGCGTGAAGAGCGCCATCAGCAGCAGGAGCATCCGCTTGCGTGGGACGCGGGAGCCGAGCGCGGTGAGCAGGGGCGCGCCGAGCACGACGCCGAGGGCGTAGGCGGAGACGAGATAGCCCGCGGTGGGCACCGATGTGCCCAGGTCGTCAGCGACGTTGGGCAACAGGCCCATCATCACGAATTCGGTCGTGCCGATGCCGAAGGCGCTCATCGCCAGAGCGAGTATGGCCAGGGGCATGGAGCAGCATCCTTCTGAAGTGTTCGGGGTTCGGGGTTCGGGGCCCGCGGGCGCCGGGTTCGTACGGGGAGGGTTCGTGCACGCCGGGTTCGTGCGGGCAGCAATCGTGAGTGCCGGGTGCGTACCGCCGCGCTCGGACTCGCGGCGGTGCCCGCCACCTTCTAAGTTCCTTCGCGGAACAAATTCTCGCACGCGGTTGCTTCGCATACGTCACCACCGGGTGAAGTCGTGTCGACCATCACGCCACGCCTCGCCGGGAGACGACGGAAAACCTTTGGACGTACCACCGACCCGGCAGGGATGATCACCGCATGTTCCGGCTCACCTTCCTCGCAGACGCCACCGCAGCAGCGGTCGCGCCGACGAAGGCTGCCCGGAGCGCACGGGACACCTTCTTCGACGGCGCACGACGCTGACCCTCCCCGGACAGTCATCCGGCGGACCCCACAGGGGGAGGGTCGGTCCGGCTCATGGGGTCCGGCCGCGTCAGACAACTCCGTCAGAGGAAGAGAAGAGACGACGTCCGTCATGTCCAAGCAGAATTACGTGCGCACCAAGCCACACCTCAACATCGGCACCATGGGTCACGTCGACCACGGCAAGACCACCCTCACCGCCGCCATCACCAAGGTCCTGGCCGACCGCGGGACCGGCACCTTCGTGCCGTTCGACCGGATCGACCGGGCCCCGGAGGAGGCGGCCCGCGGGATCACCATCACCATCGCGCACGTCGAGTACGAGACCGACACCCGGCACTACGCGCACGTGGACATGCCGGGGCACGCCGACTACGTGAAGAACATGATCACCGGCGCCGCGCAGCTCGACGGCGCGATCCTGGTCGTCTCCGCGCTCGACGGCGTGATGCCGCAGACCGCGGAGCACGTCCTGCTCGCCAAGCAGGTCGGTGTCCGGCACATCGTCGTCGCGCTGAACAAGGCGGACGCGGGGGACCCGGAGCTGGCCGACCTGGTCGAGCTGGAGGTGCGCGAACTGCTCACCGCTCACGGGTACCCGGGCGACACGCTGCCCGTCGTGCGCGTCTCCGGGCTGCGCGCGCTCGACGGCGACCCGCGGTGGACCGCCGCGATCGAGGCGCTGCTCGACGCGGTCGACACGCACGTGCCGGTCCCGGTGCGCTACACCGAGGCGCCGTTCCTGCTGTCGGTGGAGAACGTGCTCACCATCACCGGGCGCGGCACCGTCGTGACGGGCGCGGTCGAGCGAGGGACCGTGCGGCCGGGCGACCGCGTCGAGGTGTACGGCGAGGGGCACGGCGACGGGCCGCTGGTGAGTGTGGTGACCGGTCTGGAGACCTTCGGTAAGCCGATGGAGTCCGCGCAGGCGGGTGACAACGTGGCGCTGCTGCTGCGCGGTGTGCAGCGCGCCCAGGTGCGGCGCGGCGACATCGTCGCGGCGCCGGACAGCGTGGCCACCCATGCGCGGTTCACGGCGACGGTCTTCATGGTGCCCGCAGCCGAGGGCGGCCGGCACACGCCGGTCTCCACCGGCTACCGGCCGCAGTTCTACATCCGCACCGCGGACGTGGTCGGCGACGTCGACTTCGGGGGGCCGGGCGGCATGGCGCTGCCCGGCGACACCGCCGACATCAGCGTCGAGCTGGGCCGCCCGCTCCCGCTGGAGCCGGGTCTCGGCTTCGCGATCCGCGAGGGCGGGCGCACGGTCGGCGCGGGCACCGTCACCGCCGTGGGCTGAGCCGCCCACCCGGCGACCCCGCCCACCAAGGCCCGGCCGCAAGAGGGCTCGGCCCATCGTGGCCCGGCCACAACAGAACCCGGCCCCGTCGCCCCCCGAACAACCGGGGGACGGCGGGGCCGGGCCGTGCGCGGGGCCCCACGCACGCGCCGGTACGGATAACGCGTCACCCCCGCCCCCTCGATAGCCCCGATCCCACGACAGCGGCCCCCGGCCCGTACGGACACCCGCACCCCCGTACGGAAACCGCCCGCCTGGGACAATGCCCCCGTGAGCCACACCCCGGACGACCCGGCAACCGCCCCAGAAGAGGCCCCCGCCCCCGAGGCGGTCCCCGTGATCCGCCCCGTGGACTTCGGGGAAGCCCGGCTGATGCCGGACGTGGACCGGCCCCGGGGCTGGCTGTTGACGGTGGACGGGGCACCGCAGTCGTATGTGGACCTGGACGATCCGGAGTGCCTGGAGTTCGAGTACGTGCGGCGGATCGCGTACGCGCTGGAGGCCGGGAGCGCGCCGGGGGAGCCGGTGGCGGCCGTGCATCTCGGGGGCGGCGGGATGACGGTGCCGCGGTGGCTGGCGTGGGCGCGGCCGGGGTCGCGGCAGGACGTCGTCGAGGCCGACCGGCGGCTGGCCGCGCTGGTCGCCGAGCATCTGCCGCTGGCCGACCCCGCGTCGGTGACGGTGCACACGGCGGACGCGCGCGCGTGGCTGGCCACGGCTGCCGAGGCGAGTGCGGACGCGGTCGTGGCGGATGTCTTCAACGGCGCGCGCGTGCCCGCGCACCTGACGTCGGTGGAGTTCGTACGCGCCGCGCGCCGCGTCCTGCGCCCCGGCGGCGTCTACGTCGCGAACGTCGCCGACGCGGCCCCCTTCGCCTTTCTGCGGTCCCAACTGGCCACGGTCCGTGCCGTGTTCCCCGCCCCCGCCGAGATCTGCCTGCTCGCCGAGCCGGGCGTGCTGCGCGGCCGTCGCTTCGGCAACGCGGTGCTCGTGGCCAGCGCGGCGCCGCTCCCGGTGGACGCGCTCGCCCGGCTGTGCGCCGCCGACGCCTTCCCCGCCCGCGTGGTGCACGGCGCCGCGCTCGACCGTTTCACCGGCCGCGCCCGCCCGGTCTACGACACGTCGGCCGCGCCGTCGCCGACCCCGCCGGACGGCGCCTTCACCGTCGGCTGAGCGGGAGCGGCGTCCGCGTGCGCCACGGTGCTGCCCGCCACCACCCCGTGCCCGCCGCCCGTACGCCGTTCCAGCCGTCGTACGTCCGGCAGCGTCAGCACGGCGCCCGTCAGCAGGACGACCACCGCGGAGCAGCCCCACAGTGCCTGCGTACGGCCGAAGAGGCTGGCGGCGGGACCGGCCAGGGCGAGGGCGATCGGTGTCACCGCCACCGAGCCGAACCAGTCGTACGCCGACACGCGCGACATCTTGTCCTCGGCGATCTCCTGGTGCAGCGCGAGCATCCAGCCGACCGCGAAGACCTCGATGGCCACGCCCGTGATGAACATGGCGAGGGCCAGGATCCACAGCGGGGAGGCGAGGGCGAGCGTGGCGCTCGGCAGGGCCAGGGGGAAGACGCCGAGGGTGCCCGCGAGCAGCATGCGGCGCGGTTTCCAGCGCATCATCAGCAGGCCGCCGCCGACCGTGCCGACACCGAAGGCGGCCATGGCCAGGCCCCAGGGTCCCGCGCCGCCGAGATGGTCGCGGGCGACCAGCGGCCCGTACACCGCCTCGGCGGCGCCGACCACCGCGTTGACCACGGCGAACTGCACGACGATGCCCCACAGCCAGGAACGGGAGACGAACTCCCGCCAGCCCTCGCGCAGATCGCTGACGATGCCGGACGCCCGCGCCGGGCGGTCGCCCGCGGCGACGTGCAGCCGGGAGCGCATGGCGGCAGCGGCGGCGAAGCCCAGCGCGTCGATCGCCAGCACCCAGCCGGGCCCGAACGCGGCGACGAGCGCGCCGCCGACGGCCGCGCCGCCGATGGTCGCGCCGTTCATCGACATCCGGAAGACGGCGAAGGCCTTGCCCGCGTGCGCGGACTCGACCGTGGAGAGCACCATGCCCTCGGAAGCGGGGGAGAAGAAGGCGTGCGCGCCGCCGCCGACCGCGGTCAGCACCGCCATCTGCCACAGCGCGGCGTGCCCGGCCAGGACGAGCACCGCGAAGGCGGCCTGCGAGAGCGCGTTGACGAGATTGGCCGTCACCATCACCCGCTGGCGCGGGATACGGTCCGCGACCGCGCCGCCGATCAGCAGGAAGACCACCATGGCCAGGGTCCTGGCGGCGGCCACTAGGCCGACGCCGGTGGCGCTGCCGCCGGACTCGATGACGGCGTAGGCGGCGGCGATGAGCGCGCCGGAGTTGCCGAGGTTGGTGATGAACGAGGCGGTGACCAGCAGTTGGAAATTCCGTCCGGCCCAGGACGGGAGGCGGCTCCTGGGGTCCCGACGGCGCGGACCGGGCGGGCGGGCGTCGCAGGGGCCGCCGCTGCGGGCCGTGTCGTTCGAGGTCACCCGGGGGACTATGCCCGCAGTCCGTTTCCTCTCGCAAACGGATTCCGGCCGGTCCGGGAGCGGCGGGCACCCACCGCCGGCCGCTCCCCGCTCGCTCCCCGCCGCTCCTCGCTACTTCTTCAGCGGCCGGATCGTGCTCTTGATCTTGTCGATCACCGAATCCGAGAGCTGGTCGGGCACCCCGCGGTCGGCGTAGAGCACCCACACCACGAGCTTCTTGGCGGCGTCCGTCTGCGTCGGGTCGCTCCAGGCGACGGTGTACGCGGCGCCGTCCGCCGAGCATTTGCTGCTCTTCGGGATGTTGGCGGCGGTGGCCGACGCCTGCCAGCCCGAGATGCCGTGCGCGTTGTGGAACGCCTTGCTGTTCTGCACCTTGGAGAAGGTGCCCTTGCCGTTGTCCTGGTAGGCCCAGTACGCCCACGACACGGCCTGTACCTCGGCGGCGTTGCGCACGCTCTTCGCGCCGTTGGCGCCCTTGGTGCCCACGGCGGCGCGGTCGGCGCTGCTGTTGCCGTTCTTGCACCAGTCCTTCTTGTAATACGCGGGCGCGCTCATCGCGACGGCCGGGGCGCCGTTCTTGTCCTCGAAGCCGATCGTCATGCCCTCGCTGTCGACCGACCAGTCCGGCGGTACGTCGAAGGCGACATTGCGCTCGCTGCGGATGACGACCTTCCAGCCCGGAATGACCGGCTTGACGTCGAGCGCCGCCGGATCGCCGCGCGGCGAGTCGCCCGTGTCGGCGGTGCCGCCCGTGGCGGTGGAGGTGGGCGCGGTGGTGGACGGCGTGCCCGTGGGCGACTGCGGCGCCGACGTGGTCGGACTCTCGTCCTTCGCGTCCGTCTTCTTCTTGTCGTCACCGGTGAGGTAGACCGCGCCGACGACGACCGCGGCGATCACCGCGACCGCGGCGGTGATCGCGATGCCGACCGTCAGCCCCTTGCGGTCGCGCTGCGGCGGCTGGCCACCAGGGCCACCGGGACCGCCGGGGCCGCCGGGCACGGGCGGGCCCCAGTTCTGCGGAGTCGGGTAGCCGCCGGGCGGCTGTTGCCCGTAGCCGGGCTGGCTGTACGGGGACGGGGTGCCGTAACCGGGCTGCGCGTACGGCTGGGTGGGCGCCGCGGACTGGTTCGGCGGCGCGGCCTGGCCCGGTCCCGCGGGCGGCCGGCCGTAGGGCGGGGTCGGCGGATGCTCCGGCGGCTTCTGGAAGTTCGGCGGACCGGACTGGGCGGGCTGGTTCGGTTGCTGCTGGTAGCCCGGCTGAGCGTACGGCGAGGGCGTGTCGTAAGGCGTCGGCCGGCCGTACGGCCCCGGCGGATTCGGCGGGGGGGCGCCCTGCGGGTTCTGCTCTCCCCCGTTGTGCTGTTCTCCTGGCCACATGGCTGGAAACACTAGGGGAGTGGGCCCGACGGTTCCACGCCGGATACCGCTACTGGCTGGTAACATCACGCCATGTCCGAGACCTTGCCTTCCATTGGCGAAATGATGGCGGCCACCGTGCCGATGGCCCGCACCCTCAACCTCGAGTTCATCGAGACCACGGCGGAGCGCGCGGTCGTGCTGCTGCCCGACCAGCCCGACTTCCACAACCACGTCGGCGGTCCGCACGCGGGCGCGATGTTCACCCTCGCCGAGTCCGCGAGCGGCGCGATCGTGCTCGCCGCCTTCGGCGACCAGCTCGGTCGGGCCGTGCCGCTCGCCGTCCGCGCCGAGATCGCGTACAGCAAGCTGGCGATGGGCCCGGTGACGGCCACCGCGGAACTGGGTCGGCCCGCCGCCGACGTGGTCGCCGAGCTGGACGCGGGGGAGCGCCCCGAGTTCCCCGTCGAGATCTCCATCAGCAGGGAGGACGGCGCCGAGACCGCGCACATGACGGTGGTGTGGACGCTCCGGCCGAACCGCTGAACCGGGCACTTCACGCGGGTCGCGGGGCGGTACCTCGGGCGGCCCGCTGATCGGCTTGTTTGACTCGCTCTTGACCGGACTTTCGCCGCGATCGGTCCGTTAGGCTTCGGCGGTGTGCGCCGCGTGCGCGCAACCCACCGTTGTCCAGGGGAGGAACCCCGCTGTGCACGTCCAGGAGTGGCTCGACGGCATCCCGCCGGTCCTCGTCTATCTGATGGTCGGTCTGGTCGTCGGCGTCGAGAGCCTGGGCATCCCGCTGCCCGGCGAGATCGTCCTGATGAGCGCCGCGCTGCTGTCCTCGCAAGGGCACGTCAACCCCTGGCTGGTCGGCACCGCCGCCATCATCGGCGCGGTCGGCGGCGACTCCATCGGCTACTCGATCGGGCACCGCGGCGGCCAACCGCTGCTCGACCGGCTCGGCCGCAGATTCCCCAAACACTTCTCACCCGGCCATGTGGCCACCGCGGAGCGCTCGTTCCAGCGCTGGGGCATGTGGGCGGTCTTCTTCGGCCGCTTCGTGGCCCTGCTGCGGATCTTCGCCGGGCCGCTGGCCGGTGTCCTCAAGATGCCGTACTGGAAGTTCCTGATCGCGAACCTGCTCGGCGGCATCGTCTGGGCGGGCGGCACCACCGCCGTCATCTATTACGTGGGCGTGGTCGCCGAACCCTGGCTGAAGAGGTTCGGCTACTTCGGACTCGCCGCGGCCGTGCTCTTCGGCATCGCCTCGTTCCTCTTCGTGAAGCGGCGCGCCGCCAAGGCGCAGGCGGAGTTCGAGCAGCAGGAGGCACCGGCGGCACCCGAGGTCGCGGTGGCGCAGGGCGAGTAGGCGACACGACACTGCGCGGACGGCGGCCCCCGGACCTCCGGGCCCGCCGTCGGCGCGTCGGCCGTCGGGTCAGGGACTCGCCGTCCGCGTGTCGGCCGGCAGGTCAGGGACTCGCGGTGCGCGTTCCCGTCAGCCCAGCGACTCGCGGTGCACGTCGGCCAGCGCCACGTAATGCTCGGCGTTCAGCCGTACCGTCGCCTTCTCCTCTTCGGTCAGCTCCCTGCGCACCTTCGCGGGCACGCCCGCCACCAGTGATCCCGGCGGCACCCGCATTCCCTGCGGGACCAGCGCCGCAGCCGCGATCAGCGAACCGGTGCCGATGTGCGCGCCGTTGAGCACCGTGGCGCCCATCCCGACCAGGACGTCGTCCTCGATCACACAGCCGTGCAGGACGGCGTTGTGCCCGACCGTGACGCCCTCGCCCACGACGGCGGGGAAGCCGGGGTCGGCGTGCACCGTGCAGTTGTCCTGGATGTTGGAGCCCGCGCCGACCGTGATCGACTCGCAGTCGCCGCGCAGCACCGCGTGGTACCAGACGCTCGCGCCCGCGCCCAGCGTGACGTCCCCGAGCACCACCGAGCCGGGAGCGGTGAACGCGGTCGCGTCGATCTCCGGTGCGCGGCCCAGAATGTCCGCGATCAGCGGTACGGGGACGCCGCCGCCCGCCGTGCCCCCGCCCTCCGCGCCTGCCGCGCCCGCGCTCCGCGTAACCGCCGGGTCCGTCATGCCCACCGCTCTCGTCGTCGGTCCTGTGGTCTCCACCCGGCACCGTATACGGTGGGCCCGTGCCGAAGAACGAGAACGTGTTCTCCTCCGCGACCGCCGCCGCCACGGCCTGGCGTCGCCGCGTCGGATCGCGGATGGTGCACCGTGGCTGGCGCTGGGTGCAGAACGCGGGCGCGGTCACCGCCGCGCGCCCGGGACCGCTGCGCTTCGGCCGGATCGGCGAGGGCACCCGGCTCGCCTTCCCGCTGGGCACCGTCTTCGGCGAGCCGTGGATCCACCTCGGCGACCACTGCGTCATCGGCGAGCAGGTCACCCTCACCGCCGGGATGATGCCGGGCCTCGACCTCGGGCCCGACCCCGTCCTGCGCCTCGGCAACGGCGTCGTCCTCGGCCGCGGCAGCCACGTCGTCGCCTCCGCACCGGTGGTTTTCGGCAACGACGTCTACTGCGGCCCGTACGTCTACGTCACCAGCGACAACCACTCGTACGACGACACGACCCAGCCCGTCGGCAAGCAGTGGCCGCGCACCGCGCCGGTCGAGATCGGCAGCGGGAGCTGGCTCGGCTCGGGGTGTGTGATCCTGCCCGGCGCGCGGCTCGGCCGCAATGTGGTCGTGGCGGCGGGCGCCGTGGTCCGCGGCGAGGTGCCCGACTTCGCGGTGGTCGCCGGAGCGCCGGCCCGGATCGTACGGCGCTGGGACCCGGACACCGGCTGGCAGCCGCCCCTGCGCACCCCGCCGCCGCTGCCGGTCCCCGAGGGCGTCACGCCCGAGCAACTGCTGGCGCTGGCCGATCTGGAGGACCGGCCCTGAGCGCCCTGCCCCGGCACTCGCCCTGAATCTCCGCCGCCGTGTGGGCATTTGTTACGTTGCCCGTATGCGCGCACCGATCGGCAACTTCGACGAAGCCCACCTCGCCACCGAGCGCCGCGACCTGCTCCCGCCGCCGGTCGCCGCCGCCGTGACACCCGACATGCTCTACGTCGACACGGACCCGGAGAAGGCCGACACCGCCGTCTTCGTCGAGACCTACGGCGACGACCTGCTGACCGCTTCGGCGAACTGCGTTGTCGTCGCGGGCAAGCGCGGCCAGGACGTCACGCTCGCCGCGTGCCTGGTGCTCTCCACCACCCGCGTCGACGTCAACGGCGCGGTCCGCCGCCACCTGGGCTCGCGCAAGGCGTCGTTCGCGCCGATGGACACCGCAGTGGGCGAGACGGGCATGGAGTACGGCGGCATCACTCCCGTCGGTCTGCCCGCCGACTGGCCGCTGCTCGTTGACGCGGCCGTCGTGGAGGCGCCGCACCTGGTCATCGGCAGCGGCGCGCGCCGCGGCAAGCTCATCGTGTCGGGCAAGGCGCTGGCCGCGCTGCCCGGAGCGGTCGTCCTCGAAGGACTCGGTATCTGACGACGCGGGGCCACGGGGCCGCGGGCTACGAGCGGTCCTCCAGCCTGCGGTGCAGGGCCCTGCCCCCCGCCACCACGGCCGTACCGACCGCCACACCGGCCAGGACGGCGAAGATCTTCCACGCCCCGGAGAGCACACCCATCAGCGCCACGAGCACGACCAGACCGAGGACGAAAGCCAGCACCGGCAGCGCGTAGTACCAGAGCTGCGCATACGTCCGCTCGTCGAGTCCGAACGGCGGCGGCGGAGCTTTGTGTCCCATACCCCCACCGTAAACCCACAGGTCAGGGCAGGCGCGGGATCTCGATCGCCGGGCAGCGGTCCATCACCATCTCCAGGCCGGCCGCCCGCGTGCGCTCGTACGCCGCCTCGTCGATCACGTCGAGCTGGAACCACACCGCCTTCGCGCCCACGGCCACCGCGTCGTCCGCGACCCCACCCGCGAGCGAGGAGTTCACGAACACGTCGACCACGTCGACCGGGAACGGGATGTCGGCCAGCGAGGCGTACCCCTGCTCGCCGTGCACGGTCTCGGCCTTCGGGTGCACCGGCACGACCCGCTTGCCGAACCGCTGGAGCACACCGGCGACACCGTAGGCGGCCCGTGAGGTGTTGTTCGACAGCCCCACCACCGCCCATGTGTCCCCGGTACCGGTCAGGATCTTCCGCACCGTCTCCGCGTCGCCGTACACGCCGTCCTCCAGCCGCTCGCCGTCACATCGTCCACGTACTGCCGTCGTGCCTGGTCAAACACGCCTCCCGCGCCCGCCATTCCCGGTCGCGGCCCGTAGGCTGACCGGATGGTGGACCGGTATCTGACGGTGGCGCGGGCGGGGGTCTGCGAGAGCGAGATCAAGCGCTCGCGGTTCCTGTGCGCGCTCGCGCCCGTGGCGAGCGCGGAGGCGGCGCAGGAGTTCGTCGCCCGCGTCCGCAAGGAGCACGCCGGGGCCAGCCACAACTGCTTCGCGTACGTCATCGGCCCCGAGGGGCGGCTGCACCGGGCCAGTGACGACGGGGAGCCGGGCGGTACGGCGGGCACACCGATGCTTCAGGCGCTGCTGGGCCGCGAGGTCCGGGACACGGCGGCCGTCGTGACGCGGTACTACGGCGGTGTCCAGCTCGGGGCGGGCGGACTGGCCCGCGCGTACGGGGGCGCCGTCACCGCCGCGCTGGACGAGATCGGCACGGTCGAGCGGCGGCGGCTCGTCCTGGTCACGGTCACCGTGGACCACCAGCGGGCCGGGCGGCTGGAGAACGAGCTGCGCGCCGCCGGACACGCCATCCGCGGTGTCGCGTACGCCGCCGCGGTGACCATCGACCTGGGCGTACCGCAGGCGGATCTCCCCGGCTTCCGGTCCTGGCTGGCGGACGCCACATCGGGCGCCGCCGAGGTGACGGTGGGCGGAAGCGCGTATGTGACCGTGACGCGCTAGCGCCCTCGGGCGCGCTCCGCGAGGTCGGTGCGCAGGCGGGTGAGGCGGTCGATCTC
Organism: Streptomyces sp. NPDC008139; assembly: GCF_042957025.1. Lineage (NCBI taxonomy): Bacteria > Bacillati > Actinomycetota > Actinomycetes > Kitasatosporales > Streptomycetaceae > Streptomyces > Streptomyces sp. NPDC008139. The sequence continues at coordinate 239,682 of NZ_JBIBHM010000002.1, forward strand.
GGCGTCCAGGAGGGCGAGCCGGCGGTCGACGACGTCGGCGAAGGAGCCGGGGCGGTCGGCGGAACCGTCGCAGGGGGCGGGCGGGTCGGCCGCCAGGAGGTGGAGGCGGTGGGCGCGGCTGCGCAGATCCTCGACGGTGAGGCCGAGGGCGAGCAGCTCACGGATCACGCGCAGCCGGGCGACCTCGGCGGGACCGTAATCGCGCTGGCCGGAGCCGGTGCGGGCCGGTGGCGGCAGCAGGCCGCGCTGCTCGTAGAAGCGCAGTGCGCGCGGGGTGGTTCCGGCGGCTGCCGCCGCTTCGCCGATCCGCATCCGTCCCCCCTGGCGGTCCTCGTACCGCTCGTCCCTCTCTACTCCAGCTCCACTATCGCAGCCCCGAAGTGCCGCCCGCCGATCAGATCCGGCAGCGCCTCGGGCGCGCGCTCGATGCCGGTGATCGTCGTGTACGGGAAGCGGATCTCGCCCGAGCGCAGCCAGCCGCCGAAGCGCGCGGTCCACTCCGCCTCGACATCCGGGTGGTCGGGACCGCTGTAGCCGCGCAGGGATAGGCCCTTGACGACGAGCCGGTACGAGTCGATCTCGACGGGAGCGCTGCCGCCCGCCCGGTCCGCGGAGAGCTGCCCGGACAGCGCGCCGATCAGCGCGAAGCGCGCGCCCTGGTTGGCCGCGCCGAGAGCCGCGGCCAACTGCTCGCCGCCGACGGTGTCGAGCACCACGTCCACACCGCCGGGCGCCGCCTCGGCGAGCTGACGCGCGAACGGCCCGGAGCCGCGCAACACGACCGCGTCGTAGCCCAGTTCGGAGCGCAGCCGGTCGGCCTTCCACGGCGAGCCCGTACTGCCGATCACCCGGGCCGCGCCCAGCAGCCTGGCGATCTGCCCGGCCAGTGTGCCGACCGCCCCTGCCGCGCCCGTGACGAAGACGGTGTCGCCCGCCCGCACCTGGGCCAGCCGGGTGAGCGCGCCGTACGCGGAGGAACCCTGGGCGAGATACGCCACCGGGTCGGGCAGCGTGTCGTCCAGCACGGCGCACTGGGCGGCGGGCACCAGCGCGTACTCGCGCCAGCCGAGCAGGTGCAGCACCGTGTCACCGGGGCGCGGCCCGTCGCCGTCGGGCGCGGCGACCACCTCGCCGACGGCGGGCCCGAAGAGCGTGTCGCCGTGGCGCAGCGGCGGCAGCGGGACGCCGTCGCTCTCACCGCCGAGCAGGGTGCGCAGGCCCGGGAAGACGAGGAAGTGCCGGTTGCGGACGAGGACTTGGCCGGGCCCCGGCTCCGGGAGCGGCGTCTGCGCGACGGCGAAGTCCCCGGGCGAGGGCAGTCCTTGCGGGACAGCGACGATCCGCACTTCACGGCTGGTGCGGGGCAGGACAGAGGGGCTTGCCTGAGGGGTTACCGGTGGCGTTGCGGACATGGACGGGTCTCCTGAGGACGCGCGGATTCGGGGCGGCGGCGTGGTGCGCTGCCGTCGACCGGGGCGCGGTGACGCTAATCCCTGACCCGCGCGTCAGGGTCAAGCGGTGTGCCCTTTTAGAGGAGTTACTGGCGACTTACAGGGTCTTACAATGGTTTCAGGGCTTTCCGGCGACCTGATCACCGATCTCCACCGCCTGCCGGGCGGCGACCTTCTACACTCCATGACCACCGCCGGTGAGCCACGGCGCACGGGCCGCGAGCCCGGATGAGAAGATCGCAGCGGTACGGATCGGGCGCCGGAAGCGGCGCGGCACAGGTGCCCGCGGAAGCCAGTCGAAGTCGTCTGACACCCGCGGGAGTCGAGGAACGGCGAGGGTGAGCGTGCGGGTCGGAGCGGTCGCGTGAGATTTCTGCACACCTCGGACTGGCACCTGGGACGCTCCTTCCACCGCGTCAGCCTGCTCGACGCCCAGCGCGCCTTCCTCGACCACCTCGTGGACACCGTCCGCGCCGAACGCGTGGACGCCGTCCTCGTCGCCGGGGACGTCTACGACCGCGCGGTCCCGCCGCTGTCCGCCGTCGAACTCTTCGACGACGTACTGCACCGGCTCGCGGACCTGGACGTGCCCACCGTCATGATCTCCGGCAACCACGACTCGGCCCGGCGGCTCGGCGTCGGCGCCCGCGTCATGGGCCGCTCCGGCATCCACCTGCGCACCGACCCGGCGAGCTGCCACCGGCCCGTGCTACTCACCGACGCACACGGCGACGTCGCCGTCTACGGGCTGCCGTACCTCGAACCGGCCCTGGCCCGCGAGGAGTTCGCCGCCGACCGGGCCGACCACACAGCGGTGCTCGGCGCCGCCATGGACCGGATCCGCGCCGACCTCGCCGAGCGCGCCGCGGGCACGCGCAGCGTCGTGCTCGCGCACGCCTTCGTCACCGGCGCCGCGCCCTGCGCCAGCGAGCGCGACATCACCGCGGGCGGCGTCGAGGCCGTACCCGCCGAGGTCTTCGACGGCATCGACTACGTGGCACTCGGCCACCTGCACGGCTGCCAGACCCTCACCGAGCGCGACGCGACGGGCGAGCCCCTGGCCGAAGGCCAGGGGAGGATCCGCTACTCCGGCTCGCCGCTCGCGTACTCCTTCTCCGAGGAGCACCACCGCAAGAGCATGTGGCTGGTCGAACTCGGCCCCGAAGGCGCCATCGACGCCGAACGGGTCGACACGCCCGTGCCGCGCGCGCTCGCCCGGATCCGCGGACGTCTCGACGACCTGATCGCCGACCCGGCGCTCGACCGGCACGAGGACGCCTGGGTGGAGGCCACCCTCACCGACCCCTTCCGCCCGCACGAGCCGATGGCCGCGCTCGCGAAACGCTTCCCGCACGTCCTCAGCCTCGCCTTCGAGCCCGAGACCGGTGACGACGACCCCCTCGCCTCGTACGCCCGGCGGCTGCGCGGACGCAGCGACCAGCAGATCGCCGAGGACTTCGTCGCCCACGTCCGCGGCTCCGCGCCCGCCGCGCACGAGAGCGCCACGCTGAGCGCGGCCTTCGACGCGGTACGGGCGGACACCGTACGGACGGAACGCGCCTGATGCGACTGCACCGCCTCGAACTCACCGCCTTCGGCCCCTTCGCGGCCACCCAGTGCGTCGACTTCGACGAACTCTCCGCCGCCGGGCTCTTCCTCCTGCACGGCCCCACCGGCTCCGGCAAGACCTCCGTCCTGGACGGCGTCTGTTACGCCCTCTACGGCCAGGTGCCCGGCGCCCGGCCGGTGACGCGGCTGCGCAGCGACCACGCGGCGGCGGGAACCGCCACCGAGGTCGTCCTCGAACTGACCGTAGGGACACGGCGGTTGGAGATCACCCGGCGGCCCGAGCAGCCGCGGGCGAAGAAGCGCGGCACCGGCACCACCATGGACAAGGCCGTCACGCTGCTGCGCGAGCACAAGGACGGCGGATGGCAGGCGCTGTCCAAGTCGCACCAGGAGATCGGCGAGGAGATCAAGCAGCTCGTCGGCATGAGCTGCGAGCAGTTCTGCCAGGTCGTGCTGCTGCCGCAAGGCGAATTCGCCACCTTCCTGCGCGCGAGTGCCACCGAAAGGACCGCACTGCTCGGACGGCTCTTCGACACGCGCCGCTTCAAGGCCGTCGAGCACTGGCTGCGCGACCGCAAGCAGGACGCGGCCGGGCGGCTCGCCGCCGGTGACAAGGGGCTGGTCCACCTCGCCGAGCGGATGCGCCAGGCCGCGGGCGGGCTGGCGGCCGGGGCCGTAGTTGACGGAGCGCCGGACGAAGGCCCTTCGCCCGAAGGGCTGTTGGAGTGGGCCGCGGTCCTGCGCTGCGACGCCCGCGAGGCCGCCACGATCGCCGCGCAGGCCCTGCGGCACGCCGAGGCCGCCCACCGCGCCGCCGCCACCGGCTTCGACGCCGCCCGCGACCTCCACACCCTCCAGTCCCGGCACGCCGAGGCCCGCCGCCGCGCCGCCGCCCTCGACGGTGAGCGCGCCCACCGCGCCGCCGCCCGTGACCGCCTGGCCCGCGCCCACCGCGCCGCGACCGTCGAACCCGCCCTCGCCCTGCGCGACAAGGCCGCCCTCCAACACCGCGAAGCCGTCGCCATCGAAGGCCGCGTCCTCACGGACCTGACGACCGCGGGCGAACAGCCCCCGACGCCCGCCGTACCGCACCACCGATCCCCGTTGGAGACAGCCGCCCGGCAGACGGCTGGTCTATTGGCGGCCGACGCGCCGGGCCCCCGACCGGCTTCCGGCCCGGCCGGGCCCGAACCCGGCCGGTCCTCGGACGGCCAAGACACCGGGCCCGGTGACCAGTTGCCGCTCGGCGGTCCCGGCGAGCAGCGGTCGGCCGGTGCGCCTGCCGATCGGGCGTCCATCGAGTACGGCGAAGAGCGGACCGTCAGCCCGACCGAGGGCAGGTCCGTGGACCGTCAGGACGCCAGGCTCGGCGAGCAACGGAAGGCCGGCCGGGGCGAGCGGGCACCCGAATCCGCCTCCGTGTCGCCCAACAGCACAGTGGAGCAAGGGCCTTGGCTCGCCGAGGCGCTGGCGGGACGCGCGGGGGAGCTGCGGGAGGAGCTGGGGGGCCTCGCCCGGGCCGGGGAGGCCGAGAAGCGCGTGCGGGAGATCGCCGAGCGGCGGGCGGCGCTCGACCGGGAGGAGCGCGCGGACGAGGGGGCCGTGCGCGAGGCCGACGGATGGCTGGAGGAGTGGCCGACGCTGCGCACCGCCTTGCAGACCAGGGCGGACGGCGCGGCTGAGGCGGCGACCAGGGCGGCGGGCCTGGCGGCAGAGCTGGACACCGCGCGCCGCCGCAGGGACGCGGCAGAACAACGCGACCGGCTGGCACAGGAGTTGACGCGGGCTCAGGACCGGGCGCGGGACGCACGGGACACGGCGGCGCGGGCCAGGGAGACGTGGCAGGACCTGCGGGAGGCCAGGATCGACGGCATCGCCGCCGAATTGGCCGAGCAGTTGGCGGACGGCGAGCCCTGCCGGGTGTGCGGCTCGCCGGAACACCCGGCCCCCGCGAGGCCCGCCGCGCAGCAGGTCACCCGCGCGGACGAGGACGCGGCCGGCGCCGCCTACGAACGCGCCGCGGCCGGGCACGAGTCGGCGCGTACCGAAGCCGACCGGATCGGGTCCGCGTGGGAGGCCGCCACCGCCACGGCGGGAGACGAGCCGCTGGCCCGGCTGGCCGCCGCCTGCGCCGTACTGGAGGCCGAACACTCCACCACCGCACGCGCGGCGGCCGACGTGTCCGAGGCGCGCCGGGCGCTGGAGCGCGCGGAACAGGAGCGCGACCGCCGCACGGCGCAGCGGCACGAGGCACAGAGCAGAACCGACGTACGCACCTCGCGGCGGGAGGAACTGGACGCGCAGCAGCGCCGGTTGAGCGCCGAGTTGGACCAGGCGCGGGCCGGGTACGCGAGCGTCGCGGACCGGCGGGCCCGGCTGTCGGCGCGGATCGCGCTGCTCGACCGGGCGGCGCACGCCGTACGCGACCGGGGCGACAGCCGGCAGCGGCTCGCGGAGGCCGACACGGCGCTCGCGGAGGTCGCGACCCGCGCCGGTTTCGCGTCCCCCGCCGACGCCGAGGCCGCGCTGCTCGACCCGGAGCGGCTGTGGCGCGCCGAGCGCGAGGCCGAGGCGTGGGCCAAGGAGGAGGCCGCCGTCGAAGCGGACCTCGCCGCGCCCGAGCCCGCCGCGGCGGCCCAACTGCCGCCCGCGGACCCGACAGCCGCGCAGGCCGTACTCGCCGCCGCGACCGACCGGCTGCGCGCCGCCTCGGCCGCCGAGTCCGCCGCCGCGACCCGCCGCGCCGAACTCGACCGGCTGTCCGCGCAGGCCGCCACCCGTGCCAGGGAACTCGCCCCGGCCCGCGCGGAGTTCGACGCCATCGCCCGGCTCTCCGACCTCGCCTCCGCCACCACCGCGGAGAACCGCTACCGGATGGAGCTGGAGACGTACGTGCTGGCGGCGCGGCTGGAACAGGTCGCCGCCGCGGCGGCCGTACGCCTCCAGCGCATGTCCTCGGGCCGCTACACCCTCGTGCACACCGACGCGCGCGGCGGCGGCCGGGCCAAGTCGGGGCTCGGCCTGATGGTGGTCGACGCCTGGACCGGCACCGAACGCGACACCGCGACGCTCTCCGGCGGCGAGACCTTCTTCGCGTCGCTGGCCCTCGCGCTCGGCCTCGCCGATGTCGTGACCGACGAGGCGGGCGGCGCCCGCCTCGACACCCTCTTCATCGACGAGGGCTTCGGCAGCCTCGACGACCAGACCCTCGACGAAGTGCTCGACGTCCTCGACGGCCTGCGGGAACGCGACCGCGCGGTGGGCATCGTCAGCCACGTCGCCGACCTGCGGCACCGCATCCCGGCCCAACTGCATGTCGTCAAGGGCAGGGACGGATCGAGCGTACGGATGCGGACCGGGGCACCGGCCGCCGCCGGAGGCGGGCCGGTCAGAGCGTGAGGGGGCGCCGCTCCAGCGGTGAGGAGTAGACGATGCTGGTCGTGACCGCGCCGAGCCCGGCGATCCGCCCGGTGGTCTCCTCCAGATGCCGCATGGACCGCGCCGCGACCTTCATCACGAAGCAGTCGTCCCCCGTCACGTGGTGCGCCTCGAGCACCTCGGGGGTGGTCGCCAGCATGTCGTGGAACGGCCGGTAGTTGCCGGTCGGATAGCGCAGCCGGACCATCGCGAGGATCGGCAGCCCGATCCGGTCGTGGTCGATCACCGCCGAATATCCGGTGATCACCCCGGCCTCCTCCAGGCGCCGGACCCGCTCCGTGACGGCGCTCGGCGACATCGAGACGGTACGGGCCAGCTCGGCGTAACTGGCCCGGCCGTCGCGTTGCAGGGCCTCCAGCAGCCGCCAGTCGGTCGGGTCGAGGGAATAAGCGGTCATGCACGATGGATAGCAGGGGAAAGCCCGGCCGATCAAGGCATTTGCGGGGGAAGCACACTTCCGGCAAGCCGGGCGCGACCGTAGATTCTGCGCCATGACACAGCGGACATCCCAGCTCAGCGCCCCTGCCACCGCCGTCGGCCCGGTCCTGCGGGTGCCACCGGCAGCCCCCGCCGACGCCGCCGCGTACTTCGCGGCCTCCCTGGCCTTCCACACCGACGTCTCCGATGTCGCCGCGTCACTGGAGGCGGCCCGTGCCACGGGCGGCGACCCCGGGTTCGTCGTGGTCGACTCCCGCTCCACCGAGTCCTGGGACCAGGGCCACATCCCCGGCGCCGTCCACCTGCCGACGGCGCGCGTCCCCGAACTCGCCGCCGAATTCCTCGACCGCGACCTCCCGGTCGTCGTCCACTGCTGGGGCCCCGCCTGCAACGGCGCCACCCGCGCCGCCCTCGCCCTGGCCGGCCTCGGCTACCGGGTCAAGGAAATGCTCGGCGGCATGGAGTACTGGATCCGCGAGGGCTTCGCGTACGAGACGGCCGACGGCCCCGCCCGGCGCGCGGCCGACCCTCTGACCGCGCCGGGCGGCGCCGACGACTGCGGCTGCTGACCCCGACGTCCGCTCGTTCGGCCGTTCAGTCCGGCAGCGACGTCAGCTCGTACGCCCACAGCTCCCCGCGGTCCGCGACCCGCACGAAGCCGACGCGCTCCAGAACGGCCTGCGACGGGCGGTTCGCCGGTTCCGTGGTGGCGAGCACGACCAGCACGCCCGGCTGCGCGAGCGCCCACTGGCACAGCACCCGCGCCGCGTCCGTGGCCCAGCCCGCGCCCCGCCCCGACTCCGACAGGTCGTACCCGATCTCCACCGCGCCGCCGTCCGGCGGCCCGTGGAACCCGGCGCCGCCCAGCGCCACCAGGTCGTCACTGCGCTGTATCGCGAAGACGCCCCAGCCCGGCCGGTAGACGCCCGCCGCGGCGGCGGCCACCGTCATCGAGGCCGCGCCCACCGTGCCGTCCCCCGGCACACCGTCGACCCACACCAACCCGGCGGGCTTGCCGTCCGCCAACAGCGCCGCGTCCTCCGGAAGCTGCTCACGCAGGGTCAACCGGCCCTGCGTCAGCACCAGCCGTCCACCGTCATGGGAAGCGTGCAACGTCATCGAGCCGTACCGCCTTCTGCGAGCTGTCGTCCCGGCGTCGAACCGGAAGGCAGCAGCGTAACCGCCTCGCGCGGCGACCCCGTGCCGAGGGCCGCGCCCGGCTTTTCCGGGGGCGGGGGAACCGCGCGACCAGCCCACACGGGGCCGCGGGCAAAGGGTCGCCCCGGTGGGGCAGACGTTGTTTCGCGACCACCGGACCGGTGGGGGCCGAGCGCGCGGTTCCTCCCCCGGCGCGTCTGCGGGGCACAGGTCTCCCCGGGGGCGAGGCGGGGCTCGCGTCCCCGGGAAAGTCCCCGACCGGAGGTCAGAGCGCCGAGATCTCCGCCACCAGGTCGTCGAGTCCCAGCGACCCGAGCGACAGGGCCGCCATGTGCCACGCCTTGGCGTCAAAGGCGTCGCCGTGCGCCGCGCGAGCGGTCTCGCGGCCGGTGAGCCAGGCGCGCTCGCCGAGCTTGTAGCCGATGGCCTGGCCGGGCATGCCGAGGTAGCGGATGAGCTCGCTGTCGACGAAGTCGGCGGGCCGGCCGCTGTGGAGGCCGAAGAACTCGCGGGCCAGCTCGGGCGTCCAGCGCTCGCCCGGGTGGAAGGGCGAGTCGGCGGGGATGTCCAGTTCGAGGTGCATGCCGATGTCGACGATGACGCGGTTGGCGCGCATCATCTGGGCGTCCAGGTACCCCAGGCGCCGCTCGGGGTCGGTGAGGAAGCCCAGCTCGTCCATGAGGCGCTCGGCGTACAGCGCCCAGCCCTCGGCGTTGGCGCTGACCATGCCGACGGTGGCCTGGTAGCGGGACAGGCTTTCGGCGACGTGCACCCACTGCGCGATCTGGAGGTGATGGCCCGGCACACCCTCGTGGTACCAGGTGGAGACCAGGTCGAAGATCGGGAAACGGGTCTTGCCCATCGTCGGCAGCCACGTACGGCCGGGACGGCTGAAGTCCTCCGAAGGACCGGTGTAGTACGGGGCCGCCGCGCCGCCGGGGGGCGCGATCCGGGACTCGACGCGCTTGACGCGGTCGGCCAGCTCGAAGTGCGTACCGTCCAGCGCCTGGATCGCCTCGTCCATCAGACCCTGGAGCCAGTCGCGTACCTCGTCCACGCCCTCGATGGCGGTGCCGTGCTGGTCCAGGTGGGCCAGCACCTCCCAGGGGGACTTGTCGGGCAGGATCTTCGCGGCCTCGGTGACCATCTCGGCGTGGATGCGGTGGTATTCGGACCAGCCGTACGCGTACGCCTCGTCCAGGTCGAGGTCCGTACCGTTCCACAGCCGGCACCAGCGGGCGTAGCGCTCGCGGCCCACGGTGTCGGACGTGCCCTCGGCGGCGGGGGCGTACGTGTCGCGCAGCCAGTCGCGCAGGGCCGCGTAGGCGGCGGTGGTCTCGGCGGCGGCGGCGTCCAGCTCGGCGCGCAGCTCCTGCGGCCCCTCGGCGACGAGCCCGGTGAACCAGCTCTCCCCGCCGTCGTCGCCGATCCACTCACCGATCTGGCCGATGACCGTCGACACCTGGCGCGGGCCCGCGTACAGCTTGCGGGACAGGCCCTCGGCGAGCGCGGCGCGGTAGCTGTCGAGCGCGGCCGGGACGGCGCGCAGCCGGGCGGCGAGATCGGCGTAGTCCGCCGCGGAGTCGGTCGGCATGAGGGTGAACGCGTCACGGACGCTGTGCGCGGGGGAGCTGAGGTTGCTCACCGCGCGCAGGTGCTCGTCGGCCGCGTGCACGGCGAGTTCCGCGCTCAGGCGCTCGCGCAGCAGCCGCGCGCACCGCCGCTCGGCGTCGCTCTCGCCACCGGGCCGCGCCTCCGCCTCGGTCAACCGGTCCAGCGTGGAGCGGGCCAGCGCGGCCAGCGCGTCGGCGCCGGCCGGTGAGAAGTCCGGCAGGCGGCGGGCGCTGCCGGGGGCGCCGAGGTAGGTGCCGAGGACCGGGTCGAGGGCGAGGAGATCGTCGACGTAGGTGTCGGCGACCTGGCGGGGCAGAGGGCTGCTGGTGATATTGGACATGGCGCCATCCTGGTACGAGACCGGCCCTCGCGTCACCACCATTGTGTGCGTGGTGCCTTACGCCTGGCGCGTACGCCGCAGCTGGGGGCGTGTTCCCCGGCCCTCGCGCCCCGCGGAACAGCCCAGGCGGGCCCGTGCGGATCGGACCGTCCGGGTCACGGCGTGGGCGGCAGCAGCGGGCCGCACGCCCACTGCTGGAAGATCAGCCGCGTCTCGACCCGCGCGACCTCCCGCCGTGAGGTGAACTCGTCGATCACCAGCCGCTGGAGATCGGTGGCACCGGTCACCGCGACATGCACCAGATAGTCGTCGGGCCCGGTGAGGTGGAACAGGGCGCGGGACTCCGGCAGCGCGCGGACGCGGTCCACGAACGGTGTGATCAACTCCCTGCGGTGCGGCCGTACCTGCACCAGAAGGAGCGCCTCCAGGCCGCGGCCCAGCTTCGCCGGGTCCAGCCGCAGCTCGTGCCCGAGGATCACGCCGCTGCGCCGCAGCCGGGCCACCCGGTCGAGGCAGGTCGACGGCGCCACACCGACGGCCGCCGCGAGGTCGCGGTACGTGGTCCGGGCATCGTTCTGCAGCAGCCGGAGAATCTCCAGATCCACCGGATCCAGCGCGACGGAATCAGACATCGGGCGAACGTAGCACGGGCGTTTTCCCACAGCGCCCGGCGAGCGTTCAGCCTGGAGCACATGGAGACGACAGCAGCAACGACACCGTCCCGGCCCCGCCTGACCCTGGCCACCGAGGCCGTGCACGCCGGGCGCGAAGACCTCGCGGCCCTCGGCGTGCACGCCGTGCCGCTCGACCTGTCCACCACCTACCCGTCGTACGACAGCCGCGCCGAGGCCCGGCGGATCGACGCCTTCGCCGCCACCGGTGAACAGCTCGAAGGCCCGCCCGTCTACGCCCGGCTGGACAATCCGACCACCGCCCGCTTCGAGACCGCGCTGGCCCGGCTGGAGGGCACCGAGGCCGCGGTGGCCTTCGCCAGCGGAATGGCCGCGCTGACCGCCTGCCTGCTGGCGCGCGCCGCCGACGGGCTGCGCCATGTCGTCGCGGTCCGGCCGCTGTACGGATGCAGCGACCACCTGCTGACCGGCGGACTGCTCGGCACCGAGGTGACTTGGACCGACCCGGCGGGCATCGCGGACGCGATGCGGCCCGACACCGGTCTCGTCATCGTCGAGACGCCCGCCAACCCGACCCTCGCGGAGGTCGATCTGCGGGCCATCGCCCACTCCTGCGGCACCGTGCCGCTGCTGGTCGACAACACCTTCGCCACGCCCGTACTCCAGCGGCCCGCCGAATCCGGCGCCCGGATCGTGCTGCACAGCGCGACCAAATACCTGGGCGGCCACGGCGACGTGCTCGGCGGCGCCGTCGCCTGCGACGAGGACTTCGCGCGGCGCCTGCGCAAGGTGCGGTTCGCCACCGGAGGCGTCCTGCACCCGCTCGCCGGCTACCTCCTGCTGCGCGGGCTCTCCACCCTTCCGGTACGCATGCGGGCGGCCTCCGCGACCGCCGCGGAACTGGCCCGGCGCCTCACCGCCGATCCCCGCGTCGGCGCCGTCCACTACCCGCGGATCGGCGGCGCCATGATCGCCTTCGAAGTCCTCGGCGACCCCCACGCCGTCATCGGCGCCGTCCGCCTCATCACCCCGGCCGTCAGCCTCGGCAGCGTCGACACCCTCATCCAGCACCCCGCCTCCATCAGCCACCGCATCGTCCCCGAGGCCGATCGCTCCCGCTCCGGCGTCAGCGAACGGCTCCTCCGCCTTTCGGTCGGCCTCGAAGACGTCGACGACCTCTGGTCCGACCTGACGCTCGCGCTTGCGTCCTCCACCACCTCGGCCGCACCCGGCGTACGTCGCATCGACGTCTGACCGCGCCCTCCGCTGACGCAGAAGGGTAGGCCGTGTTTTTAGGGGCGCGGGGAACTGCGCGCTCAGCCCGCGCGGTGGCGCGGCTGAGAACCGGCCCCAGCGGGGCAGGTGCTGTTGTTCTCGGGCTGACAGCCCGGTGGGGGCGGGCCGCGCAGTTCTCCGCGCCCCTGAAAAACAGGCCCTGCGCAACGGCAGCGCACCCTCCCCGCGCCCCTTCGGGGCGTGACCCGAAGCGTCGGGTGGACCTTCCGAGGTGCAGCGTCAGGTGCGGTCCTGGGGGGTGCGGGGGAGGGGGGACGGGGCGTCGGCAGACGCCAGGGTGGCGGTGATGACGAGGGTGCCGTCCTCGACCTGGTAGTCGAGCGGCAGCGCAAGCTCGCGCATGGCGGCGACCATGCCGGTGTTGGTCGACTGCGTGACAGCGTAAACGCTGTCACGCCCGGCCTCGACGGCCATGGCGACCAGTTTGCGCAGCACGGCCGCACCGATGCCGCGCCGCTGCCAGCCGTCCTCGACGAGGAGGGCGACCTCGTTCTCGTCGCCGTCCCAGAGGAGGTGACCGAGGGCGACCAGACGGCCGGAGGCGGTCTCGACGGCGAGGGACCGGCCGAAGCGAGGGCTGAGCAGGTGGGCGAGGTAGCGGTCGGCGTCGCCGACGGGGCCGTGGTAGCGCAGGGCGAGGGTGCCGGGGGAGCAGCGCTCATGCATCGCCAGGGCGGCTTCGCGGTCCTCGGGCCCGGCGCGGCGGATCGTGATCTCGTTGCCCTCGGGGAGCGTCAGGACGTCCTTGGCGTCGGGCGTCCTGGCCCCGAGGCGCGCGCCGAGCCGCGCGTCGAGCTCCAGCAGGGCCCGCGCCCTGGCGAACTCGGTGGGCGTGAAGGGGAGATGGTCGCGCTGGACGGTGATCGTGCCGCCCGACGGGTCGCGCAGCCGCATCACGGTGCCGTCGAGCGCGTCCTCGGCGTGAGCGGGGACGTCGGCGGGCGCGGGCGTCGAGCGGATGGTGCAGCGGCCGAACAACTGCCGCAGCGCGAGCGGCAGTTCCGCCGCGTCGAGCGCCGTACGGGTGGCCAGGGTGAGCATGCGGGTCGGGGTGTCCACCAGGTCGTGGGCGTCCGCCCGCTCCATCCATGTGTCGGTGCCGCCCGCAGAGGTGACGGTCCGGGCGAGCGCCGTGGCGGGCAGCACCGCCGGGGCCCGCAGCAGGAACTCGTCCACCGTGCCGTCGGCCAGCGGATGCGTCTGAAGGGTGACGATGTCGACCCGGCTGCCCGCGAGCGCCGTGCACACCGCGCCCAGGGCGCCGGGGGCGTCGCGCACGGTCGTCCGCAACCGCCACAGCGTCGTTTCGCCGTCGGTACGGTCGCCCGCGCGCTCGGCGCCTGGCTCGTCGGCGGATTCGTCGGCGCGTACGTCCTCGCCCGTCTGCGGTGCGGCGGCCGGTGGCGCGTGGCCGCGCCCGCGTGCCCACCATGTGTGGAAGCCCGCCACCGCTAGCAGCGCCGCCGCCGACATGACCAGCAGCACCCGGCCGTCGGGTCCGTGCCCCACCGTCTCGGCGATCAGGTCGGCGGTGGCCATCGCCGTGAACAGCGCGGCCACTTCGACGAATTCGCGGCGCCAGTGATGCTGACGGGATCCGGGATGGGCAGGAGTCGACTGAGACATACGTCTACCATGCCTAAGATGTGTTGCGTGATCACGAACGTTCCGTGACCGGCCGGTAAAGGACGGATCTTTTCGGTTAACTTACGTTTTCAACGTTTTTGCCGAATGCGCCCCTCTCGCGCCGGAGTGCGGCATCCATGGCCCCATGGTCAACGAGCCCCCGCGCCGCCTACGATGGCCCGACTTCACCCCGCCGCGGATCACCCGAGCCGCCCTACCCGCGCCGAAGCAGCTACCCCCACCGGCGCAGCGACGATGACTGCAGAACAGACACCGCACACCTTCCAGGTCGATCTGCGTGGCCTGGTGGATCTCCTCTCCCACCACCTCTACTCCAGCCCGAAGGTCTACCTGCGGGAACTTCTGCAGAACGGCGTCGACGCGATCACCGCCCGCCGCGCGGAGGACCAGGACGCGCCCGCCCGCGTCCTGCTGCACACCGAACCCGGCGCGCTGCGCGTCGAGGACACCGGGATCGGCCTCACCGAGGCCGACGTGCACAATCTGCTGGCCACCATCGGACGCAGCTCCAAGCGGGACGCGCTGGAGAGCGGCATCGCCTCCGCCCGCACCGAATTCCTCGGTCAGTTCGGCATCGGCCTGCTGGCCTGCTTCGTCGTCGCCGACACCATCCGCGTGGTCAGCCGCTCCGCCCGCACCCCGGACGCGCCGCCGGTCGAATGGTCCGCGCGCGACGACGGCTCGTACACCGTACGCACGCTGCCGGACGACGCCAGGACCGAACCCGGCACCACCGTGCACCTCACCGCGCGGCCCGGCGCCGCCGACTGGTTCACGCCCGAGCGGGTCACCGCCGTCACCCGCGACTTCGGCTCGCTGCTGCCGTACGACATCCGGGTGGACGACACGCCCGTCACCGACCGTCCGCCGGTCTGGGAGCGCCGCCACGCCGGCGCCGGGGCCCGCCGGGTGGAGTTGGCCAGGCACTGCCAGGAGCAGTTCGGCTTCCTGCCGCTGGACGCCATCGACCTCGACGTGCCGGTCGCCGGAGTGCGCGGCATCGCGTACGTCCTGCCCTCCGCCGTCAGCCCGGCCCAGCGCGCGGGCCACCGCGTGCACCTCAAGGGCATGCTGCTCACCGACCGCGCCGACGAACTCCTCCCGGACTGGGCCTTCTTCGTCCGCTGCGTCATCGACACCGACAGCCTGCGGCCGACCGCGTCCCGCGAACACCTCTACGCCGACGAGACGCTCGCCGCCGTCCGCGACGCGCTGGGCGAGCGGATCAAGGAGTGGCTGACGACGCTGGCCGCGGGCGAGCCTGAACGCCTCGGACACTTCCTGTCGGTTCACCACCTCGGCGTGAAGACGCTCGCCCGGCACGACCCCGACCTGCTGCGGGTGATGCTGCCCTGGCTGCCGTTCGAGACCACCGACGGGCAGCAGTCGCTCGACGAATTCGCCCGCCGCCACCCGACGGTGCACTTCACCCGTACCGTCGAGGAATTCCGCCAGGTCGCCGCCATCGCCGCCGCCCAGGGCATGGGCGTGGTCAACGGCGGCTACACGTACGACGCCGACCTGGTCGGGATGCTCCCGCGGGTACGGCCGGGCACCCCGGTCGCGGAACTGGACGCCGACACCGTCACCGCCCACCTCGACACGGTCGACCCGGCCGAGGAACTGGCCCTGTCGGGCTTCCTCGCCGTCGCCCGCGCCGCACTCGACCCGCTGGGCTGCGACGTCGTCCTGCGCACGTTCCACCCGCTGACCGTCCCCGCCCTGCACCTCGACGACCGGTCGGCCCGGCACGAGCGCGCCCGCGAGGAGGAAGAGGAACAGGCCGACGACCTGTGGGCGGGCATCCTCGGATCGCTGCGCGGCACCGCGCCCAGGGCCCGGCTGGTCCTGAACCACCTCAACCCGCTGGTGCGCAGGATCGGCGCGCTCGGCGCCCGCGACCTGGTGGCCAGCTCCGTCGAAGCGCTCTACGGGCAGGCGCTGTTGATGGCGCAGCGCCCGTTGCGGCCCGCCGACACCGCGCTGCTCAACCGGGCCTTCCTCGACCTGCTCCAGTGGGCCACCGACCATCCGGCCGGGCAGGAGGAGGGCCGATGAAGGCGACGTGTCCGACCGGGCCACGGCTCGGCGTCCCAGGGAGCCCACGATGACCGGCGAGCCCACGACCGCGGCGGATCTGCGCCGGGCCATCCAGGAGAACGCGGCGGAGCCGGAGGGCGCGGCCCGCAACGCCCGCGCCGAGCGCATCGCCGAGGAGGCCGACCGCACCGGTGACCGCCCGCTGATCATCGAGGCGCTGTTCAATCTGCTCACCGCGTACAACTACAGCTCCGAGTCCGACAAGAGATTCGTGCCCTTCGCGAAGGCGCTGCGGATGTGGGACGAACAGCCGGGCGACTTCGACGAGTTCAGCGCCAAGAGCCTGCACTGGTACTTCAAGTGGGTCTCCAGCGGCATGCTCGACCAGCCGCACATCCCGCTGGCCGCCATCGAGAAGTGGCAGGCCGAGATGGAACACCGCTACCGGCTTGCCGGATACTCCGAACGCGCCGTACGGCAGGGCCAGTTCAGGATCGCCCGGCACATCGGCGATCTGCCGCGCGCCGAGGCCGCCTTCGCCGCGTGGCTGGCCGCGGACCGCGACGTGATGAGCGACTGCCACGCCTGCGAACTGCACGCCCAGGGCGGCTGGCGGGTGCGCCTCGGCGACGACCGGCGGGCGCTGGAGAGCTGGCAGCCGGTGCTGGCGGGCGAGTTGACGTGTGCGCACGAGCCGCACGGGGTGCTGGCCTCCTCGTTGCTGCCGCTGCTCAGGACCGGCAGCGCCGACCTGGCCCGCGCCAACCACCTGCGCGGCTACCGGATGGTCCGGTCGATGGAGAGCATGCGGTCCGCCGTCGCCCAGCACATCGAATTCTGCGCGCTGACCGGCAACGAGGCGCGCGGCCTGGAGATCCTGGCCGCACACCCCGCGCACTTCACCACCGCGGGCGACCCCGACAGCCTCATGGACCACCACGCCGTCACCGCGCTGCTCACCGCCCGGCTCACCGCGCTCGGCCACGGAGACCGCCCGGTGCCGGGACCGGCGGGACGCGACTGGACCGCCGCCGACCTGCACACCCATGCCCGCACCCGCGCCCTGGAGTTGGCGCACAGCTTCGACGCCCGCAACGGCACGCGGGCCGTCTCCGAGGCCGTACGGGAGCGGATGGCGCGCCAACCCCTGCTGGAACGGCTGCCGTTGGGGATTCGGGCGGCGCGGCTCGGCGAGGCGGCGGCCACGGAGGCGGGACCCGCCCTTCCCCCGCCGCGGGCCGACTCCGTACCGGCAGAACCCGGCGCCGACGACCTGCCGGACATGGTCGCCGAGGCGCGGCGGCTCAGCGACGGCGGCGACCCGCGGGCCCACCAGGCGTGGGCGGACGTGGCCGCCGCCGTGGAACGGACCGGCGCCGAAGTGGACGCCGCGGCGCGGGCGGAGATCACCGACAACGCCGCGATGGCCGCGATCGGCGAACCCGTACGGTCCCGCGAGCTGTTCCTGCGCGCCGCGCGGCAGTTCGAGGACGCGCGGGAGCCGGCGGAGGCCGCGGCGAGCCGGGCCCGCGCCGCCTACGCGCTCGCGCTCACCGGCGAGGCGGACGAGGCGCTGCGGGCGGTCGAGGAGCAGTGCGCGGTGCTGCGCGCCCTGCACGGCAGGGAGCGGGCCACCGCCCGCCAGGTCAGCGGCGCGGGGCTGCTGCGCTGCCGCGTCCTGCTGGCCGCCGCGGCGGGCGGCGACGACGAGGCCCGGCGGGCCGCGCTCGCGGAGGCCGCCCAACAGGCCGCCGACGTGGCCGAGTTCAGCGACGAGCACCAGGCCGAGCCGGGGATGACCGGACGCCTCGCGGACGCCACCGTCATGCTCGGACGGCTGGCCGCGGGCCGCGGCGACGGCGAGCAGGCCGTCCGACTCCTCACCCGAGGAGCCGAGTTGCACCACGCGGCGGAACAGCCCTGGTACGCGGCCGAGCCCGAGGCGGCCCTCGCCGACCTGACACTGCGCGGCGGCGACCCCGAGACCGCGGCCGACTGCGCGCGCGCCGCGCTCGACCACGGCGCCGATGTACTCGAACCGCCGCACCGCGCCCATCTGCACCTGCTCATCGCCCAGGCGCGCGCCGCGCTCGGCGACGACGAACAGGCCGCGGCCGAGGCGCTGGAGGCCGCGACGTGGGCCGACGAGGCCGGCCACGGCGACGACATGGGCGCCACCGCCCGGCTGCTGTTCGGCGGCGCGCTGCGGCGGCTCGGCCGGGCCGAGGAGGGCGCCTGCGTCCTGGAGTCCGTCCTGCCCGACCTGGAACGCGGCGGCAACGACGCCCAGATCGTCCAGGCGCGCTGGTGGCTCGCCGAGTGCCAACTCGACCTCGGCGAGGCCCGCGAGGCCGCCGAGCAGTTCCTGCGCGCCGCCCGGGTCGCCGAGGGCTGGGACGACCCCTGCGACCACGCCATGCTCGCCAATCTCGCCGCCGACGCGCTCAACCGCGCCGGTCTGCACGACGAGGCCGTACGCGCCTACGCCCGCGCCGAGGACCTCTGGCGCGCCGTGGGCGACCCGCACGCCCTGATCCGTACCCTGCGCGCCCGCGCGTGGATCGAAGTGCGCGAAGGCCGCGGGGGCATTGCCGTGGCCCGCTCCCTCATGACGGCCGCCGTCGACACGGTGCGACAGGCACTCGAAGCCGCCGACCCCGACGACGGGACGGCCAGCACCCACCTGCGCGTGGACCTCGCCGACACCTACCGTCAGACCGCCGAGATCGTCATACGCGCGGCGGGCGTGACCGCCGGTTCCGAGGACGGTCCGGGTGACATGGACGCCGTCTACGAGGAGGCCCTGGCACTGGCCGACCTCGCCATCGCCACCCTCACCCCGCTGGGCGCCACCGCCCGCGACGACCGCACCGCCGCCACCCTCATGGCCGCCTGGCTGGAAGCCGACCTCGCCCGCCCCACCGCCGCCGCCACCCGCGCCCGTACCGTCACCGCCGAATACGCCGACGCCCAGGGCCCCACGGCCGACGCCCGCCGCGCCGAGGCCGCCTCGATCCTCGACTACACCAGCGCCGACCGCGCGGACGACGAGAGCTGAGGCCGGGCTGCGGACCGCTCGTCTCAGCGCGGTGCGGCCGACTCCGCCCTGGCCAGCAGTTCGACCGCGCGAGTGATCGACTCCGGGGACAGGTGGGCGTAACCGATGACAAGGCGGACGCCTGGCACCTGCGTCGGCGCGTGCTCGTAGTCGGACAGGGGGCGGAGGGTGATTCCGGCGGAGGTCGCGGCGGCCAGCAGACGGGACGGGGGTCCGTAGCGCGGTGGGAGGGTGACGATGGCGTGCAGACCGGCGGCGATGCCGCTGGTCGTGGCGCCGGGGAAGTGGGCGGCGAGTGCGGTGGTGAGGGTGTCGCGACGGCGGCGGTAGAGGCGTTGGCAGCGCCGGAGGTGGCGGTCGTACTGCCCGGAGGCGAGGAAGTCGGCCAGTACGGCCTGCTCGGTGACCGGGTTGCCGAGGTCCATCGTGCGCTTGAGCGCGGCGGCGTCGGCGATGATGTCCGGCGGCGCGACGAGCCAGCCGAGCCGCAGCCCCGGGGCGAGGGTCTTGCTCACCGAGCCGGTGTAGGCGACATGGCCGGGCGCGAGGCCCTGGAGGGCGCCGACCGGCGCGCGGTCGTAGCGGAAGTCGCCGTCGTAGTCGTCCTCGATGACGAGGCCGTCGACCGTACGGGCCCAGTCGGTGAGTTGGGCGCGCCGCCGCGCCGAGTACGCGACCCCGGTCGGGAACTGGTGGCAGGGCGTGACGATGGCGGACCGTACTCCGGCGGCGGCCAGCGCCGTCACCGACAGGCCCTCCTCGTCGACGGGCACCGGCACCGCCGTCAGCCCGGTCGCGCCGAGCAGTCCGCTCTGCTCGGGGCTGCCCGGGTCCTCGACGGCCGTCGCGCGCTCGCCTCGCCCGCGCAGGACGAAGCCGAGCAGTGTGTGCGCCTGGGCCACGCCGGAGCAGACCATCACCTGGTCGGGGTCCGCGGCCACCCCGCGCCGCCTGGCCAGCAACTCCGCGAGCGCTTCGCGCAGTTCGGGCAGGCCGCGCGGATCCGGGTAGCCGAGGGCGCGGTGCGGGAGCCGGGCGATCACCCGCCGGTGGGCCGCCGACCACGCGGCCCTCGGGAACAGGGAGAGGTCCGGCAGGCCCGGCCTGAGGTCCGTGGGGCCGCCCCGGTCGTCCACGGCGGGCATGGCCGTCGCGGCCGGTACGGGTACGGCGCCCGCGCCCGTCACCCACGTGCCAGAGCCCTGCCGCCCGCTGAGATACCCCTCGGCCGTGAGCTGCGCGTACGCGTCGGTGACCAGGCCCCGCGACACGCCGAGGTCGGCGGCCAGTTCGCGGCTGGCGGGCAGTTGCGTGCCGGGCGCGAGCCGTCCCGAGCGCACGGCGTCCCGCAGCGCCGCCTGGAGCGCCCGCCCTCGACCCCGCGGCGACGTCCCCGCGGAGGGCAGCAACAGCTCCCACGCGGCGGTCCACCCCTCGGGCCGGGCGCCGTGCCGCCCGCCGTCCGGCGGGCCCGCCGAGACCGTCGTCCGGAGTACGTCCGACCCGGCCGCCGCGGTCGGCGCGCCGCCCGCGGCGGCCGGGTCCGTACCGGCACCATCCGAATTGGTCCTCTTAACGTCCATGGGAATGGACCTTAAACGGGACCGCTTGTCTCCATACCGTCGTCGTATGAACTCATCCCCACGCGCCGGCTTCCTCTTCGCCACCGTCGCCTGTGTCCTGGTCGGCGCGTCCTTCACCGCGGGCGGCGCGCTCGTGGACTATCCGCACGCGGGCGGCCAGGCGCTGCGTTACGGCTCGGCCTGTCTGCTGCTCCTGTGGCCCGCGCGCAAAGGCGCCGTGCGGAGACTGCGAGCGCTGACCGTACGGCAGTGGGCGCTGGCGGCGGGCGTGGCGGCGATCGGCATGGTCGGCTTCAACCTCGCGATCCTCGCGGCCGAGCGCACCGCGGAACCGGCGGTGCCGGGCGTGCTGGTCGGGTGCGCCCCGGTCGTCGTCGCGGTGCTCGTACCGCTCGGGGCGGGACGGCGGCCGACACGGACGGTCGCCGCGGGGGCCGTGCTCGTCGCGTCCGGCGCCTTCGTGGTGCAGGGCTGGGGCGGCACAGACGGCGTGGGGCTGTTCTGGTCGGTGATGGCGCTGGTGGGGGAGTGCGGATTCGCCCTGCTGGCGGCGCCGTTGGTGAAGCCGCTGGGGCCGCCGCTGCTGTCGGCGTGCGTGTGCGCGCTGGCCGCCGTGGAGGCGGGGACGCTGGGGCTGGTGACCGAGGGCCGGGCGGCGGTGCGCGTTCCCACCGGATCCGAGGCGCTGGCACTCGGCTGGCAGTCGCTGGTGGCCACCGTGATCGGTTTCCTGTGCTGGTACGCGGGCGTGCAGCGGATCGGCACCGAGCGCGCCACCCTCTTCTCCGGGCTGATCCCGGTGTCCGCCGCGGTGACCGCGCCCTTGGTGGCGGTCGGCACCTTCGGGGCGGGCCAACTCGCGGGCAGCGTCCTGGTCGCGGTCGGTGTCGCCGTCGGCTCGGGAGCGCTGCGGTCACGCCGACGGCCGCTCGCGAAGGAACCTTCCGCGAACCGGCCTCTCGCGAACCGGCCTCTCGCGAACCCGCTTCCCGCGAACCCGCTTCCCGAGCACCGGCTTCCCGAGCACGTACCCGACCGCGATCGGCGGGCCGTTCCGGCGGCGGCGGACTCCCCATAGCCGGATGGCAAAATTCCGCGCGGCCGGGAACTCCCGCTGGGGTGGGCGAGTTGTGACAGTACGGGCCGGTGCGCGACACCGGTCCGGCCAGCAGCCCCGACCGGGCGCCCCCGTCCCGGTCGGGGCGTCGTCCGCCCGGTGCGCCGCGCGCGGCAGCACCCGCACGCTCCCTCGGCGGCGCCGAGGGACCGTGCGGCGCGTCATCAGACCTCCGTGAGTGCTTACTTGGCGCCGAGCACCTGCTGGAGCGGATCGATCGCGAAGTACGCGAGGAAGCACACCGACACACCCCACACCAGCGGATGCACCTCGCGCGCCTTGCCCAGCACGATCTTGATCACGACGAAGGACAGGAAGCCCGCGCCGATCCCGTTGGTGATGCTGTAGGTGAAGGGCATCACGGCGATGGTGAGGAAGGCCGGGATGCCGATGTCGTACTGCGTCCAGTCGATGGTGCGGACCTGCGCCATGAGCAGGAAGCCGACCGCGACCAGGGCGGGGGCGGCGGCCTGGGAGGGGACGACGCCGGCGAGCGGGGTCAGGAAGAGCGCCACCACGAAGAGCGCGCCGGTGACGACGCTGGCCAGACCCGTACGGGCGCCCTCGCCGACACCCGCGGCGGATTCCACGTAGGCGGTGTTGGAGGAGGCGGAGGCCGCGCCGCCCGCGACGGCGGCGGCGCCGTCGATGAACAGCACGCGGCCGATGTTCGGCACCCGGCCCTGCTCGTCCAGCAGACCGGCCTCGTTGGAGATGCCGACGATCGTACCCATCGCGTCGAAGAAGTCCGACAGCACGAGGGTGAAGACGAAGAGGGCGGCCGTGACGATGCCCGCCTCGCGGAAGCCGCCGAAGAGGCTGAAGTGACCGATCAGCCCGAAGTCGGGCGTGGACGTCACATGGTGCGGCACCTTGGGCACGGTTAGGCCCCACGCCGAGTCCGGCAGGTCGGCGATCTTGTTGACGACGATCGCCACGATCGTCATGACCACGATGCTGATCAGGATCGCGCCCTTGATCCGCCGCGCGACCAGCGCGACCGTCAGCAGCACACCGAGGCAGAAGACCAGCACCGGCCAGCCGGTGAGCGTTCCGGTCGCGCCGAGCTGCACCGGGACCGTCGTCTTCGCCGCGTCGGGGATACGGCTGGCGAATCCGGCGTCCACGAAGCCGATGAAGGCGATGAACAGGCCGATGCCCACGCTGATCGCCTGTTTGATCGGCTGCGGGATCGCGTTCATGATCGCCTCGCGCAGGCCGGTCGCGACGAGCACGCAGATCAACAGGCCCTCCAGGACGACCAGGCCCATCGCGTCGGGCCAGCTCATCGTGGGGGCGAGCTGAAAGGCCACCACGGCGTTCAGGCCGAGACCGGCCGCGATCGCCAGCGGTAGGTTGCCGCCGACGCCCATGATCGCGGTCATCACGGCCGCCACCAGCGCGGTGGCGGTGGTGAGTTGGGCGACCGAGAGGTGGTGCCCGAACTTGTCCGTGGCGCTGCCCAGGATGATCGGGTTGAGCACGAGGATGTACGCCATGGTGAAGAAGGTGGCGAGACCGCCGCGTATCTCCCGGCCGGGCGTGGATCCGCGCTCCGATATCCGGAAGTAGCGGTCCAGCGGACTGGCCGCGGGTGGTGGTCCGGACGACGGCTTCTCCGCGTCCACGACGGGTCCTGACATGGTGCTCCTCTGGATTCAACAAACGGTGGAACGAGGCTGCGGGGCACACGGATTGTGCTCCCCGGTCGGCCCCGGCGGGTTTCCGTGGCGTTACCCCGTATCACCGTCGGGTTTTAGTCATGCCCAGGTCAACACCCGCGTCGTTTCCCACGGGCATCACGAACGGCGTCTCAGCACACCGTCAACAACTCATGAACGTCTCGCGCGCCCGCCCCATAGCAGGCCGTCGCGTTCGAGGATTGGTCTTGACCAAGTTCACGAGGCGGCTCTATCTTCGAGACGTAGTAGTGCAAGGACCTTTAATAAATAGTGGTTCGGAAACAAGGCTGAACAAGCCGAGGGCGTGGCCGACAAGCCAGAGCCCGTCGCGGACCCGGTGATTGCGAGGACAGGGTGGGGACCACGCAGCTCGAATCGGTGCAGGAGCCGAAGTACTGGCACCTGAAGACCGTGCTGAACGACGCCCTCGACTCGGAGTTCGAGGTCGGTGAGATCCTGCCGAACGAGCGGGACCTGGCCGCCCGCTTCGGTGTCGCGCGCGCGACGCTCCGGCAGGCGCTCGAACAGTTGGAACTCGAAGGGCGCCTCCAGCGGCGCAGGGGAGTCGGCACCACCGTGGCACCGCCGCGGATGGGCGTGTCCGTGGGACCGGTCGCCGAGGCGTGGCCCGGCTCCGGCCATGACTCCTGGAACACGGTGGGCTGCGTCGAGGCCGCCGCGCCCGGCCCGATCGCCGCGCTCCTCGGCACCGGCGGCGACGAGGCCGTGCACACCATCCGCCGCGAGCGCGTGATGCGCGGCCAGCACGTCGCGACCGAGCTGCTGTACGTGCCCCCGGCCTCGGTGCCCGAGCTGTCCACGATGCTCACGCCCGCCAACCACGGCCCCGCCGTCCTGCGCGAGCTGCACACGCTGGAGCTGGAGGGCGAGGACCGCTCCGTCGAGCTGGGCTCGGCCAGCGCCCAGGACGCCAAGCAGCTCGACCGGCTGCCCGGCGCGCCCGTCCTGGTCGTCACCACCCGCTACTTCTCCGAGGGCCGGGTCGCCGCCGCGTCGGTGGCCACGTACCGCGCCGACACGTGCCGGCTGACGTTCGGCGACTCGGGTGCTCTTGAGGTCACCCACCACCAGGACGACAGCCGCCAGGCTTCCTGAACCGGGCGGGTGCCCCGGCGGCGAGCCCCCACCGGTCGCGCCGACCGGAGGCGCCGAGCCCGGCGGCCGTACGCCGACCCGACATCACGATGGCGCGGTACTGATACGTCAGTGCCGCGCCAGTGACGTCTGCTCCACCGCGAAGAGCTGCTCCTCGACATGGTCCAGGGCCAGCCGCAGGGCGCCGGTCGCGATGGCCTCCTGTCCGAGCGCGGACAGCGTCACCTTCGGGGGCCGCAGGCAGTAGCGCGCCAGCTCGGAACGGAGCGGCTCCAGGACCCCGTCGAGGCCCGCGGCCCAGCCGCCGACGACCACCAGCTCCGGGTCGATCGCCAGCACCAGCGCGGCGACGTCGTGCACCAGGCGGCGAAGGAAGCGCTCGACGGCGTCCTTGGCCTGTACGTCGCCCTTCTTCGCCAGCGCGAAGACCCGCGCGACCGCCGGTTCGTCCAGCGGGTGCAGCGGGGTGCCGGTGGTCGACAGCAGGTGCTCGGGCGTGACCTCGCGGCCCAGCAGGTGCAGGGCGCCGATCTCGCCCGCCGCGCCGCCGAAGCCGCGGTGCAGCCGCCCGCCGATCAGCGAACCCGCGCCGGGGCTCAGCCCGGCCAGGACGAAGACCACGTCGTCGGTGTCGACCGCGACACCCTTCCAGTGCTCGGCGACCGCCGCGACATTCGCGTCGTTCTCCACCAGCACCGGACAGCGGAAGGAACGCTGCAACCGCTCGCCCAGCGGCAGCCCCGTCCAGCCGGGCAGCGCCGTGCTCAGCCGGACCTCGCCGTGCGCCTCCACGATGCCGGGGCTGCCCACGCCGACCGCCCACAGGGTGCTGCGGGCCACCCCGGCCTTGCGCAGCAGCTCGGCGACCGTGCCGCGGACCCGCTCCAGCCGGTCGTCGGCGGACGCGGCCTCGTCGACCTCGCGGCCGTGCGAGCCCAGCACCTGGCCGCTGAGGTCCGACAGCACCACCCGTACCTGGTGCGCGCCGATCTCGATGCCCAGCAGATGCCCGGCCTCGGCGTGGAAACGGAACCTGCGGGCGGGACGGCCCTGCTTGCGCGCGTCGGCGCCCTCGGGGGCCACCTCGACCACCAGGTCCGACTCGGCCAGGCCCTCGATGACACCCTCGACGGTGGGCCGCGACAGTCCCGTGCTGTGCACCAGCTCGGTCAGCGTCGGGGCCTGCGCCCCGCGCAGCGCATGGAGGACGACCGCGGAATTGATCCGCCGGAGCAGGGATGGGTCCCCGCCGGTGAGCCGCCCCAACGTATGTCCTCCCAGCCTGTACCTGTGTGTGGCGGATCGTACCGGGCGCGGGCCGTCGCGGCGAGTGGTCGCCCGTACCCGCGGCGACGCGTGGCGTCCCGTAAGCGCTGACGGGACGCCAAATGTCCTACGGGGACGGTGCGCGGGACCGGTGGAGTGCCGGTGCCGCGCGGCCGTCCCGCCGGTCGAGGCCGAACGGAAGGGCGGGAGCTACGGCTTCGGCTCGTGGCCCGCGGCGACGCGCAGCCGGGCGAACTCCTCCGCGAGAGCGGCCGGCGACCAGTGCGCGTTGAGGCCGCTGGGGCTCGGCAGCGCCCAGATCCGGGTCGCGCCGATCGTCCGCTCCTGCGGGCCGACCTGGGCGTGCTTGTCCGCGAAGGCGACCCGGTAGGCGGTGACGCCCAGCACGGCGAGCCAGCCGGGCCGGTACTCCTCGACCTTCGCGGTCAGCAGCTTCCCGCCCTCGACCAGCTCCCGCGCCGTCAGCTCGTCGGCCCGCGCGGTCGCCCGCCCGGCCACGTTGGTGATCCCGAGGCCGAGCGCGAGCATGTCCTCCTGCTCGGCCGGGGCGAACCGGCGCGGGGTGAACCCGGAGGCGTGCAGCGCGGGCCAGAAGCGGTTGCCCGGCCGGGCGAAGTGCTGCCCGAGATGCGCGGACATCAGCCCCGGATTGATCCCGCAGAACAGCACCCGCAGACCGCCCCCGATGACATCGTCCAGGGTGCGGTCGCGGGCCGCCGTGAGCTGTTCCGGAGTCATACGGGCTGCCGCCTGCTCGTCCTGTTCGTCCCGGTGGTCAGAGGATCGCGCCGGGGCGGTACGCGGCGGCCCGCGGGTGCGCCTTGGTGACGTCCTCGATCCGCCGGACGACCTCGGCGACCTGTCCGGCCGCCGCGCCCGTGAACGACAGCCGGTCGGCCATCAGCGCGTCGAGACCCGCCCGGTCCAGCGGGATCCGCGCGTCGGCGGCGAGCCGGTCGAGCAGTTCGTTGCGCTCGGTGCCCTGCTCGCGCATGGCCAGCGCGGACGCCACCGCGTTCTCCTTGATCGCCTCGTGCGCGACCTCGCGGCCGACGCCCGCGCGCACCGCGCCCATCAGCACCTTCGTGGTGGCCAGGAACGGCAGGTAGCGGTCCAGTTCGCGGGCGACGACGGCCGGGAAGGCGCCGAATTCGTCCAGCACCGTCAGGAACGTCTCCAGCAGCCCGTCGAAGGCGAAGAAGGCGTCGGGCAGCGCGACCCGGCGCACCACCGAGCACGACACATCGCCCTCGTTCCACTGGTCGCCCGCCAGCTCGCCGGTCATCGACGCGTAGCCGCGCAGGATCACCATCAGGCCGTTGACGCGCTCGCAGGAACGGGTGTTCATCTTGTGCGGCATCGCCGACGAGCCGACCTGGCCCGGCTTGAAGCCCTCGGTGACCAGCTCGTGCCCGGCCATCAGCCGGATCGTCCTGGCCAGCGACGAAGGACCGGCGGCGAGCTGCACCAGCGCCGTCACCGCGTCGTAGTCCAGCGACCGCGGGTACACCTGGCCGACCGAGGTGAAAGCCCGCGAGAAGCCGAGGTGATCGGCGATCCGCTGCTCCAGATCCGCCAGCTTCGCGCTGTCGCCGCCCAGCAGGTCCAGCATGTCCTGCGCGGTGCCGACCGGACCCTTGATGCCGCGCAGCGGATAGCGGCCGATCAGGTCCTCGACCCGCTCGAAGGCCACCAGCAGCTCGTCCGCGGTCGTCGCGAAGCGCTTGCCCAACGTCGTCGCCTGCGCCGCCACGTTGTGCGAGCGGCCCGCCATCACCAGCTCCGCGTACTCACCCGCGAGCTGCCCCAGCCGCGCGAGCACCGCGACCGTACGGTCCCTGACGTGCTCCAGCGACAGCCGGATCTGAAGCTGCTCCACATTCTCCGTCAGGTCCCGTGACGTCATGCCCTTGTGGACCTGCTCGTGCCCGGCCAGCGCGTTGAACTCCTCGATGCGCGCCTTCACATCGTGCCGGGTGACCTTCTCGCGCTCCGCGATCGAGCCGAGGTCGACCTGCTCCACCACCCGCTCGTAATCCGCGATGGCCTGCTCCGGCACCTCGATCCCCAGGTCCTTCTGCGCCCGCAGCACGGCCAGCCACAGCCTGCGCTCCAGCACCACCTTCTGCTCGGGAGACCACAAGGTGGCCAGCTCCGCCGAGGCGTAGCGGCCGGCGAGGACATTGGGGATGCGCGGCTTAGCAGTCACGTGTGGAGAGTTTACCGGGTAACCAGGCGGCCGGATTCCGCCGGTCACGCGCGCCGGAGCCCTGGTCAGCGGTCCGGGAAAGGGGCCGTGGCCACCGCGCGCGGCAGGTGCCCCCGGCGCCGTACCACTGCCGAGTCGAACCGGGTCTGTCGTAGGTCTGCGCCGGGCGTACGCGGCCGCCCGG
The DNA here is from genome assembly GCF_042957025.1 of Streptomyces sp. NPDC008139. NCBI lineage: Bacteria > Bacillati > Actinomycetota > Actinomycetes > Kitasatosporales > Streptomycetaceae > Streptomyces > Streptomyces sp. NPDC008139. The sequence goes on from NZ_JBIBHM010000002.1 coordinate 267,541, forward strand.
ACGCTTCCGCGCGTCGTTTCGCGCCCTGTCCCCGGTGAACGGCGAGGTCCCACGATCGAGGTGTGGCGATTCGCACGATTTCTGCCACATGTTCTGCTACCCGGTCACCCGGCTGCCCGGGACCGAGACGGAAGGAACACGCTCATGAGCACGTCATCAGGGGACGGACCTCCGCAGGACGAGGTCCGCGCGGTCACCACCGCCCAACTGACCCAGGTCGCCGACAACGGCATCTGGGGCGCGGGCGCGAGCGTCAATCCCGACGCGGCCAACCTGGGCGAGGCGCTGGTCGCCGCGTTGCAGGGCAACACCACCCAGAACTTGCTGCCGCGCGACCTGCGCCGGCTCACCGACGAGGTGCTGCGGGTCGCCACCGTCGGCTTCCCGTGGATCCGGGCCCAGGACGGGACCCGGCTGGCGGCGCACACCATCAGGCTCAACTCGGCGGAACCGCGCCCGCTGGTCATCCTCCCCGCCGGCTGGACCCCGGTCGGCTGGCCGCTGTTCGAGTACGCGCACCTCACCCTGGCCCTCAAGGGCTACCACGTGCTGGCGTACACCCCGCGCGGGATCGGCCTGACCGTGAACATCCCCGGCCACGGGTACGTGGACGGCCCGTTCACCTCGGGCGGCTTCATCGACGTCGGCGGACCCAACGACTGGGCCGACGGGTCCTCGGTGATCGACTACGCGAAGGAGCACTTCGCGCCGAGCAGAATCGGATTCCTGGGCGAGTCCTACGGGTCCGGGATCAGCCAGCTCGTCGCGGCGAACGACGACCGGGTGGACGCGGTCGTGGCGCTGAGCACCTGGGGCAATCTGGCCACCAGCCTCTACCACCACGACACGCGGCACCTCCAGGCCGTGGCCGTCCTGCTCGCCCTGACCGGCGGACCCGTGGAGCGCAAATTCGACGAGGCCACCCAGCAGATCCTGGCGGACTTCCACGCGAACCAGAACATGGACACGGTCGTGGCGTGGGGCACGGAGCGCGCGCCGGAGGCGTACACCGACGCCACCAACGACCGCGGTGTGCCGACCTTCATCTCCAACACCTGGCACGAGGGCCTGTTCCCGGTCAACCAGGTGCTGACCACCTTCAACCGCCTCACCGTCCCCAAGCGGCTGAACATGTGGATCGGTGACCACGCGGTGCCGGAGGGTCCCGGACTGACCGGACCGCTGGCCGGGCCGACCGGCCCCAACCTCGCGATGGCCGAGGCGTACGCCTGGCTCGACCACCACCTGCGGGGCGAGGCGAACGACGTGCCCGACTGGCCCCAGGTCAACAACCAGATCATGTTCACCTACGAGACCCGGCCGGGCTCCGGCACCGGAGACGACACCGTCGTCACCCCGGCGCGGCGCGAACCCCGGCAGACCTGGGGCGACGTCACCGTCTCCACCGAACGCTGGTATCTGGCCAACACCGGCACCGGGCGCCGGGACGGGTCGCTGACCGAGGAACCCGCGCCCGGCTGGTCGCGCGGGTTCATCGCCGGGCACCTGACCGAGGCCACGGCGGTGGACGGGATCGTGTCGACCGGCAAGGCCGAGTGGAACGGCAATCCGAAGACCTACGAGACGGAGAAGTTCGACCGGCAGCACCTGGCGCTGTGGGCCACCGATCCGCTGCCCGCGGGCGCGGACCGGCACGTGGCCCGCCGGATCCGCGGCATCCCCGAAGTCCGGCTGACCGTGCGCAGCTCCGCGGCGTCCACGACCCTGGTCGCGTACCTCTTCGACATCGCCGAGGACCGGACGGCGCGGATCGTCACGCACGAGCCGTACACCCTGTCCGACCTCGTGCCCGGCCAGGACACCACCGTCACCTGGCAGCTCCAGGCCGCCGCCTACGACGTGCCCGCCGGCCACCGGCTGGCCCTGGTCGTCAACAGCAAGGACAAGCTCTATTCCGACGCCGACGTCGAGGACAGCACGACCACCGTCAGCTCCCCGCCGGGAGAGGAGTCCCACCTGGACCTGCCGCTGGGCTGACGGGCGACGCCGTCGTACGGCGGATCAGTCGTCGTACGACGGACCGGCCGCCCACGGCAGCAGGTCCGGGCGCTTGGCGGGACGGCCGTCGCCGGAGGAGCGGCCGGTGAGGCGGCGGCCGATCCACGGGACGAGGTGCCGGCGGGTGAAGCGCAGGTCGGCCGTGCGGCGCGCGGTCCAGCCGGGGCGGACCGCCGGGGGGAGACCGACCGTCCAGTCGGACTCCGGGGGACGGCCGAGGGTCTGCCAGACGGCCTCGGCGACGCGCCGGTGGCCGTCCGCCGTGAGGTGGAGCCGGTCGTCGGCCCACATGCGCTGGTCGCCCAGGACCTCGGCGCCGTAGAGGTCGACGACCAGGGCGCCGTGGCGGGCCGCGAGGTCGTCGAGGAAGGCGAAGAGCTGTTCCATCCGGGGCAGGAAGCGGGCGGCGACCGGCCCGCGCCGGGCGGGGCTGCGCATCAGGACGAGCTGCCCGCAGGCCGGCGCGAGCCGTTCGACACAGCTCTCCAGGACCGCGCAGACCTCGTCCACGTCGCACTTGGGCCGCAGCACGTCGTTGAGACCGCCGACCAGGGTGATCAGGTCGGCGCCCATCGCGGCGGCCACGTCGACCTGGTCCTCGGAGATCTGCCGGATCAGCTTGCCGCGTACGGCGAGATTCGCGTACCGGAAGCCCGGACCGTCCCCCGGCCCCGGCTGCTGACCGGTCCCGGTCCCGGTCGCGGCCCCGGTCCCGTCCCCGGTCGCGGTGCGGGAAGCGGCGGCGAGGCGGGCGGCGAGCAGGTCCGCCCAGCCCCGGTAGGACCCGTCGGGCAGCAGGTCGGACATGCCCTCGGTGAAGGAGTCGCCGACCGCGACGAAGCTGCTGTACGCGGCCGACGTTCGCGCGCCCGCCTCCGCGCCCGCCTGTGTGTCTGTCTGTGCGTCATTCTGCATGGCGCCGGAGATCCTATGCGACCGCTCAGGCGCACCGGCAACGAGGTCGGGACCCGTACCGATCGCCCCCGCCGTTCAGGGGCGTCCGGGACCGACCAGTTCCTTGAGCACGTCCTCCATCGTCACCAGCCCGATGCCGCGCCCCGCGTCGTCCACGACCGCCGCCAGGTGGGCGCTGCCCGCCCGCATCGCGGTGAGGACGTCGTCCAGCGGGGTGGCGGCGCCGACGCGGGTGATGTGCCGCAGGGCGGTGCGCCGGAAGGGCGCGTCCCGCGGATCGGCGTCCAGGGCGTCCTTGACGTGCAGGTAGCCCAGGACCCGGCCGTCGGGGTCGGCGACCGGGAATCGGGAGTAACCGGAGTCGGCGGCGAGCGCTTCCAGGCCCTCGGGCGTGATGCCCAACGGCGCGCGTACCACCCGCTCGGGCGGCACCACGATCTCGCCGATCGGCCGCCTGCCCAGCTCCAGGGCGTCCCGCAGCCGCTCGGCGGCCCGCTCGTCGAGCAGCCCCGCCGCCCCGGCGTCCACCACCATCCGGGACAGCTCGTCGTCGGAGAAGACGGCCGCCACCTCGGAGCGCGGCTCCACCCGCAGCAGCCGCAGCAGCGTGTTGGCGAACGCGTTGATCGCGAAGATCACCGGCCGCAGCGCCCTGGTCAGTCCGACCAGCGGCGGGCCGAGGACCAGCGCGGACCGCACCGGGTCGGCCAGCGCGATGTTCTTCGGCACCATCTCGCCGAACAGCATGTGCAGATACGTGGCCACGGCCAGCGCGATCACGAACGCGATGACGTGGATCGCGCCCTCCGGCACGTGCACGGCGTGGAACACCGGCTCCAGCAGGTGCGCGATGGCGGGCTCGGCGACGATACCGAGCACCAGCGTGCACACGGTGATGCCGAGCTGCGCCGCGGCCAGCAGCGGCGAGAGGTGTTCCAGACCCCACACCACGCTGCGGGCGCGGCGGTCGCCGCCCTCGGCGAGGGTTTCCACCTGGCCGCGGCGTACCGAGATCATGGCGAATTCGGCGCCGACGAAGAACGCGTTCACCACGAGGGTGAGCGCGCCGATGAGCAACTGGACGACGGTCATCGATCACGTCTCCGCTCGGCCGTGCCCGCCGTGTTGCCGGGCGTGCCGCCCGCTGCCCTGTCCGCGGCGACGGGGGTCTGAGCCGCCCGCGCGGGGGAGATCAGCCGGGCCCGCGACGCCCGGTGTCCGCTCGCGTCGGTGACCTCGATCCGCCAGCCGTCCAGCTCGAAGGCGTCACCGCGCGCCGGGATACGGCCGAGGCGCTGGGCCACCAGACCGGCCAGTGTCTCGTACGGCCCGTCGGGGGCGTGCAGCCCGATCCGCTCCAACTGGTCCTCGGTACGGGTCGCGCCGTCCGCGTCGTAGATCCGCCGCCCGTCCGGCGCCTCCCGCAGGAAGAGCAGGTCGGGAAGCTCGTGCGGGTCGTGCTCGTCGCGCACCTCGCCGACGACCTCCTCCACGATGTCCTCCATGGTCACCACGCCCGCCGTGCCCCCGTACTCGTCGATCACCACGGCCATCGAGCGCCGCCCGCCCAGCCGGTCGAGCAGCCGGTCGACGGTCAGCGTCTCCGGGACCAGCAGCGGTTCGCGCAGCAGCTCGGTGACCGGCACGCGCGCGCGCCGGTCGGCGGGGACCGCGAGGACGTCCTTGATGTGGGCGGTGCCGATCACCGAGTCCAGGCTGCCGCGGTAGACGGGGAAGCGGGACAGGCCGGTCGCGCGGGTCGCGTTCGCCACGTCCTCGGCGGTGGCCTGCGCTTCGAGCGCGGTGACCTGGACGCGCGGCGTCATCACGTTCTCCGCGGTGAGCTCGGCGAGGTTGAGGGTACGGACGAACAGCTCGGCGGTGTCCGCCTCCAGCGCACCCTCCTTGGCCGAGTGCCGGGCCAGCGCGGCCAGCTCCTGCGGGCCGCGCGCCGACGCCAGCTCCTCCGCGGGTTCGAGGCCCATCGCGCGCAGCACCCGGTTCGCGGTGTTGTTGAGGTGGTGGATCAGCGGGTGGAAGGCGGCGGTGAAGGCGCGCTGCGGCGCCGCCACGGCCTTGGCGACCGGCAGCGGAGTGGAGATCGCCCAGTTCTTCGGCACCAGCTCGCCGATCACCATCAGCGCCACCGTGGACAGGGCGGTGCCCAGCACCAGGGCGACGGAGGACGACGCCGAGTCCGGCAGCCCCGCAGCCCGCAGCGGCCCGCGCAGCAGCTCCGCGATCGAGCTTTTGGCGAGCATGCCGATGACCAGCCCCGTCACGGTGATGCCGAGCTGCGCGCCGGAGAGCTGCACGGTCAGCGTACGGACGGCCGCCAGCGCCGCCGCTGCGCCGCGCTCGCCGTCCCGCGCCGCGCGCTCCAGCTCACCGCGCTCGATCGTGGTCAGGGAGAATTCGGCCGCGACGAAGACGCCGCAGGCGAGGGTGAGCAGTACGGCCACCAACAGCAGAAGTGTTTCAGTCATCCGGTCACCTCGGTCCCATGATCGGCCACGACCGGGCCGACCGCTCGGTATTGGCGGCCCGGGGCCGGCCCGGTCGCCGCTCGGTGAACCGTCATGAGGTGAGCGGTTTGGTCCACCGGCGCCAGCGGGACTCGCGGGTGTATCCGGCCGCGCTCCAGGCGTGCTGCGCCCGCTCGTTGCGTTCGAGCACCATCGCGTCGCCGCGCCTGCCGCCGAGTGCGGTGAAGCGGCGTTCGGCGGCGTCGAGGAGCGCGGTCGCGACGCCCTGACGCCGGACGTCCGGGTGGACGGCGAGGCGGTAGAGGTGGCAGCGCCAGCCGTCGAAACCGGCGATGACCGTACCGACGAGGTCACCGTCCCGCTCGGCGAGGAGCAGGGCGCCGGGGTCGCGGGCGATCAGTCGTTCCACCCCCGCCCGGTCGTCGCTGATGCTGGTGCCCTCGGCCGCGACCCGCCAGAAGGCGAGGACGGGCAGGGCGTCGGAGGGGGTGGCGGTCCGAAGGTGAAGATCGCTCATCACCGCAGCCAATCACCGCACCGATTTCCGGGTGGGGAATTCCGGCATGCGAGATGAATGTCGTTCATGCCCTGCCAACGGTCGAAGGCCCCGATCCGTCCCCGGGGGTCGCGGGAAGTTCCCGGCGTTGCCGCGAAAGGCGCCCTTGCCGCTACTAGCGCCACGGCGCTAGCGTGGACGCATGTCGAAGACCCAGTTGAACGTTCGGGTGGACGAAGCCACGGCCGAGACGGCCCGGCAGCGCGCGTCGCAGCGCGGCATCAGTGTGAACCGCTATATCGAGGAACTCGTCCAGCAGGACGAGGGCGAGAACGGCAAGGCCTTCGTCGAGGCCGCCGCCGACTTCATGAAGCGTTACGAAGAGGTCTTCGCCGAGGAGTTCGGCACCCGGGCGGCCGCCCGGGGTGAAGGCGCGCGTTGACCCTCCGTATCGACCTCGCATGGCTGCTGATGGTCGCCGAGCACTACACGCCGGGCGACCCGCAGGTGACCGACTGGGGCGCGCTCGTCGCGGCCGTCAGCAGGCACGACGCGGAGATCTTCGGCACGCCCGTCTACACCGACACCCACACCCGCGCCGCCGCCATGCTCCAGTTGCTCGTGCATGTCCCGGCGCTGGAGGAGACGAACGCGCTGTTCGCCTCCGCCGTGGCCTACGCCTACCTCGTCGCCAGCCGCCTCAAGCCCACCATGACGCCGGAACAGGTACGTGACCTGGCCCGGCTGGTGAAGGACGGCTCGGCGCCACTGGACCGGATAGCCGACGAGCTGCGCACCTGGACGACGGAGGCGGAGCTGGGCCCGGCCGGACAGGTCGGGTAGCGGCGCGCTCGCGGTTGCCCCCTGTGTACGGCTGCACCCTGTGCGGCGATGCCCGCGCGGCTACGCCTTGTACGGCGCCGGGGCGAAGACCTCCGCGAAGGCCGCCGCGTCCCAGGTGCCGCCGAGCTGCGGGGCCAGCCAGTCGGGGGCGGCGGTGCGGAAGGCGGCGGGGGACAGGGCGCCGGCGGCTTCCGGCAGCGCGCCGAGCAGCGGCGCCTGCGCGACCTCGGGCAGGTCCGCGATGTTGCAGCGCTCGGCCAGCTCCGGCTCGGCGCGCCAGCTTCCGATGATCACACCGATGCAGTCGACCTTGCGGGCGCTGAGCGCTTCGACGGTCAGCGCCGTGCTGTTGAGGGTGCCGAGCCCGGCCGGGGCGACCAGCAGGACACGCGCCCGCAGCAGCGCCGCCGCGTCGGCGAGGGTCGAGCCCTGCTCGTCGTAGCGGACCAGTAGCCCGCCCGCGCCCTCGACCAGCACGACGTCGTGCACCGCGGACAGTTTGGCCGCCGCCTCCGCGATGTCCTCAGGGCCCACCGGCCGCAGTCCGGCGCGGCGGGCCGCCGTCGCGGGCGCCAACGGCTCGGGGTAGCGGGCCAGTTCGGCCGCCGTCACCGGACCCGCGAGCCTGGCCACCTCCGCGGCGTCCCCCTGCTCGCCGTCCGCCACGCCCGTCTGGGCGGGCTTGAGCACGGCGACGCTCAGCCCCTGCGCGAGCGACGCGGCGGCCACGGCGGCGGTGGCCACCGTCTTGCCGACCTCGGTACCCGTTCCGGTGATGACCACGATGGCCATGGTGTCGCTCCGTTCCTCGTTGCCGTGCCATGTCATGTCGCCGTGCCGCTCCGGGCGCCGCACGTGTGCCCGGAGCGTACGGTCCCGGCGCACCTCGTACCCGTGCCGGGACCCCTCATTCCGCCCAATTGGTGACGAGCGCGGTCAGCTCGTACGACGTATGCCGTACGGCGCGCGGTATGTCGGATGCCGTGCGCCCGCCGCCCGGGACGCGGCCCGGTCAGCCCGCGACGGCCGCGTCCCGTACCGCCGCGCAGATCCGCGCCACGTCGTCGTCACCCGTCACATAGGGCGGCATCGTGTAGACGAGGTCGCGGAAGGGCCGCAGCCACACCCCGGCGCGCACCGCGGCGGCGGTGGCCGCCGCCATGTCGACCGGGTGGTCGAGCTGGACGACGCCGATCGCGCCGAGCACTCGCACATCGCGGACACCGGGCAGCGCGGCGACCCCGTCCAGGCCCTCGCGCAGCCCGGACTCGATGCGCTTGACCTCCAACGCCCAGTCCTGGTCGAGCAGCAGGTCCACGGAGGCGCAGGCGACGGCGGCGGCCAGCGGGTTGCCCATGAAGGTCGGGCCGTGCGCCAGCACCGGCACCTCGCCGCGCGAGATGCCCTCGGCGACCTCGCCGGTGCACAGCGCCGCGGCCATCGTGAGATAGCCGCCGGTCAACGCCTTGCCGACGCACATCACATCGGGGCAGACCCCGGCGTGCTCGGCCGCGAAGAGCGTGCCGGTGCGGCCGAAACCGGTGGCGATCTCGTCGAAGACCAGCAGGACGTCGTGCTCGTCGCACGCCTCCCGCAGCACCCGCAGGTACTCCGGGGAGTGGAAGGACATGCCGCCCGCGCCCTGCACCACCGGTTCGACGATGACGGCGGCCAGCTCGTCGGCGTGCCGTCCGATCAACTCCCGCAGATGCGCGGTGTACACGGCGTCGGGCGCCGCGTCGAAGCCGGGCGGCGGGGCGTCGGCGAAGACCTGCCGGGGCAGCACGCCCGACCACAGCTCGTGCATGCCGCCGTCCGGATCGCACACCGACATCGGCTGCCAGGTGTCCCCGTGGTAGCCGCCGCGCCAGGTCAGCAGCCGCTGCTTGCCCGGCCTGCCCAGCGAACGCCAGTACTGGAGGCACATCTTGATCGCGACCTCGACCGACACGGAACCCGAGTCGGCGAGGAAGACATGCCGCAGCGGCTCCGGCGTGATCTCCACCAGCTTGGCCGCGAGACGTACGGCGGGCTCGTGCGTGAGCCCGCCGAACATCACATGACTCATCCGTTCGAGCTGGGCGTGCGCCGCGTCGTCCAGCACGGGGTGCCGGTAGCCGTGGATCGCCGACCACCACGACGACATGCCGTCGACCAGTTCGGTACGGCCCTCGGCGGGCGCCGCGAGCCGCAGCCGTACGCCCGAGGCGGACGCGACGACAAGCGGCTCCTGACGGCCGGGCATCGGGCCGTACGGATGCCAGACGTGCTCCCGGTCCAGCGCCAGCAGCGTGTCCGGGTCGAGCGGCGCGTCGGGCGCGGGGTAGGGCTCAGGCATTGGGCGGCAGGTCCGTCCCCGCGCCGCGTCGCCGTACCGCCACCAGATCGGGGCGCGGCCCCTCGGCGCGTACCGGTTCCGTCCGCACCGTCCCGGTACGCACGGGCGCCGCGCTCGCGGCGGGTGCCGCGTCCTCGTCGTGGCCGCAGGGGCCGCAGCCGCCTTCGTGCGAGCCGCACACGGAACCGGAAGCGTGGGAACCGCAGCCGGTCGCCGCCTCCGCGACGTCGGCGCGGTGCGCGGGCAGCGTGGACGTCCCCGCGCCCTCCACCTCGAAGCCCGCGTCGGCGATCATGTCGAGGTCGGCCTGGCCCGCCTGGCCCTCGCTGGTCAGATAGTCGCCCAGGAAGATCGAGTTGACCAGGTGCAGGGCCAGCGGCTGCATCGTGCGCAGGTGCACCTCACGGCCGCCCGCGAGCCGTACCTCGACGTCCGGGCAGACGAACCGCGTCATCGCCAGGATGCGCAGGCAGCGCTGCGGGGTGAGATTCCACTCCTTGGCCAGCGGCGTGCCCTCGAACGGGATCAGGAAGTTCACCGGCACCGAGTCCGGGTCGAGCGCGCGCAGCGAGAACACCACGTCCACCAGGTCCGCGTCGCTCTCGCCCATGCCCGCGATCAGCCCCGAGCACGCGGACAGCCCGGCGGCCTGCGCCTGCCGCACGGTGTCCACGCGGTCGGCGTAGGTGTGCGTCGTGGTGATGTCGCCGTAGGTGTTCTCGGAGGTGTTGAGGTTGTGGTTGTACGCGTCCGCGCCCGCCGTCCGCAGCCGCTCGGCCTGGCCGCCGGAGAGCAGCCCGAGGCAGGCGCACACCTCGACGTCCTCGTTCTGGTCCTTGATGGCCGCGATGGTCGCCGAGACCCGGTCCACGTCGCGGTCGGTGGGACCGCGCCCGCTCGCCACCAGGCACACCCGCTTGGCCCCACCCGCCACCCCGGCGCGCGCCGCCGCGGCGGCCTCGTCGGGCTTGAGCCAGGTGTACTTGAGGATCTCGGCCTTCGAGCCGAGCCGCTGCGAACAGTACGAGCAGTCCTCGGGGCACAGCCCGGACTTGAGGTTGACCAGGTAGTTCAGCTTGACCCGGCGTCCGAACCACTGGCGGCGCACCTTGCCCGCGGCGGCCACCACGTCGAGCAGTTCGTCGTCGGAGGTCGCGAGGACGGCAAGCGCCTCGTCCCTGGTGGGCAGCTCGCGCCGCAGCCCCTTGTCCACGAGAGTGGTCAGCAGATCCATAGGGGCGATCCTCGCGCACGACGGCACCCGCGGCCAATGGCGGACCGCACAACTCGGGTGGCTACTGGTGTGTGCATCACCACACCCTGTGCATGTGTGCGGGCCAGTACGTTGCTGATGACGTCCGCGTGAGGGGGCGCGCGGCCCAAGCGGCCGGGGATCGTACGACTTTCGTACGGCCCGGTGCCGGGGTGGCCGGACGCCGCTTCGACCGCCGCGGGCGTCGTCCGTCGAACCGCTGACCCGAAGAGCCGTTGAGCCGAAGGCCCGTTGACCCGAAGAACCGCTGAGCCGAAGACCCGCTGCCCCGAAGTGCCGCTGAACCGCTAATCCGAAAAGCAGCCGATCCGCCCGACCGGCTCGCGCACCGATCCGCCCGATCCGCCCGAACCATTGACCCGCCGACCCCAGGGACACCCGTGAAGAGCACCCGCCCCGCCGACCCGCACGCCTCCGCCGGGAGCGACACCGCCGACCCGTCAGGTCCCTTCGGCTGGATCGCGGAACAGGACCGGATCAGGCGCGAGGCCGGGCTCCGGCGGCAGTTGCGCCCCCGCCCGGCGGACTGGGATCTGCTCGACCTCGCGGGCAACGACTACCTCGGCCTGACCCGGCACCCCGAGGTCACCAAGGCGGGCGCCGACGCCTGCCTGCGCTGGGGCGCGGGCGCCACCGGCTCCCGGCTGGTCACCGGCAGCACCGCGCTGCACGCGGAACTCGAAGCGGAGATCGCCGACTTCACCGGCTTCGAGGCGGCCCTGGTCCTCGCCTCCGGCTACGCCGCCAACCTCGCCGCCGTCACCGCGCTGACCGGCCCCGACACCCTCCTGGTCTCCGACGCCGCCAACCACGCCTCGCTGATCGACGGCTGCCGCCTGTCGCGCGCCACCACCGAAGTGGTGCCGCACGCCGACCCCGAGGCCGTACGCAAGGCGCTCGGCGCGCGGGCCCGGCGGGACGCCGACGCGTCCCGCTCCGGGGGAGCGCCCTCCGTCGTCGTCAGCGACTCGGTGTTCTCGGTGGACGGCGACGCGGCGCCGCTGCCCGCGCTCGCCGCGGCCTGCCGCGAGTACGGCGCCGCGCTGCTCGTCGACGACGCGCACGGCTTCGGCGTGCTGGGCGAGGGCGGGCGCGGCGCGCTCGCGGCGGCCGGACTCGCCGGGGCCCCCGACGTGGTGAGCACGGCGACGCTGTCGAAGGCGTTCGGCGCGCAGGGCGGTGTGGTGCTCGGCCCTGCGGCCGTCATCGAGCACCTGGTCAACGCCGCCCGCACCTTCATCTTCGACACCGGTCTCGCCCCGGCCGCGGCGGGCGCCGCCCTCGGCGCCCTGCGGCTGCTGCGCCGCGAGCCGGAGCGCGCCGACCGCGCGTTGCACGTCGCCCGCGCCTTCCACCGGCTGCTGACCGCCGCGGACCTGGACGCGACCGCGCCCGACGCCTGCGTGGTGTCGGTGCGCGCGCCCTCGCCCGAGGCGGCCGTCGAGTGGGCGGCCCGGTGCCGGGCCGCGGGTCTGGCCGTCGGCTGCTTCCGGCCGCCGTCCGTCCCCGACGGGGTGTCCCGGCTGCGGCTGACCGCGCGCTGCGACCTGACGGACGCGCAGATCGCAGGCGCGGTGGACATCATCGTCCGTACGGCGCCGCGCGGTTGAGGGCGCGGCCCGCCGCCGTCCGTCCGCCGCCGGAACCGGACCGGTCCTACGCGGGACCGAGGTCGTCCCGGCGCAGCGCCCCGACGAAGTGCGACCAGGCGCCCGGTGGGAAGAGCAGCGCGGGCCCCTCCTGGTCCTTGGAATCGCGGACGGCGAGCAGCCCCGAGGCCAGTCTCGCGGTCTCCACGCAGTTGTTCGCGGCGGTGCTGTGACTGCTCCTCCGCCATGTCACGCCGGAAATCGACGCGCTCGAGGAAACGTACCCGGACTGTGCCGCCATGGTGGCCTCCTTTATGCGCCTGCGAATCGCGACATCTCCCCGGCGATCTTACTGATCAACGCGACGGACTCGTCGCGAGGAAGGGCAATGTTGCTCAATCGGGTGAAAGCGGCGCCGTAAGCAGTGATGTCTTCTTTTCGATCGACGTAGAGACTACTCGTCAAATGATCGATAACAACCACGTCGAGATCAGCGATGCGCGGAAATGAGAAGATAACGAACGAACCCGTAACTCCTATGTGGCCCCCGGCGCCGAAGGGCAGCACCTGGAGCCGTATCTGCGGCAGCGCGGCGGCGCGTTCCAGTGACCGCAACTGATCGGACATGACCGCGGGGCCGCCGACCACGCGGCGCAGCACGGCCTCGTCCAGCACGGCGCACAGCTCCAGCGGCTCGTCCTGGCGCAGCACCGCCTGCCGGGCGATCCGCACGTCGACCAGTGCGCCGGCCTCGCTCCGGGTCAGATGCGGCATGACGTCGCGGGTGAGCGCCTGGGCGTAGGCGGGGGTCTGGAGCAGGCCGGGCACCACGCTGTTCTCCATCGAGCGGGCCCGGCTGGCGCCCGCCTCCAGGCTGATGAAGTCGCGGTACTCCACGGGCAGTACGTCGCGGAAGTCCTGCCACCAGCCGCGCTGTCTGCCCTGCCCGGCCAGCGTGCCCAGCAGGTCGCGCAGGTCGCGGTCGCGCACCTCGTAGACGTGGAGCAGCACATCGACGTCCTCGGCGCTGACGCTGCTGCGGCCGGTCTCGATACGGCTGACTTTCGACTGGTGCCAGCCGGCCGCCTCGGCGACCTGCTCGCTGGTCATTCCGGACAGATCGCGAAGTCGGCGCAGTTCGCCGCCGAGCTTGCGTCGTCGTACGGCGGGGACCCGTTCCATGGCCTCTCGCACCTCCTGAAGTGAGGGATGCCGGTAGTCGGGCGGTCATTACGACAGTGTGCCGACCAAATGCGTATCCACGTAGCAGAGTTCACCGTTTTGAGCGACAGATATATGCATTGCGCGGTGGACCGTCCGAAACGGCGGCACGATTAGTGGCAGTCTGGCGCGAACCAGCCACTTCCGGGCGTGGCCCGGAGAGCCCGCGCCGATACCCCGGTCCGCGGTGGGATGGGAAAGGAACGATGTCGCCATGGCAGATCTGCAGGAAGCTTCCGTCACTCTGCCGAGCGCCCCTGCCTCGGTACCGGCGGCACGGCGCTATGTCTGCGCCCGACTCGCAGAGTGGGGACTGCCCTCGGACGCCCCCTCGGTCGACGCCGTGCGCCTGATCGTCTCCGAACTGGCCACCAACGCGGTGCTGCACACCTCGGGAATGTCGCCGACCTTCACCGTGGACGTGCGTCTCGAACGGCAGGAGCAGTTGCTGATCGGCGTGACCGACAGCCACCCGCGCTGGCCCCAGCGGCTGCCCGCGGCGGTCCAGCAGGACAACGGGCGCGGGATGGTGATCATTCGGCACCTGGCGGCGGAGTCCGGCGGCAGGCTGCGGATCACGCCGACCGACGAGGGCGGCAAGACGGTCTGGATCACGATCCCCTGGGCGGTCCCGGTGGCCTGAGCGACGGGCGCTGTTCACGGGCGCGTCGGCGGCACCAGCAGCGCCTCGGCTCCGACCGGTGCGAAACCGGCGGCGAGGAAGGCCCGCACGCTCGCCGCGTTGCCCGGGGCGATCTGGGCCCACAACGGCGCGCCGTCCGGGACGAGATGGCGGGCCGCGAGGGCGAGAAGGCGGCCGAGGCCCTTGCCGCGGGCGTCCGGGTCCACCTCGACGGCGGTCTCCCAACGGCCCGCCACACCGCGGCCGATGAGGACGGTGCCGCCGGGTGCGGTCCAGGCGCGCACGTCGTCGCGGTGGTGGAGCGCCCGCACGATCCGCGGATGGGAGCGGTCGGTGGTCTCGGTGAGGGGGAGCGAGGGCGGACCCGGCAGCGGGGCGGCCAGGGTCAGCAGGTCGAGGTTGTTGACCACACGGCCGGTGCGGGCGCAAAGAGCGGTCAGGAAAGGCGGGTTGAGCGGCGCGGACAGGTCGTCGGGCGGAAGCAGGGCACGGAGACCGGCGGCGGTGTCTTCGGGCGCCGGGCATTCGGCCGTACCCGCCGCTCCCGACCCGTCGGCGGTGTCGGCGATGTCGGCGAAGACCACGGTGTGGGCGGTGAAGGCGATGACTCCGGCGTCGCGGGCCGACGGCTGGGCGACGAAGGTGACGGTCCCGTCGGCGGGCGGGAAGTCGCCTCGCGCGGCGGCGTCCAGCAGGGACCGCAGGGAGGGCCCGGCGCGGTGCGCCGCGGTGGTCGGCGAGCTCATCCGACCATCCTCTCAGCCGTCCCGTACACGGCCGGACGCGCCTACGATCGGGTGACATGCGGCGGATCGCGGGGCCGGTCCCGCGAGTCTGTGCGTCATGATCAAGAACCGAGTCCGGTCGCTTCTCACGACCGGCGCGCTGACCCTGACCGCCGTACTCGCCGCGCAGACCGCGGCCACGTCGGAGACCGCGTCGGCCGTCGCCACCGGACCCCTGTCCCCCGCGGCGCCCACCGCCCTGTCCGCGCCCTCCACGTCCCTCGTGCCCCGGCCCGCCCCCGCGGGCGACGACGGCTGGTGCCCGGTGGTCCACGACCCGCTGTTCGCCGCCGCCGACCGCAGTGTGGACGTCGAGCGCATCACCCCCGAGCCGTCCTACCGCCGCACGTGCGGGGAGTTGTTCCGCTCGGACGGCCGCGCCCCCGCCGTGGTCTTCCAGGAGGGCTTCCAGCCCAAGGCCGCGCAGGACGGGCAGTACGACCTCGCGGCGTACGTGCTGAAGAACCAGCCGTCGCCCTTCGTGAGCACCAGCTACGACCACGACCTCTACAAGCAGTGGAAGCCCGGCTTCAACTACTACGTGGACGCGCCCGGCGGCATCGACGTCAACGCCACGATCGGTGACACCCACAAGTGGGCCGACCAGCACGAGGTCGCCTTCCCCGGCGGCCTCGCCCGGCGCTTCATCGTCGGCGCCTGTCCCGTCGACAAGGCGACCAAGGACGAGGACCTGGCCGGCTGCGTACGCAACCCGTACTACGTGCCGTGGCGCGGGATTCCGGCGCCGCGTCCGCTCGCGCCGGTGCTGCTCCCGGCGGGCTGACCGTCCCTGATCCGGCCGGGGGAGCCGTACCCCCGGCCGGACCGGCTGTCCACGCCGGTGAAGGGGGGTGTGGCGGGTCGCCCCCCGCCGCACCCGAACCGCCGGTCCGCACCGTCCTACGGCTCCGGGCCGCTGTTCGGACCGGACGACGGCCGTGCCCGGCGGCGGCGAGTACCAACCGCTCCACGGACCGTATACGCCGTACGGGCGCGATACGCGGCGCGGCCGAAATCGGCCGTCCGGGTCACGCCACCCGCCCGTACCAGACGGCGCTGGTCCAGATCCTCTCCAGCCGGACCCTGGCGCCGGTCTTGGGGGCGTGCCAGATCCGGCCGCTTCCGGCGTAGATCCCGACGTGGTAAATGGACCGGCCGGTGTGGAAGAACACCAGGTCACCGACGCGGCGGGCACCCGACGAGATGTGCCGGGTGCTGTTGTACTGGGCGGCGGCGGTACGCGGCAGCTTCTTGCCCGCGCGCTTGAACGAGTACAGCGTCAGCCCCGAGCAGTCGAAGCGGTTCGGGCCGGTGGCGCCCCACTGGTAGGGCGAGCCCTTCTTCGACGCCGCCACGTTCAGGGCCTTCACGCCCATTGTCGCGGCCTCGGCCTGCTGGACGGTGCCCGGCAGCAGCGCGGGCAGGGCGACCGCTGTGGCGGTGAGCACGGAGGCCGTCCCGAGCCGGGACAGCCGTCCGGAGATGCACTTGAGCGCGAACATGCGCAACCCTTCGTCATCAGCCTCCGAAGGATGACCTGTCGGGTTCGGGCTGGCGAAGATGCCCGGCCGCGTGGTGCGGCTTCACCCCAAGGGGCGGCTCCGGCGCTGTGCCGTGACCGACCCGTCGTACCTGGGTCCTCCGCTCCCGCCGGTGCACTCATGTCGACCTGATGTCCACGCGGCGGCGGGACTGGGCGTCCGCGTGGACCGCCCCGCCACGGCGGCGGGGGCTTGTCGTCACTACGGATGGTGACGCACAGAACCGGCCACAGCCGGGCGGGAAACGCGCGGTGTGAGTCTGGTCACGACTCACCTATTCGGGTGGACACCGGGGCGAATCACCCGGTCCGCGCCTCCAGTCGCATCATCTGACCTGCGGATATGTGGCGGACGATGGGCGGGTTTTGGCCGGTGCGCGCAATTCGGCCGGAGATCACGAATCGGCGGTGAATACGCCGATGGGATGAGCCCTTTTGGTGCAGTGCCGACGGTCTCGAGCGCGCAGAGTGACCGCGCTCACACCTGGCCTGTGTCGGCGTGCCGCGCGAGCTATCCGTCGGCGGACCGCACGAGGCTCGCACCAGCGGGCCGCACGGACCGCACCAGCCTCACGCGGGCGGCGGCCCCGCGGCCGGATCGGGCGCCAGCGCCACCAGCCCCGACCGCCGCTCGCCGTCCAGCACCCGCAGGGCGCGGGCCAGCGTGGCGTGGTGCAGTTCGGTCTCGCCCCGCATGTGCATCACGGTCAGCGCGTCGCGCAGCGCGGACGCCCGTCCCACCAGCGCCTGGGCGGCCCGCAGCGCGCTGTAGGTGTCGGCGGTGCGGGACGGATTGATCCGGCCGAGCAGATCGACGACCTCCAGGTAGGAGTCGATCAGCTCACCCTCGGAGCGGGTGAGCGCCGGAAGCGGCGGCAGTTCCGGGACCACCGCGGGTCACCGCAGGCCGTACGCGGGGCCGTTGGTCTTGCGGCTGGTGGTCAGCTTGTCCACCAGGCCGTAGGCGACGGCCTCTTCACCGTCGAGGACCTTGTCCCGCTCGATGTCGGCACGGATCCGCTCGATGTCCTGGCCGGTGTGCCGGGCCAGCAGCGTCTCCAACTGCTCGCGGGTGCGCAGCAGTTCATTGGCCTGGATCTCCAGGTCCGAGATCGGTCCCTGGACCACCTCGCCGAGCGACGGCTGGTGGATCAGCACCCGCGCGCCCGGAGTGATCATGCGCTTGCCCGGCGCGCCCGCCGCCAGCAGCACGGCCGCGGCCGAGGCGGCCTGCCCGATGCACACCGTCGCCACGTCGCAGGTGACGAACTGCATCGTGTCGTAGATGGCGGTCATCGCCGAGAACGAGCCGCCGGGCGAGTTGATGTAGAGGTTGATGTCCTGCTCGGGGGCGGCGTTCTCCAGGTGGATGAGCTGGGCCATCACGTCGTTCGCCGAGGTGTCGTCGACCTGGGTGCCCAGGAAGATGATCCGCTCCTGGAGCAGCTTGGAGTACGGGTCCATCGTGCGGACGCCGTTGCTGCTGCGTTCGGTGAACTCGGGCAGGACGTAGCGGGCGGTGGGACGGAACACGGCGTGCACCTCCGGGCGGATCTGGGCGCAGGAACTGGCCACAGGTCAAAATGTACAGGACGTACATCTCGTTATGATGGGGAGCATGACCCATGACGTCCCGGTGACACAAGCGCGTGCCGAGCTCGCGGAACTGATCAACCGCGTGGTCTACGGCGGCGAACAGGTGGTGCTGACCCGCCACGGCAAGCCGCTCGTCGCCCTGGTGTCCGCCGCTGACCTGCAACGACTGCGTGATCTCGACGAGCAGGCCGAGGAGCAGGTGATCAGTACGGTCTCCGCCGTCGGCTCCCGTACGTCCGCCACGGGCGAACGCCGACGGTTCGGCATCGCGGCCGAGCACCGGGGTCACCAGACCGGCGACCGCCGTCCGTAACAGCGACCGCCGCCCGTAACAGGGGTTAACGCAGTCGAAACCGCGTCGAACTAATCTCGCGGGTTCTGACGACTGTGAGGTGTGGCTGTGCAGTTGACCCCCCACGAGCAGGAACGCCTGCTCATCCATGTCGCCGCGGACGTGGCGGCCAAGCGGCGCGCCCGCGGGCTGCGGCTCAACCACCCCGAGGCGGTCGCGCTCATCACCGCGCATCTGCTCGAAGGGGCCCGCGACGGCCGCGGCGTCTCGGAACTGATGGAGTCCGGGCGCGCCGTGCTGACCCGCGCCGACGTCATGGACGGCATCCCCGAGATGATCCACGACGTGCAGGTCGAGGCCACGTTCCCCGACGGCACCAAGCTCGTCACCGTCCACCAGCCGATCGTCTGACGGGCGGGAGCGCCATGATCCCCGGAGAGATCCTCAGCGCGGACGCGCCCGTGCCGCTCAACGCGGGCCGCCCGGTGACCCGGCTCACCGTTCTCAACGCGGCCGACCGGCCCGTCCAGGTCGGCTCGCACTACCACTTCGCCGAGGCCAACCCCGGTCTGGAGTTCGACCGCGCCGCCGCCCGGGGCCTGCGGCTGAACATCGCCGCGGGCACCGCCGTACGCTTCGAGCCCGGCATCCCCGCCGAGGTCGAACTCGTGCCGATCGCCGGACAGCGCGTCGTGGCCGGGCTGCGCGGCGAGACCGCGGGGGCGCTCGATGGCTGACCTCTCGCGGGCCGTATACGCCGACCTCTACGGCCCCACCACCGGGGACCGGGTCCGGCTGGCCGACACCGCCCTGCTGATCGAGGTCGAACGCGACCTGGCGGGCGGGCCGGGACTCGCGGGCGACGAGGCCGTCTTCGGCGGCGGCAAGGTGATCCGCGAGTCGATGGGCCAGGCGCGGACGAGCCGGGCGGAGGGCGCGCCCGACACCGTCATCACCGGCGCCGTCGTCCTCGACCACTGGGGCGTGGTCAAGGCGGACATCGGCATCCGCGACGGCCGGATCACCGCGCTGGGCAAGGCGGGCAACCCCGAGACGATGGACGGCGTCCACCCCGCCCTCGTCATAGGCCCCGAGACCGAGATCATCGCGGGCAACGGCAAGATCCTCACTGCGGGCACCATCGACGCGCACGTCCACTTCATCTCGCCGACGCTGCTGCCGCAGGCCCTGTCGGCGGGCGTCACCACCGTCATCGGCGGCGGCACGGGACCGGCCGAGGGCACCAAGGCGACCACCGTCACGCCCGGCGGCTGGCACCTGGCGCGGATGTTCGCGGGCCTGGAGGCGTACCCGGTCAACGTCGGGCTGCTCGGCAAGGGCAACACCGTCAACCAGCGGTCCATGCACGACCAACTGCGCGCCGGAGCCGTCGGGTTCAAGATCCACGAGGACTGGGGCGCCACCCCCGCCGCGATCGATGCCTGCCTGACGGTCTGCGAGCGGTCCGGCGCTCAACTGGCCATCCATACCGACACGTTGAACGAGGCCGGATTCGTCGAGGACACCCTTGCCGCCATCGCGGGCCGCGGCATCCACGCCTACCACACCGAAGGCGCGGGCGGCGGGCACGCGCCCGACATCATCACCGTGGTCTCGCAGCCGCACGTGCTGCCCTCCTCGACCAACCCGACCCGGCCGCACACCGTCAACACCGTCGAGGAGCACCTCGACATGCTGATGGTCTGCCACCACCTCAACCCGTCGGTCCCCGAGGATCTCGCCTTCGCCGAGTCCCGGATCCGCCCGTCGACCATCGCCGCCGAGGACGTCCTGCACGACCTCGGCGCGATCAGCATCATCAGCTCCGACTCACAGGCCATGGGCCGGATCGGCGAAGTCGCCCTGCGCACCTGGCAGACCGCGCACGTGATGAAGCGACGGCGCGGCGCGCTCCCCGGCGACGGCGCGGCCGACAACCACCGCGCCCGCCGCTATGTCGCCAAATACACCATCAACCCCGCGGTCGCGCAGGGCCTCGACCACGAGATCGGCTCCGTCGAGGCCGGGAAGCTCGCCGACCTGGTGCTGTGGGAACCGGCGTTCTTCGGAGTCAAGCCCCAACTCGTCATCAAGGGCGGGCAGATCGCCTACGCCCAGATGGGCGACGCCAACGCGTCCATCCCCACCCCGCAACCCGTGCTGCCCCGGCCGATGTTCGGCGCGGTCGGCGCCGCGCCCGCCGCCAACTCCGTCAACTTCGTCAATGAGGCGGCGCTGGAGGACGGCCTGCCCGAACGCCTCGGCCTCGGCAAGGAGTTCGTGCCGGTCCGCAGTACACGCACCCTGACCAAGGCCGATATGCGGGAGAACGACGCGCTGCCGAGAGTCGAGGTCGAACCCGACACGTTCACCGTACGGATCGACGGCGAGGTCGTGGAGCCCGCGCCCGCGTCGGAACTGCCCATGACCCAGCGGTACTTCCTCTTCTGAGACCATGACCCCGACGACACCGTCCCCTATGACCACGACACCGGCCGCGCGCGCCGCCCTGCTGCTGCTCGCCGACGGCCGCTTCCCGGCCGGCGGCCACGCGCACTCCGGCGGCGCGGAGGCCGCGGTCGCGGACGGCCGGGTGCGGGACGCGGCGACCCTGGCGGACTTCTGCCGGGGCCGTCTGCACACCACTGGACTGGTCGCCGCCGCACTGGCCGCGGCGGCGACCTTCGGCCTCGACCCGCTCGTCCTGGACGCGGCGGCCGACGCCCGCACCCCCTCGCCCGCCCTGCGCACCACCTCCCGCAAACTCGGCCGCCAGCTCCTGCGCGCCGCCCGCGCCGCCTGGCCCGCCCCCGCGCTCGACCAGCTCGCCGCCGCCCGCCCGCGCGGCGCCCACCAGCCCGTCGTCCTCGGTGTCACCGCCCGCGCCGCCGGCCTGCTCCCGCAGGACGCGGCACACGTCGCCGCCTACGAGTCCGTCAGCGGGCCCGCGACCGCCGCCGTACGGCTGCTGAGCCTCGACCCCTTCCACGCCGCGGCCGTACTCGCCCGGCTGGCACCGTGCGTCGACGAGGCGGCCGCCGCGGCGGCGCTCGCCGCCGAACGCGCCCTCGCCGAAGGCCCGGACGTGCTGCCCGCCGCCTCCGCGCCGCTGCTCGACCTTGCCGCGCAGGACCACGCCGCCTGGCCCGTACGCCTCTTCGCCTCCTGATCCGTCTCCTGATCCACAGCCTGATCCGCAGCCCGGTTCCGAACGCCGTCCGCACCAACGGAGTTGACCATGCATCTCGACCACCCCGAGACCTTCCCCGAGCGGTACGCGCACTCCTCGCCCGCCGTCCGCGCCGACGGCAGGCGGCGCGCCCTGCGGATCGGGCTCGGCGGCCCGGTCGGGTCCGGCAAGACCGCGACCGTCGCGGCGCTGTGCCGCAGACTGCGCGACGACCTGTCGATCGCCGTGGTCACCAATGACATCTACACGCGCGAGGACGCCGAATTCCTGCTGCGCAACGCGGTGTTGCCCGCCGAGCGGATCGCCGCCGTGGAGACCGGCGCGTGCCCGCACACCGCGATCCGGGACGACATCTCCGCGAATCTCGAAGCCGTCGAGGACTTGGAGGACGCAGTCGGCCCGCTCGACCTCATCCTCGTCGAGTCCGGCGGGGACAATCTCACCGCCACCTTCTCCAAGGGGCTGGTGGACGCGCAGATCTTCGTCATCGACGTGGCGGGCGGCGACGACATCCCCCGCAAGGGCGGCCCCGGCGTCACGACCGCCGACCTCCTCGTGATCAACAAGACCGACCTCGCCCCCTACGTCGGCGCCGACCTCACCCGCATGTCCCGCGACGCCGCCGCCCAGCGCGGCGATCTGCCCGTCGTCCTCACCTCCGTCGCCGCCCCCGACGGCGTCGCCCCGGTCGCCGCCTGGGTGGGCGACCGCCTGGCCGCCTGGGCCGCCGTCCCCGCGACGACGGCGTGAACGACGTGGCGGTCCGCGACACCGCGCGCGGCGTCGTCGCCACGGCGCGGATCGTCGCCACGGCCGACGGGCGGGGCGGTACGGCGCTGCCCGTGCTGGCCGGTGACGGACCGCTGGCGCTGCGGCGCAGCCGGGTCGTCGGCGGCGCCGACGGCGAAGGGGCCGGGGTGATGGTGGTCGGCGCGATGAGCGCGCCGCTCGGCGGCGACCGGCTGCGGATCGAGGCGGAGGTGGGGGAGGGCGCGCGGCTCGCGGTGGGGTCCGCCGCGGCCACGGTGTCCCTGCCGGGGCGGGGCGGCGGGCGGGCGACGTACGACGTGCGGCTGGCCGTACGGGCCGGTGGCGCGCTGTGCTGGCTGCCCGAGCCGGTGATCGCCGCCCACCGCAGCGACCTGCGGATGACCACCCGCGTGGACCTCGCCACCGGCGCACGCCTCCTGCTGCGGGACGAACAGATCCTCGGCCGCCACGCGGAACCCCCCGGCCGCCTCGGCACTCGCCTGACCGCTCACCTTGACGGCCGCCCGCTCCTCGACCAGGAACTCCGCTTCGGCCCCGGCGCCCCCACCGGCTGGGACGGCCCCGCCGTCCTCGGCCGCTACCGGGCCGTGGGCCAACTCCTGCTGATCGAACCCGGCTTCGCCGACCTCCCGGCCGTCGCCCGCACGCTGCCCGCCGACCCCGCGGAAGGCCGGGCGGCCGTCACCCCGCTCGCGGGCCCCGCCGCGTTGATCACCGCGGTGGCCACGGACGGCCTGCGCCTGCGCCGTCTGCTGGACGCCGGTCTGGCGGCCGTCCTGGCCGCGAGCGCGCCCTAGCGCGGCGCCCGGAGCGCGACCAGCGCAGACCCGGGGGAACGGCCGTCACCCATGCGGCGGCAGCCACCTCACGCCCAACTCGTCCGCAGAATCACACTTTGATGAAGAATCACCCGCCTGGCCTGTTCACAGGCGACCCACAGGGGAAAGGATTCGCTCCGCAGTAACTGTGACCACCGTGGCCACAAGCCACGGACCAGGAGGGGAGTTTCCGCCTTGAGACGCACGATCGTGCTCGTCTCCACCGGCGCCCTGATCGCGGGCGCCATCGCAGCCGCCCCGGCGGCCACCGCACAGTCGCACGACCAGCCGTCGAGATCGCCGCGGTCCGTCACCGTACCCGAGTCCGTCGGCGTGGTGATCGCCGCCGCGAACGCCGCCCGCAAGGGCATCGACTGGGCTGCCTGCCCGGCGAGTTGGAACATTCCGTCGCCGATCACCTGCGGCTATGTGACCGTGCCCGTCGACTACGGCAAGCCGTTCGGCGCGACCGTCAAACTGGCCGTGGACCGGGCGGGCAACACCGGTACCCCGGCCGAGCGGCAGGGCGCGCTGATCTACAACCCGGGCGGTCCCGGCGGCTCGGGACTGCGCTTCCCTGTCCGGGTCACCACCTCCTCCGCGCTGTGGGTCAAGACGGCGAAGGCGTACGACTTCGTGGGCTTCGACCCGCGCGGCGTCGGCCACTCCGCCCCGATCTCCTGCGAGGACCCGCAGGAGTACGTGAAGGCCCCCAAGGCCGACCCGGTGCCGGACAGCGAGGCCGACAAGCTCGCGCAGCGCAAGCTCGCCGCCGAGTACGCCAACGGCTGCCTGGAGCGCACCGGCGCGCGGATGCTCTCCCAGATGACTACGCAGAACACCGCCCGCGACCTGGACGTCATCCGCGCCGCGCTGCACGAGAAGAAGCTCAACTACCTGGGCGTCTCCTACGGCACGTACCTCGGCGCGGTCTACGCGACGCTCTTTCCGACGCACGTGCGCCGGTTGATCGTGGACAGCGTCGTCAACCCGGCGCAGGACCAGATCTGGTACCGGAACAACCTGGACCAGGACGTGGCCTTCCAGGGCCGCTGGGACGACTGGGAGGCGTGGGTCGCTACGTACGACTCCGTCTACCACCTCGGCGACACGCCCGCGAAGGTCGAGCAGAAATGGCTCGCGCTGCGCGCCGCCGCCAAGAGCCACCCGATCGGCGGCGTCGTCGGGCCGAACGAACTCCTCGGCTTCTTCCAGAACGCGCCCTACTACGACTCGACGTGGGCCACGGTCGCGGGCGTCTGGAGCCGCTACGAGGCGGGTGACACCCAGGCGCTGCTCGACGCGGCGGCGCCCGACCTGTCCGACACCGCGGGCAACATCTCGGCCGAGAACAGCAACGCCGTGTACACCGCGGTGGAGTGCGCCGACGCCAAGTGGCCCACGAATTGGCGCACATGGGACCGGGACAACACCGCGCTGCACGCCAAGTACCCCTTCCTGACGTGGGAGAACGCCTGGCTGAACCTGCCGTGCGCCACCTGGGGCGTCAAGCAGCAGCGCCCGGTGGACGTCCGCTCGCACCACGGGCTGCCCGAGGTGCTGATCGTGCAGAGCACCAGGGACGCGGCGACCCCCTACACCGGGGCGCTCGAACTCCACCGCCGCCTGGCAGGCTCCCGCTTGATCACCGAGAAGGACGCGGGCTCGCACGGCGTCACCAACCTGGTGAACCCGTGCGTCAACTCCCGCGTCGAGAGCTATCTGTTGACGGGCACGGTCGACGCCCACGACGTGGTGTGCGGACCGCACGCCGCACCCGTACCCGCCGCGTCCTAGCGAGAGGAACCGGCGAGATCGCGCACGGGCGGTCCACCCACCTTCACGGTGCGGTGGGCCGCCCGCCGCGTATCCGGTATGACGGCCGCGCCGCCACGAGGAGACGACAACCGCGGTACGGCTACGGCCGCTTCGCGGCGGTGTCGGTGAAGGCGGCGGCGAAGGCCGCACGGGTGGGGGAGTCCGTTCGCCGGTCCAGGACCGCGAAGACGGCCTCGTCGAAGGCGCCCACGAAGCGGCCGTCACCGGTCAGCAGCCGGGCGAAGGCGGCGGCGACCCGCGCCGGGTCGTTCATGAAGACCCCGCAGCCCCAGGCGCCCAGCACCAGCCGCCGGTAGCCGTGTACGGCGGCCACCTCCAGGACCCGCTCGGCGCGCGCGTCGAGGGCCGCTCCGACGAGGGGCACGCGCTCGGGCGTCGTGCGCGCGATGACCCCGGCGTTCGGCGCGGGCGAGGTGAGGAAGCCGACGGTGTACGGCACGTCGAGCAGCGTGCCGCGGTCGTCGCGGAAGACCGGCACGGCGGGGGAGTGGATGACGCGGTCGCTGTAGAAGACATCGGTGTCCGCCCGGTGGTGGGCGTAGAAGTCGGGCGCGCGCAGCAGACAGGTGTAGAGCGCGGAGGAACGGCACAGCGCCTCCTCCTGCGCCTGCGCTCCCTTGACGTAACCGCCGCCGGGGTTGCGGGCGGAGGCGAAGTTGAGCACCGCCACCGGGCCGCCCGCGGCGTCGGCCGCGACCAGCCTGGCCGCCGCCTCCATGCTGCTCTCCGGCGTCACCTCGCAGCGCACGGGCCCGTCGCCCCACGCTCCCTCGCCGGGGACCGCGACCGGCGCGGGACCGTACATCCGGGTCCCGTCGGCCGCAGCCGCGACGGCCTCGCCGAGCGGGACGTACCGTCCGGCCGGGGAGTCGTACCCGCCCTCCGCCGCGATCCGCTGATTCTCCGTGGCGATGTTCCGCAGACGAGCACTCATGCCCAGGACGGTAGGGCGTGTACGGGCTCCGGCGCGAGTGGATTCGGGCGGTCGCGGCGGCCGTGGGGCCGATCCGTACGGGCTGATCCCGCGCATCGTCCGGCCTTCCGGACGGCTCCTTGCGGGCGGCGACAGACGCGATATATCGTGAGTCGCGTTCCGTTTCCCTGGGAGGTAGTGCCGTGTCCGAGCTGTCCCCGAAGGCGCGTTCCGGCGAGCCGAGGATGCGGGCGTCCGACGACGAGCGCGACCGTACGGCCGCGCTGCTGGCGGAGGCCTTCGCCGCGGGCCGACTGACCGCGGAGGAGCACGCCGAGCGGATGGAGGCGGCCTACGCCGCCAGGACCCGCGGCGAACTGGCGCCGCTCACCGCCGACCTGCCCGCCCCCGCGCCCGGCGCCCCGCTCGCCTCGCCCGCCGACAACGAGGCGGTGCGGGCGCTGTTCAGCAAGGTCCGCCGCTCGGGCCAGTGGCCGGTGCCGCCGCACACCGTCGTACGGGCCAGCTTCGGCGCCGTCGTGATCGACCTGCGGCAGGCGGTGTTCACCCGCCGCGAGGTGGTCATCCAGGCCGACTCCTTCTTCGGCAAGGTCGAGGTCATCGTCCCCGACCACGCGCAGGTCTACGACGTCGGCACGGCGCTGTTCGGCAAGCGCTCCCAGCACGGCCGCCGCAGCGACAAGAGCGGCGTGGACGGACCGGTCGTACGGATCACCGGACGCTCCGTCTTCGGTCACGTCCGGGTGATGCGCCGCTTCAAGTGGCCCTGGCGGGACGGCCGCTGACGCCGCGGCGCCGACCGGGCGTCACGCCCCGCGCCCGGCCAGCCAGCGGTCCTCGGCCGCGTAGTCGAACCAGTCGCCGTGCTCCGACAGCCGCGCGGGCAGCGGGAACACCTCGCGCCAGTCCGCCGTGTCCAGCTCGGCCGCCAGCCAGGCGACCGTCCCCGGCAGCGACTCCTCGTACGAGGTGACCGCGCGGTAGCCCAGTTCGCGCTCGGCCGCCGACATGTCCAGCACCATCGGGTACGGCATGCCCCACGGAGTGTCGCCCACCGTCGGCTCCGGCGGCGGCCCGTCCACCAGCACGGTCTCGCTGGTCACGCCGAGCGCCCGGTCCACCGCGGCGGAGATCTCCGCGACCGTCGGCACCCGCGGGTCACCCGCGTTCAGCGCGCGGGAGCCCGGCTTCGCCGCCGCCAGCCGGACCAGCTCGGCGATGTTCGACACGTGCACCGGATGGAACCGGCTCCTGCCCCCGTACGCCAGCACCCGCACCGGACGGCCGTCCAGCGCGCGCTTGACGAAGTACATCTCACGCGGCAGCGGACTGTGCGGGCCATGGATCGCTCCGGCGCGCAGCAGCGTCGACGGCAGCCGGTCGCCCGCCTCCAGCAGCGTCCGCTCCAACTCGACCTTGCGGGTGCCGTACGTCGAGGGGCCCGGCGCGACCGTCGCGCAGGTCTCCGGGAGCGGCACCGGAAAGCGCGGGGAGCCGTCCGGCTCGGCCTGCGTGTCGAAATTGCGGCCCGCGTCGTCCTCGTACACCGCCGCGCTGGAGATCACCACTGCGGACCCGATCCGGTCGGAGAGCGACAGCAACTGCCGTGCGTCGGCGCCGTCGTAGGCCACACAGTCCAGCAGGACGTCGCAGCCGTCGCCGAGCGCCGCGGCCAGCGCGGCGCTGTCCGTGCGGTCGACCCGGACCGTACGCACGCCCGGCGGCCACCCCTCGTCCGCGCCGCCGCCGCGCGAGGCGGCCGTCACCTGCCAGCCGTCCGCGGCCAGGGCGCGTACGGCCTGCCGCCCGATCTGTCCAGAAGCGCCGATCACGAACGCGGTTCCCGTCATGGTGGGACGCTATGCGGGCGGGCACCGCGCGGAACAGAGGGGTTCGCCCTGCGCGGATTCGCCCTCGGCGCAATCCCGGCAGCGCGTGACGGGGTCCCGGCGGGGCGCGGCGCATTCCCGGCGGGGCGGGAAGAAGCCCCGGATCAGGACGACTTGCGGCGCAGTCGCCCCCCGGTGCCGCTCTGCGCGAGCGCCGCCTGCTCGGCCTTCACCTCGCCCGCGTACCGGTCCACGTACTCCTGCCCCGACATCGCCATGATCGCGTACATGATCTCGTCGGTCACCGACCGCACCACGTACCGCTGTTCCTCCATGCCGAAGAAGCGGCTGAAGTCCAGCGGCTCGCCGAAGCGGATGGTGACCCGGCCGATGCGCGGGAACTTCCGTCCCGGCGGCTGGAGTTCGAAGGTGCCGAGCACCGCGCAGGGGATCACGGGGGCCTGGGCGCGCAGCGCCATCAGCGCGACGCCGGTCCTGCCGCGGTACAGCCGCCCGTCGTGCGAGCGCGTGCCCTCCGGGTAGATGCCCAGCAGTTCGTCACGCTCCAGGACCTCGATCGCCGCGGTGACGGCGGCCTGCGACGCCTTGCCGCCCGACCGGTCGACCGGGATCTGTCCGACGCTGCGGAAGAACGCCGCCGTCAGCCGCCCCTTGAGGCCGGGACCGGTGAAGTACTCGGCCTTGGCCAGGAAGGTGATGCGGCGCGGCAGGATCGCGGGCATCACGAAGTGGTCGGTGAACGACAGGTGATTGCCCGCGATGATCGCCCGGCCGCTCTCGGGGATGTTCTCCATCCCCTCGATCCGGGGCCGGAACATCAGCCGCAACAGCGGCCCGAGGACCACGTACTTGAGCAGTCGGTAGAACACGGTGGCTGCCTCCCCTGACCCGTCCCGGTGCGCCCGGACAGCGGTGCCCCGATCCTCGGTGCCCCGGCAGAGTAGTGCCCGCGCCCCCGCCGCGCGAGCCCGGCGCACGCCCACGACCCGCGCCTTTGCCCGGCCGGGGCGTACGCACGGTTCTCCGGTCAGTGTCCGGCCGGCTCCGACTCCTCGCCCTGCCCGGCGTGTTGGGCCGCGCGCGGCATCAGGAAGGCCACCAGGAAGGCGGCGGCGAGCCCGCCCGCCGCCATCAGCAAGGTGGCCACGGCCGCCGCGCCCATGCCGTGTCCGGTCCGGGCGAAGAAGGCCGTGCCCAGGACGGCGACGCCGATCGAACCGCCGAGCTGCTGCACCGCGTTGAGCACCCCGGAGGCGGAGCCGGTCTCCTGGTCGGACACACCCGCCAGCGCGATGTCGAAGAACGGCGCCATCACCACACCGAGTCCCGCGCCGCTGACCAGCAGGGACGGTACGAGCTGCCAGCTCGTCACGGAGTCGCCCGCCAGGCGCACGGTCAGCGCCACCGCGCCCACGGACAGCGCGGTGAGCAGCAGTCCGCCCTGTACGGCACGGCGGCCGTAGCGCGGGCCGAGCCACATGCCGGACAGCGTCGCGCCGACGGCGGAGCCGAACGCCCAGGGGATCATCGTCGCGCCCGCGTGCAGGGCGCTGAAGCCGAGCCCGTACTGGAGGTAGAGGGTGACCACCAGCATCAGGCCGGTCAGCGCGGCGAAGAAGACCAGGCCGACGGCGAGGGAGCCGGTGTAGCCGCGGTGCCGGAACAGTCCCGGCTCGATCAGCGGCGAGCCGCCGCGGGCCCGTACCGACCTCTGGTAGCGCGCGAAGAGGACGAGGACCGGTACGGACGCCGCCATGCAGAGGTGACTCCACAGCGGCCAGCCCAGGTCGCGGCCCTGCACCAGCGGATAGACCAGCAGCAGAACGGCGACGCTGAGGATGCCGACACCCGGCACGTCGAGCCGGGGCGGCCGTGGGGCGCGGCTCTCCGGCAGTACAAGCGGGGCGGCGGCGAAGGCGACGAGCGCGATCGGCACATTGATCAGGAAGATCGCCCGCCAGCCGGTGCCGAAGAGATCGGCGTCGGTCAGGAAACCGCCGAGCACCGGACCGGCGACCGCCGCCAGACCCATCACCGGGCCGAACACGCCGAAGGCGGCGCCCATTTCGGCCGGCGGAAAGACCTCCCTGATCAGGCCGAGGCCCTGCGGCACCATCATCGCGGCGAACGCGCCCTGCGCCGCCCGCATGCCGATCAGCATGTCCGCGGAGCCCGAGCAGGCGCACAGCAGCGAGCAGACCGCGAAGCCCGCCACCCCGATCAGGAACATCCGGCGGCGGCCGACGATGTCACCGAGCCGCGCCCCGGTGATCATCAGGACGGCGAAGGCGAGGGTGTACGCGGCGGCGATCCACTGGATACGGGTGGAGCTGCCGCCGAAGTCCGCCTGGATCGAGGGCGAGGCCACGCCGACGATCGTGGCGTCCAGCAGGTCCATCACCTCCACGGCCAGGACCACGGCGAGGGCGAGCCAGCGCAGCCGCGCACCGCCGGCCGGGGCCGCGTCCGGCTCCGACGCGCGATCCGGGTCCTCGGTGAGGGTCGATGCGGTCACGGTGATTCCTCCGGGCGGTGGCGGGACGGCGTGCTGTGAACGAACACTGTTCTACTTACGAACACTGTTCGCGTCAAGTACGATGTTCGCAGCCGCTGTCCCTGGAGGTTCCACCGCCGTGACCGAGATCCCCGCCCCGCCCTGGGGACCGACCCGCAAGCGCGCGCCGCGCCGCGTCCTCAGCCAGGACGGGATCATCGCGGCGGCCCTGCGGATCGTCGACACCGAGGGCATCGACGCGATGAGCATGCGCCGGGTCGCCCAGGAGTTGGGCACGGGAGCGGCCTCCCTCTACGCGCACGTCGCCGGGCGGGACGAGCTGATCGCCCTGGTGCTCGACCGGGTCAGGGCCGAGATCCACTGCCCGGTCCCCGACCCCGAGCGGTGGCAGGAGCAGGTGAAGGACGTGATGCGGCAGGCCCGCGCGGCGCTGGCCGCGCACGGCGACCTGGCCCGGCTCTCGATCGAGATCGGCGTCCCCACCGGCGAGAACGCGATGCGCACGGCCGAGGGCGTGCTCGCCATCCTCGCCGCGGGGCGACTGCCCGTGCAGGTCTGCGCCTACGGGGTCGACGCGCTCGCGCTGTACGTCACCGCCGCCGCGGCCGAGGAGGCCGCCCTCGCCTTCCGCACCGGCGTCACGACGGCGGGCAAGGACGACTTCCTCGCCCAGGTCCGCGACTACTACAAGAGCCTGCCCAGCGGGCAGTTCCCCGTCATCACCGGCATGGTCGACGAGCTGATGCGGGACGTCGGCGACGAACGCTTCGAATTCGGCCTCGACCTGCTGGTCTCCGGCCTCGCCCGGCACGCGGCCCCGGCGGCGGGGGAGTAGGCCACCCGCGCAGATCCGGCAGCCCGCCCGTATCCGGCCGCCTGCCCAGATCCGGCCGCCCGCCCGTATCCGTATCCGGCCGGTCGGCCGCCCGCCCGGCCCAGGGCTCGCTCAGCGCGGCCCGCACACTCAGTGCGGCTCCCGGATCGCCGCCGCCCCCGCCGTGCACAGCCCCAGCACCACCCAGCCGAACCACAGCCAGCCGTTCGACCCCAGTGCCACGGTGTAGGCGACCACCGCCACCAGAAACGCCACCGTGGTCAACGCCATCGCTTTCACGGAACCCGGCATCGCACGCCTCCCTTCCGCAGGCGCGTGCGCGCACCCGCCGACGAGGCGGAAGCCGTATCGCGGCCCTTCCTTCATGGTGACCCCACGGGCACCCCGCGCGCCACCACGCCTCACGGCCCGCCGCGCGCCAGGCCGCTCACCACTCCCCGTCGGTCACCCGGCCCGGATCGTCGCCCAGGTACTTGACCTGCTCCGGCTTCGGCGGCGCCCACGGCTGCTCGTCGTCGCCCAGCCAGTCACCGACCGGCCTGACCCCGGCCAGCGGCTCGGTGGCGGCCAGATCCTCGCCGTCCGCGTCGTAGTAGTCGAACCACGGCAGCCCCGCCGCGTTGTACGCCGCCCGGTCCACCGGGGACGCGGGCGCCGGTTCGCCGGTGATCTCCCGCCACTGCGGGGCCGTCGCCAGGTGGACGAAGACCCGGCCGGACGGCTTCTTCCGCCAGGCCTCGGCGGGCCGCTCGTCGCGGTACACCTCCTGGCGCATCCGGCCGCCCGCGCCGAGCCCCATCGCGGGCGCCGACCTGGCCGCCATCGGTGCGGGCGGCGGCACGGGACCCGCGCCAGGGGCCGTCGACGGGAGCGCGGGTCCGCCGTACCCCCCGGCCGCCTGCGCCGACACACCCCACGGCCCGTTCGTCGTCACCGTCCTGCGGCTCTGCTCGGCGCGCCAGCGGGCCAGCGGCTCCTCGCGCAGCTCGAACACCTGGAGCTGCACCCCGCCCCAGACCTCCTCGCCGGAGACCTGCCCCTCCACGGTCGCGCCGAGCCCCAGGGGCACGGCCACGAACTGCCGGATCGTGCCGGGGCCCGAGTTGATGCCGTCCAGCCACGGCTGCCGGGGCAGCACCACGTAATTCTGCGGGTCGCGCGACAGCCGGTCGCTCCACGGCCGGCCCGACACCGCGCACACCTTGCCGACACCGACCTGGAGGGCGGCGGGCGCGGCTGAGGAGAAGCTGAGCCACATCGCCTCGCGCTGGTACACCGGCAGCAGCACCCCGCCGTGCGCGCGCCACCGCTCCGGAGTCCGCCCGGCGAAGTCGCCCACGCGGCGCAGCGGGAAGGAGCCCAGGCCGGGCGGCAGCGGGTGCGTGCCCTTCTCGGGCAGCCGCAGCGTCCGCATGAAGCGGACCGTCACCCCGCCGGGCAGCTCCAGCGCCGCCCCCGAGATCCGTACCTGTTCGCCCATCCCGGGCCCCCTCCGTCAGCCGCGACCGCGCGCCTCCAACGATGCCAAATACGCGTTGTACGCGACGAGTTCCGCGTCACCGTCGCGGTCCGCGGCCCGGTCGCCGCGCCGTGCCTGCCGCTGCTCGGAGGTGTACCACTGGAAGAGCAGCGCCACCAGCACGACGACCGACGGGATCTCGCTGAACGCCCAGGCGATGCCGCCCGCCGCCGTCTGGTCGCCGAGCGCGTCGATGCCCAGCGAGGCGGACGGGTGCTCGAAGGTGGTCAGCATCGGCTCGCTGGCCATCATGACCGCGATGCCGAAGAACGCGTGGAAGGGCATCCCCGCGAACAGCTCCAGCATCCGCATCACATAACCGGGCCGGTGCGGCCCCGGGTCGACGCCCATGATCGGCCAGAAGAACAGCAGGCCCACCAGCAGGAAGTGCACCATCATCGCGATGTGCCCGGTCCTGGTGTGCATCAGCGTGTCGAAGATCGGCGAGAAGTACAGCCCGTACAGGCTCGCGATGAACAGCGGAAGCGTGAAGGCCGGGTGCGTGATGATCCGCAGATACCGGCTGTGCAGCAGCTTCACCAGCAGCTCGCGCGGTCCGGTGCGGCCGCGCTCGGCGGCGGGCAGCGCCCGCAGCGTCAGCGTCACCGGGGCGCCCAGCAGGATCAGGATCGGTGAGAGCATGCTCAGCACCATGTGCTGCACCATGTGCACGCTGAACATGACCATGCCGTAGTCGTTGAGCTTGGTGCACATCACCAGAGCGACCGTCAGCACCCCTGTGACGAACGCCACGGTACGGCCGGGCGACCACGAGTCACCGCGCCGCCGCAGCCGCAGCACGCCCCAGCCGTAGAGGACCAGCGCCACCAGGCAGCCGATGAGGAAGAACGGATCGCCGCCGCTGAACGACAACCCCCGGCCGAGGGTGAACGGCGGCAAGTCCATGTGCATGCCGTGTCCGCCGTGGTCCATCCGTCACTCTCCTGTCGCGCCGGGCCGCGTGCTGCCGGTCCGGCCCGTGCTCCGATTCGACCCTTGTGCCCGCTCCAGAGTAGAACCGCCCCCGGACGCCGATTCGGCCGGGGGCGGGGAGCGCCGACCCACGTGGTCGGAGCACGTCATGAAGCGTCAGGACACGTCACTCACAGCACGCACTCGGCCTCGACGTACCGCTCGGCGGGCACCGTCTTCAGGTGCTCGACGGCCTCCCCGAGCGGAACCAGCGTGATGTCGGTGCCGCGCAGCGCCGTCATCATGCCGAACCGGCCCTTGTGGACGGCCTCCACGGCGTGCCAGCCGAAGCGGGTGGCGAGGACGCGGTCGTACGCGGTGGGCGTGCCGCCGCGCTGGACGTGCCCGAGGATGACCGGCCTGGCCTCCTTGCCCAGCCGCTCCTCCAGTTCGACCGAGAGCTGGTTGGCGACGCCGCTGAACCGCTCGTGGCCGTAGATGTCGGTCGCGCCCGACGTGAAGTCCATCGTGCCCTCGCGCGGCTTGGCGCCCTCGGAGACCACCACGATCGCGAACTTCTTGCCCGCCTCGAAGCGCTGCCCGACGACCCGCGCCAGCTCCGACACGTCGAACGGCCGCTCCGGCACCAGGATCGCGTGCGCGCCCGCCGCCATCCCGGAGTGCAGCGCGATCCACCCGGTGTGCCGCCCCATGACCTCCACGATCAGCACCCGCTGGTGCGACTCGGCGGTGGTCTTGAGCCGGTCCAGGGCCTCGGTGGCCACCATCACGGCGGTGTCGAAGCCGAAGGTCACGTCCGTGGACGCGATGTCGTTGTCGATGGTCTTGGGCACACCGACGATGGGAAGGCCCGCGTCCGACAGCAGCCGGGCCGCCTTGAGGGTGCCCTCACCGCCGATCGGGATGATCGCGTCCAGGCCCAGGTCGGCCACGTGGCCCCTGGCCTGTTCGACCCCGCCGCGCAGGTGGGCGGGCTGGACCCGCGAGGAGCCGAGGATCGTGCCGCCGCGCGCGAGGATGCCGCTCACGGCATCGAGGTCCAGTTTGCGGTAGTCGCACTCGAGCAGGCCCTTCCACCCGTCGTGGAAGCCGATGACCTCGTCACTGTGGTCCACCACGGCGCGGTGCACCACGGACCGGATGACGGCGTTCAGCCCGGGGCAGTCGCCGCCGCTGGTCAGCACACCAATACGCATTGCTCTCGTTACTCCCGCAACTCGACCGGACGGCCGGACCCCGTCGTCCGGATGGATCGCAGCCAGCTTACCGAGAGCGGCTGTCACGCCTCCACGGCGACCGAACTGCGGACACCTGACGATTACTCAAACTCCGGGGAACGCCTGCGCAGCGTGACGGACCCGCCTCGGACCCCCGCGACGCACGACACCCGCGCCCTCCTGCGAGGACACGGGCGCGGTACGGGTCAGGCGGGTCGGAACGGTGTCACGCGGGCTGTACGGCCGCCGCGATCCGCTCGGCGCGCAGCGCCTCGAACCACTGGTCGTCGACCGGCGGCAGCGCGTTGACGTCCAGCGCGAGCTTGATCAGCAGGTCGGCGATCTGCGGATTGCGGGCCATCACCGGACCGTGCATGTACGTGCCGAAGACCGTGTCGTTGAAGGCGCCCTCGGTGCCGTCCCCCGTGCCGTTGCCCTTGCCCATCCGCAGCCTGGCCAGCGGCCTGGCCTGCGGGCCGACATGGGTGACGCCCTGATGGTTCTCGAAGCCGGTCAGCGGCGGCAGATTGAGGTGCGGGTCGATGTCGGCCAGGACGTCGCCGACGCACCGCTCGCCCTCGCCGCGCACGCTCACCACGTCGAGCAGGCCGAGGCCCGGCTCGGGGCGGCCCAGGTCGTTGACGAACTCGTGGCCGAGGATCTGGTAGCCCGCGCAGACCGAGAAGACGATCGCGCCGTTGGCGACCGCCCGGTTCAGGCCGCCGTCGCGGCGCAGCCGCTCCGCGGCCAGCCGCTGCGGGCGGTCCTCGCCGCCGCCGATCAGATAGATGTCCCCGGACGTCGGCACCGGCTGGTCGGAGCGGACGTCGACCCGGGTGACCGGCACCCGGCGCTGCTGGGCGCGGCGCTCCACGACCAGCGCGTTGCCCTGGTCGCCGTAGGTGCTCAGCAGGTCGGGGTAGACCCACACCAGGCGGAGGCTGGACTCACTCATGCGTGCTTCTCCTTGTCCGTCGTCAGCAACGTGACGCGATGTGACGCGACGTGGTCGCGGTCAGTTGCCGACCCGGCGGCGCAGGTCCTGGAAGGCGGTGTAGTTGGCGATGGCCTCGATCCGGCCGGGCGGCGCGGAGCGCACCGCCTCGTCGAGGTTGGCGCAGACCCGGAACTGGAGCCCGGCGACCTCCAGGCGGACCGCGAGGTCCAGCTTGCGGTCGCCGATCACCATGATCGGGTGTCCGGCCAGGCGGGTGTAGTCCACGTCCCACAGCCAGGAGGTGTCGGTGCCATCGGCGCCGCGCGCGTTGACCGACAGGATCACCGGGGTGGGCGGGCCGTCGATCAGCGAGAACGTCTCCAGCCAGCCGGCCGGGTTCTTCGCCAGCAGCAGCCGCAGCTCGCGCTGCTGGAAGCTCACCACGTCGTAGCGGCCCGCGACCGCCTGCACCGCGTACATCCGCTCCAGCGCGACCTTGGGGTCGATGCCGAAGGCGGCGGCGGCGGCGGCCGAGACCGCCGCGTTCGACTTGTTGGCGCGGCCCGGGAGCTGGAGGTGGATCGGCCAGGCGGAGCCGTGCGGGTCGATCACGTGGTCGCCGGACAGCGCCCAGGTCGGGGTGGGGCGGCGGAAACCGCACTCGGCGCAGAACCAGTCCTCCGACGGGCGTTGCAGGACGCCGCCGCAGGACGGGCACGACCAGGCGTCGTCCTTCCACTCCTGGCCCGCCGCCACCCACACCACGGTCGGGCTGGAGGAGGCGGCCCAGGTGATCAGCGGGTCGTCGGCGTTGGCGATGATGATCGCCTCGACCCCGGCCAGGCCCTCGCGCCACTTCTCGGCCAGCATGCGGGTCTCGGCCGCGCGGTCGAGCTGGTCGCGGGAGAGGTTGAGCAGCGCGATGGCCTTGGGGGCGACGTCGCGGGCGACACCCGCGAGGTACTTCTCGTCGACCTCGATCACGCCGAAGCGCGCCTCGGAGCCGCCCGCCAGCGCGGAGGTGATCCCCGCAGGCATGTTCGCGCCGAGCGCGTTGGAGACGACGGGGCCGCCCGCGCGCAGCGCCTCGGCCAGCAGCCGGGTGGTGGTGGTCTTGCCGTTGGTCGCCGACACCAGGATCACGT
Source organism: Streptomyces sp. NPDC008139 (assembly GCF_042957025.1). Classification (NCBI taxonomy): domain Bacteria; kingdom Bacillati; phylum Actinomycetota; class Actinomycetes; order Kitasatosporales; family Streptomycetaceae; genus Streptomyces; species Streptomyces sp. NPDC008139. Next base: position 304,080 of record NZ_JBIBHM010000002.1, read on the forward strand.
CGAGGTGCCGGGCGAGCCTGGCCAGCAGGTCGGGGTCGAATCTCAGCGCCACCTTGCCGCCGATCACCGAGCCGCTGCCACGGCCTGCCGCACGCGACACGCCCGCCGCCACCTTGCCCGCCGTCACGGCCAGTTTCGCCCGCGGCGACAGCGGCTCCGAGTTGCCTGCCATCGTCTCTCTTCCTCCTCGACTGCGACCGGCCCCGCTGCCCCGTGGCGGCTGGTTGTACGCCTCCGAGCGCCACTTGGGCGGCCGACAAGGTTCGGTCCCGGCTCAGCCTATCGACTCCGGGCCCCCGGACCGCACCGCGCCGCCCCGGTCGGGCCGCGCGCCGAACTCCACGCGCACCGGGGGCATCCGCGCCGCCGGCGCTGTCTGTGGGGACGGGTGCGGCCCGCCCGCGGTTCCTGATCCGCCGACCGCGTTACAGCCCCGGGCTGCCCGCCCGGTCGCCGGCCGCCGCGAGGCGGCCCCACAGCAGGTCGGCCAGGTGCCTGACCAGCAGGTCGCGGGAGAACGGCCGCTCGCCGAGCCACCAGTCGCCCGCCGCGTACATCATGCCGACGATGCCGTGTCCCCACGCGCGGGCGAGCTGCTCCGAGTCGGGGCCGAGGTCGAGGCGTTCGGCGATCACCTCGGCCAGGTCCTCGCCCATGCGGCGCAGCAGCGGTACGGAGTGCCGTCCGGCGTCCAGTCCCTTGTCGCCGTCGGCGGGCGCCTCGGCCGGGTGCATCAGGAAGCGGTAGACCTGCGGGTGGGCCTCGATGGCGGACAGATACGCGTGCAAGGTGGCCTCGACGCGGTCCCTGCGGTCGCCGGGGGAGTCCAGTGCGGCCCGCAGGGTGGCCAGCAGCGCGTCGGTGTGCCGCTTGGCCAGCGCCCGGTACAGGCCGCTCTTGTCGCCGAAGTGCCGGTAGAGGATCGGCTTGGTGATGCCCGCCTCGGCGGCGATGGCGTTCATGGACGCCTCGGGCCCGTCCCGCAGGACGACGCGGTCGGCCGCTTCGAGCAGCTCCGCCCGGCGCCGCTCCGTGGCCGTCCGCTGGTCCTGCCGCTGGCCGGTGTCCACCCGCGCCTCCCCAATTGTTCGATTGCTGGTGGTCAGCGCAACGTAACACCCCGCCAGCCGCCCCCCGCGCGCGGCGGAATGAGTTGACATGGCCTACCGGTCGGTAACAGACTGCTGTTACCGCTAGTAACCGGCACGTGGAGGGGAAGATGGGCGACTTCACGCTCGAACTCAATGACGACCAGCAGTCCGTGCGCGACTGGATCCACGGCTTTGCCGCCGACGTGATGCGCCCGGCCGCCGCCGAATGGGACGAGCGCGAGGAGACCCCGTGGCCCATCATCCAGGAGGCCGCCAAGATCGGACTGTACTCGCTGGACTTCTACGCCCAGCAGTTCTTCGACCCCACGGGCCTGGGCATCCCGCTCACCATGGAAGAGCTGTTCTGGGGTGACGCGGGCATCGCCCTGTCCATCGTCGGCACCGGACTCGCCGCCGTCGGCGTCCTCGCCAACGGCACCGAGGAGCAGATCGGCACCTGGGTCCCGCAGATGTACGGCGACGCCGACGACGTCAAGCTCGCCGCCTTCTGCTCCTCCGAGCCCGACGCGGGCTCCGACGTCTCCGCGATGCGCACCCGCGCCGTCTACGACGAGGCCACCGGCGAGTGGGTGCTCAACGGCACCAAGACCTGGGCCACCAACGGCGGCATAGCCAACGTCCATGTCGTCGTCGCCGTGGTCGACCCGGAGCTGGGCACCAAGGGCCACGCCTCCTTCATCGTGCCACCCGGCACTCCCGGCCTGTCCCAGGGCCAGAAGTTCAAGAAGCACGGCATCCGCGCCTCGCACACCGCCGAGGTCGTCCTGGAGGACGTACGGATTCCCGGCGACTGCCTGCTCGGCGGCAAGGACAAGCTCGACGAGCGGCTGGCACGGGCCCGCGAGCGCGCCAAGTCGGCCAATGGCGGCGAGCGGGTGAAGAACGCGGCGATGGCCACCTTCGAGGCCTCCCGCCCGGCGGTCGGCGCCATGGCCGTCGGCACGGCGCGCGCCGCGTACGAATACGCCCTCGAATACGCCACCGGTCGCGAGCAGTTCGGCCGCCCGATCATCGACAACCAGGGCGTCGCCTTCCAGCTCGCCGACATGCGCACCCAGATCGACGCCGCCCGCCTCCTGGTCTGGCGCGCCTCCTGGATGGCGACGGCGGGCAAGCCCTTCACCTCCGCCGAGGGCTCGATGTCCAAGCTCTTCGCCAGCGAGACCGCCAAGAAGGTCACCGCCCAGGCCATCCAGATCCTCGGCGGCAACGGCTACACCCGCGAGTACCCGGTGGAGCGCATGCACCGCGACAGCGCGATCTACACGATCTTCGAGGGCACCAGCGAGATCCAGCGTCTGGTCATCGCCCGCACGCTGTCCGGGATGCCGCTGCGCTGACGCGGCGCGACGGCACAGGACTCAGGGGCGGACGCCGGGGTGTCCGCCCCTGAGCATGTCCCGGCGGCCACCCCCTCGTTGGGCAGGGTGTACATCATCCGATACGCGCCGATTTCCGGCGCAAGCCCCGGGGAGGGCCGATGGCCGACCCGCAGTGGAAACGACTCATCGAACACGTCATGGCGGTCCCGGAACGCGTCTACGAGCACTGGAGCGGCGCCGACGGCTGGGACAACGACACGGAATTCGGCAAGGAGTACGGAGAGAACCGCGTCTCCTGGTGCGTGATCTTCGACTGGGACATGTATCACGACGTCGGTCTCGACCAGGCCGTCCCGAAGACCGACAACGTGACCGCGTTCAGCACATGGGCCCGACGCAAGGGCGCCTGGTCCGCGTACCCGAGCATCGGCGCCTGGGCGAATCTGGACGGCGGCGGGCACACCGAGATCGTCACCGGCTTCGACGAGCGCTACGTCCACACCAAGGGCGGCAACAGTGTGAAGGCCGGGGCCACCGACCGGGGCCAGGGCAACGGCGTGTGGTCGCACCGTGAACTGCGCCACGCCCAGCGCGTCACCGGCTACTTCGCGCCGCGCTTCCCCGACGGGATCTGCCCGCCGACCGCGGACCCCGCCGACCCGCGCGGCGGCACGGCGGTCACCTCCTACCGAGTGCGCCCCACCGCCACCACGCACCCGGCGCCCGCGTTCCCCGGCCGTGAGTACTTCGTCCTCGGCGCGGTCAGCGACCACACCCTGCTGCTCCAGACCTGGCTGCAACGCGGCAACTGGGGCCCGCCGTACAAGGTCGGCCCGTCCCGCACCATGACCGCGCTCGACCTGACCAAGGTCAAGGCCCTCCAGCGGCACTACGTCGCCGCGCTCGGCCCGGCGGACGGCGCCGTCGGGCCGCTGACCTGGCTGTACGCCTACGAGGTCGCGTACGGCCTGCGCGCGAGATGACCGCCGCCGCCCGGCGCGGCCCCGCGTGACTAGTCCCCGTCGTTGCGGTAACCGCGCAGCAGGAACCAGGCGAGGAACACCACACCGACCACCGAGACGACGATGATGCTGCGCATCACCGGACCGGGGCCGGGCGAATTCGACATCGCGAACGTCGTGACGTCGTGGAACGCGCCGAGATCCATGTGGGTATGCATGGGGGTACTCCTTATGGTCCGGCTGCCCAGGGTAGACCCGCGCCCCGAGCCGTCCGCGCTCCGGGTCGGCCCGCGCGCCGACCCGGAGCGCGCGCCCAGGTCAGTGGCCGGAATGCGGGCAAAGCGGCACCAGTGTGTCCGGGCGCTCACCGCACGCGCACGTCGTCTGGTTCAATAGGACACATGGCCAGCACTACTGACTCCGGGACAGGTCGCGACGACCTCGAGCCCTTCTGGCCGTCCCGGCAGGAGCACCACTTCGACCGCTGGTGTTGCCGCGCGACCCCCGCGCGGACCCGCGTCCTGAGCTGACCCCGCCGCACCGGCCTCCGAGCCGCTGCCCGCAGCCACCGGTCCCCGCGCAATACGGCGTCCTGACGACCCCATCGCGCGAAAGAGCCGAATCATGTCGAACCTGCCGAACGTCCACTCCCTTCCCACCCTGCCCGCCCGACCGGGCGGCGCGCCCTCCTCCGGCGGCGCTCCGGCCGTCAACCGGCAGCGACTGCGCGCCGTACGCCCCGACGAGGTGCCGCCCGCACCGGACTTCCTGCCGCCCGGCGCCACCTGGCTGCCCGCGCCGGGGCATGTGCTGCCCACCATCCCCGGCGGCGCCCCGATGGTCGGTTACCTGGTGCTCGTCCCGGCCGAGCAGGTCCCGACCGCCGTCCCCGCCCCGGCCACCGAGTTCCGCACCGGCCGGGCGGAGACCTCCGACCCGCTGTCCCAGGTGCCGATCAGCATCGACGACGAGCGCCGCACCGCCGCGGTCGACGGTCGCCAACTCGACCTGACCTACCTGGAGTTCGAACTGCTCGCGCACCTCGTCGCGCACCCGCACCGGGTGCACTCGCGCGACCAACTCGTGACCACGGTCTGGGGATACGGGCATGTCGGCGACGGCCGCACGGTCGACGTCCACGTCGCCCGGCTGCGCCGCAAGCTCGGCGCGGAGCACCGCGCCAGCATCGTGACGGTGCGCCGGGTCGGCTACAAGTACGCCCCCGCCGCGCCGGTATCGACCGCGGGCGCGACCGCGGCTACGGCACGACCGTGACCGGCCACCGTCCGGCTTTCACGAGCCGGACGGCGACCGAGCCGACGAACCGGTGCCCGGCGCGCTCCGAGGCGCCCACCACGACCGCGTCCGCGGTGAGCTGTTCCGCGGCCGTGGTCAGGCCGTTGTAGGGGTCGCCGCGGAAGGTGTGGAACTCCCACCGCACCGTGAACGTCCCCTGCAACCGCTCGACGGAGTCGCGGATCTCCGCCAGGAGCTGCTCGGCGATCCCGGTGTCGACCTCCGACACCGGGACCCCGAGGGCCGCGCCGGTCGGCATGTACGGCTGCACGTAGACCAGGGCGAGCAGCGCGTGCTGCCGCCGCGCGAGCCCCGCCGCGTACGCGGCGGCCCGCCACGACGTGTCGGAGCCGTCCAGTCCGGCGAGGATGACCTTCGGTCCGTCCGTGCCGCGCTCGAAGTGCGCCGGCAGCTTCTGCTCTTCCACGCGCGCCAGGCTATCGGCCTCCGGCCTGCGGTTTCATCCCCCGGCACGCAGCGTTCTCACTCCAATGGGCGCATTGCCACGACATGTGCACCTTTGCGGGGCACGCTGTGCGAGAGGAGTGAAACAGGCGGCGGTACCGCGCCGGAGCCGCGCACCCCACGGGTGTGGTCGGCGTACCCGCGACGGCTCGCCGCCCACGCCGCTACCGGGGAGGTTTGTGATGCCGAGCGTGTCCACGAACGTGTTCGTGTCGAGGCCGACCACGGAGGTCTTCGACTTCCTCGCCGACGCCCGCAATCTCGCCCTGTGGAGCTCGGGGGTGGCCTTCGTCGACTCGGCGCCCGTCCCGCCGGGCGTGAACGCGGAGTACCGCTACCGCTATCCCGGACGGCGCAGACCGCACCGGCTGGTCTGCGCCGCCTTCGAACCGGGCCGCCGGATAGTCTTCCGCGGCCAGCGCATGTGGTGCCCGCTGGGCACCCAGGTGCCCGTGTACGGCTTCGAGCTCGCCCCGCACGCCGACGGCACGCTGGTGCGGCTGTCGGTCACCAGCTCGCTGCGCGCGGCCCTCGTACTGCTCGCCCCGGTCGTGGCCATGGCCTGGCGCCGTGACCTGCCCGCCGACGCGAGGAAATTCTGCGATCTGCTCGGCGGCTCCCGCGCCCCGGCCACCCCGCTGCACGCTCCGGTGTCCGCTCCGGCGGTCGCCTCGGCCCCCGAGGGCCCGGTGCGGTCCACGTCCGCGCCGAGTGGCTTTGACTTCGCTCATTGAGTGTTAAACTAATAATGTGAAGACGTTCGCACACGTTCTTCACCCTTTACTGCCCCGGCCTGGTCCCCCCGTCCCGGCCGGGGCTCCTTCATGTCCGGACCCGCTCCTGACCCGCTCCGGGCTCGCTTCAGCCTGTGTCCGGCCCGCGCCGGCCTGCCTCGGGGGCCGACTGTCGGACCCTCGTCGTACGGTGCGGACATGAACGACGCACATGAGCCGCGAGTTCGCATCGAGCCCTGGTCGGCTGACGACCTGTGGCTGCTCCGCAGGACCAACACACCCGAGATGACCGAGCACCTCGGCGGACCGGAGACCGAGGAGCAACTGCTCTCCCGGCACCAGCGCTACCAGGACATCGAGAAGACCGGCGGCCGGATGTACCGCGTGGTGCTCGTCCCGGACGGCGAGGTCGCCGGTTCCATCGGCTTCTGGGAACAGACGTGGCGGGGCGGGAAGGTCTACGAGACCGGCTGGGCGATCCTCCCGGAGTTCCAGGGCCGGGGCCTGGCTGCGGACGCCGCCCGCGCGGTGACCGAGGCGGCCGGAGCCGCGGGCGCCCACCGCCACCTGCACGCCTTCCCCAAGGTCAGCCACCCGGCGTCGAACGCCGTCTGCCGCAAGGCCGGATTCACGTTGCTGGGCGAGGCCGACTTCGAGTACCCCAAGGGCAACCCGATCACGTGCCACGACTGGGTGATCGACCTGACGCCGGACGCCCCTGAGGCTGACCCGGCCGGGGCTCCCACGGCGACCGGCTGACGGTCGCAGGGCGTTCGCGGCCAGCCGCGGGCCGTCAGGAACCGGCGGCCCGCAGCTGGGGCACGATCTGCTGCCGTACGTAACCGCGCACGTCCTGGCCGCGCAGGCCGCCGCGAATCACCGTCACCGAGTGCGCGGCGGCGGCCTTCCGCAGCCGACGCGCGGCCAGCGGGCCCACACCGCCGCCGATCACCAGCGCCTTCACACCGCCCGCGCCGATCAGGGAGACGGCGTCGCGCGCGCCGGTGACGCCACGCGCGTCGAAACCCTCCTCGCGAAGGACCGTGGTCGCGGAGCTGACAATGCTCTCCATACGGCCGATTACCACAACGGTCATGCTTAGCTGCTGCCCATTCACACCCCGCACACACCCGGCTGGCGCTCATCCGCCACCACCGCACCGAGGAGACCCCGTGCGCCCACTGACCCCGACCACCCTGGTCACCGCCGCGGCCCTCGCCACCACCCTCGCGGTCGGCGGCACCGGCGCCGGTCCCGGCTCGGGTACGGCGCAGCCCCGGCCCGTGGCGAACCTCCCGCAGATCATGAAGGACACCGGCGGCGGCACCCAGCTCATCACCGCGAGCGCCCCCACCCTCGGCTCCACCAGCGGCACCCTCACCTGGTGGGAGAAGCAGAGCGGCGGCTGGAAGGCCGTCGGCACCGCACCCGCCCGCTTCGGCGCCCACGGCCTGGCCGACGGCGCGACCCGGACCCAGAACACCAGCACCACGCCCACCGGCCTCTACGGGCTGCCGCTCGCCTTCGGCAACGCCGCCGCGCCCGCGGGCACCACCCTGCCGTACAGCGCGGTCACCCCGACCGCCTGGTGGTGCGAGGACACCCAGTCCACCTCCTACAACCGCTGGGTCGACCCGCTGCCGAAGGACTGCCGGGGCACCGAGTCCGAGCGCCTGGCCGACTACCCCGGGCAGTACGCGCATGCCGTCCTGATCGACTTCAACTACGCCAAACCGGTCAAGGGCCGCGGTGCCGGGATCTTCCTGCACGTCAACGGCAGCGGCGCGACGGCCGGTTGCGTCTCGGTACCCGCCGACGCGATGAGCCGGATCCTCGCGTGGCTGCGGCCCGCGGCGCAGCCGCACATCGCCATCGGCACCGTGGACGGCGGCACGGCGTTGACCGGTTACTGACCCCCTGGCGCGCTGTTGGGTGACGCTACCGCCCCGTACCGTAGGGCACAGGCGCAACACCAGTGACGCGAAGGGGAATTGCCGTGTCGTTCGCAGAGGACCGGTCGCAGGCCGTGGAAGACGTCGTCCACGCGTGGACGCACGGCACCGACTGCTTGTTACGCGAGGCCGACGGCGGCTCGGGGGAGACGGTCGGGACGGAGACGGGGCCCAGGATGCTCTCGCACGCGGAAGCCGTGCAGATCGTCCACGCCCAGCTCGTCCTCATCGCCCTCGGAGCCGACCTCGGCCGCCTCCAGACGACCGCGAGGACCTGCTACCGCACCGCGGTCGACATGCGGCTCGAACGGCCGGAGGACGCCCGCGCCTACGCCAGGGCCGCCGACCTGTGCGAGCGCGCCGCCCGCCTGGTGGTCGACGCGGGAGCCGCGGGCGACGACCGGGCCAGGCGCCGCCTGCTCGCCGTCGCCGAGCACGACACCGCTGTGGCGACCGGAGCCGTGGACCCCGAAATCGCCGACCGCGCCCGCCGCGTCCTGGAGTCCGCACTCAGCGAGGCCGAGACCAGGGCCGCCCGCGACACCGTGCCCCAGCAGCGCGGCCCGCGCTATCCCGGGCCGACCTACGACGAGACCACCGGACGCCACCGCGTCGGCGTCGACGCGACCGGCGAGCCCGCCTACTGGCAGCTCAACACCCCCGGCTCCGGCATGGAGAGCGGCCTGATCTGCGGCGCGCCCGGCAGCGGCAAGAGCAGCTTCCTGCTGATGGTGCTCTACGAGGCCGCGTGCCGCGAGGAGTTCACGCTGTGGCTGGCCGACCCCGGCGGCCGGCACGACACGCCGACGCCGATCGCCGAGGCCGCCGCCCGTACCGCCGCCACCCGCGAGCAGACCGTGGACCTGCTGCGCGACGCGGTGGCGGTGATCGCCGACCGCGCCCGCCACCACGGCCCGGTCCCCGACCCCACCGACACCTGGCAGGGCATCGTGCTCGCCGTCGAGGACTGCCGACTCGTCTTCGCGGACGACCTGGAGGCCACCCGGCTCGCCGAGCGCGTCGTCGCCGTCGGCGGCCGGTTCGGCGTGGCGCTGGTCGTGACCGCGCCCGACGCGGACCTCGCGTCCTTCGGCGGCAGCCTCGCGCTGCGTGCCGGGCTCGCCAGGACCAATTGCTTCCCGCTCGGCCCCGGCGGACGGCAGATGCTCACCGCGCTCGGCCGCGCGGTCTGACGGCCAACCGCCTCCGGCCGAACGTCGGTTGCCGGGTCGCCCTCGGCCGGCCCTCGCCCACCGACCGCCGGATCTGACACTCCTCTGACACGCGCCTGGCCCTTTCCGGAAGGTCGGGCGGTGCATCTGTGGTTCCTGACCGAGACCTGAAACCGGAGATCTTGTGACGGACCGGCGGACCGAAGAACCTGGTAGTCAGGATCCGGTGCGGTGTCGGCGAAAGCCCCCGGCGCGGTCCTTTCTCTCAGAATCTCTACGAATATCTCGAAATCCCTCTGAATCTCTCGGGTTCTCTCCGAACGACCATGACGACCGTCCCCTGACGTCCGGGTGCGGCCCCTGAATCGCGTTGTCGGGCTCTGTGGTGTGGGAGGTGTGGACGATGGCAGGTGCGATGTCGTCGAACGCGGTGGCGGCCGGGACCGTCGCCGGAAATACGGTGGCGCCGCCCGGTGAACGGGTGGGCGAGCCGGCCCCGTTGAGCAGACTGATGTCACTGCATCAGGCGCACCCGGTGGACGGCCGGTCCCTGCGGACGGTGTGCGGGATGTTCGTCACCGGCGTGACGGTGATCACCAGCGGCGAGGACGGCAACGCCGAGGGCACCACGGTGAACTCGTTCACCTCGGTCTCCCTCGACCCGCCGCTGGTGCTGTTCTGCCTGCACAACGAGTCCCGACTGCGGTCCGTCGTGCAGGAGTCGGGGAAATTCGTCGTCAACTTCCTCCAGGGGCAGCAGGAGAGCGTGGCGCGCGCCTTCGCGGGCAAGGGCACCGCGGAGATCCACGACGTGGCCAACCACCCGTCGGTGACGGGCGTTCCGGTGCTCAGTGAGGCGCTGGCGTTCCTGTCCTGCCAACTGGTCGAGGAGTTCGACGGCGGCGACCACACGATCTTCCTCGGCCGCGTGGTCGAGTTGGGCGTGCCGCGGCAGCACCAGGAGCCGCTGGTCTTCTTCCGCGGCTGGCTCGGCGCGCTGGAGGAGGAACTGCGCGGCGTGCACCCCATCATCGACGGCTGACCGCCCCGCCCGTTCCCTGTTTCCTTGGCACGGCGGTGCGTCGCACGGCGATATTTCGCGACGGCCCGTGGTCTTCCGCGTGGATCCGAGTTGATCCGCGGTGTTCGTGTTCCTGACGTTTCTGCGAGTTCCCGAATTCGACCGGTGGAGGGTGTGATGGGCGTGGATTCCGGCAAGGTCGTCCGACTGGAGGACGTCGTACCGATCACATACGGCGGAGGCGAGGAGACCCGCTTCCTGCTGCGCGGCTCGGACACCAGCGGCCGTTCCTCGTTCTACGAGGTCCGCATGCCCGCGGGGGAGGGCTCGGTGTGGCATGTGCACCATGACACCGACGAGTCCTTCTACGTCCTTGAGGGGGAATTCGAGGTCAAGGTCGGCGAGGAGATCCACAAGGCGCCCGCCGGGACGATGGTGCACGGCCCGCGCGGCGTGTGGCACTCCTTCTTCAACGTGGGCGAGACCACGGGACTCATGCTCTGCACGATGACGCCCGGCGGCATCGAGCTGTTCTTCGAGGAGCTGAGCGAGGTGCTGACCCGCCCCGAGCGGCCCGACTGGGACACGATCAAGGCGGTCGGCGAGCGGCACGGCATCACCGCCGCCCGGCCGCAGGGGGGACCGCACGGCGGCCCGCCGGTCAGCGCGCCGCAGTAGTCCGTACCGCCGCGCACCGTCCTCGCGACGGGGGTCGGGAGCCGCCGGGTGACCGGCGCCCTGCGCGCCGTCGGGTGACGGGGGGCGGCCGGTCCGGGGGATTCACCCGGCGGCTCCCGGGCCTAGGGGGTGTCCGCGCGCCGTCCCGCCTCCCGCGGGTGCGCGTCCTCCCGCTCGGGGTCCAGCTCCAGCTCGGGCACCGCGTCCGGCGCGAGCCGCGGCGCGCCCGTCGGCTCACCGCTCTCGTCGAGCCGGACCCGGGAGAGCTTGTCGGGGTTGGTGACCAGGTAGATGTCGGTGATCTGGTCGTTGCTCGGGTTGAGGTCCATGACCATGACCGCGTACGGCGAGTCGCCGGAGAAGACGACGGCCGACGGGTCGCCGTTGACCTGCTGGTAGCGAATGTCCAGCGACTCGGGCAGCCGGCTGGTGGCGTAGCCGTTGAGGAAGCGGGCGACCTTGTCCCGGCCGTTGACCGGCCGGAGCGCGGAGCGGACCTTGCCGCCGCCGTCGGTCCACATCGTCACGTCCGGCGCGAGCAGGCTCATCAGCTCGGCGATGTCGCCGCCGAGCGCGGCGGCCACGAACCGTTCGGTGACCTGCTGCTGGAGGTGCGGGTCGGCCTGGTACCGGGGCCGCCTGGCCTGGACGTGCTCGCGGGCCCGGTGCGCGAGTTGCCGAATCGCGGACGGGCTGCGGCCCAGGATCTCGGCGATCTCCGTGTGCGCGTAACCGAACACCTCGTGCAGGACGAAGACCGCCCGCTCCAGCGGCGTCAGCGTCTCCAGCACCACGAGCAGCGCCATGGACACCGACTCGGTGCGCAGCGCGGACTCCGCGGCGTCCACGGCCTGCGCGCCCTGCGGGCTGTCGAGGGCCTCGGGCGTACGGGTCAGCAGCGGCTCGGGCAGCCAGGGCCCGATGTACGTCTCGCGGCGGCGGCTGATCGTCGCCTGCCGGGCGAGCGCCTGGTTGACCGCGATCCGCACCAGGTACGCGCGCGGGTTGTCGATCTCCTCGGCGTCCGGCTGGCGGACCCGGCGGGCCCAGGCCAGCCAGGTCTCCTGGAGGACGTCCTCGGTGTCGGAGACACTGCCGAGCAGGTTGTAGACCACCGAGAACAGGAGTTCCCGATGGCCGACGAACACCTCGGTCGCGCGGTCACCAGCAGCCGAGGGGAGCTGAGCCGGAGTGTCGGACACGATGTGAGCCTCCCGTGATGCGTTTCACCTATGAGGTACCGCGGACCCGAAAGCGTGACACTCGCGCCGCGAAATGTGACGCGCGTCTCTTTCACCTGCGATATTCCGGCGCGCCCCACCGAGCTCCGTGAGTGCTGGAATGATCACACGGTGCCACGATGTCACATTGACCGTGGCCCGAAGCTCTTTATCCGCGGGGCCGGACACGGTCTGGCGGTGGCCCGGACGCCGGGCCCGGAGGGGAGCCTCCGGACCGTCGAGGCTCCGAGCGGTCACCCCGATCCCCGGGGGGCCGATAACGACATTCGCACGAAGAAAGTGGTGGGCCGTCGTGGCCGAGTCGAAAGACCCGAACGTGGACATCGATTTCACCGTCATGTATGCGACGCACAAGGCGTTCCGTCGCGACCTGCGACGGCTGGCGACCGCGGTGGCCGCCGGTCAGGCGACGGCGCCGCAGGTGCGCGCGGGGTGGGACAACTTCAATCACCAGCTCCACAACCACCACTCGGTCGAGGACCGGGCGCTGTGGCCGCAGGTGGAGGCCAAGATCGCCGACCGTCCCGACGATCAGCGGCTGATGAAGGAAATGGAAGAGGAGCACGCCGAGCTGGGCCCGCGCATCGAGGCGGTGGACACCGCGATCAAGGGCGGCGGGGGCGACCTGGCCGCGCTGATCGAGGACCTTTACCAGGTGATGGACGGCCACTTCACGCACGAGGAGGAGGCCGCGCTGCCGCTGATCCAGGACGTGCTGTCGCCCGCCGAATGGCGGACCTTCGGGCTCGCCAACGCCAAGAACCTCGGCATCAGCGGCGTCAGCGTCTACATCCCCTGGGTCATCGACGACGCGACGCCGGACGACCAGAAGCGGTTCCTCGGGTCCTTCCCGCCGCCGCTGCGCGTCGTCAACAAGCTGATCTGGCAGCGCGGTTACGCGAAGAAGGAGCTGTTCAAGGTCTGACCGGGCCCGGGCACCGACGACCGGGCGCCTGAACGGCCGGAATCGGCGGGCACCGCGCCACCGGGCGCGGTGTCCATGCTCGGGCACTGTGGAAAGGCGTGGCCATGGACAGCACGGCGATCGTGGAGCGGGCCCGACCGGCCCCGCCCGCCCGCCGCACCGGGCGGGTGCCCGGCGCGGCCGAGCTGCTGCGGAGGGTGCCGTGACCGGCGCTGTGGTGGTGACAGGTCTGGGCATCGTCTCGCCCGCGGGACTGGGCGCCCGTGACTACTGGGCGCAGGCGTGCGGGAGCAGGCACGGCGCCGGACGGCACGGCGAGGCCCGTACGGCGGGCGAACCCGCCTGGCCGACCGCCGCCCTCCTCGACCCCGCTCCGGGCGACCAACTGTGGGGCAGGCCCGCGCCGCAGGCCGACCGGATGGCCCGGCTCGCGCTGGCCGCCGCGGACTGGGCGCTGGCCGACGCGGGCATCCGCCCGCAGGACCTGCCCGACTTCGGCCCCGACGCGGTGACGGCCGTCACCGCCGCGGCTGCCGCCGCCGCGGCTCCCGGCGGGCGGTACAGCGAGGGCCGCAGGCCCGGCTTCGGCGCCCGTTTCCGGGCCGGCTCCGGCACCGGCGGACCGCGCGGCCAGGCCGGACGGCAGAGCGGCGCGTACCGCTCCTTCGCCTGGTTCTACGCCGTCAGCAGCGGCCAGATCTCGATCAGGGACGGCATGAAGGGCCTGGACGCCGTGGCGCACGCCCGGCGGCAGATCCGGCAGGGCGGACGGCTCATCGTCTCCGGCGGTGTGGACGCGCCGGTCTGCCCCGCCACCTGGAGCGCGCACACCCCGCCGCCCGCCGCCCGGCCCGGCGGCGGAGCGCTGCTGGTACTGGAGACCGCGCACGCGGCCCTGGCCCGCGGCGCCAAGATCTACGGCGAGGTCGCCGGATACGGCGCGACCTTCGACCCCGACCCGAGCGGCGGACGCGAACCGGGCCTGCGGCGCGCGGTGGAACTGGCCCTGTGCGACGCGGGAGCCGTCCCCGGCGAGGTGGACGCGGTGTTCGTCCCCGGCCTCGACGCGGCCGAATCGGCCGCCGTCACGGCGGTGTTCGGCGTGCACGCCGTACCCGTCACCGCGCCCCGCACGACGACCGGGCGCCGTTATCCGGGCACGGCCGCCCCGCTGGACCTGGCGGCAGCCCTGCTCGCGATGGAGGAGGGCCTGATCCCGCCGACCGCGGACGATCTGCCGTCCCCCGGCTACGACCTCAATCTGGTCCTGTCGCCGCGCACCGCGGAACTGCGCACCACGCTGGTGGTGGCCCGCGGCCACGGCGGCTTCAACTCCGCCGTCGTGCTGCGCACCCTGGACTGACCGCACCGCCCCGTAACAGCGCGGCGAGCAGCAGCACCGCACCGACCCCGTGACGTCCCCTCTCCCGCACCGGGAGCCGGGGACGTTTTCGCGTGCCCCGACACATTCCTACCCGGGAGGGACGAAGCAGCATGAACACAACCGCCCAACAGGCCCAGTCCAATGAGAAGTTCGATGTGGCGATCCTCGGCGCGGGTATGGCCGGCGGTCTGCTGGGCTCGGTGCTGGCCCGTAACGGGGTGAAGGTCCTGCTCATCGACGCGGGCGTGCACCCGCGCTTCGCGGTGGGGGAGTCCACCATCCCGTACACCTCGTCGATGACCCGGATCATCGCCGAGCGCTACCAGGTGCCCGAGATCGAGCCGCTGGCCAGCTTCAAGGGCATCCAGGAGAAGATCGCCCCGTCGTGCGGGCGCAAGCAGAACTTCGGCTTCGTCTACCACGTGGAAGGGCAGCCGCAGGACCCCGAGCAGATCAACCAGCTCGTGGTGCCCGAGTGGCAGCGCACCGAGACGCACCTGTTCCGGCAGGACGTGGACGCCTATCTGTTCAACCTCGCCGTGAAGTACGGCGCGGTACCCAAGGTCGCCACGAAGATCGCCGACATCGAGGTGTTCCCCGAGCACGGGGTGCTGCTCAGGTCCGACAAGGGCGAGGAATTCCACGCCAGTTACCTCATCGACGGCAGCGGCTTCCGGTCGCCGGTCGCGGAGAAGTTCGGGCTGCGCGAGACCCCCACCCGCGCCAGGGCGCACTCGCGCTCGCTGTTCACGCACATGGTCGGCGTCACACCGTTCGACGACGCGAAGGCGGCCCGCTCGCACAAGCAGCCCAGCCCCTGGCACAACGGCACCCTGCACCACGTCTTCGACGGCGGCTGGCTCTGGGTCATCCCGTTCGACAACCACGACGGCGCCCTCAACCCGCTGTGCAGCGTGGGCCTGCAACTGGACGAGCGCAAATTCCCCGCCGAGCCCGGCGTCTCCGCGCAGGAGCAGTTCGACCAGTTCCTTGAGCGGTACCCCGAGATCGCCGAGCAGTTCACCGACGCCACCGCCGTACGCCCGTGGGTGGCCACCGGCCGGCTCCAGTACTCCGCGACGCAGACCGTCGGCGAGCGCTACTGTCTGACCGCGCACGCCGCCGGATTCATCGACGCGCTGTACTCGCGCGGCCTGACCAACACCCTCGAGGTCGTCAACGCCCTCGCCTGGCGGCTGATCGAGGCGTCCAAGGACGGCGACTGGTCCGTCGAGCGGTTCGCGTACGTCGACAGCCTCCAGCAGGGCCTGTTCGACATCCACGACGACCTGGTCTACTGCTCCTTCGTCGGCTTCCGCGACTACGACCTGTGGAACGCGGTCATCCGGGTGTGGGAGTCGACCAGCATCCTGCCGACGGTCACCATCGACCGGGCGTACCGCACCTTCATGGCCGACCCCGAGCGCGACGAGCAGGTCTTCCGCGACCTGGAGAAGCGCGATGTGCCCGGACTCCCGGCCCCGGTCGGCCAGGACATATCGGAGCTGCTCGGCTTCACCCGCTCCATCTGCCAGCAGGTCGAGGCGGGCACGCTGGAGGCCAAGGCCGGCGCGGCCCAGCTCTTCGAGCGGTTGCGGACGTCCGAATTCCTGCCCGCGCCGTTCGAGTTGGGCTCGCCCGACAACAGGTGCTTCGAGGCCACGCCAGCGGTGATCCAGAGCGCCGTCGAATGGGCCGGTACGGACGCGCCCGCGCACATCGCGCAGCTCTTCGCGCGCTGAGCCCCCGCCGCACACAGGTCGTCGAGCGCCGCCGTACGCAGGGCCCCCCGCCGTACCCATCGCAGACGCACCGCACCCGTGACAGCGCCGCCGGACGCCTCCTGACGGGCCGTCCGGCGGCGCGTCCCTGCCCGTGGCCCCGTTCGCCGGAGGCAACTTCCTTTCAGACAGGAGTCAGACGTGGACGAGAAGGTGGACGAGAAGGTGGACGAGAGGGACAGCACGGACGCGGGCGGAGCCGCTGCCCTGGACACCGATGTGATCATCGTGGGGGCGGGGCCCACCGGGCTGATGCTCGCCGGTGAACTGCTGCTGGGCGGCGCCCGGGTGATCGTCGTGGAACGCCTGGACGAACCCACCGGGCAGTCGCGCGGCCTGGGCTTCACCGCCCGCGCCATGGAGGTGTTCGACCAGCGCGGGCTGCTGCCCGCCTTCGGCGGCCCCGACGGCACCCTGGAGATCTCCCCGGTCGGCCACTTCGGCGGCCTGGTCTTCGACTATACGGTGCTGGAGGGCGCGCACTTCGGCGCCCGCGGCATCCCGCAGTCGCTCACCGAGTCCGTCCTGGAGGCGTGGGCCGTGGGCCTGGGCGCCGACATCCGCCGCGGCTGGGAATTCCTCGAAGTCGCCGACGGGGAAGGGGCGGTGACCCTCACCGCGGGGACCGCGGCCGGCGTACGCCACCTGCGCGCCTCGTACCTCGTCGGCTGCGACGGCGGAAAGAGCGCGGTCCGCAAGGCCGTCGGCTTCGACTTCCCCGGCACCGACCCGACCCGCGGCATGTACCTCGCCGACGTGGTCGGCTGCGGGCTGCGCCCGCGGTTCCTCGGCGAGCGGCTGCCCGGCGGCATGATCATGGCCGCGCCGCTGGGCGAGAACGTCGACCGGGTCATCGTGGTCGAGAACGGCACGCCGCCGCCGGACCGGACCGAGGAGCCGACCTTCGCCGAAGTGGCAGGGGCCTGGCAGCGGATCACCGGCGAGGACATCAGCGCCGGTACCGCCGACTGGGTCGGCTCGTTCACCGACGCCAACCGGCTGGTCACCGAATACCGGCGCGGGCGCGTGCTGTTGGCGGGCGACGCCGCCCACATCCACCTGCCCGCCGGCGGCCAGGGCCTGAGCACCGGCGTGCAGGACGCGGCCAACCTCGGCTGGAAGCTGGCCGCGGTCGTCACCGGCTGGGCGCCCGAGGGTCTGCTCGACACCTACCACGCCGAGCGGCACCGGGTCGGTGAGCGGCTGATGATGAACACCGCCACCCAGGGCATGGTCTACGTCGGCGGTCCCGAAATGGACCCGATCCGCGAGATGTTCGCCGAGCTGATCGAGTACGACGAGGTCAAGCGGCACCTCGCGGGCACCGTCAGCGGCCTCGACATCCGCTACGACTTCGGTGCGAAGGACGACGACCACCCGCTGACCGGACGCCGGTTGACCCCGCTGAAGGTCGACACCGACGGCGGCGGCACCGACACCACGGAACTGCTGCACACGGCGCAGGGCGTGCTCGTCGACCTCGCCGACGCGGCGGCCGTGCGCGCGGTCGCCGCGCCCTGGAAGAGCCGCGTCCTGACCGTCAGCGGCACGGTCGCCGAGCCCGAGGGGCTGTCCGCACGGGAGTTGGCGGGGGCCACCGCGGTCCTGCTCCGGCCCGACGGACATGTCGCCTGGGTCTCGACGGGCGGTGAGGACGGCCTGGCCGAGGCGCTCCAGCGGTGGTTCGGCGCGCCCGACACGGACGCGTGAGTTCCAGCCTCCGACCGGAGGGCGCCGACCGTTCGAGGACCGGCGCCCTCCGCCAACCGAAGGGCGGAGCACGGCGGTCCGCGGGCGGGCCCTTCCGGTCGCTGGCCGTCCGCAACTTCCGGCTCTTCGCACTCGGCCAGGTCGTCTCGGCGGCCGGCACCTGGATGATGGTGGTCGCGCAGGACTGGGCGGTCCTCTCGCTCACCGACAACTCACCCACCGCGCTCGGCCTGGTGACGGCCCTTCAGTTCACCCCGGTCCTGCTGCTCGCGCTCTACGGCGGGCGGCTCGCCGACCGCTACGACAAGCGCGCGCTGCTCGTCGCCGCCAACCTGGTCTGCGGTGTGCTCGCCGCCCTGCTCGCGCCCCTGATGCTCACCGGCACGCTGCGGCTGTGGCATCTGTATCTGTTCGCCCTCGGCCTCGGCACCGCGAGCGCCGTGGAGATCCCCACCCGCATGTCGTTCGTGCGCGAGATGGTCGGCCCCGAACTGCTGCCCAACGCCTCGGCGTTGAGCGCGGCGTACTTCAACATCGCACGGGTGGCAGGGCCCGCATTCGGCGGCCTGCTCGTCGGCTGGCTCGGCACCGGACCCGTCGTCCTGCTCAACGCCGTCAGCTATCTGGCCACGGTCGTCGCGCTGCGGATGATGCGGCCCGCCGAACTGCACCGCGGGCCGCCGGGCGCCGCCCGCGCCCGCGTGATCGACGGCCTGCGCTACACCGCGAGCCGCCCCGACCTGCTGCTGCCGCTCGCCCTGGTCGCCGTCATCGGCCTGGCCGGGTTCAATTTCCAGCTCACGCTGCCGCTGGTGGCCAAGACGGTCTTCCACACCTCCGCGGCCTCCTTCGGACTGCTCACCACGGCGCTGGCGGCCGGATCACTGCTGGCGGCGCTGGTCACCACCTCGCGTACGACCAGGCCGAGCGGACGGCTGGTGACCGGCTCCGCGCTGGCCTTCGGCGCGGCCGAGACCGCGGCGGGCTGGGCGCCGAACTACCTGAGCGAGCTGCTGCTGCTCGCGGTCACCGGCTTCACCACGCTCTACTTCGCCCAGGCGGCCAACCACCGTATCCAGCTCGGCGCCGACCCCGCGTTCAGCGGGCGGGTGCTGGCCATCTACGCGCTCATCCTCCAGGGGACCACCCCGCTGGGGGCGCTGGCGGTCGGCTGGCTCACCGAGCACTGGGGCGCCAGATCCGGACTCTACGCGGGTGGCATCGTCTCGCTTGCCGCGGCGGCGGTCGCCGTGCTGCTTGACCGGCCCCGTCCGGGCCGAGGGGACGACGGCGACCGAGGGGACGGCGGCGATCGGGCGGACGGCGGCGATCGGGCGGACGGCGGCGATCGGGCGGACGGCGGTGCCCGGCTGGAGCGCGAGGGCGCCGGTGATCGGGAGGCCGAGCGCGCGGGGGAGACCGAGAGCCGGTCGCCCGAGACCCCGGCCGTCCCGACAACCGGCGGGTGACGCCGGCGCGCGGACGGTGCCCCGAGGCCCCCGCGCCCCTGCCCGTACGCGCCCCGTCCGTACCGCGCCCGTCCCCACGAGGGCCGCGGGCCCGGTCCCGGACGACCGCCGCGGGCCGATGCTCCGCCACCGCGCGGAGCGAACCGTGCCCCGCGGAGCCGTCCGCGCGGCACGTTCTCGAACCTGCCGGTGAACCGCCGCGCCACAGCGCAACGGCGGCGCCGGTCCGTGCACTACCGATGGAAGGCGGTATGCCGTGATGGAACAGACGGTCCCCCTGCACCTGAGGGGGCTTCCCGACCCGCACGTCCTGCGCGCCGCGGGCATCGACGTGCGGACCAGGATCATCGAGCGTTACATCTGCCGCCAGTTGGAGCCGTATCTTCATGTGCCCCCGGCCCACCGGATCAGCACCGACCGGTCGCTGCGCAGCCAGGGCGTCGACTCGATCACCGCGCTGGCGCTGCGCCGCAGGCTCGTCTCTGCGCTGGGCGTCGATGTCCCCGCCGCGGACCTGCTGCGGGACGACTCGGTCACCGAGGTGGCGGCGCTGCTGGCCGCGCTGGTGACCCCCGTCCCGCAGAGCGTCCCGCAGGCGGCCCCGGTCAGCGCCGCCGCCGGGGCCGTCTTCGACACCCCGGCGGAGAGGCCGCGGCTCACCGCAGCGGCGCGCACCGTGCGGTGAGCGGCGCGGTGGACCGTACGGGGGCCGCCACCGCACCGGCTCTGACCGTCGCGCCGGGCGACCTGCACATCTGGGTGCTGCCCCGGCCCTGGACGCACACCGACCCGGCGCCGCTGCCGGTCGGGGAACTGGACGACGACGAACGCGAGCGCGCCGCGGGCCTGCTGCGTACGGGCGACCGGGTGCGCTACCTCTCCGCCCACGTCGCCCTGCGCCGCCTGCTGTCGGCCTACACCGGCCTCCCGCCGCGGGCGCTGCGGCTCGGCCGGGACCGCTGCCCCTGCTGCGGCGGCCCGCACGGCCGCCCGGTGCTGCTCGACCGCCCGCGCGGTCCCGTACCCGACTGGCCGCACTTCTCGCTGTCGCACAGCCACCAGGTCGCGGTCGTCGCCTTCGCGGGCGCCACGGTCGGCGTGGACGTGCAGCGGGTGCCGCCGGCCAACGCCGTACGGCTGTGCCTGCCCGACCTGCACCCCGCGGAACAGGCGGAGTTGGCCGCTGTGCCCGGCCGCAGGAGGCCCGCGGCCTTCGCCCGGCTGTGGACCCGCAAGGAGGCGTATCTCAAGGGCCTCGGCACCGGACTGCGCCGCGACCTGGCCGCCGACTACCTCGGGACCGCGGCGGGCCGGCGCGGCGGCCCGCACCGCCCGTCCGGATGGTCCGTCACCGACGTGCCGGGACCGCCGGGCCACGCCACCGCGGCGGCCGTCCGCACCCCGCACCACTACCGCACCGTCGTCCGCACACTGACCGCCGACTGCCTCCACGCCGAGGACGCCACGAAGCTGATCGCCGATTCACGCACGCGGGTGCACCGCGTGCCGCAGGCCGCCGTCCGGCGGCCACAGGAGTGATCGACATGAACCCGAGCAAGGGAGGGTGGAGCGCCATGCCCAACGCGGAGTCTCCCG
The DNA here is from genome assembly GCF_042957025.1 of Streptomyces sp. NPDC008139. NCBI lineage: Bacteria > Bacillati > Actinomycetota > Actinomycetes > Kitasatosporales > Streptomycetaceae > Streptomyces > Streptomyces sp. NPDC008139. Next base: position 324,900 of record NZ_JBIBHM010000002.1, read on the forward strand.
CCGAGGTCCCCGACCGGTTGCAGGAACTGAGCGACCTCAAGGAGCTGGCCCGGCAGGGCCCCGACCCCACGGCGACAGAACGCCAGCACGCCAAGGGCAAGCTGACCGCGAGGGAGCGGATCGACCTGCTCCTGGACAAGGGCAGCTTCACCGAGGTCGAGGCGCTGCGGCGGCACCGGGCCAGCGGCTTCGGCCTGGAGGGCAAGCGCCCGCACACCGACGGCGTGGTCACCGGCTGGGGCACCGTCGAGGGCCGTACCGTCTTCGTCTACGCCCACGACTTCCGGATGTTCGGCGGCGCGCTCGGCGAGGCGCACGCCGAGAAGATCCACAAGATCATGGACATGGCCATCGCGGCCGGCGCCCCGCTGGTCTCGCTCAACGACGGCGCGGGCGCCCGTATCCAGGAAGGCGTCTCCGCGCTCGCCGGGTACGGCGGGATCTTCCAGCGCAACACCAAGGCGTCGGGCGTGATCCCGCAGATCAGCGTGATGCTCGGCCCGTGCGCCGGAGGCGCCGCGTACTCCCCGGCCCTGACCGACTTCATCTTCGCCGTCCGCGGCATCTCGCAGATGTTCATCACCGGGCCCGACGTCGTGCAGGCCGTCACCGGCGAGGAGGTGACCCAGGACGCGCTCGGCGGCGCCGACGTGCACGCCAGCGTCTCCGGTGTCGCTCACTTCGCCTACGACGACGTGCACACCTGCCTCGCCGAGGTCCGCTACCTGCTGTCGCTGCTGCCGTCCAACAACCGCGAACTGCCCCCGGCCAGCCCCGGACAGGACCCGGTGGACCGGCCGGGCGACGCGCTGCTGGAGATCGTGCCGACCGACGGCAACCGCAGCTACGACATCAGGGACGTCATCGAGGAACTGGTCGACGACGGCGACTCGATGGAGGTGCACGCCGCCTGGGCGCCCAACATCGTCTGCGCGCTGGCCCGGCTCGACGGGCAGACCGTCGGCATCGTCGCCAACCAGCCGTCGGCGATGGCCGGGGTGCTGGACATCAAGGCGTCGGAGAAGGCCGCGCGCTTCGTGCAGTTCTGCGACGCCTTCAACATCCCGATCGTCACCCTGGTCGACGTCCCCGGCTTCCTGCCCGGCGTCGACCAGGAACACGACGGCATCATCCGGCGCGGCGCCAAACTGCTGTACGCCTACTGCAACGCGTCGGTGCCGCGGATCTCGGTGGTGCTGCGCAAGGCGTACGGCGGCGCGTACATCGTCATGGACTCGCAGTCGATCGGCGCCGACATCGCGCTGGCCTGGCCCAGCAACGAGATCGCCGTCATGGGCGCGGAGGGCGCGGCCAACGTCGTCTTCCGCCGCGAGATCGCCGCCGCCGAGGACCCCGAGGCGATGCGGATCCAGAAGATCGAGGAGTACCGCAGGGAACTCGTGCACCCTTATTACGCGGCCGAGCGCGGCCTGGTGGACGACGTCATCGACCCGCGCGACACGCGGTCGGTGCTGATCCGGTCGCTGTCCATGCTGCGGACGAAGGACGCGGACCTGCCGCGCCGCAAGCACGGCAACCCGCCGCAGTAGCCCGCCGTACTCCGCACAGCCCTTGACGGCGCGTCAGCGCAACCGCCCGCAACTCGTGCATTCCGTCCGGCAGTTCCGAGACCGAAGGGGACACCACCCATGCCCGCCGCCATCACCGCTCCCACCCCCGCCGCACCGCACATGGTGCGGGTCGGCACGCTGACCATCCCGGCGCAGCCGGGACCGCCCGCGCTGGAGACGATCAACGCCGCGCCCGCCGTGGTGCCGCTCGCCGCACCCGAGGCGGCTCCGGCGCCGACGACGCTGGTACGTGTCGAGCGCGGCACCGCGACACCCGAGGAGATCGCCGCGGTCACCGCCGTGCTGCTCGCCCGCGCCGCCACCGTTCGCGCGGCGGCCGACGCCGACCACGCGACGGCCGCCCGCCGCCGGGGCGCCGCCCGCTGGCGCGCGCACGGTTTCACCGGCCCGCGCGCCTGGACCGCCGGGACCCGGGATCTGCTCGCGAGTTGAGCGCGGGCGGTCCCGTACGAGTACCTGAGCACCCGATGCACCGAGCACCGTCAACGGCCCCACGCGCTTCGGCGCGTGGGGCCGTTTTTCGGCTTCTCCCCCGCGATTCCCGCCGGAGGTGATTTCCCCCGGCCGCGCGGCGGGGTCCCGCGGCCGGGAGAGGGCAGGCGTCGTAGCGTGACGGGGACGTACAACGGATCATCGGACCGCACGACGCGAGGGGACCTCATGTGCTGGAGCGCCACGGCCGATCTGGCGGCGGGCTCGGTGATCTGCGCCCTGGGCGTGACCTGCGTCGCGCGCGTACGCCGGGCGCGGGACCTGCCGCTGGCCGCGCTGCCGCTGGTGCTCGGCGCCCATCAGCTCATCGAGGCCGCGGTCTGGCACCGCGGAGGCGGCACCGGGCCCGCCACCCTCGCGTGGGCGATCATCGCGCTGCCGCTGCTGGCCGCCTATGTGCCGCTCGCCGTGCTGACCGCCGCGCCGCCGGGCGGCCGGCTGCGGCTGGCCGTACCGGTGTCGGCCGGACTCGCCACCGCCGTCGTGCTCGTCGCCTGCCTGATCGACCGGGCGCCCGTCGCCGACATCCGCGGCCACACCGTCGGCTACGCGGTGGACGTGCCCGCCGTACCGCTGGTCATCGCCGGATATCTGGTGGCCACCGTCGGCTCCCTGCTGCTCAGCGCGGACCGCCTGCTGCGGCTGCTCGGCGTCCTCACCGGGGTGGGGGCCGCGGTCTGCGCGGCGGTCTGGCGGACCGAATTCGTCTCCACCTGGTGCGCCTTCGCCGCCGTCGTCTCCGTCGTCCTCCTGCTGTGGGTACGGCGGCCGTCGACGGGACCGGCGCCGACCGCGCCCGTGCTGTCGTAGCGGCTGATCACACGTCAGAATGGGCGGATGCGTCCTCACCGTACGGTTCCCACGGTCGCCCTGACCGTCGTCCTGATCACGCTCGGCCCGGCTCTCGCCGCCTGCTCGTCGGGCTCGCCGTCCCCCGGCTCGCCCGGCGCCGCCCATTCCGGCCCTTCCGACCCCGGCGCCGTCGATCCCGACGCGGTCGACCCCAACAGCGGTGTGAAGCCGTCGGAGTCGACCGCCTCGGGCCGCACCGTCGCCACGTACACCGCCGCCTCGGCGATGAGCGCGGACCAACTCCAGGAGACGGTGCGGCGGCTCAAGGAACGCGCCGCCGCCTTCGGACTGACCGGCATCCGTATCGAACAGCGCGGCAACGTCATCACCGCCGACGCGCCCGGCGACAGCGGCGACCGGCTGCGGCAGCTGGCCGCGACCGCCGAGCTGGCCTTCCGGGCGGTCATGGGCGATCACGCGGAGGGGTCCGCCGAGATTCGGCAGCGCTTCGACGCCCTCACCTGCCCGGTCACCGGCACGCCCCCGCTGTCCAGGCCCAAGGAGCCGACCCCGGCCTGCGACGCCAAGACCGGCCAGAAGTACCTGCTCGGCCCGGTCGCGCTCGACGGCGAGGACGTCAAGAGCGCCAAGTCCGCGTACGAACCGAACTCCGGCCAGTGGATGGTGAATCTCAACTTCACCGAGCGGGGCGCGAAGACATTCGGCACGGTCACCGCGGCGCTGGCCCAGGAGACGCCGCCCGCCAACCAGTTCGCGATCCTGCTCGACGACGACCTGCTGTCCGCACCGGCCGTCCAGCAGGCCATCACCGGCGGCGCGGCGCAGATCTTCGGCGACTTCGACCGGCAGCGCGCGGAGGACCTGGCCGCCCTGATCGGCAGCGGCGCGCTGCCGGTACGGCTCACGGTGAGCGGGGTGACGCGGCAGCCGTAGCCGCTCGCCGCGCCGACATGATCGCCGGGCACTGTGTGTCCGGCGTGTGTTCGGGCGTGTGTTTGGCTAGGGTGACGGCCGGAGGTGGTCCGGGTTGTCCAATGAGCAGGGCGAGCTGTTCGCTTCGGTCGACGCGCTGCTCGAGCAGGTGGCCGCGCAGGACTCGCTGCCGGAACCCGCCGAGCGCAAGCGGCTGCGCGAGGCGGCCGGGATCAGCCAGGACCAGATCGCGAAGACACTCAAGGTGCGGCGCGAGACGGTCACCGCGTGGGAGTCCGGCCGCGCCGAGCCGAGGTCGCCGAAGCGGGCGGCGTACGTACGGCTGCTGGACGGTCTGGCGGCGCTGCATCCGGCGCCGCCGGCCGCCACGGCTCCTGAGCCGGCCCCGGAACCTGTGGCCGTACCGGAGCCCGCGCCGGTCGTCGTGGTGGCGCCGCCAACTCCCCGGTGCCCGGCCCCCGTTGACCCCGCACCCGAACCAGCAGCCGCACCCGCCCCCGCGCGCCGGCCCGCCCCGCCGCCGCGCCGCCCCGCCCCCGCCCGCCGCCCCCAGGCCCCTGCCTCCGTCCGTGCCCCCGAGCCCGGTGCCGATCCGCGGTTCGCCAACGGACCGCTGGCCGTGGTGGACGGCGACGGCAGCGCGTACTGCGTCGGCGGCCTCGTCCTGGAATGCCCGGCGGAGGACATTCCGTCGCTCGTGCAGTGGGCCCTCACCGACGCACGCCTCGGCGCGGCCCGGCTGCACCGCTCGGGCAAGGACGCCGACCCGCTGGTCGTCCTCACCGAGTCCGCCACCACCCGCTTCGGCCTCCCCGCGGAACTGGCCGACCGGCGCGGGCTGCGGCTGCCCGAGGACCACGAGGCCGTACGCCGCGTCGCCCGCGCGGGCTGGCAGCTCACCCGGCGCGGCTTCGGCCCCTGGGCACGCATCTACCGGCCCGCGCAGGCCGGACAGCGCCAGTGCGTACAGCTCGCGATCCTGCCCTGGGGCGCGCTGGACAGCCGGTCGTGGGGGAACGTGGACCAGGCGCCGCCCGCCGAAGTGGCCCGCGTCCTCGGCACGTACGCCACCCGCGTGATCACCCCGCGCGGCTCGACCGCCGTCTGCGGCCTCGAACTGATGACGAGCCTGCGCCCGCCGACCAGGGCCGTACGGGACGAGGCGAGCGGCGCGTGGGTGTCGGGGCAGGTGGCCGGCGCGCTCGGCGCGGCCGTCGACCCCGCGCCGCCCGAGGCCCCCGACGAGCACCCCGTCGCCGCCCGGCTCCATCCGCGCGGCCACCGGCGCACACCGGACCAGGTGCTGGACGAGGAGGCGTACGACTGGATCCGCGATCCGCAGCTCCTCGGCGACGACGAGTGCGCCCGGCCGTACGCGGTCGGCATCGACGTCAACATGGCTTTCGCCGCCGCCGCGAACCGCCTCACCGTCGGTCTCGGCGCCCCCGTCCACCGCACCGCCCCCGGCTTCGACAAGGCGCTGCCCGGCTGCTGGCTCGTCGACCTCTCCGGCATCGAACTCGACCCCCGGCTGCCGAGCCCCTTCACCCCCCAGGGCACCCGCCCCGAGGGACCCGCCTGGTACGCCACCCCGACCGTCGCCTACGCCGTCGAACTCGGCCACGACGTCAAGCCCGTCGAGGCGTACGTACGGCCGGAGACCGGCGCGTATCTGGACGCCTGGTACACCCGGCTGCGGGACGCGTACCTCGCCACGATGGGGCAGCTCGGCGTCACCGCGGGGATGGACGAGGCGGACTTCCTGGCCGCCATGGCCGTCCACAAGGACGCCGATCCGGGCCTGGCCGCCGTGCTGTCCGCCGTCAAGGCGACCGTCAAGGGCGGCATCGGCAAGCTCCGCGAGCGCCCGCAGGGCGCGGGCTACCGGCCTGGAGAGCGGTGGTCCGCGCTGGACCGCCCCACCTGGCGGCCCGACATCCGCGCGGCCGTGATCTCCTCCGCGCGGGTCAACATGCACCGCAAAATGCGGAAGTTCGCCGCCGTCGGGCTCTACCCGCTCGCCGTGCTGTCCGACTGCGCCGTCTACGCCTCGGACGGACCCTCGCCGCTGGACTTCCTGCCGCGCGCGCCGGAGGGCAAGCCGCTGCCCGGCGGATTCCGGCTCGGCGTCAGTCCCGGCATGGTCAAGCACGAAGGCACCCAGGACCTGATGTGGGCGGTCGAACTCCTCGACCAGGGCCACAACCCGGCCCGCCACATCAAGGGCACCGACGCCGCCGTCGACGGAGAGTAGGACCACAGCGTGGGCATCATCGGCGACAGCCTCGACAAGGCGACGGCCAACACCCAGACCCGGCCGATCCCCAAGTCCGCGCAGGCCCAGATGCGCTTCCTGGTCAAATACGCCAAGGGCTCCACCCGCGCCGTCGCCCAGCGCCTCGGCGTCACCCAGCGCACCGTCGAGCGCTACCTGAAGGGCACGCTCAAGCGGCCACGGCGCGAGCTCGCCGACCGCCTCGCCGCCGCCGTCCGGCAGGACTGGCAGCCCCGCGTCAAACAGCGCGCTCAGCGCCGCGCCGCCACCTCCGACGGCCTCGTCATCGAGACCCGCGCCCGCTTCGGCTTCACCGCCGCCCCCGGCTCCACCGACGACGGCCGCATGCGCCGGATCACCCAGCACCTCCCGCCCGCCTACGCCGCCCGGCTCTTCGACGCCCAGTCCTCCGGCGCCACCGAACAGCAACTCCAGGCCATCGCCGCCGAGGGCCTCCAGGAGGTCTACTTCAAGGACAGCGGCCGCCGCGCGGACGGGCTGCTGGTCGAGTTCACCGACATCGACTACGTGGAAATCGACTTCTGACGGGATCGCTCGTATGGGCGGACCGCACGCACATGGTGACGCCGAGGGGACCGGGCGCTGGGACGAGCTGTACGTCGACCGGCCGCCGTGGGAGATCGGCCGGCCGCAACCGGCGCTGCTCGGGCTCGCGCGCGAGGGGCTGATCCGGGGACGGGTGCTGGACGTCGGCTGCGGGACCGGCGAGCACGTGCTGATGTGCGCCGGGCTGGGTCTGGACGCGACCGGGGTGGACCTGGCGGACACCGCGCTGCGCGCCGCGGAGGCCAAGGCGCGCGAGCGCGGCGCCGCCGTGCGGTTCCTGCACCACGACGCGCGGCGGCTGCCGGAGCTGGGGGAGCGCTACGACACCGTGCTCGACTGCGGGCTGTTCCATCTGCTCGACCCGGCGGACCGGGCCGTTTTCACCAGTGGCGTGCGAGCCGTGCTGCGGCCCGGCGGCCGGTATTTCATGCTGTGCTTCAGCGACCGGGAGCCGCGTCAGCCCGGCACGGCCGGGCCGCACCGGCTGACGCGCGCCGACATCGAGGGCGCGTTCGCGCACGCCCTGCGGGTGGACTCGATCGAACCGGCCACGATCGAGATCACGCTGGACCCGGCCGGCGTCCGGGCCTGGCTCGTTGCGATGACGAGGCCCGCCGCGCAAGAGACCGGGCAAGAGGCGAGGCCCGAGGCGTAGAAAGGCCGCGCGGGCCGTCAGTAGCGCAGCACGGCCGCGATGTGGTGGGAGCCGTTGAGCATCGCGTCGGGGACGAAGTGCACGCGGGCGCCGGTGTCGAGGGCCTGTTCGGCGATCTCGTCGACGATGTCCTCACGGGCGCCCGGGGTTTCGGGCGTGGCGGGGACGAGGTGGTCGGCGTCGTCGCGGACGGTGGTGCGGTAGTCGTCCTCGATGACGACGACGGCGGCGCGGCCCTCGACGACGGACTGCCAGACCTCGTCCACGCCCGCGGCGAAGGTACGGCGGCCTCGGGCGGCGTCGAGTTCCGCGAGGACATCGGAGACGTCCTGGTCGGCGCGCTCGCGGACGGCGGGCAGCACGGCCTGCCGGACGGCTTCGGCGGGGCCCTTGGACAGGCCGCCCTGGAGGACCCGGACGGCCTCCTTGGCATCGGGGCTGACCTCGTCCAGGACGGCGAGGGCCTCGGCCTCCGCGACGACGTAGAGGGGCCGCGGCTCGTCCGTGAGCACCGTACCGACGGCGTCGGCGACCTCGCGCAGATAGCGGCGGGTCTCCTCGTCGTTGAAGGTGCTGGGCCGGTCGCCGATGCGCTCCTCGCGCTCGATGTCGGTGTCGGGCAGCGACCGGGTCTTCGGGAAGCCGCTCGCGGCGTGCTCGGTCAGCCGCTCCCGGCCGCCGCCCCACAAGGTGGCGTGGTCGGCGGAGACCGCCAGCACCCAGTACGGCCGGTCGGCCGCCTGCGCGGCGATGAGATTACGGGTCAGGAAGGTCTGCGCGAGCAGCACCCGCTCGGGAACCGAGCGGTCCAGCGACCACACCTGGTGCTCACCGGGCGCCGCGAAGATCGCCAATCCGTCCTCGGCGTGCACCAGGTCCACCTCGGCCAGCGCCTTGTCCAGCTGCTCGACCACATCGATCCGGTCGGCCCTGGACACCTCGGGGTCGGACTCCACCTCGTCCTTGGCCCGCGCGATGAGATTGCGCAGGCGTACGGCGTCCTGCGCGTTGTCCGGCTCCCGTCGGTGCGTCGGCATCAGCACGGAGACGGCGGGGTAGTGCCGCGGACGGCGCAGGTCGGCGAGGGTGGCGGGGCTGAGAGGCGAGTGCATGGCAGGCCCTTCCGGCGAAGTCCCCCCGGACATGAAATCCCTTTGTCTCTTTATGGATATCTCACTGGGGCAGTGGCCGCAGCTCGTACAGCAGCGCGTCCTCCGCCCACGCCAGCGCGTCCTCCACGCTGTCGTGCCGTACCGCGACACCGCCCCAGTGCTGGTCCGGAGCGCCGACCAGGGCGACCTGGTGCCCCGCCGCCGAGATCCGCTCGAAGGCGTTGCCGAGCATCAGCCCGGCCACCGGATGGACGTGCGTCACGCGCTCCATGTCGACCACCACCCAGCCGGGCACCAGCGGCACGGCGCTCGCCAGCGTGTGCAGCAGCCGCTCCGCCGCGGGGAAGTCCACCTCGCCGCGGGCGGCCACCAGCACCACCCGGTCGCCGTCCCGGTCCAGCAGGTCGCGGTCGGCCGTCACCCGCTCCCGCCCGGAGGAGACCCGGGTCCCCGTACCGCCGCTGCCGCCCGTGCCGACCCGCGTCACGGTGTCCGCGCCCGGCGCCGGGTGGTGCATCAGATGCATGCCGAACCGCCGCGACAGCTCCCGCAGCGCGACCACCCCGCGGACCGTACTGCCGGTACGGTCCAGCGGCGGGCTGTAGCAGGCGATGCCGAACCGGGCCGGGCTGGCCGCCGCGAGCCCGCCGGACACCCCGCTCTTGGCGGGCAGCCCCACCCGCACCAGCCAGTCACCGGCCGCGTCGTACATCCCGCAGGTCGCCATCACCGACAGCACCTCGACGGCCACCTGCTCGGCCACCACCCGCTCGCGCGTCACCGGATTGACCCCGCCGTTGGCGAGCGTCCCCGCCATCACGGCCAGATCGACGGTGTTCACCAGCACCGAGCACTGCCGGAAGTACACCTCGGCCGCCTCCACCGGATCGGTGCGCAGCGAACCGGCCGCGTGCATGAGATACGCCAGCGCCCGGTTGCGGTCGCCGGTGGCCGCCTCCGAGCGGTAGACGTCCTCGTCCACGGTGAGCCGCCGTCCGGCGAAGGCGCTCAGCGCGTCGAGGATGCGCGCGGACCGTTCGCCCGGAGAGGCGGCCGGTACGAGATTGGTCGTCGCGATGGCCCCCGCGTTGATCATGGGGTTGGCGGGGCGGCCGGTGCCGTGCTCCAGGCTGATCGCGTTGAAGGCGTCGCCACTCGGCTCGTTGCCCACCCAGCGGGTCAACTCATCGAGGCCCAGCTCGGACAGGGCCAGCGCGTGCACGAACGGCTTGGACACCGACTGCACGGTGAACTCGGTACGTGACCTGCCCGCCTCGTAACGGTGGCCGCCCATGCTCACCAGCGCGATGCCGAAGTCGTCCGGGTCGGCCAGCGCGAGCTGCGGGATGTACGACGCCACCTCGCCGTCCCGCAGCGGGAGCAGCCGCCGGTGCACCTCGGCCAAGCCCTCGCTGACCACGTCGAACGCCACCGGATCGGTCATGGCCTCATGCTCGGCCCGCCCCGCCGACCCCGCAAACGCGGAATGCCCGCGGCGGACACCCCATCGCAGGGCCGGTGCGGACACCCCACCGCCGGGCCCGGCGCGTCACCCGTACGGCACCGCGCACGCTGCGCGCCGCCCGGGCACCCCGCACGGTGGAGGGGCGGCCGGAGCGTGTGCCCGGCCGGTGACCAGCGCAGAAGCCGGAGGGGAAGCCCGTGAGCCGACGTCGTACCGAGGGGACCCGCGCAGGAGAAGCCGGTGACGGACGGGCCCGTACGGCCCGCTCGCGCCGCCTGCGCTCGCTGACCGCGGCGGTGCTGGTGGCCATGGCGGCCGGCGGCCTCGCGCTCGTGTCGGCCTGCGCCAACTCCTCCGGCAACAGCTCGACCGGAGCGACGACGCCCGGCGCCCCGCCCAGCACCGGGAACTTCTCCGGCACCCTGCCCTCCCCGCTGGACTCCCTCGCCTCCGCCGCCCAGCAGACCGCCTCCGCCGCGCAGTCCTCCGCGAAGGCCGCCGCCTCCAGCTTCGAGGCGTCGGTGGAAGCGGGCGCGGGCAGCGCCGCGGCCGAGGCGAAGTCGGAGCTGGCCAAGGTCGACGGGCAGGGCAACGCCGTCAAGGACGTCCAGCTCACCGGCTTCCCCAAAGCCAGGACCGGCGGCCTCAACGCCGTCCTGGTCAGCATCACCAACACCACCGACACGAAGGCGTCCTTCGCCGTCAAGGTCGAATTCGCCGACTCCGACGGCGCCGTCGTGGACTCCACGGTCGTCGGCGCCCGCGACGTCGAGCCCGGCAAACACGCCCAGCCGGTCGCCTTCAGCACGAAGGACCCCGACAAGACGCTCTTCCCGCGCGTGGCCCAGGCCCAGCGCTACTGAAGGACGCCCCGGCCCGCTCCCGCCCTCCGTCAGGGCGTCCGCCCCGGCGGGGGGCCTGCTGACAGCCCTGGACTCGTGTGCGAAGCTGCCTTCCGCGACAAGGGGAGGTGGCGGTGGGACGGGCGGGGAACGGGGGAGGGCCGCGGACGAGCGCCGGGGCACGGGCGGCGCTCGGCGTCCTGGTGATCGCGGGTCTGGCGCTCAGCGCCCTGGTGCTGCGGCCCGAGGGCAAGGCGTTCGGCAAGGGCGGCGGACCGCTCGGCGGCAATGTGTTCGTGGTGGCGCTCGGCCTCGCGTGGTTCATCGGCGCGCTGATGCTCCACAACCGCTATGTGCTCCAGGTCGGTGACGACGCGGAGTCCGACCCGCTGCGGCAGCGGCTCGTGGACGTGGTCCGCGCCGCACTGCTGGGCGCCGCCTTCGTCGTCCCGCTGCTGATGTTCGTCATGCACCGGTTCCACGCCTCCGGCCGTACCCCGGGCGGCGGCAAGGACCGTAAGTGGCGCGACACCACCGCGCCGACCCCCAGCGCCCCCACACCGCCGCGTCCGCTCAAGAGGCACCAGGACAACCACGGCTTCCCCTCCTGGCTGACCCACGTCCTGATCGGCATCGGCATCGGACTGCTGGTGCTGGCCGTCGTCCTCGCCGCCGTACTGCTCTGGCGCTATCTGCGGTCGGGCGAGGCCGAGCGGCAGGACGGCCCCGGGTACGACCAGGCCGACGACGAGGACGAACTGCTCGCCGAGGCCGTGGAGTCCGGCCGCCGGGCGCTGCGGGACGACGCCGACGCGCGCGCCGCCGTCATCGCCTGCTACGCCGCCATGGAACGGTCCCTCGCCGCCTCCGGCATCGCCCGCCGCGCCTCCGACAGCCCGCAGGACCTGCTCGAACGGGCCGCCACGGCAGGCCGGTTGGCGGGCCCGAGCGCGGCGGCGCTCACCGCGCTCTTCCGTGAGGCGCGCTACTCCACCCACCCCATGGACGACGGCCACCGGGACCGCGCCGCGCGGGCACTCACCGAGATCGCCGCCCAACTCGCCCCGGACGAGGCCGCGTCGGGCGACGGCGGCGGTTCCGGGAAGCGGACCACCGAAGCAGCCGCGGAGGCCGCACAGTGAAAGAACGCCTCCAGCGGGCGGCGGGCCCGCCCGGTTCCGTACGCCACTCGCTGACCCTGCTGGGCTGCCTCGTCGTCGCCGCCGAAGTGCTGCTCGCGCTCACCGACGGCCTCGTCGCCGCGGCCACCGGCCTCGCCCTGATCACCGTTGTCGCGCTGGGCGTCGCCCGGTACGTCGGCGGCGCGGGCGCGCAGGACAGCGGATACCGCAAGTCCGTACGCCTGCTCGGCGGTCGCGCCCCGGCGCTCGGCGAATGGCCGCGGGTCGTCCGCAAGGCGCTCGGACCCGAAGGCGCCCTGCACTTCCACTCCACGCTCCGCCCGCAGTTGCAGCGGCTCTTCGCGGCCCGGCTCGCCGAGCGGCACGGGGTGCTGCTGCGCAAGACCCCCGACCGGGCCCGCGCGATCGTCGGTCCCGACCTGTGGCCGTGGATCGACCCGACGACCGGCCCGCCGCAGCCGGCGATTCCCGAAGCCGTACTGCGGGCGCTGCTCGACCGGCTGGAGACGCTGTGACCGCGCCCGCGCCCGGATTCCGCGCCGCCGCCGCACGCCGCCCCGCCCCCGTATCCCGTTTCACGACGCTCCACGACCAGGCAAGGTGAGGACCGCAGTGACCAGCTCCGAGCGCATATCCGACCACGGCGCCGACGCCCTGAGCCCGCGGCAGGCGGGTGAGAGGGCCGCCGAGGTGCTCGCCGAGATCCGCACGGCCGTGGTCGGCAAGCCGGAGCCGCTGGAACTGGTCATGCTCGGCGTGCTCGCGGGCGGCCACGTCCTCATCGAGGACCTGCCGGGCCTCGGCAAGACGCTGCTGGCCAGATCCTTCGCCACCACCCTCGGACTGGATTTCCGCCGCATCCAGTTCACCCCCGACCTGCTGCCCTCCGACGTCACCGGCGCGCCCTTCTACGACCAGCACAGCGGCGAGATGGTCTTCAGGCCCGGCCCCGTCTTCACGCACCTGCTGCTCGCCGACGAGATCAACCGCACCCCGCCCAAGACCCAGGCCGCCCTGCTGGAGGCGATGGCCGAGTCGCAGGTGTCGATCGACGGCAGCACCCGCGAACTGCCCGACCCGTTCGTGGTGATCGCGACCGCCAACCCCATCGAGTACGAGGGCACGTACACGCTCCCCGAGGCGCAGCTCGACCGGTTCCTGCTGCGGGTGCGGATGGGCTATCTGTCGGCGCCGCAGGAGACCGACATGCTGCGGTCCAGGATCGACAGGGCCGCGCCCGAGGCGAAGCTGCGCACCCTCAGCGGGCCGTCGCAAGTGCTGGCGATGCGCGCGGCGGTGGAGCGGGTCGAGGTCGAGGACGACCTGCTGGAGTACATCGTGGCGCTGGTCGGCGCGACCCGCGACCACGCGCACATCCAGGTCGGCGCGTCACCGCGCGGCGGTCTCGCGCTGGTCCAACTCGCCCGCGCCCGCGCCGTGCTCGACGGCCGGGACTACGTCACCCCCGAGGACGTGAAGTGGGTGGCGGTCCCGGCGCTCGCCCACCGCGTCACGCTCCGCCCCGAGTTGTGGGTCCGGCAGATCAACGCCGACGACGTGGTCCGGGAGATCGTGCAGTCCGTACCCGCCCCGCAGACCCTGCCGCTGGCGGCCCGTGACGCCGTCGCGTCATGACCGACCCCCACGCGGCCGTCGCCCGCGCGCTCGGCGGCGCCCAGCCTCCGCCCGGCGAGCGGCGCGCCGTGCCCGCCGAGCCACCGCCGCCGCCACCGACCGGCTGGCGCGCGGGCGAACGCGCCCTGCGGTACGGCACGGTGACCGCGGTCGCCATCGCCGCCGCCCTGCTGACCGGACGGCCGTGGCTGCTCGCGCTGGCCGCCGGCCCGCTGGTGCTGCTCGCGCTCTCACTCCCGTACGGCACGCGCACGGCACGGATGGACGTCACGGTCGACGTCGAACCGCGGCGGCTGTTCGAGGACGAGACCGTCACCGCCAGGATCACCGTCGCGTACGACGGCGACCGCGGGCGGCTCGACCCGGGAGTCACGCTGGGGCCCGGTGTGCGGCTCGACCATCTCACCGTGGGCAGTTCGCGCGTGGAACTGCGGCTGACCGCCGAGCGCTGGGGCCGCTGGACGCTCGGTACCGTCGACCTCGACCTCTACGACGCGGGCGGCACCGCCCGCCGCACGGTCCGCGCGGACCTCGGCGAGGTACGGGTGTTCCCCGTGCCGTCCCGTGCCGGGATGACGCCCATCCCGGTCCGCCTCCCGCAGCGGCTCGGCGAGCACACCGCGGCGCAGCGCGGCGAGGGCGTCGAGGTCACCGGCGTGCACCCGTACATCCGCGGCGAGCGGCAGCGGCGGATCAACTGGCCCGCCACGACCCGCCGCGGCTCCCTGCAACTCCAGCAGTTCGCCGCGGAGCGCGCCGCCGACACCGTCGTCATGCTCGACGGACTCGGTGACGTCCTCGACCCGGTCACCGGCACGTCCTCGCTGGACGAGACCTTCCGCGCGGCGGCCGGACTGGTCCGCGCCTATCTGCGCACCCACGACCGGGTCGGCGTCGTCTCGGTGGGCGGCACGACCCGCTGGCTCCAGCCGGGCAGCGGGGACGGCTACTTCTACCGGATCGTCGAGAGCGTCCTAGAAGTCCGCAAGGACATCTCCTACCGCACCGAGGGCGTGAGCAACCTCCCGCCGCCCGCGCTGCCCGAAGGCGCGATCGTGTACGTCTTCACGCCGCTCGCCGACCAGCGGATCCTCGACGTGCTGCATCGCGTGGCCGCGCGGGCCCTCGCCCTGGTGGTGATCGAGATCGCCACCGCGGACCCGTACATCGAACCCGGCGACGTCAACGCGGAGCTGGGCCTGCGGCTGTGGCGGTCCGAGCGGGACGCGACGCGCTTCGCGCTGAAGGAGCGCGGCATCGCGGTGGTCACCCACGAGCGCGGCGAGACCCTCGACCTGGCCCTGGCGCCGCTGGTGCGCACACGTATCCACGGAGCCAGGCGATGAGCGGTACGGCGGAGCGACCGGGCGCGGCCCCGGCACCCTCGCCCCTGACGCCCGCGGCCCCGGCCCCCTCGACCGACGCGGCCCCCGCACCCTCGGCGCCCGCCCTGGCGCCCGTGGCCCCCGCACCCTCGGCCGACGCGACCGCGGCGCCTTCGGTACCTTCGGCCCCCGCCCGGGCGGCCCGCCGCATCCGGCTTCCCGCCCAACTGCCCGCCCGCTGCCTGGCCGTGGCACTCGCCCTCGCGGCGTGCGACGCGCCGGAGGCCGTACGCCACTCGCTCGGCGCACAGGTGGCGCTGCTCGTGGTGGTCGGGGTCGCCTGGTGGGCGGCGCCGATGGTGGACGAGCGGCCGGTGCGCAATTCGATGCGCTGGACGAAGATCGCCGCCCGCCGCCGCTCCACCGTCCTCGCCGTGGGGTCGGTGGTGGCCGCGGCGGTCACCGATCCGCCGACCTGGCTGGCCGCCTGCGTCGTGGGCCTCTTCCTGGCGTATCTGCTGATCACCGACGACTGGACGCGGGGCTCGACCGCGCCGCGCGCCGCCCGTGGCCCGGCCCCGGCGCTGACCGCGGCGGCGGCCGTCGCCCTGACCTTCGTCTGCGCGACGGTGCCGGTGGCCGGTACCGACTGGGCACGGCTGCCCGCGGCGCTGGCCCTGGCGGCGACGGCCGGCTGCGTCGCCCTGGCCGTGCGCGGCCGACGCGGCCCGCGCTGACCGCCGCCTCCTCGCGCCGTGCGGCCTCGCCGCGTGGTGTGCCTCCCGCGCTCAGGCCGACTCCGCCGCGGCCAGCGCGCGGGCCTGGGCGAGCCACCGCGTGAACAGTTCGGCGTCCACGTCGTCCAGAGCGCGCAGCTTGACCGAGGCCATGGCCCGCGCGCCCGGCTCCAGCCGCCCGCTGCCGTCCTCGACCTGCTGGCCCTGCCAGAGCCCGAAGGTCACATAGGAGCCGTACGCCTTGAGCAGGCAGACCGGTGCGACGCCCGGCGCTCCGCCAAGGCTCCACACCGGGTGGCCGTGCCACATGGCGCCGGGCGCGTCCGGCAGCGCGGCCTCGATGATCTCCCGCGCCTTCGTGCCGACTTCGCGCAGCGGCTCCTCCAGGGCGGCGAGGTAGTCGGTGACGGTGGTGGTGGACTTGGCCATGCGGATCACTCCCGAGCGTCGGATACGGCTTGTGCGGGGTTGACCGGCGCGGCGTCCGAAACTCATCGCCTCCGGCGGAGGCTTTTTTCACCACTACGGTCAGCCGGGCCCCGCACCGACCCCTTACCGGCGTGTGGGCGTCCCTGTATCGGTTCAGCAAAACCCCTGATATCAAGGGAACACACCGCTTCCCATCAGCACTTGTGGTGCTTTACCGTTTAATGGACAGCCGGTCGGCGGGGTCGCTAGGTTGGGCGCCGCGGGCCACGGGGCCGACAACCGGCCGGAAGCCGCCCGGCAGCAAGGCAACAGCAGGCAAGGAGCAGGGATGAAGGACGTCACGCCGATCGCCGACGGCTGGAGGCTGCGCCTTCCCGAGTCCGGGCCGGCAGCCGGAGCGGACGCCGCGCCCGCGCTCGGGTCCGGCACCGTACCCGCCGAGGTACCCGGCTGCGTGCACACCGACCTGATGGCCGCCGGGCTGCTGGAGGACCCGTTCCTCGACCGGAACGAGACCGCGGCGGCGTGGGTGGGACGGGCGGACTGGACGTACGAGACGGTGCTGCCGCCGCGCGCCACCGGGCACGAGCGCACCGACCTGGTCTTCGACGGCCTGGACACGGTGGCCGAGATCCGTCTCGGCGACACCGTTCTCGGCGCCACGCGCAACATGCACCGCGGTTACCGCTACGACGTCACCGAGCGGTATGGACCGGCGGGCGAGACCGCGCTGACCGTCGCCTTCACCTCCGCCTACACCGAGGCGGAACGGGTCCGCGCGCTGGTCGGAGACCGGCCCAACTCGTACACCGAGCCCTTCCAGTACATCCGCAAGATGGCCTGCTCCTTCGGCTGGGACTGGGGTCCGACGCTGGTCACCGCGGGGATCTGGAAGCCCGCGCGGCTCGAACACTGGTCGACAGCGCGGCTGTCGGGCGTCACCCCGCTGGTCACGGTGGCCGCCGACGGCACCGGACGGGTCGAGGCCCGGCTGGAGATCGAGCGCACCGCGTCCGGCCTGAACCGCCCGCTGACCGTCCGCCTGCGGGTGGGGGAGACGCGGGTCGAGGCCGACGTGCCCGCGGGCGCCGACCGGTTCACCGTCACCGCCGAGGTGCCCGGCCCCGAGCTGTGGTGGCCGCACGGCTACGGCGCCCAGCCGCTGTACGACTGCGAGGTCACCCTCGTCGACGCCGGGACCGAGGGCACCGACAGCGGAGACGGCGTCGCGCTCGACCACTGGCAGCGCCGTATCGGCTTCCGCACCGTCACCCTCGACACTGCCCCCGACGACAAGGGCACCCCCTTCACGCTGCTGGTCAACGGCGAGCCGATATTCGCCCGCGGGGTCAACTGGATCCCGGACGACGTCTTCCCGACCCGGATCACCCCCGACCGCTACCGCCGCAGGCTCCAGCAGGCGAAGGACGCGGGCGTCGACCTGATCCGCGTCTGGGGCGGCGGGATCTACGAGAGCGATGACTTCTACGACGCC
Organism: Streptomyces sp. NPDC008139; assembly: GCF_042957025.1. NCBI lineage: Bacteria > Bacillati > Actinomycetota > Actinomycetes > Kitasatosporales > Streptomycetaceae > Streptomyces > Streptomyces sp. NPDC008139. The sequence continues at coordinate 342,409 of NZ_JBIBHM010000002.1, forward strand.
TGCGACGAGGCCGGGCTGCTGGTCTGGCAGGACTTCCTGTTCGCCTGCGCCGCCTACTCCGAGGAGCAGCCGCTGCGTTCGGAGGTGGAGGCCGAGGCGCGGGAGAACGTGGCCCGGCTCGCCCCGCACGCCAGCCTCGTGCTGTGGAACGGCAACAACGAGAATCTGTGGGGCTTCCGCGACTGGGACTGGGAGCAGGATCTGGCGGGCGCGTCCTGGGGCGAGGGCTACTACCTGGGCCTGCTGCCCCGCGTGGTCGCCGAGACCGACCCCACCCGGCCCTACTGGGCGGGCAGCCCCTGGTCCGGCTCCTGGAACCACCACCCCAACGACCCGGCACACGGCACCGCCCACTCCTGGGAGGTGTGGAACCGCCGGGACTGGACCGGCTACCTGGAGGACGTGCCGCGCTTCGTCGCCGAATTCGGCTGGCAGGCGCCGCCCGCGTACGCCACGCTGCGCCGCGCGCTGACCGACGACCCGCTCACCCCGGACTCGCCCGGCATGCTGCACCACCAGAAGGCCGCCGACGGCAACGGCAAGCTGGACCGCGGCCTGGCCCACCACTTCCCGGCACCCGCCGACTTCGACACCTGGCACTACCTGACGCAGGTCAACCAGGTCCGCGCCATCGCGTGCGGCATCGAACACTGGCGCTCGCACTGGCCGGCCTGCGCGGGCACCGTCGTCTGGCAGCTCAACGACTGCTGGCCGGTGACCTCATGGGCCGCGATCGACGGCGACGAGCGCGAGAAGCCGCTCTACCACGAGCTGAAGCGGCTCTACGCGGACCGGCTGCTCACCGTCCAGGAGCGCGCCGACGGCCTGGTCGCGGCCGTCGTCAACCAGAGCGCGCGGGACTGGTCGGGCACGGCCATCCTGCGCAGGGTCGCGGTGGACGGCGCCGTACTCGCCGAGGCCCGGCTGCCGTTCACCGCGACGGCCCGCACGGTCGCCGAGATCGCCGTACCGCGCGACCTCGTACCACCGGGCGACAGCACCAAGGAACTGCTGACCGTCGAGGCCGAAGGGCCAGGCGGCGGCGAGGACGTCCGCGCCCTGTGGTTCCCGGCCAGGGACAAGGACTTCGCCTACCCCGCGCCCCGCTGGGACCTGGAGCTGGCCACCTTGGACGGCGGCGCCACCGAAGTGACCGTCACCGCACGTACGCTCCTGCGCGACCTGCTGCTCCAGGCCGACCGGCTCGACCCCGCGGCCCACGCCGACCGGGGCCTGGTCACACTGCTGCCCGGCGAGCGCGTCACGATCACCGTACGCGGCTGGGACCGGCCGGAGCCCGGAGCCGCCGCGGCCGCGCTGTACTGCGTCAACTCCGCGGTCCAGCGCACGGATCCGGGCGACGAGCGGTGAGCCCTCCGGCCGGGGAGCCGGGACGCCGCCCCACCATCAAGGACGTCGCCGCGCCGGCGGGCGTGTCCAAGGGGCGGTGTCCATGGCGTTCAACGGCCGTCCCGGCGTCTCGGAGACCACCCGCGCGCGGGTCCTCGCCGCCGCCTCCCAACTCGGCTGGGCGCCGAGCCAGTCGGCCCGCGTGCTGTCCGGTACGCGGGTCAACACCATCGGCCTGGTCATCGCCCGCCCGGCCAGGATGCTCGGCCTCGAACCCTTCTACATGGAGTTCATCTCCGGCATCGAGAGCGTCCTGGCCGACCACGACAGCGCGCTGCTGCTGCGCCTGGTCGGGGACGTGCCCGACGAGATGGGCCTCGCCGTCCCCCGTGACGTCTCGCTGCTCGCCTGGGACGACTCGCAGCTGTGCCAGCTCACCCTGCCGAAGCTGTCGGCGATGAGCCATGACGTCTTCGGCTTCGGCGCCGAGGTGGCCCGGCGGCTGCTGACCGTGCTGAACGGCGGCACACCCGGGACGGGACTGGTGGCCACCCCGGTACTGACCCCGCGCGAGAGCACCGCCCTGCCCGCCCGTACGACCTGACCGGCGTACGCCGGTCTGCTTCGCTCCTGCTGCGTCCCTACTTCGTCGCGCCTCTGGTGAATCCGTTGTAGATGAACCGCTGGAGGAACAGGAAGATCACCAGCGTCGGCACGATCACCAGGATCGCGCCCGCCGAGATGTCCTCCCAATGCGCGCCGTAGGGCCCCTTGAAGCGGAACAGCGATGTCGAGATGGTCCCCAGACTCTCCGACGGCATGTACAGGAAGGGGATGTAGAAGTCGTTGTAGACCGTGATCCCCTTGATGATCACCACCGTGGCGATGGCCGGTTTGAGCAGCGGCAGGATGATCCGCCAGTAGATCGTGAAGGTGTTCGCGCCGTCGATCCTGGCCGCCTCGTCCAGCGAGACCGGAATGCTCCGGATGAACTGGAGGAAGATGTAGATCGACACGATGTCCGTGCCCATGTACAGCACGATCGGTGCCCAACGGCTGTCGTACATGCCGAAGTTGTTCACGATCTTGAAGGTCGCCACCTGTGTCGTCACGCTCGGCACCAGCGAGCCGATCAGGAACAGCGCGATCACCAGCCGCCGCAGCCGGAAGTGGAACCGGTCGATCGCGTACGCCGCCATCGAGCCGATCAGCACCGTGCCCGCGATCGAGAAGACCAGGATGAACGCGGTGTTCCCGAACGCGCGGAGCATCTTCCCGGCCCGGAAGGCCGTCACATAATTGTGGTAGTTCAGCCAGTTGTGCGGCAGCGACAGCGCCCCGCCGTCCGCCGTCATCTCCTGCGACGTCTTGAGCGAGGTCAGGAACACCGCGACCAGCGGCAGCAGCACCACCGCGGAGGCCAGCACGAGCGAGAGGTACACCAGCGCCCTGACCAGCACCCTGCGGGTGCGCGCGGGCCGGTCGACGGTCTCCGGCGGCGGGGCCTGCGCCGTGTCGCGGACGAGCAGCGAGGTCATACGAGATCGTTCCTCTCGTCGGGCACCACGACGCGCTGCAACCAGGTCACCAGCAAGATGATCACCAGCAGGGCGACGGCCGCCGCCGAGGCCAGCCCCATCTTGTTGAACTCGAAGGCCAGCTTCACCGTCTGGATCACGAAGGTCTGAGTGCCCGCCGCGCCGCCGGTCATGATGTACGGGATCTCGAACGCCGACAGCGAGCCGGAGATCGCCAGGATCGCGCTCAGACTCAGCACCGGTTTGATGCCCGGCGCGATGATGTGCCGGAACTGCTGCCAGCGGTTGGCGCCGTCCAGTTCCGACGCCTCGTACAGCTCACCGGGGATCGACTGGATCGCGCCGAGGAACAGCACGAAGTTCAGGCCCATGAAGCGCCACACCGACACCGCGGACAGCGAGGTGTTCGCCGTCCGCCCGCTGCCCAGCCAGAAGTGGTGCCCGTGCACCCCGAAGGCGCTCAGCACGGTGTCGAGGGTGCCGTGCGGCTGGAAAAAGTACAGGAAGACGAAGCCGATCGCGACCCCGTTGAGCAGGTAGGGGAAGAACAGCAGGCCCTTGAAGAGATTCCGGAACCGCAGGTCGAAGCTGAGCACGGTCGCGAAGTACAGCGCCAGCGCGATCTGCGCCACCGACGCCACCAGGTAGTAGACGCTGACGAAGAAGACCTGGAACAGCTCGGGCCTGGTGAACAGCTCCACGTAGTTCTTGGCCCCGACGTAGTTCCGGTCGGGGCTGACCCCGTCCCAGTCGGTGAAGCTGTCCCTGATCATGGTGCCGACCGGCAGGTAGGTGAACGTGATCAGCAGAGCGAGCGGCACCGCCAGGTACAGCCACGGCGTCACGGTCCGCCAGACCCGGGCGCGCGTCACAGGGCGGCGGTCTTCTGCGCGTTCGCCCACTTCTTGGCGAGGTCGGCGAAGATGCCGGGGAGATCACCACCCGCGGCGCCGCGCGCCACGTCGATCAGGTGCTGGCGGTACTCGGGCTTGTCGGTCATGCCGATCTCGGACTGGTTGTCGATCCTGGTGACCTTGGCGCTCTGCGCCTGCGACATCTCCACGAATCGCACACCGGCGTCCTGGAACGGCTTGAGGGCCGACGGCAGCGGCCCGCCCTTGAGGGTGGGGACGGCCTGATTGGTCTGCACGTAGCCGGACTTGTCGGTGAACCAGTCGATCCAGGCGCGGGCCGCCGCCTTGTTCTTGGAGTGGACGTTCACCGCCTCCTGGTAGTCGGGCGCCACCGGGGTGCAGAAGGTGCCGTCCTTCTGGGAGGGGAAGGGCATGTAGCCGATCTCCGACGGGTCGCGCCCGGCCTTCTTCGCCGCGTCCTGCATCTGCACGATGGACCACGAGCCCAGCCACATGGTGGCGATCTTGCCGGTGGCCAGCAGATTCTTGCTGTTCTCCCAGTTGGTGGTGGTCGGGTCCTGCTCGGAGAGCTTGTCGTGCACGATGGTGTAGAGCAGCGTGTCGCCGACGTTCAGGTCGGTGCCCGCGCGCCAGGGGTCCGGGTCGGTGGCGGGCTCGTCGGCCGCCTTGGCGTCGCAGGTGGCCGCGCCCTGCACCGAGGTCCAGGCGGTCAGCGGCCAGCCGTCCTTGTAGTTGGTGTAGTACGGCGTCGCGGAGGTCTTGGCCTTGACGGCCTTGAGGTCGGCGAGGAAGGCGTCGGGAGTGGTCGGCCAGTCGGTGACCCCGGCCTGCTGCCAGACGGCCTTGTTGTAGACGAAGCCCGCCGCGTTCGCGAAGTTCGCGATGCCGTAGACCTTGCCGCCGACCGTGGCCTTGCCGGTGAAGGTGTACTTCTTTCCCAACTCCTCGGCGCTGCCCAGCGAGGCGAAGAACTTCGGGTAGTCGTCGGTCTTGATGGCCGCCGGGATCATCAGCACATCGCCGTAGTTCGAGGTGTTCATCCGGATCTTCACCTCGCCCTCGTAGTCCGTGATCCCCTCGAAGGTCACCCGCACCTTCGGGTAGAGCTTGCTGAACTCGGCGGCGTACTTCTTCATCGTGCCGTCCTGCACGAGGTCGGTCCGCTGGGTGAGGACCTTGATGTCACCCGACACCGCCGACGGGTCGGCGGGCACGGTGGCGGTACCGCCCTTGGACGTCGAGCCCCCGCCACCGCAACCCGCGGCGAGCAGCGCCATGGTCGCCAATAGCGACCCGGCGAGTGCCTTGCCCTTCATGTGCACCATCTCCGTCTCCACAGCGCGTACTTAAGCGATTCAGTGGCGGAACGACCGCACTATTGCATTGGGTTGTGGGCCGGTAAAGGGACTGATTCAGCGCTGATGCTTAACCGTTACATTGCGGTTCAGTGCACCGCCGTCCGAGGGCGCGGGTTCGGGGGACGGGCGCGGCGCGCCGTGGGGTAGGGTCGGTGCCGTCAGCGGCGGGCCAGGACCCGCCACAGCAGTGGAGATCAGCCGAGGAGGTGGGACCGATTACCGGTATCGCAGGCCGGGTGCTCCCGCCGTACGGCCGAGCGGTCTCTCCGACGTAGGTGAGGCCGGGGGAGTGCCCGTGGGCTTCCCGAAAGGCTCTACATGTCGGACTTCACCGCACCGTCGCCCGAATCCACCGTCGTCGCCGCGCTCAGGGCGGCGGGCTGCGTCTTCGCCGAGGACGAGGCGCGGCTGCTCATCGCGGCGGCCGGGACCCCCGAAGAACTCACCGCGATGGTCGCGCGCCGCGCGGACGGTCTGCCGCTCGAACACGTCCTCGGCTGGGCCGAGTTCGACGGACAGAGGTTCGCCGTGGACCCCGGCGTCTTCGTACCGCGCCGCCGTACCGAATTCCTCGTCCAGGTCGCGACCGGGCTCGCCGCGCCCGGCGCCGTCGTCCTGGACCTGTGCTGCGGCTCGGGGGCCGTCGGCGTCGCCCTGGCCACCGCGCTCGGCGGCGGCGTCGAACTGCACGCCGCCGACCTCGACCCGGCCGCGGTGCGCTGCGCCCGCCGCAATGTGGCCCGCGTCGGCGGGCGGGTGTACGAGGGTGACCTCTTCGCGCCGCTCCCGGCCGACCTGCGCGGACGGGTCGGGCTGCTGGCCGCCAACGTCCCCTACGTACCGAGCGAAGAGGTCGGCCTGCTGCCGCCCGAGGCCCGCGACCACGAGGCCCTGATGGCGCTCGACGGTGGCGCCGACGGCCTCGACGTCATGCGCCGCGTGGCCGCCCGGGCCACCGACTGGCTCGCCCCCGGCGGTTCCCTGCTGGTCGAGTCGAGCGAGCGGCAGGCCCGGCGGGCGGCCGGCCTCTTCACCGCCGCCGGACTCCGCGCGCACGTCACCGACTCGGACGAGCTGTACGCGACCGTCGTCGTCGGCACCCGCCCGCCGCTCGGGGCGGGCGGCTAGGGCCCGGCCCGCACCGAACGCGTCGTGGGCGGGCCGCCGGTCAGTCGGCCTGCTGGTCGGCGGTGCGCAGGCCCGCCGACCACTTCTCCTCGATGTTGCCGAACCGCCAGACGGCGAAGGCGACGGCCCAGGTGGCGAAGAACAGGCCCACGATGACGTAGCCGACGATGTTGAGGTCGATCCCGCCGACCCAGTCCCAGAAGGCGCCGTGGAACCCCGCCTTGTCCGCGACCAGGCCGAGGAGTTCGACGGTGCCGATGATGAGGGCGACGGCGACGGACAGGCCGGTGATGGTCAGGTTGTAGTAGACCTTGCGGACCGGCTTGGAGAACGCCCACTCGTAGGCGAAGTTCATGAACGAGCCGTCGATGGTGTCCAGCAGCGACATGCCCGCGGCGAAGAGCACCGGCAGGCAGAGGATCGCGTACCAGGGCAGCCCGGACGCCGCGCCGGAGCCCGCGAGCACCAGCAGCGCGATCTCGGTGGCGGTGTCGAAGCCGAGGCCGAAGAGCAGGCCCAGCGGGTACATCTGCCACGGCTTGGTGATCGACTTCATGACCCGGCCCAGCAACCGGTTCATGAAACCGCGGTTGTTGAGCTGCTCCTCCAGTGCCGCCTCGTCGAAGTGGCCCTCGCGCATCTGCCGGAAGACCTTCCAGATCCCGGCCAGGATCACCAGGTTGATGAAGGCGATGACGTACAGGAAGGTGCCGGAGACGGTGGTGCCGATCCAGCCGGTGACGTTGTGGAGCTGGGAGTTGTCGTCCTCGACGGGGTTGGCGAGCGTCTTGATGCCGAGCGAGAGCAGGAAGGCCAGGCCGAAGACGATGCTGGAGTGGCCCAGCGAGAACCAGAAGCCCACCGACAGGGGCCGCTTGCCCTCGCCCATCAGCTTGCGGGTGGTGTTGTCGATCGCCGCGATGTGGTCGGCGTCGAAGGCGTGCCGCATGCCGAGGGTGTACGCGGTGACGCCGATGCCGATGCCGAAGGACTTGGTGCCGAGGCTGTAGTGCTCGGGGGCCACGATCGCCACCAGCGTGAACCAGCCGATGACGTGCAGGGCGAGGATGAAGGCGAACATGCCGCCGACCCTTGTCCACTCGGCGCGGGTCATCGAGCCGGCGATGCGACGCCAGCGGGACCCCGCTGGTGCCGGTGCGTCCGGAGACGTGGCGGTGGTCATTTCATCAGTCCTTTGTCGAAGCGGGCGAAGCCAAGCTAGACGCACCTCTGTCCTTGTTGCAAGGTACTGGCAATAAGGATGCCCACCCTGGCCCGCCCCAAGCTCAGCGGGGTGCCGATACCGCCGGCGCGAGGACGCAGTCGCCGCAGAGCCCGCCCGCGCCCCCCGGCGCGGCCCGGTAGATCAGGCAGCAACTGCGCCGGCGGAAAGGCGCGCCCGGTGCGCCCGTACGCGCCCCCGTGCTCGTACCGCGCAGCGGCGGCCGGTCCAGCAGCAGGGCGGCCAGCGACCGTACGCGCCCGGCGTCGGCGGGGCGCGCCGCGGCGAGCATTCCGGCGGCGCCGTTCAGCGCGGAGGCGCTGTTGCCCCACAGGATGTGCGGGGACACCTTGAAGGGCGCGAAGGCGTCGGCCAGTTCGCGCACCGGCCCGTCGAGCAGATGGCGGGCGAGGGCGGCGGCCAGGGCGTCCCCTCCCGCGGGCGCGCCGGGCGCCGTGCCGTGGCCGGTGTCCTGAGGCGCGTGCGGCAGCGACAGCGGGAAGGGGCCGCCCAGGACCGGCTGCCAGCGCAGATCGGCGAGCCGCAGGCCCGGCGCGACCTCGCCGCGCAGGACCGCGAGGGCCAGCGTCGGCGACAGCACCCGGGCGACCAGGCCGAGGTGGGCCACGGACGCGGCGACCCGCGGTTCGACGGCCTCAGCCTCCCGGCCGCCCGCCGCCGCGAGATACCGCCTGACCCCCGCCACCCGGTCGCCGAGCGCGGGTCCGCCGTCGGCCAGCTCAGCCATCGACCGCCAGGGAGCGCCGGTATCGGAATCGGCGCGGTGACCCTCGGCGGCGAAGAACGGGCCGAGGGACGCGAGATCCGCCGTCCGGGACGCCTCGGCGCGCGGCTCGGACGGCGGCGGCGCGTCGTCGTTCATCGGCTCACGCGCTGATCGGGTCCGTCCTGCCGGTCTGCGCGGCGGGGGCGGTGCGCGAGGCGAGCACCCGCTCGGCCAGCGGGCCGAAGGCCAGCCCGATCACCGTCCACAGCAGGAGCTGCGCGGCCACCGAGTAGAAGCGGAAGGAGAACAGCACATCGGCGGGGAATCCCGGATAGACGATCCGGCCCTTGTCGTCGGTGAGCGGCAGCGGCGTCTCCGTCGCGTGGTTGCCGAAATTCTCCTTGTTGTACGCCAGGTGGCCCAGTTGCGGCAGCAGCGCCATCACCACGCCGATCGCGACGACGAAGGCGGCGCCGGCGAGCAGGGTCGCGTTCCAGTTCCCGAACCGGGCCTGGAGCCTTCTGCCGAGCAGTGCCGCGCCGACCAGAAAGACCAGCGAACACACGACCATCACCAGATAGAGCCCGGTGCGGTCCTTGATGGTGTCCTCGTGCCCGATGGCGGGCGGGTTCGCCGGGTACTTGAGGAACGGCACCAGGTAGATGCCGAGGAATCCGCCGCCCGCGACCAGCAGGGCGAGATTGCGCGCCCGCAGATTGCCGACGCGCCCCAGGCAGACCGCGTAGGCGACCGCGAAGAGCGCGCCCATGGCCATGCCGAAGAAGATCATGCCGACGCCGATGCCCACGTCCGCCTGGACGGTGCGGCTGAACAGCTCGTGTCCCGCGTGCTCCATCGGCAGCCCGGCGGCTTTGTCGAGCGCGGCCTGCGCGTCGTCCCTGCCGCTCTCGTAGTCGATCGCTTTACTGATGTCCGGCTCCGCGAAGATCCGCGCGAAGAGGAATGCGAGCAGCCCTGCGACTGCGCCGACGACTATGCCGCGCAGGATGAGCTTCTTTTCCATGTCGAATTGTCCGTCTGTTCTGTCGGCTCCGTCGGCGCGAACTCAGTGGCAGGGGAAACCGAGGAAGTGCCGGGCGTCGTGGACGAACTCGTGGATGTGGGTGTCCTTGCCGAAGACGCTCACCGCGCCCTGGTCGACACCGATGAAGTAGTAGACGGCGAAAGCCAGGATCGCGGTGCCTACCAGCCACATCACGGCCTTCGAGACCGGCAGGACAACCGGTGTGGCGGTGGTGGTGGGAGCGGACACAGAGCTCACGGGTGGGCCTCCTTCAGGGATTCGGCGTCCCTCGATCGAATGGGGCGTTGTGACGGCGGAGTATCTGACTCACCGGCCACCTCCTCGATGACCGGCTACACAGTGGCGCGACCGTGCTGGATTTTCACCAGCTTCCTCACGCCATCACGTAATTGAGCGTAGGGGCTGTCGAACAGGCACGTCAATCGGGCCTGCGACGTTGTGACATACGCCCCTGACCGCTGTGCGAGACTCCGGACCGTGAAACAGATCTTCGTCATCGGTATCGGGGCGGGCGACCCGGATCAGCTCACCCTCCAGGCCGTACGGGCGATCGGCCGCACCGAGGTGTTCTTCCTGCTCGACAAGGGCGAGGAGAAGGCCGATCTGGTCGCGCTGCGCGAGGAGATCCTGCGGCGGCACGCCGTACGGCCGCACCGCGTGGTCGTCGCGCGCGACCCGGAGCGCGACCGGGACCGGACAACTCCCGGCTACGCGAACGCGGTTGACGACTGGCGACGGCGCCGCGCCGACATCTACGAGCGGCTGATCGCCGGGGAACTGCCGGACGACGGCTGCGGGGCGTTCCTCGTCTGGGGCGATCCGGCCCTGTACGACAGCACGTTGGGCATTCTCGAAGAGGTGCACGGCCGGGGGAACGCCGCGTTCGAGTGGACGGTGGTGCCCGGCGTCAGCAGCGTCTCGTCGCTGGCCGCCAAGCACCGCACGGGCCTCAACCAGGTCGGGCGGCCGGTGCAGATCACCACCGGGCGCAGGCTCGCCGACGGCGGGCTGCCGGACGGGGTGGACGACGTGGTGGTGATGCTGGACGCCCACCAGACCTTCGGGCGCTTCACCGGCCAGGGGCTGGAGATCTACTGGGGCGCGTATCTCGGCACGCCCGACGAGATCCTGCTGTCCGGACCGTTGGACGACGCCCTCGCGCAACGGATCAGCGACGTACGGGCGCGGGCCAGGGCGCGCAAGGGCTGGATCATGGACACCTATCTGCTGCGGCGCGGCGTCCCCAAGTGACCTCGCCCGGCGCGGAGTCGAGGCATGTGCTGATCCTCGGCGGTACGGGGGAGGCCCGGGGGCTCGCGGCGCTGCTCGCGGCCGATCCGGGGTTTGTGACGACGAGTTCGCTGGCCGGGCGGGTCGCGGAGCCCCGGCTGCCGGACGGCCGGGTCAGGATCGGCGGCTTCGGGGGAGCGGACGGGCTGGCCCGCTGGCTGCGCGAGGAGCGGGTGGACGCGGTGGTCGACGCCACGCATCCCTTCGCCGCCGTCATCAGCGCCCACGCGGCCGAGGCGGCCCGCGCCGTACGCCTGCCGCTGCTCGTGCTGCGCCGGCCGGGCTGGGCGGCCGGTCCCGGCGACCGCTGGCACTGGGCCGACTCCGTCGGGGACGCGGCGACCCTGCTGCCGAGCCTCGGGAGCCGTCCCTTCCTGACCACGGGGCGCGGCGACCTCGCGGCCTTCGCCGCGGCGCCCGCCTCATTCCTGCTGGCGCGGTCGGTCGACCCACCGGACCCGCCGCTTCCTCCGTACGTCCACGTCCTGCTGGCCCGCGGCCCGTTCACGGTGGAGTCCGAACGGGCGCTGCTGCGCGAGCACCGGATCGACGTCCTGGTCACCAAGGACAGCGGCGGTGCCGCGACCGCCCCCAAACTCACGGCGGCCCGTGAGGCGGGCATCCCCGTCCTGGTCGTCCGCCGCCCGCCCCCGCCGCAGTCCGTCCCCGTCGTCGCGACCCCCGCGGAGGCGGTCAGCCTGCTGCGTGCCCCACGCAGGACCTGGCAGCCTCCATGGGGGCCGTCCCCGCGAGGACCTGGTCGCGGTGGGTCCGCGCCGTGACCATCAGGGCGTCGAGGGTGTCGCGGGTGCGGACGAGGTCGTCGATATGGGCCGAGAGGCGGTCGCGCTCCAGGGCCATCCGGTCGAGGGCGGCGTCGGAGTTCTCCTTGCTGGGGGAGTCGACGCAAGGGAGCAGTTCGGCGATGGTGCGGCTGGACAGGCCCGCCGCGTAGAGGCGCTGGATGAAGGCGACGCGCTCGACCTCCTCGTCCGTGTAGTGCCGCTGCCCGCTGCCGCTGCGCACGCTGGTGAGCAGCCCCTGCTCCTCGTAGTAGCGCACGGACCGTACGCTGACCCCGGCCCGCGCCGCGAGTTCCCCGATCCGCACGATGTCCTCCCGGCTGTTCTCGCCGCCCGGGCGGTGGCTCCCGGGCGGTCTATGGCCTGCGTCACAGAGCTTGCCTCTGACGTCAATGTCAGGTTTTAGCGTAGCAGTCGCGTCCGGGAGACCGGGCGATACGGAAGTGACGCGCTACGCATGAAGGAGCCCGACGTGACGAACCTCTTCACCAGCTACCGGCTCGGCGGTCTGACCCTGCCCAACCGGCTGGTCATGGCCCCGATGACCCGGGTCAGGGCTGCGGCGGGCGGGCTGGCGACACCGTCGATGGCGGCCTATTACGCCCAGCGGGCGACCGCCGGGCTGATCGTCAGCGAGGGTGTGCAGCCGAGCGCGATCGGGCAGTCCAACCCGGGCACGCCGGGGCTGCACACCGACGAGCAGACCGCCGCGTGGCGCCCGGTGACCGACGCCGTGCACGCCAGCGGCGGCCGGATCTTCGCCCAGATCATGCACGGTGGCCGGGTCTCGCACCCCGACACCATCGGGACGCTGCCGGTCGGGCCCTCGGCCGTCGCCGCCGTGGGAGAGGTGTTCACCCCGACCGGCCCGCAGCCCGCCCCGACGCCCCGCGCCCTGGAGACCGCCGAGATCCCCGAGCACGCGCGGTCGTACGGCGACGCCGCCCGCCGCGCGGTCGACGCCGGGTTCGACGGGGTGGAACTGCACGGCGCCAACGGCTATCTGATCTCGCAGTTCCTCTCGTCCAACGCCAACCTGCGCACCGACGGGTACGGCGGCTCGGTCGTGAACCGGATCCGCTTCGCCGTCGAGGCGGTCGCCGCCACCGTCGAGGCCGTCGGCGCGGACCGTACCGGCATCCGGCTCTCGCCGGGCGCCACCTTCTGGGGCGTCCGGGAGGACGACGTACCGGAGTTGTACGCGGCGCTGCTCACCGAACTGGCGGCGCTCTCACCGGCGTACGTCCACCTGGAGGCGACCGCCGACGAGGAGGTGCTGACCGCTCTGCGCCGGGCGTGGCCCGGCACCCTGATCATGAACCCCGTGCTGCCGATGGGCCCCAAGCAGACGGGCCGGGATGACGCCGACCACTGGCTCGCGCTGGGCGCCGACCTGATCAGCTTCGGCCGCGGCTTCATCGCCAACCCCGACCTGGTCGAGCGGCTGCGCGTCGGCCTGCCGCTGGCCCCCGTCGACGAGGCCACCTACTACCAGGGCGGCGACGCGGGCTATCTCACGTACTCCTCCCACCAGTACGCGGCCTGAGGCCCTCGTCGGTCAGGCGGCCTCGACCGCGGGCCTGAGGACGTCCTCGCACCACTGCCGGAGCGTGGTGGGGGTGTCGACGGCGTGCTGCGGGGTGCGGGTGATCCCGTTGTCGAGGCCGCCGTCCTTGGCGATCGCCATGTCCAGCATGCCCTGGGCGATGGCCTCGGACATGCCCGCGCCGAGGAACCGCTCCTTGAACGGCCCCGCCGGGACCTGCTGGTAGCGGACCGGGAAGCCGAGGACGTCGGCGATCACGGCGGCCGTGTCATTCTGCGACAGGTCCTCGGGGCCAAGCAGCGGTACGTCCTGCCTGCCGCTCCACGAGGGGTCGAGCAGCAGGCGGGCGGCGACGGAGGCGATGTCGCGGGTGGCCACCGTGGGCATCGCGCGGTCGGGGGAGAGCGCGTTGAAGAATACGCCCTGCTCCTTGATCACTTGGGCCTGGCGCAGAAGATTGTCCATGAAGCTCGGCAGATTCAGGGACCGGAAGGCCGCGCCGGTCTCCGCGAGCCGGTCGTCCAGGGCCAGTGTGGCCGTCACATGCCCGGCCCGGTCCGCGTACGCGGTGCCGCGGCCCAGGGCGCTGACGCTGACGACGTGCTTGACGCCGTAGGCACGGATCGCCTCGACGGCGGGCCGGGCGAAGTCGGAGTACACCTCGTCTAGGGTGGCCGCGTGGTGGTTGGGCGGCGGCAGCCAGAACAGCGCGTCGGCGCCGTCGAGGGCGCGGGCCACGGCCTCGGGGTCGCCGTGCGAGCCCTGGACCACCTCCGCGCGCTCGCGGACGCCGGCGCTCAGCCGGGCGGGATCGCGCACGACGACGCGGACCGGCTCGTCGGCGGCGAGGACGCGGTCGACCACCTGGTGTCCGATATTTCCGGTAGGTGCGGTGATGACGATCATGAGTTCACTCCAGCGGCATGGGAAAAGGTCGCTCGAACAAGTAAACTCTACCGTACCGTTTACTTTTGAGGATGCAAGCCGATGACCGAAGAAGGCGGGCCGCGACAGCGCGGGGAGCAGCGACGGGGCGAGGAGTTGCGGCGCCACATCCTGTTCATGGCCAAGGACGTGTTTCTCGAGGCCGGGTACGAGCGCGCCTCGATGGACGCCGTCGCCGCCCGCGCCGGGACGTCCAAGCGGTCGCTGTACGCGCACTTCGAGAACAAGGAGAAGCTGTTCCTCGCCGTCCTCGGTCTCGTCCGTGAGCTCTACCTCGGCAGGCTGCGCACCCCCGACGCGTACTCCGCCGACCCCGCGGAAGCGGTCACCCTGTTCTGCGGGCGGTTCCTTCAGCTCATGACGTGGGAGTCGCAGGTGCGCACCTGCCGGCTGAGCATCGCCGCCGCCGCGTGGCTGCCCGCCAGTTCCCGTGCGTACTTCGACGCCATCTTCGCCACCACCCACGAACGGCTGGCCGCGTATCTCGCCGAGCACTACGGCATGGGACCCGAGGACGGCGCCGCCCTCGCCGAGGACCTGCTCGGCCGCACCGTGCTGCCGCGCGTCTTCCGCACCCTGCTCAACGTCGAGGACGCGACCACGGGCATGCCGGAGGACGACGCGCTCGCCGCGAGCGTCGACCTGCCCGCCATCCGCCGGGTGGTCGCGACGGCGCTGCCCGCCGCTGAGGGCTGACGGCTACCGGCGTCCGCGCTGAGGTGCGGTCCTCAGGCGCAGGACGGGCACACACCCCGGTAGGTGACCTCGAACGCCGAGACGGTGAAACCGAAGCGCTCCTCGGGCGGCAGGTCGGCCAGCGGGTCGCCGGTCGGGTGTACGTCCCGGATCGTGCCGCAGCGCGAGCACACCAGGTGCTGGTGGGCGTGGTGCGCGTTCGGGTCGTACCGCTTGGCGCGGCCGTCGGTGGAGACCTCGATGACCTCGCCGAGCGCGACCATCTCGCCCAGGGTGTTGTAGACGGTGGCCCGCGAGATCTCCGGCAGCCGCCCGGCCGCCCGGGCGTGCACCTCGTCGGCCGTCAGGTGGACGTGGTCGCCGTCGAGAACCTCGGCGACGACGCGCCGTTGGGAGGTCATCCGCCAGCCGCGTCCGCGCAGCCGCTCCAGCAGGTCACTCATGTCGGTTCACCTATTCAGGTTCGGCGGGATGCCCGAAGTTTACTCATGGGCGTCCGGAGTCTGATGGGATATGAGCTTGGCCCGCTTCTTGACTTGGACACAGTCCATCGTAGGATCGGTTCCGGCGATAACCAAGGGACAGGAAGCCCCCAGTAGGGCAGGAGACGGAGACGTGACGGGACCACCGCCGTGAAGTCGCGCGGCGTCGGCCTGTGGGTGGGGACCGCCCGCGTCGCGGCCACCGCCCGCCCGACCGTGTCCGATGACCCTGGCTCGTCGTTCGACTTGTCGCCCGACGAACCGCGGTCGTCTCCCGGGGCCGAGCGCCCCGACTGTTCCATTTCCCCGCAGTTCCTGAGCACCGTGATCCGCCTGGTCCGGAAGGATTCCCATGTCTGAGAACCATGATGCAATCGTCACTGACGCGAAGGCGGGGGGCGGGGGTGGCTGCCCGGTCGCGCACGGACGCGCGCCGCACCCGACTCAGGGCGGCGGAAACCGCCAGTGGTGGCCCGAGCGGCTCAATTTGAAGATCCTTGCCAAGAACCCCGCCGTGGCCAACCCGCTCGGCGAGGACTTCGACTACGCCGAGGCGTTCAAGACCCTCGACCTCGCGGCGGTCAAGCAGGACATCGCGCAGGTGCTGACCAGCTCCCAGGACTGGTGGCCCGCCGACTTCGGCAACTACGGCCCCTTCATGATCCGTATGGCGTGGCACAGCGCGGGCACGTACCGCATCAGCGACGGCCGCGGCGGCGGTGGCGCGGGCCAGCAGCGCTTCGCCCCGCTCAACAGTTGGCCGGACAACGGCAACCTGGACAAGGCCCGCCGTCTGCTGTGGCCGGTCAAGAAGAAGTACGGCCAGAGCCTGTCCTGGGCCGACCTGATGATCCTCACCGGCAATGTCGCCCTGGAGCAGATGGGCTTCGAGACCTTCGGCTTCGGCGGCGGTCGCGCGGACGTCTGGGAGCCCGACGAGGACGTCTACTGGGGCCCCGAGACCACCTGGCTCGGCGACGAGCGCTACACGGGCGACCGCGAGCTGGAGAACCCGCTCGGCGCCGTCCAGATGGGCCTCATCTACGTCAACCCCGAGGGCCCCAACGGAACGCCCGACCCGCTGGCCGCGGCCCGCGACATCCGTGAGACCTTCCGCCGGATGGCGATGAACGACGAGGAGACCGTCGCGCTGATCGCGGGCGGCCACACCTTCGGCAAGACCCACGGCGCGGGCCCGGCCGACAGCGTCGGCGACGACCCCGAGGCCGCCTCCATCGAGCAGCAGGGCCTCGGCTGGAAGAACAGCTACGGCACCGGCAAGGGCGGCGACGCGATCACCAGCGGTCTCGAGGGGATCTGGACCAACACCCCGACCGCCTGGGACAACAGCTTCTTCGAGATCCTCTTCGGCTACGAGTGGGAGCTGTTCCAGAGCCCCGCGGGCGCCAACCAGTGGCGGCCGAAGGAGGGCGCGGGCGCCGGCACCGTACCGGACGCGCACGACGCGTCGAAGAGCCACGCCCCGACGATGCTCACCACCGACCTCGCGCTGCGGGTCGACCCGGCGTACGAGCAGATCTCGCGGCGCTTCTTCGAGAACCCCGCCGAGTTCGCGGACGCCTTCGCCCGCGCCTGGTACAAGCTGACCCACCGCGACATGGGCCCGGTCGTGCGTTACCTCGGTCCCGAGGTCCCCTCCGAGGTGCTGCTGTGGCAGGACCCGCTGCCCGCCGCCACCCACGAGCCGCTCGACGCCTCCGACATCGCCGCCCTCAAGAGCCAGATCCTCGGCTCCGGGCTGTCGGTGGCCCAGCTCGTCTCCACCGCGTGGGCCTCGGCCTCGTCCTTCCGCGGCAGCGACAAGCGCGGCGGCGCCAACGGCGCGCGTATCCGTCTCCAGCCGCAGATCGGCTGGGAGGTCAACGAGCCCGACCAGTTGGCGACCGTGCTGCGCACCCTGGAAGGTGTCCAGGAGTCCTTCAACGCCGCCCAGAGCGGCGGTAAGGGGATCTCCTTCGCCGACCTGATCGTGCTGGCCGGTGGCGTCGGCGTCGAGCAGGCAGCCAAGGCGGCCGGGTACGACGTCCAGGTGCCGTTCACGCCGGGCCGCGTGGACGCGACCCAGGAGCAGACCGACGTCGAGTCGTTCAGCGCCCTGGATCCGACCGCCGACGGATTCCGCAACTACCTCGGCAAGGCCAACCGGCTGCCCGCCGAGTACCTGCTGATCGACAAGGCGAACCTGCTGAACCTGAGCGCCCCCGAGCTGACCGTCCTCGTCGGCGGCCTGCGCGTCCTGGGCGCCAACTACCAGCAGTCCGCCCTCGGCGCCCTCACCGAGACCCCCGGCACTCTGACCAACGACTTCTACGTCAACCTGCTCGACCTGGGCACGACGTGGAGCGCGACGTCCGAGGACGCGAACACCTTCGAGGGCCGCGACGCCTCCGGTGCGGTCAAGTGGACCGGCACCCGCGCCGACCTGGTCTTCGGCTCGAACTCCGAGCTGCGCGCCCTGGCGGAGGTCTACGCGAGCGACGACGCGAAGGAGAAGTTCGTCAACGACTTCGTCGCGGCGTGGGCCAAGGTCATGGACCTCGACCGGTTCGACCTGGTCTGAGAACGGTGCGTCCGGGGCACCGCGTGAGGACGCCTGACCGCGTCTGACGCACATCCCGGCCACGACGTCCGGGGCGGCTCGCAAAAGCCGCCCCGGACGTCGCCGTCCGCTGGGCCCTTTCGGCCGCCGGGTGCCCGGGCGCCCAGCGGCCCAGGGGCTCAGTCCTGGGCGAGCACCGCGCGGATCACATGCCGGGCGTTACGCGCCATGGTCGGATTCGTCTCGCGGTAGTACGGAAGCGCGTTCACCGCCTGGGAGAGCGCCCGGCCCCGCCCGCGCCTCCACGTCGCGTCATCGACGCCGAGCGCGCCGCGTAGGACCTCCCGCGCGTCGGGCGGCAGCAGATTCCACGCGGGGAACAGGTCACAGGCCGGATCGCCCACGCCCGCGCACCCGAAGTCGATCACCGCGGTCAACCGGCCCCCCGACACCAGCAGATTGCCCGGCATCAGATCGGAGTGCACCCACACCGGCGGCCCGTCCCAGACGGGCGCGCGCAGGGCGTCCTCCCACACGGCGGTCAGGCCGTCGCAGTCGACGCCCTCCTGTGGAATCCCGCGCAGTCGCGCGATCGCCGACCGGGTCGACCCGTCGTGGTGGGCGAGCGGTTCGCCGCGATAGGCGGCCGGGGGGTCCGGCAGTGTGACGTCCCGCATCGCCCGCACGAACCCCGCGATGTCCTCCGCCAGGCGTACGGGTTCGCTCAGCGCCCCCGCCTCGGGCGGCTCGCCGTCCAGCCACCGGTACACCGACCACGGCCACGGATACCCCCGCGCGGGCTCCCCGGCGCCGAGGACTTCGGGGACGGCCGCGGGCAGCAGGGGCGCGAGCCGCGGCAGCCACTCCTGCTCCAGCGCGACGTCCCCGGCCCCGCCGGCCACGAGCGGCAGACGGACCACCATGTCGTCGCCCAGCCGGTACATCGCGTTGACCGTGCCGCCGGACGGGAACCGCCGCACGCCGAGCCCCGCCCACCGGGGGAACTGCCCGGCGACCAGCCGCCGTACGAGGTCGGCGTCGATGGGGTGCAGGTCAGGATGCATGGGTGGGGTGGTCATGGGGCGTCATACGACCTCGCGGCGGCGGCTCCCGTCAACCACTTTTCCCCCCATCGCCGGCCCGCAGTGCGGGCACCCCGCCGGGGGCCGGCGAGGGGTGCCCGATCCCGCCCCCGCAATCCATTTGCCATTCCTTTACTATGGCTCGGTCGGTCCGCCCGCGACCCTGGTGGGAGCCGCGGTCGCCGCCGACCCGGCGAACGCGCCGCGCCGCCCGACCGCCCGACCAACACCGGTCGGCCCGGACGCCGTTCACACGACACGTCCCGTCCCCCTTGGAGCACGCAATGCAGCACACCGTCCACGCGCGCAAGACCCCGCTTCCTGGGGTGGGCATCCGCTACGACGTGTCCACCGACGCCGGTCGGCACCTGTCGGTGGTCGTGCACCACGACGGGCGGCGCACCCTGGCGTTCCACGACCCGGAGGACGACGACGCCTGCAAGGACGCCGTGGTCCTGGAGCCGCACGAAGTGAGCGCGCTCGCCGAACTGCTCCCGCCCGACCCGGTCGCGCACCTGCGTCAGCACTTCGAGATCGACCTGGTCACCGAGCACATCACGGTGAGCAAACGGTCGCCGTACGCGGGCCGCACGCTCGGCGAGACGCAGGCCCGTACCCGTACCGGCGCCTCGATCGTCGCCGTGCTCCGCCGGACGGCCGCCGTGCCGTCGCCCACCCCCGACTTCCGCTTCGCGGTCGGCGACATCCTTGTCGTCGTCGGCACCCGCGAAGGTGTGGACGCCGTCGCCGAACTGATCACAGGAGGATAGAAGCCTGTGCACGACACGACCGACATGCTCATCGAGCGCCGGTGGCCGCGGCTGTCGGCAGCCCGGTGATGCACGGCACGGCCATGCCGACCTTGGGGTCGGTGAGGTGCCGGAGCAGGACGGGGACGGTCTCCGGGGGGAGCACGATGTCGGAGTCCACGAAGACCGCATAGGGGTGCGGACCAGCCGCAGCGTTGCGGGCCGCGGCCGGGCCCCTGTTCCAGCACGACCAGTTGGGCGCCGTGCTTGGCGGCGGTGTCCTCGATGTCGTCGGCGTGCCGCGATCCGTCGTCCACGACGACGCGCTGGCCGGGCCCGATGCTGGTGAGCAGCCGGTCGAGTCGCGCGGCCCGCTCGTGCACGGGCACGACGAAGGTGTGGCGCGGGTCGGGATTCTGCGGCAGGTCGCGGACGACCGGGTACGCCATGCCGTTGTCGAGCAGCCGGTCGGCGAGGACGCCGCTCGCCGCGTCCCGGGCGCGCACCGTACGGTCGTCGGCCGGCAGCGGGCGGGCGCGAGGTGTCAGCCGGACAAGCCGGGTGGGGAAGCCGCCGAGCAGGGCACCGTCGCCGTCGATGACGCGGGTGTGGCGGTTGAGCGCGACCACGAGCCCGGCGGGCAGCCGCGCCTTCCCGCCGGGCACGCCCGTGCCGCTCCTGCCGTCCGGAGTGCCGGTGCCGCCCTTGCCGTCCGGCGCACCCGTACCGCCGTCGCCCTCCGGTGTGCTCCCCGCCGGTGCCGCGCTCATTCGGCCACCGTCCCGTCCACCGGTTCGGCGTCGACCAGTCGGCCGCGGGTTTCGCGGACTCTTCGGGGATCAGCCGGGTGGCCGTGGTGACCATGTACGTCATCGCCTTCTCTCCTTCTTCGGCGGACGCCCCCGCCGGGTCGCCGAGGACCCCGGGCGGCGCGACTGCCAGCACGCCGGCCGCGACCAGGTCGGGCATGAGCTCAACCGCTTCCCGGCCAGCGTCGTCCAGGACCACCGGCTGCGGATGTCCCTGCTGCTGAACGTGCCGACGCTGGTCGCGCACTCCACGCTGCGGTACGCCGCCTGGCGGCAGGCCATCGCCGAGTACGCCGCCCGCAGGCTCGGGGTGGACGAGGACGACATGCGGCCGCAGGTGATCGCCCGGGCGGCGCTGGCCGCCTCGCTGTCGGCCTACGAGCAGTGGCTCAAGGACGAGGACGCGGATCTGCCGGCCCTGGTGGGCTCGGCCTTCGACATCCTGGGCGAGACCTTCTCCGGCGAAGGGTGTTGTGCCGGGCTGCGGCAAGGGTGTTGTGCCGGACTCGGATCAAGGGTGTCGAGCCGGTCTCCGGCGAAGGATGTCGTGTCGGGCCTCGGTCACGGGTGTTGAGCATGCCCACGGCCAACCGCCGGGCGCCTGGCCGCCGTTGGCGTGAAAGCACCGCCTGCCGCACGCGCCATTGACCGGGGGGACGCCAGTCAATAACGTCGCCGACGGTGCAATGGAATGAATCGTTTCACTGCACATGGTCCCCCACTGGACCTCCTCCAGGAGCCCACCATGAGCACCGAACGGCACACCCGTACGCGCCGCCGCCGCACCACAGCGGCCCTCGGCTGCGTACTCGCCCTCCTCGGCTGGGCGTCCGCCCGGCCCGCCACCGCCGCACCCGCCACCGCCGCACCCGTCACGCCCGCGGCGGCGAGCGCCGCCACGCCGTGGCCCGCGGCCCCCGACTGGCAGAGCTATGTGCAGACACCGTCGAGCGCGACGGTGTGCCCGACCGCCGTGGTGAGCACGTCAGGCACCGTCTCCGGCGCGCAGAATCTCCTCTGCGGCGCCTCGGGCACCGCCACCTTGACCCTGGCCGCGGGCGGCGCCACCCCCACGATCGTGCTCGACTACGGCAGGATCACCGGCGGCGTGCCGTACTTCGACGTCACCGCGCAGTCCGGCTCGCCGACCCTCCAGGCGGGCTACAGCCAGTCCCGGCAGTACCTCACCGCGACCGGCGACACCGCCGTCCCGTGGGCCGAGGGCGACCCCGCCCGCCACGACGCGTACACCGTGACCGGCCCCGGCACGATCACCAACAAGTACGAGCAGGGCGGCCAGCGCTACGAGCAGATCACCCTCACCTCGCCCGGCACGCTCACCCTCGGCGGCGCGGGACTGCGCTACACCGCCGACCGCACCGGAGCCGACGGCTACCAGGGCTACTTCGTCTCCAGCTCCGACGAGCTGAACAAGATCTGGTACGACGGCGCGTACACCGCGCAGCTCGACTCCGTGCCGACCGGCTCACTGCCCGGGAACTGGCGGGTGAGCGGGGGAGTCCTCGACGACTTCGGCGGCAACGCCGGGCTGCTCAAGCAGGGTGCGTCCTGGAGCGACTACACGACCACCTTCGAGACCAGGATCGTCTCCAACCAGGCCGGCTGGCTCGTCCGCGGTCAGGACGCCGACAACGGCTACGCGTTCATCCTCAACGCCTCGAACGACACTGCGGGCACCCCGAACACGCTCCAGGAATTCGACCTGCACGACGGCACGTACACCAGCGTCGGCACCGCACCGCTGCCCGACAGCCTGGCGCCGGGCACCTGGCACACCGTCACCACCACGACCTCGGGCACCACGGTGACGGTCTCCGTCGACCAGAAGAAGATCACCACGGTCAACTCCGCGGCCTTCCCCGCGGGGACCCGCGCCTACCCGACCGGGACCGTGGGCTTCCGCGAATTCAACGGCGAGGAAGCCGAGTTCCGCAATCTCAGCGTGGTCAGCAGCGCCGGTGCCACCCTCTACAGCAACCCGCTCAGCAGCCCCTCGGCGCTGGCGGACTTCACCGTTCCCGGCACCAACGCGCTGCCGTCCATCCTCGACGGCGCCACCCGCGACCGCGCCATCTGGAGCGGCGACCTCAACATCGAGGGCCCCACGACGTACTACTCCGTCGGCAACACCTCTTACCTCAAGGGCTCGTTGCAACTCCTCGGCAGCTACCAGCTCTCCAGCGGCTTCGTCGCCGGAGCCGAGCCGCCGCAGACGCCCCTGCACACCGGCGCCCCGATCCAGGGGACCACCGGCAGCTACTCCGCCTCTTACTCCATCTACTGGGTGCTCGGCCTGGGCGCGTACTACCTCTACACGGGGGACACCGCCTTCATCCAGCAGGAGTGGCCGATCGTCAAAAGCCAACTGGCCTGGAACGCGACGCGGTTGGACGGCAACGGGCTGCTCACCACCGCCAGTGACGACGGCGCCGACTGGGACTTCTACGACGGCGACAAGACCGGCGAGGTCACCGCGTACAACCTGCTCTACTACAAGGCGCTGCTCGACGGCGCCCAACTCGCCACCGGGGCGGGCCAGAGCGCGCAGGCCGCCGCGTACACCCAGCAGGCCGCGGCGCTGAAGTCGGCCATCAACGCGCATCTGTTCAACAGCTCCACCGGGCTCTACCTCACCAGCAGCACCCAGACCGGCAGCGTCGCGCAGGACGCCAACGCGCTCGCCGTCCTCTACGGTGTGGCGCCCGCCGACCGGCAGGCCGCCATCCTGGCGTCGCTCAAGTCCATGCTGTGGACCAGCCCTTACGGCCCGGTGCCGTTCTCCGCGGACTCCGGCAACAGGGCACTGGTCAGCCCCTTCGTCAGCGGATACGAGCTCCAGGCGCGGCTGGCGAACAACGACACGGCAGGCGCTCAGCAACTGCTCAGCAACGTCTGGGGCCACATGATCACCGCCGGCGGATTCGCGGGCGCCACCATGTGGGAGAACGTCTCCGCCGCCGACGGCTCACCCGGCCTCGGCGCCAACACCAGCCTGGCGCACGGCTGGTCCACCGCCCCGACCGGCGCCCTGTCCGGCTACGTCCTCGGCATCCAGCCGACGTCCCCCGGCTACGGCACCTGGTCCGTGCAGCCGCACCCCGGCGACCTCGCCTGGGCCGAGGGGCGGGCGCCGACACCGCACGGCGCCGTCCAGGTGTCGTGGGCCGGACAGGGCGGCGTCAACGCGTTCGCGATGAGCGTGACCGCGCCCTCCGGCACCAGCGGAACGATCGCCGTCCCGACGTACGGCAACGCCCACCCCGTGGTGGCCGTCAACGGCCAAGTGGTCTGGAACAACGGCTCGTTCAGCGGTGCCACCGGAATCGGCGGCGCGCACCAGGACGGCGGATACGTCTACCTCACCGGCGTCCAGCCCGGCACCTACCTGGTCGCCGCGAATCCGGGCGGGGTCGCCCCGCCGACCGGCTTCACCCTGTGCGCCCAGCAGAACGCGACCTGCTCCTTCACCGGCACCCGCACGGTGGCCTACGGCGCCAACGGCGTCTACAGCTACCGCACGGTCACCGGCGGCGCCGCCTGCGACGACACCGCCCTCACCGACGCCGACTTCGGCTTCGTGAAGTCCTGCTACACCGGTCCGGTCACCAACGGCCCCAGCGGATCGGCCTATTGCGCACCCGAGGACGGCCTGTGCGCCTTCAGCGGGACGCGCACCGTCGCCTACGGGGCGAACGGCACCTTCACCACCAAGTCGCTGTCCGGCGGGACCTCCTGCTCCAACGCGGTGTTCCCTGATCCCGTGATCGGCACGGTCAAGGCGTGCTACCTGATGCCCTGACCGGACCCGGCACGACAGCGGACCCGCCACGACAGCGGGCGCCCGACCCGTTCCGGCAGGTCGGGCGTCCGCGACGGGTACGTCAGGCGCCGACGTACGCCGCGAGGTGTTCCCCGGTGAGGGTCGAGGCGTCCGCGACCAGGTCGGCGGGGGTGCCCTCGAAGACGACCCGGCCGCCGTGGTGACCCGCGCCGGGGCCCAGGTCGATGATCCAATCGGCGTGCGCCATCACCGCCTGATGGTGCTCGATGACGACGACGGACTTGCCGGAGTCGACCAACCGGTCGAGCAGGCCCAGTAGTTGCTCCACATCGGCGAGGTGCAGGCCGGTGGTCGGTTCGTCCAGCACATACACACCGCCCTTGTCCGACATGTGCGTGGCCAGCTTCAGCCGCTGCCGCTCGCCACCGGACAGCGTGGTGAGCGGCTGGCCGATGCCCAGATAGCCCAGGCCCACATCGGCCAGGCGCCGCAGGACGGCGTGCGCCGCGGGGGTGTGCGCCTCGCCGCCACCGAAGAACTCCTCGGCCTCGGCCACCGACATCGCCAGCACCTCGCTGATGTCGCGCCCGCCGAAGCGGTAGTCGAGCACCGACGCCTCGAACCGCTTCCCCTCGCACTCCTCGCACGTGGTCGCGACCCCGGCCATCATCCCCAGGTCGGTGTACACGACGCCCGCGCCGTTGCACGTCGGGCAGGCGCCCTCGGAGTTGGCGCTGAACAGCGCGGGCTTCACCCCGTTGGCCTTCGCGAACGCCTTGCGGATCGGGTCGAGCAGCCCGGTGTACGTCGCCGGGTTGGAGCGCCGCGAGCCGCGGATCGCGCCCTGGTCGATCGACACCACCGCCGTACCGTCAGCGCCCTTGACCTGCGCGCTCTTGACCAGTGAGCCGTGGATGAGCGAGCTCTTGCCGGAGCCCGCGACACCGGTCACGACGACCAGCACACCGAGGGGGACGTCGACGTCGACACCGCGCAGATTGTTCGTGGTCGCGCCGCGGATCTCCAGCGCGCCGGCCGGTTCGCGGACCGTCTTCTTGAGCGAGGACCGGTCGTCGAAGTGCCGCCCGGTGAGCGTGCCGCTGGTCCGCAGCCCGTCGAGGTCGCCCTCGAAGCAGACCGCGCCGCCCGCCGTACCGGCGCCGGGCCCCAGGTCGACCACATGGTCGGCGATGGTGATCGTCTCCGGCTTGTGCTCCACGACGAGCACCGTGTTGCCCTTGTCCCGCAGCCGCAGCAGCAGGTCGTTCATCCGCTGGATGTCGTGCGGGTGCAGGCCGGCGGTCGGCTCGTCGAAGACGTACGTGATGTCGGTGAGCGCCGACCCGAGGTGCCGGATCATCTTCACGCGCTGCGCCTCGCCGCCGGACAGTGTGCCCGCCGGCCGGTCGAGCGCGAGATAGCCGAGGCCGATCTCCACGAACGAGTCGAGGGTCTGGAGCAGCGCGGTCAGCAGCGGGGCGACCGAGGGCTCCTTCAGCTCGCGGACCCACTCCGCCAGGTCACTGATCTGCATCGCGCAGGCGTCGGCGATGCTGATCCGCTTGATCTTCGAGGACCTGGCGCCCTCGCTGAGCCGGGTGCCGTCGCACTCGGGACAGGTGGCGAAGGCCACCGCCCGCTCCACGAACGCCCGGATGTGCGGCTGCATCGCCTCCTTGTCCTTGGAGAGCATCGACTTCTGGATCCGGGGGATCAGCCCCTCGTACGTCATGTTGATGCCCGCGATCTTCATCCTGGTCGGCTCGCGGTGCAGGAAGTCGTGCAGCTCCCTCTTGGTGTACTTGCGGATCGGCTTGTCCGGGTCGACGAAGCCGGACTCCTTGTACAGCCGCATGTTCCAGCCGTCCGAGCCGTAGCCGGGGATGGTGATCGCGCCTTCGGAGAGCGACTTCGTGTCGTCGTAGAGCTGTGCGAGGTCGATGTCGGAGACCGTGCCCCGGCCCTCGCAGCGCGTGCACATGCCGCCGGTCCGGTGGAATGTCGCCTTCACCGCCGTCTTCGAGCCGCGCTCGACGGTGATCGCGCCGCTGGCGCTGACCGAGGGGACGTTGAACGCGTACGCGCCGGGCGGGCCGATGTGCGGCTTGCCGAGGCGGCTGAAGAGGATCCGCAGCATCGCGTTCGCGTCGGTGGCGGTGCCGACCGTCGACCGCGGGTCGGCGCCCATCCGCTGCTGGTCGACGGTGATCACCGTGGTCAGCCCGTCCAGCACGTCGACGTCGGGGCGTGCCGTGGTCGGCATGAAGCCCTGCACGAAGGCGCTGTAGGTCTCATTGATCAGCCGCTGCGACTCGGCGGCGATCGTGCTGAACACCAGCGAGCTCTTGCCCGAGCCGGAGACCCCCGTGAACACCGTCAGACGGCGCTTGGGGATCTCGATGCTGACGTCCTTGAGATTGTTCACCCGCGCACCGTGCACACGGATCAGGTCGTGGCTGTCGGCCGGAGGCACCGCGGACGCCAGGGTCGTCCTGGCGCTTGCGGCGGCCTCGGCCGCGCCGGCGGGTGCGGCGGTCCTGGCAGGCTTGGCGGTTTTGGTGGTTGCCGCGGCTGTCGGCCTGGCCGTCTTCTTCGCCGTGCTCATCGTCTCTCCATGACGTCAGGTCGACCGGCGGGCGTCGTCACCCGGCGCGTGGCCGGACTCGCGCGGGTCGGCGGTCATTGGTCCTGGAGGATACCGAGGACGTTGCCGTCGGGGTCGGTGACGGTGGCCACCAGCCGGCCGCCGCCCACGTCCGACGCCGCGTCCTTCACGGTGGCGCCGGCGGCGGTCAGCTCGGCCAGCTTCGCCTCGATGTCCGACACCTCCCAGTACACCACCGGGGACGTCAGTCCCTGCGGGCCGCCGCCCGGCACCAGCCCGATGTGCTGCTCCCCGGTCTCGAAGCCCACGTAGTACGACTCGTCGGTCTGCGGCTCGATGCCGAGCAGCGCCGCGTACACCGCCTTGGCCTTCGGCAGGTCGGACACGGGGTGCAGCACGGTCTTGATGCCCTGGGTGGTGGTGCCGGTCATGATCGCTCCTGTGGTCGCGGGCCGCATGGACCCGGTGTTTCCGTGCCGAGTTCCCCTGACGTTCGGGGGCTCGGCGTCCATGCGATTCACGCTACGGGCGGGCGCCGGGATCCGCTTCTCCATTCCTGACCGGTCCCGCGCCACCTTCGCGACCGGCCCTTTCCGCCGGTGCCCGGTGCCGGTGCCCGGTGTGCTCAGGCGTGGGCGGTGGGGGACATCTCCCAGGGCGCCTGCGGCAGTACCTCACCGGTTTCGAGCAGCGACTTGAGGTTGGCCAGCACGGCGGGCCAGCCCCGCGAGATGCCGTTGAACATGTCCGTATTGGACAGCTTCTCGTGGGTCACGGTCAGCCGCACGATGTCCTGGTGCGGCTCGACGAGGAAGGTGACCTCCGACGGCTCGCGCGGCGGCTCCGTGCCGACGGAGTCCTCGAAGGTGAGGACCAGGCGCGTGGGCGGCTCGGCCTCCCGCACCTGGCCGACGGCGTCCACGGCGCCCGAGCCGTCGGCGCGGCGGTGCTCCCAGGCCGAGCCCGGCCGCCAGTCCGAGACGTTGGCGTGCCCCCAGTACCGCGCGGTCAGATCGGCGTCGGTGAGGGCACGCCACACCTGCTCGGGCGTCGCCCGGATGTAGGTGACGTAGACATAGGTCGGTACGGATACGGATTCGTCGGTCATGGCGTACTCCTCTGCCAGGTTCTTGATGGCGCTCAGCGCCCGCAGCCGGGGCTTGTCGAACCCCGAGATCCAGCGCTCCTCGATGTCGTGGATGGGCGCCGGATTCAGGTAATGCAGCCGCTCCCGCCCGCGGCGCACCACGGTCACGAGATTGGCCTGCCCGAGCAGGTCGAGATGCTGCGTCACCGACTGGCGGGCCATGCCGAGACGCTCGCACAGCTCACGCAGCGTCTGACCGTTCTGTTCCCGCAGCCGGTCCAGCAGGAGTCGCCTGGTCGGGTCGGCCAGTGCTTTGAAGACCGGGTCCATCTCGCTCGGTTCTGGGCTCACTTCCCCATTATGCAGGTATCTGCCTGCCTATTGTCAACGGCGCAGGTCGGCGACGTAGGCCCGATGGGTCAGCTCGGGGCCGCCGCCCGGCGGCACCGTCCACGCGGCGCCGAGCACCGCGCTGTCGGGGCAGGGACGAGGGCGCGTCCCCGGTCAGTCGTCGGATTCGTCGGCGACCGACGAGACGCTCAGCAATTCCTCGAACTCGGACAGGCCCGCGACCAGGTGCTCGGGGCTGCCGGTGCCCTCGACGTCGACCGCGACCAGGGCGGTGCCGCCCTCGGTGGGGTGCCAGTTCTCGTCGTCGGGGTGCTGGGCGGCGCGGTCGACCCGGACCTGGACGACGCGGAACCCCTGGGTGGCGGTGTATTCGAGGACGCGGGTGAGGACGCCGGTGCCGATCCGGTACGCCAGGTGGATGCGGGTGCGCTCGGGGGTGGCGAGGGCCGGGACCCGGCGGGTGAGCCACGGGTAGCCCTGGACGACCAGGAAGTGCGCGAGGGTGACTCCTATGGCCAGCAGCGGGAGACCGCCGCCGCAGGCCATGCCGACCGCGCAGGTGAGCCAGACCGTCGCCGCGGTGGTGAGGCCGCGGACGGCGTCGCGCCGTACGAAGATCAGGCCGCCGCCGATGAAGCCGATGCCCGAGACGATCTGGGCGGCCACCCGCGACGGGTCGAAGGAGACGGCCTGCATGCCCAGCACGGCGTTGAACCCGTGCTGGGACACCTCCATGAACAGCGCGCTGCCGACACCGACGAGGGTGTGGGTGCGCAGCCCCGCGCTCTTCTGCTGCGTGGCGCGCTCGGCGCCGATCAGGGTGGACAGCAGCAGGGCGAGGCCCAACTCGGCGAACTGCCTGGCCCCTTGGCCCGCGCCGGGATCGAAAAGCGGCAGAGCGAACGAAATATGCTGCATGAGGAGATCCTGCCACCGGCCACGGGGGCGGCGCGGAACCGGCTCTCCCGCGACCGGTTGGGCGGATCAGCGCATCAACCGATGAGCGCGTACGGGGACGGGCCGCCTGCGGAGCCCGCGCCGCGAGCGACTGCCCAGCTCTGGACGGCGGTTCGGGTTACGGCGTCAGGACGATCCGGCCGAACACCTCGCCCGCGTCCATCTTCCGGTGCGCCAGCGCGGCCTGCTCCAGCGGCAGCACCTCGTGCACCGCGAGAGGCAGTTCGCCGCGGCTCGCGGCGGCGAACTGCGCGGTACGCACAGCGGTCAGATCGGCCGCGGCCACGGTGTCGGTGCTGAAGGTGGCGAACGACAGGGACTTCTGGAAGGCCGCGATCATCGTCATGCCGAAGTCGGCGGGCGGCGGGCCGCCGACCACGCCCACGGCCACCATGCGGCCGTTCGGCCGGAGCCGGCCGAAGAAGGACGGCAGGTCCGCGCCCGCGACGATGTCGATGATGACGTCGTATCCCCCGGGAGCGTCGTCGGAAGTGTCGTCGGCACCGGAACCGCTGCGCATGATGTCGCCCGAGCGGTCCAGCACATGCGTCGCGCCGAGTGCGCGCAGCCGCTCGCCCCGCTCGGCCGACGACGTCGTGACCGCCACCGCGGCGGCGCCCGCGCGGGATGCCAGATGGACCGTCATGATCCCGATGCTGCCCGCCGCGCCGCGCACCAGCACCGACTCGCCGGGGGCGAAGTGGGCGTGGGCCAGCGCGAAATGGGCCACAGTGCCCGAGTTGCCGAGCGTCACCGCGTCCACCGCCGACAGCCCGTCGGGCAGCGCGAGGACCGCCTCGACCGGGACGGCCGCCTGCTCGACGTAACCGCCGCTGAGCCCGGTGAACGCCCACACGCGCCGCCCGATCCACGACGTGTCGACGCCGTCGCCGACCGCGGTCACCGTACCGGCCGCCTCGCTGCCGAGGATGTGACCCTCCTTGAAGCCGTACGAGGCCAGGGTGCCCCTGCGGATCACGGCGTCCACGCCGCCGACACCGCTCGCCTCGACGCCGATGAGCACCTGCCCGGCGGCGGGCGCCGGGGCGGGGAGGTCGACGACCGCCATGCCCTCGGGGCCGCCGAACGTCTCGATCGCGACTGCCTTCACTGTCTGCTCCCTGCGCTGGTCCACGGCCGGTCCCGGCCCTCGTGGTCCGCGCCCGTCCGGAACCCGGCGGCCTGCGGACCTGGTCCTTCGGACGGTAACGGACGCCGCCGTCCGTTTGGCTAAAGTGAGAGCGTGACCGACGAATTGCCTCACACCCTGCGCTCCGACGCCCTCGACAACCGCGAGCGCATCCTCGAAGCGGCCCGCGAGGTGTTCGCGACCGAGGGGCTGAACGTGCCGATGCGGGAGATCGCCCGGCGCGCCGGGGTCGGCCCCGCCACCCTCTACCGCCGCTTCCCGACCAAGGAGACGCTGGTCACCGAGGCGTTCACCGGTCAGTTGCGGGCCTGCCACGACATCGTGGACGAAGGGCTCGCCGACCCGGATCCCTGGCGCGGCCTCTGCCTGGTGATCGAGAGGATCTGCGAGCTGCACGCCCGCGACCGCGGCTTCACCGCGGCCTTTATGTCGACGTTCCCGCACGCCGTCGACTTCGACGCGGGCCGCGAGTACGCGCTGAAGGCGGTCGCGGAACTGGCCGCCCGCGCCAAGTCCACCGGCCGCCTGCGCCCCGACTTCGTGCTGGACGACCTGACCCTCGTCCTCATGGCCAACAGCGGCATCCACGCGCCGTCACCCGCGGCCCGCGTCGCGGCCTCCCGGCGCTTCGCCGCCTTCGCGATCCAGGCGTTCCAGGCGTCCCCGCAGCACGCGCCGCTGCCGCCCGCGGCGCGGCTGTCACCCGTACCGCCGGTCATCCCCGTGGCGTCCGCCCGTACGCCGACCGCCGCGCCCCGCCGCTAGAAGGTCCGTCCCGCCAGAAGCTCCGGCCCGCGTACGTCAGCCGGTCGCGGTCAGTCGGTCGCGGTCGGCCGGTGTACGCGGTGGCGGCCGATCGGGAGGATCAGCGGGGTCCGCGAGACCTCGTCGGTGACGATGCGGCACTCCATGCCGAAGATGTCGCGGACGGTGTCCTCGGTGACGACCTCCGAGGGTGCGCCCTCGGCGGCGATCCGGCCGCCCTTCATCGCAGTGAGGTGATCGCCGTACCGGCAGGCGAGGTTGAGGTCGTGGAGGACGGTGACGACCGTGGCGCAGCGCTGCCGGTTGAGGCGGCCTGGCTGGCCGTGCTCGCCGCGGACTTCCTCGCGCTGTCGCTGTGCTTCCGCTTCGGTTCCCGCTCCACCGTCGCCGCCGCCGAGCGTTCCGCGCACGCCGTCCGCGTACGGCTCACCGACCGGATGCTCGCGCCGGACGGGACGGCCGTACGGGACCGGATGCCCGGCGACCTGGTGTCGGTCGCCGTCTCGGACGCGCAGAACGTCGGCAGATTCACCACGTCCGTCGTCCAGGCGATCGCGTGCGTGTTCGCGCTCGTCCTCGGCGCGGTCCTGCTGCTGCGCATGTCCGTCACGCTCGGCCTGCTGGTGCTGCTCGGCACTCCCGCCGTCCTCTTCGCGGTGCATCTGCTCGGCCGCCCGCTGGAACGCCGCGGCGCGGCGGAACAGGCCGCCGCGGGCGGCCCGTACGCCGAGCTGTGGTCGGCCTGGTCGTCGCGGGCGACCGCGCCCGCCACGCCTCCCGTGTCCTGAGCCGCGACACCCGGAGTCCGGCACAAGGCACAAGGCCTGGGGCATCAGCCATGAGGTGTCCGGCGTCCGGCTCCGGCGCCCGCCGCGCGGTCAGCCGGAGCCGCGCACGTCCCGTCCCGCGGCGGCCCAGTTCGAGGTCAACTGGTCGAGATAGGACTGGGCTTGTGATCCGGGGGTGACGCCTCGGGCGAAGGCGAGCATGTTGCCCGCGCCGGTGTTGTAGCCGAGTGCGATCAGCTGATTCACCGTCAGGGAGGTGGAGCGGTGGGCGGGGAGCTGGGCGGCCAGGTCGTGCAGATACCAGGCCGCCGACTCGATGGCCAAGCCGGTGTCGTCGGGCAGCTCGTCCCAGTCGCGGCCGGCGAAGTCGCGGCCCCGCCTGGTCTCGTCGAAGGTGGCCTTGTGCATGTTCGCGATGCCGAAGGCGGCGTCGGGCTTGAGCTTCTGCCAGGCGCGCTGGAAGGCCGGGTCGTGCGGCTTGTAGTCCTCGTTGTAGAGGATCGCCATCAGCACCTGCGGGTCGATCCCGGCGCGGGCCGCGTACCGCTTGACCTGCGGCGCGTACCGCGCGAGACCGTCACTCGCGGAGGCCGAGGGTTCGGCGGACGTGCTCGGCGCGCTGCTGCTCGGCCGGGCGGAGCTGCCGGCGGCCGACCGGTCGGCCGCGTCGGGGCTGTGCCCGCGGCCCCCCGCGGCCCATCCGGCGACCACCAGGGTCGCCAGGACGACCCAGGGCCACCGCTTCCGGGGCTTGTCCACCGCCACTGTCCCGCCGCCTTCCGTCACCGCACGGTGCCACCGTACGGACTCGCCCCGCGACACGCGCGTCCGCCGCGTCGCGAGGGGGTACCGACCTCCGCCGCAGGTCCGGGCCGGGACCTGTGAGCACTTCAAAGATTGCGCAATCAAGGAACCGCGTCGCGCGGATCCTCGTTCTTCTCAGTAGAGGACGCGGAAACAAGCGGGAAGGTGGAGAGGGCTCGTGGGTGTGACTCTGTCCAAGGGCGGCAATGTCTCTCTGAGCAAGGAAGCCCCCGGACTGACGGCCGTCACGGTCGGCCTGGGGTGGGACGTACGGACCACGACGGGTTCCGACTACGACCTCGACGCGTCCGCGCTGCTGTGCGACGCGGGCGGGAAGGTGCTGAGTGACCGGCACTTCGTGTTCTTCAACAATCTGGAGAGCCCGGACGGCTCCGTCACGCACAGCGGCGACAATCTGACCGGCGGCGGTGACGGGGACGACGAGCAGATCAGGGTGAGCCTCGCGACGGTCCCGCTCCAGGTCGCCAAGGTCGTCTTTCCCGTGTCGATCTACGAGGCCGAGAAGCGCGGCCAGAGCTTCGGCCAGGTCCGCAACGCGTTCATCCGCATCGTCAATCAGGCCGACGGGCGCGAGCTCGCCCGCTACGACCTGACCGAGGACGCCTCCACCGAGACGGCGATGGTCTTCGGCGAGCTGTACCGCAACGGCGCGGAGTGGAAGTTCCGCGCCATCGGCCAGGGGTACGCCTCCGGTCTCGCGGGCATCGCCACCGACTTCGGCGTCAACGTCTGAGGTCCACCGAGCCGGGGCCGCCCCTTCCACCCCCCCCTGGGGGCGGTCCCACCCCCCCGTCGCCTGAATCCCGCCACGTCCGCACCCGCGACAGTTCCCCAATTGCGTAATCGATAAAGTGTCGCGCATGGAGAGAGCAGGAAACGGCGCCGACGGCTGGGAAGCCGCGGTACTTGACGGCGGTCCGGCGGACGGCGTGCGGATACGGGTGGCCGGACGGCCGCGAGTGGTGCAGGTGAGCTGTCCGTGCCCCCTCGACGACGAAGCGGGCACGACGGGCGTACGGGTGGACGCGCTGCACATCTATCGACGCAAGTCCCGCGCCGGGGACGCCCCGTTGCGCTACGGCTTCGACGCCGCCAGTCCCTGACGGGCGGCGATCCGCGCCTCGTATCGCGTCTTCGCCATCACCAGCGCCGTCCCGTACGACATGAGGACCGCGGCGAGCAGCGCGTAATAGAAGAGCGGGAGCGCGGTGAAGCCGAGGGCGGGGGCGAGGGGGGAGAGGGGGACGAGGATGCCGATGGCCGCCAGCGCGCTGGTGGTCAGCCGGATCGGGCCGGGCGCGCGGCCCTCCGCGGCGGTGCGGCCGGTGCGCAGCAGCAGCATCACCAGGGCCTGCGTGAGCAGATTCTCGGTGAACCAGCCCGACTGGAACGCCTCTTGGCTGGCGCTGGTGCCGAATCCCCTGATGGACAGGGCGAGGATGCCGAAGGTCGCCACGTCGGCGATGGCGTTGAGGATGCCGAAACCGGTGACGAAGCGCAGGATGGCGCGGGGTTCGAGGGCCGAGGGCCGCGCCATGTCGGCGGTCGGCGGCCGGTCGTAGGCGAAGGCGAGCTGCGCGCCGTCGAAGCAGAGATTCTGCACGAGGACCTGCATCGGCAGCATCGGCAGGAAGGGCAGCAGCAGCCCGGCGGTGAGCATCGCGATGACGTTGCCCAGATTCGAGGACAGCGCGATCCGCAGATAGGTGGCGATGTTGCCGCTGCTGCGGCGCCCGGCGACGATCGCGTGGCAGATCGCGGTGAGGTCCTTCGCCGCGAGCACGACGTCTGCCGCCTCGCGCGCCACGGCGGTGGCGTCGCGCGGGCTGATCCCCACGTCGGCGGCGTGCAGCGCGGGCAGGTCGTTGACACCGTCGCCGAGGAAACCGGTGACGTGGCCGCCC
Organism: Streptomyces sp. NPDC008139; assembly: GCF_042957025.1. Lineage (NCBI taxonomy): Bacteria > Bacillati > Actinomycetota > Actinomycetes > Kitasatosporales > Streptomycetaceae > Streptomyces > Streptomyces sp. NPDC008139. Next base: position 376,848 of record NZ_JBIBHM010000002.1, read on the forward strand.
GCGCGCAGCGCCCGCACCACGCGGGCCTTGTGCGCGGGGGTGCAGCGGGCGAAGACCGTGGTGGTCTCGGCGAGTTCGGTCAGAGCGTCGTCGTCCAGCCCGTCGATCGTGTCGCCGGTGACCACCCGGCCGGGGTCGAGTCCGATCTCGTCGCAGGCCCGGGCGGCGGTGCCCGGATGGTCGCCGGTGAGCACCTTCACCGTGACACCGCGCCCGCTGAGCGCCGTCAGGGCGTCGGCCGCCGTGTCCGCCGCCGCGTCCCGCAGCCCGACGACGCCCAGGAACGTCAGCCCGTACTCGTCCGACGCGGTGACGGACGACGCGCCGGACCTCGCGGGCCGCTCCGCCGCGGCCACGGCGAGCACCCGCAGACCCCCCTCGGCCCGCTGCGCGCACATGGACAGCAGCCGCGCGCGGGCCTCGTCGTCCAGGTCGGTGTCCCGGCCGTCCACGCGCTGCCGCACGCACCGGGTGATCACCGCCTCCGCCGCGCCCTTCACGACCAGCGCGTGCGTGCCGGGACTGCCCGGTGTGCGCAGCACCACCGTGGCCAGGCGGCGTACGGGATCGAAGGGGAGCGCCGCCACCGCGTCGTGGTCGAGGTCGTCGCCGCGCTCCTCCGCCGCGTCCAGCAGCGCCTCGTCGAGCGCGTCGGGCGAGGGCAGCTCGGCGAGCTGGAGGGTCCACAGACTGTTGACGGCCGCCCAGTGCAGGATGTCGGGATTGTCGTGCCCCTCGCCGTCGACATGGCAGGCGACGACGGGCCGGTCCTGGGTCAGGGTGCCCGTCTTGTCCGTGCACAGGACGTCCATCGCGCCCAGGTCGTGCAGGGCGGGCAGCCGCTTGACGATCACGTCGCTGCCACGGGCGAGCAGGGACGCCCCCCTGGCCAGCGTCGTGGTCACGACGACCGGCAGCATCTCGGGCGTCAGGCCGACCGCCACCGCGACCGCGAACGGCAGCGTCTCCAGACCGCGCCCGCGCAGACCCGCGTCGGCCATGAGCACCAGCGGCGGCGTCAGCAGCATGAACCGGATGAGCGACCAGGAGATGCCGTGCACGGAACGGTCGAAGGCGCTCTCCCGCCGCCGCGTCGACATACCGCGAAAGCCCCGCGCGAACCGGGTGTGCTCGCCGGTCGCCATCACGACCCCCGTCGCGCTGCCCGAGGCGACGCTGCTGCCCTGGAGGCACAGGTGCGGTGACTCCTGCGCGGACGACGAACCGTGCCGGTGCCGGCGGTCGCCGGTCGCCCCGTCCCCCGGCTCCTCGTCGGAGGCGGGCGACGCGTCGCCGGCCGGGCCGGGACTCTCCACCGGATACTTGGCGACGGGCGCGGACTCCCCGGTCAGCGCGGCCTGGTGCACGGTGAGTCCGGTGGCGCGCAGCAGCCGCAGATCGGCCGGGACCAGATCCCCCGGGCCGAGCAGGACGACATCCCCGGGCACCAGCTGGTCGACGGGGATCTCGCGGGTCTCCGGCGCGCTGCTCGCGTCCGCTCGACGGCGTACGGTCGCGGTCGCGGCGACCAGTTCCCGCAGCGCCGACGCCGACTGGTCGGCGCGGTACTCGCCGCTGGAGCGCAGCACACAGCTGACCGTGACCAGCGCCATGATCACGCACGCGGTGTTCCATGCGGCGACGGCGGCCGACACCAGGGCGAGGCAGAACAGCACGGTGGTGAAGGGATCGCGCAGGCTGCGCAGAAAACGGCGCGGCCAGGAGACGGAGCGCAGCGCGGGAAGGACGTTCTCGCCGTACCGGGCGAGCCGGTCCTCGGCCTGCGACTCCAGCAGCCCGCGCGGACCGCTGCCGACCACGCGCAGGAACTCCAGCGTGGGCAGATCCGCCGTGTCGGGGGCGGTGAGGTGACCGGGCGGCGCGCCCTGCTCCAGGCCGTCGACCGGCTCGGGCGCCGCCCAGGCGGTGGGACGTGGTCCGCTGTCAGGCGCCCAGGTCACGGACGCGCCCAGGCGTTGTCGTGTACCCACCGCGTTCGGCGAGCTGCCGCAGCATCCACCGCACCATGGTCTCCACGTCCGGGTCGTCCACCAGGTACACCACGTGCCGTCCCTCACGGCGCGACCGCACCAGACCGGCGAGCTTGAGCTTCGTCAGGTGCTGGCTGACCGCGGGCAGCGCGCCGCCGACCCGCTCGGCGAGCGCGGTCACATCACTCTCGCCCTGCATCAGCGTCCACACCAGGTGCAGCCGCGCGGGCGAGGCCAGCAGGCCGAAGGCCGCGGCGGCCTGTGTCAGCACCTCAGCGGGCAACTCCTCGAAGTCGTCCCCGCCCCTCGCCACCACCGCTCTCCCTCCGGACCGCGCCTGCGCGCCGACCGCGCGAGCGCTCAGTCTAGAGCGTGTCCGTGAACGCCGGACCTCTCCGTGACCTGCGCTTCACCGGAGCCGGACACCGACCCTCCAGCGCGGCCGGGTACCGCCGCGTGAGGCCACGGGGCACCGGCCCGTCGCTGCGCCGGGCGCACCCGTCGTCACGGCGCCGGGCGCACCCGCGGCTCGGGACGCGACTGCCGGACTCAGGGGCGCCGAGTTCGGCTCGGCGAAATCCGCGGCGGTACGCGCTCGGCGGGACCCGGCGGATCTCCAGGAAGCGGCGGTTGAAGTTCGAGAGATTCGCGTACCCGCAGTCGGCCGCGATGTCGGCGATCCGCCGGTCGGTGTCGCGCGGCAGGACGCACGCCGCGTTCACGCGCAGGAGATTGAGATAGGCGGTGACGGTGGTGCCGGTCGTGCGGCGGAAGAAGCGGCTGGCGGAGCTGGGCGCCATGTGGGCGGCCTCCGCGAGCTCCTCCAGGCCGATCGGGCGGATGTAGGCGGCGTGCATCAGCCGGACCATGGCGTCGATACGGGCGCCCGCCGCGCGGTCCAGCGTCGGCGCGTGGTGCTCGCCCGCCAGCGCGCGCCCCCGGCCGCACCCGGACAGCCGCACGAGGATCCGTAGCGGCGGCGCTGCTGGGGGTGGACTCCGTGCGGCTCTACCACGACCAGGCGCTGCACAAGGAGCCCGGCGGCGGGATCACACCGTGGCACGCCGATCAGTACTACTGGCCGCTGGCGTCGGACCGGACCGTGACGCTGTGGCTGCCGCTCCAGGACATCCCGGCGGAGATGGGCCCGTTGGCCTTCGCCGCGGGCAGCCACCGCTTCGCGTACGGCCGCGACCTGCCGATCAGTGACAACTCCGAGCGTGCGCTGCAACAGGCCCTGGCGGAGCGGGACGTCCCGCTGAGCGAGGCCCCGTACCGGCTCGGCGAGGCGAGCTTCCACGGCGGGTGGACCTTCCACCGCGCCTCGCCGAACCGCTCGGGGACCGCCCGCCGGGTCATGGCCGTCATCTACATGGCCGCCGACATCACCGTGTCGGAGCCCGTCAACGACTCCCAGCGCAAGGACCTCGCGAGGTGGATGCCGGGCACGGAGTCCGGCGCCGTGCCCTCCTCGCCGCTCAACCCCGTGCTGTTCCCGGTCGCGGGGTAGGGCAACAGCCGTCGGCTCAAAGGGACGTGACCCATTCGTCGGCGGTCATGACCTGGGCCTGCTTGGGGAAGACCTTCTCGATGAGGATGCGGTGGACATCGGGCTCGTTGTCGGCGCAGGCGTCGGACAGGACGGTCAGGCGGTAGTCGAGGTCGGCCGCCTGGCGGATGGTGGACAGGACGACGCCGCTGGTGGACAGGCCGGTGAGGACGAGCGAGTCAGCACCGGCGCCGCGCAGCAGGACCTCCAGGTCGCTGCCGGTGAAGGCGCTGACCCGGCGCTTGACGGCCACCGGCTCGTCGGCGCGCGGGGCGAGCGCGTCGACCACCTGGGTGGCCGGGTTGTCCTGGGTGAAGGCGTCCCCGGCCTGGCTGAGGGCGCTGAAGGAGAGGTTCGAGGCGGCGGTCTCCGGATAGCCAGGGCGGAAGGCGACCCGTACGAAGATCACCGGAATCTCGGCGGCGCGGGCGGCCTCGACCGCGCGGGCCGCCGCGGCCACGACGGAGTCGTCGGCGATGCGCTGCACGATGCCGTTCTGGAAGTCCATGACCAGCAGGGCGGTACGGGATGCGGACATGAGGGGCGGGTCCTCTCGGCGGAGAAAGTAGACAGTCTCAACTGAACAGTGAGGATTAAACAGTGTAGGCTGACGATATGCAAAGTGAAGCGAAGCCGGTCGCTCCCGGCATGCTCCAGGCGTCCCTGGACGTCCGCGTGGTGGTGGGCAGACTGCGCCGCCGCATCCTCCAGGTGACGGACGGGGAGGATCTGACCCCGTCGCAGTCGTCCGTGCTGATGCGCGTCAGCCGGGGCGACGCCGTCACCGCCGCCGCGCTGGCCGACGCCGAGCACGTACGGCAGCAGTCCATGGCCGTGACGCTGTCCTCGCTCCAGCGGCTGGGACTGATCCACCGCACCCCCGACCCCGCCGACGGCCGCCGCCAGATCGTCGAGCTGACCCCCGCGGGCCGCGAGCGCGCGGAGGGCGCGCGGCAGGCGGGCGTGGAGTGGCTGGCGCGCGCCCTGGAGGAGCAGTACGACGACGCGGAGCGGCACACGATCAGTGAGGCGATGCGCCTGTTGGGCAGGCTGACGAACTGATGGCCGCGATACCGCAGGGACGGCCCGAGCAGTCCGAGCCTTCCGAGCAGCCCGAGGCGTCCGCCGTGCCCGCCGTACGAACGGAGCAGGCCGCCGTACGACCGGAACGGACCGCCGCGTCGGGCGCGCCAGCCGCCGTACAACCCGCCGCAGGGTCCGCCGGACCGGCCGCTCCAGGCCGGTCCCAGCGGCCCGAGCGGCCGGGACCCTCCTCCGCACCGGCCGAGGGCGCCTTCGACCGGCGGCTGCTCGCGCCGATGATGATCGGCTCGATCCTCAATCCCATCAACTCCTCCATCATCGCCGTCGCCCTGGCGCCGATCGGCGCCGCCCTCGGCGCCGACGCCGCCCAGACGGCCTGGCTCATCTCCGCGCTCTACCTGGCCACCTCCATCGGGCAACCGCTCGTCGGACGGCTGGTCGACATGTACGGCCCCAAGCGGCTGTTCCTCGCCGGGGCCGCGCTGACCGGCGTCGCCGGGGTGATCGGCACCCTCGCTCCGAACCTCACCGTCCTCGTCGCCGCCCGCGTCGTCCTCGGCTTCGGCACTTGCGCCGGTTATCCGGCCGCCATGTACCTGATCCGCAGCGAGGCCGAACGCACCGGGATGAAGAGCCCCGCGGGAGTGCTCACCACGCTCGCCGTGACCGGCCAGACCGTCGCCGTCATCGGCCCGACCCTCGGCGGCCTGCTCATCGGACTCGGCGGCTGGCGGAGCACCTTCGCCATCAACATCCCGCTCGCGATCGCCTGCCTCGTCCTCGGCTGGATCTACCTGCCGGGCAGGACCGCGCTCGCGCCGTCAGGCGCCGCCGACGGCGCCCCGCCCCCCGACGGCGGGCCGCGCCCGCGCAACCGCCTCGACTGGGCGGGCATCCTGCTCTTCGCCGCCACCCTCGTGTCGCTGCTGCTGTTCCTCATGGACGCCCGCACCGACCGGGCCTGGCTCATCGCGCTCACCCTGCTCGCGGGCACCGGATTCGCCCTGCGCGAGCGGCGCGCCGCCGACCCGTTCATCGACGTCGGCGTCTTCGCGGGCAACATCCCGCTGCTGGCGACCTACGCCCGCACCTTCGTCGCGTACACCGTCTCGTACTCCTTCATCTACGGCTTCACGCAGTGGCTGGAGGACGGCAGGGGGCTGAGCGCGTCCGCGGCCGGGCTGCTCCTGCTGCCCACCTTCGCGGTCGGCATCGTCGTGTCCACCCTCACCGGGCGCAAGGCAGTCGTGCGCGGCAAGCTGGTCGTCGGCGCCGTGGCCCAACTCGTCGCCTGCGCCATGCTGTTGGCCGTGGGCGGCCATGCCGCGGTGTGGCTGCTGGTCGCGGTGGCCGTCGTCCTCGGACTGCCGCAGGGCCTGGTCAGCCTCGCCAACCAGAACGCGCTCTACTTCCAGGCCGATCCCGCGCGCATGGGCGCGTCGTCCGGGCTGCTGCGTACGTTCATGTATCTGGGCGCCATGGTCGCCTCCTCCGCGACCGGCGCCTTCTTCGGCCGCCGCGCGACCACCTCGGGACTGCACGGCCTCGCCCTGTTCATGCTCGCCGCCGCGGCCGTCTTCCTCGTCCTCACCCTCGTCGACCGCTCGCTCGGCCGGATCGCCGCGCCGCAGGAGACGAAGGAGGCCGCGCCCGCGCGGTGAGGGGCACGGCGCTCAGCCGGAGCCGCGTCCCGGCACCCTCAGCAGGCGCGACACCGCCGGCAGCCCCAGAATCCTCGGCAGGAGCAGGCCGAAGGGGAATCGCGAGGGCTACGCCCGCGACCGTGGCCCACACGCGCTCGTCGGCCCGGGCGCGGGCCTGGTCGGGCTCCGCGTGCAGCAGCAGGAGCAGCACACGAGGATCGTGGAGTACGCGGGGAGGCCCGCCACGCCCGTCCCCGGCGCGCCGACACCGGGCATCAGCCTCGACGCGGTGCGCTGGATGCACCACCGCCAGGTCGCCGTCTACACCGGTGACCGGGGCGACGCCTTCCCACCGCTCGATCCGAATGGGCCGTCGCCGCTGCACGGCGTGGCACTCGGCCGGATGGCCATGCCCCTGATCGACGCCTCACAGCTCGACGATCTCGCCGCGCTGTGCGCGGAGTTGGGGCGCTACAGCTTCCTGCTCTCCGTCGCACCGCCGCGCATCCACGGCATGACCGGTGTCCCGGTCAACCCGATCGCCCTCTTCTGAGCGACCGGTTCCGGCACCGTGGGGGCACCGGTTCGCGGGCGTCAACCGGCCAGCAGCAGGACGCCTGCCGTGATCAGGGCCGCGACCTTGGCGGCTTCCAGGCCGATGTAGGCGTAGTGGGCATGGGAGCGCGGCGGGTCCTGCCCGGCCAGGACCGCGTTCGAACGGCGGGTCAGGCGGGGCCGTACCAAGGCCAGTTGGAGGACGAGCAGGGCCACGGCGGCAGTCAGTGCGACCATCGCGCGGGCGGAGAGGGACCCGCTGGCCGCGACGGTCAGCAGGGCCACCGCGAAGACCCCTTCGACGGAGTTGAGCGCCCGGAACACCAGGCGGCCGATGCCGAGACCGATACGGACGGTGACGTCCGGGGCTCGGAATTTCAGCGGCGCCTCCAAAAAGGAGATGGCGAGGACCATCCCGAGCCAGGTGAAGACCAGGGCCGCCGAGGCCGCCGCCGACGCGCTCAACGCCCCTTCCCTTCCACGGGGCTTGCCGCCCGGTCGAGGTGGACCACGCACAGGCCGGGTTCCACGAACGGCTCCAGCCGCTCGGCGGTCAGTGGCGCCTCCATTGCGGCCAACGCGCCCTGGATCAGGCCCAGATGGATCGGGCAGACGATCTGGGACCGTTCCTCTGCCAGGTCGAGGAACGGGCAGTGCCGCAAGCCGATCCTGTCGACGGCGCCGCGCGGAGGGCGCTCCGGAGCGAAGCCGAGGTCGTCGAGCAGGCGTATGAGACCTTCGACCGCGCGCGCCTCGGTGACCGTGCCCGACGGGGCTGTCGCGTCCGGCGCCTCGGCCAACTCGCCGCCCCATGCGCGCCCGGCCGCGACCGCCGCCTGCGTGGGACGGGGCCTGTGCGACAGCTCCTCGACGAGGATCGACGCGAGCAGCCGGTAATTGCGCGGCCTCGTCCGGTCCATGCCAGGGCTGGCGCGGAACAGCAACGGCGGTCTTCCCGGCCCGGTGCGCGCGGCCGTGACCTGCTCCGCCTGCCCGTGCCCCACCAGTGTGTCGAGGTGGAACCGGGCCGTGTTCGGGTGCACTTCGAGGCGGCGGGCGATGTCGGCGATGCTCAGCGGCGCCGCCGATCGCCGGAGCAGGTCGAGGACGTCCCGCCGACGGCCGGCGGGCGCGTCGGTCACGGCGTCCGTGGGATCGGCGGGAGGTGTCATGCGCTAGAGTTTACACAATCGCCACTTGTAGAAATAGAGGGAGGCGCGGCCTGTGCCAGGACCCGAGCTCGACGTACGTCCGCTGCCCAAGCCCGGCAGGCACCCAGCCGTCTTCGCCGCGTACGACGCCCTCGCCGTGGGGGATTCGCTGGTCCTGCTCATCGACCACGACCCCCGCCACCTGCGCGAGGAGTTCGACACGGAGCACCCGGGCGGCCACGACTGGCAGTACGAGGACAAGGCGCCGGGAGAGTGGCGGATCCGCATCCGCAAACTCGCGTCGACCTCGTTGCCCCGCGTCCTGACCGGCGCGCGGCCACCGGACTCCCCGGATTCCCCGGTATCCCCGGTGTCCCAGGACGTCCGGGATTCCGTGGACGGGCCGGGCGCCCCGGCCGTCGCATCGCCGGGCGTGCCCGACGCCTCCGGCGCGGTGTGGAAACTGCGCATGCGTGACCGCGACTTGGACTCCAACATCATCCAGCTCCCGCCGCACGCGGGCATCGCACCGCACCTCGGCCCCGACCTCGACGTGCTCGTCCACGTCCTCGACGGCGACGGCCGCCTCACCACCGAACTCGACCAAGTCCCCCTCGCCCCCGGCGACCTGGTGTGGCTCCCGCGCCGCTCGCTGCGCGCGTTCACCGCGGGACCGCACGGCCTGCGCTACCTGACCGTCCATCAGCGCCGCCAGGCCCTCGTCCTCGCGCCGCCGAGCCCCCGCGTCTGAGGGACCCCATGTGAGGGGCCGCATGGTGCGCGGTCGGCGGTGAACGGCGCCGACGAGGTCTGCCCGGACCGGGCGGTGCGGAGGACACCGGGCATGGACCGGACCGCGATACGAGGGCAGCGGTCACGGCGTGGAGTGTCGTCGTCCATAAAACGCTGTAGTAGCATGCTGGTCCGAGATCTACTCCTTTGCGCTGACGCACGCCTAAATGGGGCCAGTTCCCACGGCCGGCCCGTCTCCCGTCTCTCTGCCGTGAACGGAGATCCACCCCCATGGCCACTGATGCCGCGCAGCCGTCCTTGCTCCTGCCCGAGGTCGGAGGGCGACTGCTGGCCGCCCTGGACATCGGCGGGACGAAGATCGCCGGAGCGCTGGTGGACGCCGAGGGCCGCGTACGGCACCGGGTCCGGCGTCCGACGCCCACGGGCGCCGACTCGGCGGTCCTCGGCGCCGTCCTCGAGGTGCTGGCCGAGCTGACCGCGCATCAGGACTGGCGCGCGGTCACGGCGTTGGGTATCGGCAGCGCGGGTCCCGTCGACATCGCGGCGGGCACGGTGAGCCCGGTGAACATCCCCGCCTGGCGCGGATTCCCGATCGTCGAGCGCGTACGGGCGCATCCCGCCGTGGCGGGAAAGCCGGTGGTGCTGTGCGGCGACGCCGTGGCGATGACGGCGGCGGAGCACTGGATCGGCGCCGCGCGCGGATACCGGAACGCGCTGTGCATGGTGGTCTCCACCGGCGTCGGCGCCGGACTCATCCTTGACAACGCTGTCCGCAGCGGGCCGACCGGCAACGCGGGGCATCTGGGGCACATCACCGTCGACCTGCTCGGCGAGCCGTGCGTCTGCGGATCGCGGGGCTGCGTCGAGCAGTTGGCGAGCGGCACGTCCATCACGCGCCGCGCGCTGGAGCAGGGCTGGCGGCCCGAGGAGGGTCCGGCCGACGCGGCGGCGGTGGCCGTCGGCGCCCGGCGGGGCCACCCGGTCGCGCTGGCGGCCTTCGACTCCGCCGCGCGGGCCCTGGCCGCGGGCATCGCCGCGGTCGCCACCCTGGTGGAGATCGAGGCCGCCGTCATCGGCGGGGGCGTCGCCGAGGCCGCCGACGTGCTGTTCCCGCCGCTGCGCCGCCACTTGGAGTCGTACGCCGTGCTGCCGTTCGCGGCCGGGGTGCTCGTGGAGCGGGCCGCGCTGCGGGGGGACGCCGGACTGGTCGGTGCGGCGGCCATCGCGGGAGCGGCCACGGCCGGAGCGCGCTGAGCCACGGGCCCGCGTCGCGGCGTACTGCCGGGGCGTGGGCCCGTCGGCCGGCCCGCGGCCGGTTGGGCCGCTGACAGTCGCCGACCGGCGCGTATGCAACGTTTGAGTGTACGCTGAGCCGACGAGGCGGCTCGCACGGTCCACCCCTCGGCCGGGACGCCCGCGACCCGCGACTTCCGGCCCCGGTGCGGCGCGTCTCGGCATGGCCCGACCACGAGACGAAGGCGGATATCCGGGTGAGCCAGACGGCAGCAGCGGGCGGTGGGCGCAAGGCCACGATCAAGGACGTCGCCCGGCGTGCGGGAGTCTCGCCGTCCGCTGTGACCATCGCCGTGCACAACAAGCCGGGCGTGTCGTCCAGTACGAAGGAACGCATCCTCCAGGCCGCCCGTGACCTGGGCTGGAGCCCGAACCAGGCGGCGCAGTCGCTGTCCGGCCGGGCGCTGCACACCGTGGGACTCGCCATCGCCAGACCCGCGCGGATGCTCGGCCTCGAACCGTTCTACATGGAGTTCATCTCCGGTATCGAGAGCGTGCTCGGCCGTCACTCGTGCTCGCTCCTGCTGCGGCTGGTCGAGGCCGACGACGAGATCGAGGTCCACCGCGAGTGGTGGCAGGGCAACCGGGTCAACGGCAGCATCCTGGTCGACCTGCGGGTGGACGATCCGCGTATCCCGGCGCTGTCCGCGATCGGCCTGCCCGCCGTGGCCGTCGGACATCCCTCGCTCGCCGGTCCGTTCACCTCTGTGTGGACCGACGACGCCGCCGCGACCGTCGAGGCGGTCCGCTATCTGGCGGCGCTCGGGCACCGCAGGGTGGCCCGGGTGAGCGGACCCGCCGAGCTGGGGCACAGCGCCATCAGGACCCGCGCGTTCACCGAGACGGCGGCCGAGCTGGGCCTGTCGGCCCAGACCGTCGTCGCCGACTTCTCCGCCGACCAGGGCAGCCGCGCCTGCCGTACGCTCCTGCTCTCCGCCGAGCGCCCCACAGCGATCGTCTTCGACAACGACATCATGGCCGTCACCGCGCTGGGTGTGGCCGCCGAATTCGGCCTGTCCGTGCCGCAGGACCTGTCCCTGCTCGCCTGGGACGACTCGCAGTTGTGCCAGCTCACCCGGCCCATGCTCTCGGCGATGCGGCACGACATCTTCTCCTTCGGCGCCGACGTCACCGAGACGCTCTTCGATGTGATGACGCATCAGAAGCCCGCGTCGCACGCGGCCCAGATCCCCGGCCTCGTCCCGAGGGGTTCGACGGCGCCGCCGCCGAGGCCGTAACACCGCGCTGTCGTCGGGCTGTTGAGGTCGGACCGCCGGTGACGGTGAGCCGCCTCACCGCTGTCGGCGCCGTGTCCTTCGCTCGTACGAGTACGTTTTCCCGTGCTGTGGCCCGCTCGGGCGGTTGCGCGTGCCTGGCCGCGCGCCGCGATTCCCCCCGGTTACTGGTGAGTTACTGGCACGTTTTAGAAAACCTGTGCCGGACTCATTGACATGGCCTAGACCAGAGTTCTAGCTTCCAGGCGTTGGTCTTTCCGCCGTTTTCCCGTGGCCGTGATGACGCGATATCCCGCATGCCACGGACGCGCGGCATGCAACGTTCCACCCCCATGGGAGACATGAGAGGGTCCAATGAGAGCGAAGATCTTCACCCGCAGGCGGGCCGCCATGCTCGCCGCGCTGCCGCTGGCGGCCGGGGCGTGGCTGGCGACCTCGCCGCCGCAGGCGTCGGCGACCGGTGCCTCGACGCCCGACGCGGTGATCGGCTACCTGCACCAGATCAGCGGGAACCACGTGATCAGCGGCGTCCACAACAAGGAACCGCTCAGCCAGCCCTCGGCCTACACGGCCCAGGCCCACTCGATCACCGGGAAGTGGGCGGGGCTGTGGGGCGGGGAGTTCGGCTTCCGGCCGGACGACATCGCCAACCGCCAGACGATGATCGACCAGGCGAAGACCGAGTGGGCCAACGGCTCACTGGTCAACCTGACCTGGCACATGTGCCGCCCCGACGTGGCGACCTGCGACTTCGACACCGGCCCCAACCCCATCAAGGGCAGTCACCTGTCGGACCCGGAGTGGAGCCAGCTCGTCACGGACGGTTCGACGCTGAACACCGACTACAAGCGCAATCTCGACCAAGTGGTGCCGTACTTCCAGCAGTTGAAGGGCGCGGGCATCCCCGTGCTGTTCCGTCCGCTGCACGAGATGAACGAGGGCTGGGCCTGGTGGGGCGGCAAGACCGGCGCGGCCGGGAGCGCCCGGCTGTTCCAGATCACGCATGACTACCTGGAGTCCAAGGGCCTGGACAACATCATCTGGGTCTGGAACGTCAAGGACCTCGACGGCGGAGCGGCCCACGTGGCCGACTACTACCCGGGTGACGCGTACGTGGACGTCGCCAGCGTCGACCCGTGGGTGCACGGTTCGGCCAGCACCGAGTGGTACCAGGCGATCGTCAACCAGGCCCACGGCAAGCCGGTTTCGCTCGCCGAGGTCGGTACGGTCCCCACGCCCGCACAGTTGGCGGACCAGCCGCTGTGGACCTGGTTCATGATCTGGTCCGACTACCTCACTTCGGCCAACACCACCGCCGGTCTCCGGGCCACCCTCAACAACTCCCGCGTCCTGAGCCAGGGCCAGTTCACCGTCCCCACCGGCACCCCGCCCACATCTCCGCCGTCCGGCCGTACCGGTCCGATCACGGGAGTCGGGGGCAAGTGTGTGGACGTGGCGTCGGCGAGCAGTGCGGACGGTACTCCCGTGCAGCTCTATGACTGCAATGGCACCGACGCGCAGTCGTGGACGATCGGTTCGGACGGTACGGTCCGGGCGTTGGGCAAGTGCCTGGATGTGACGGGGCAGGGGACGGCGAACGGGACGAAGGTCCAGCTCTGGACGTGCAACGGTTCGGGTGCGCAGCAGTGGCAGGCCCAGTCGGACGGGCACCTGGGGAATCCGCAGTCGGGCCGTTTCCTCGATGACCCGGGCGGCAGCACGGCCAACGGCACCCGGTTGCAGATCTGGGACTCCAACGCCAACGCCTGGCAGAAGTGGAACCTCCCCGGCGGGGGGGGAGGGACAGCGCCGGGTCAGTGCGTGCCCGCGCTCGGCAGTGGGCAGTACAACACGCCGGTGTCGTTCGGCGGCGCGACGTACCAGCTCCGTGCGGCGGGCGCGACGGCGCGGACGTCGAGCTGTACTCGGTGTCGGACGGCGGTCACACCTGGCCGGGATCACCACAGGAGTCCGCGGGCAACGGTACGACGACGCGTGAGATCAGCGCCGACGCCCTGATGTGGCAGTTCTTCCGTCGGCACCCCATGCCCCTCACGCCGTCAGTTCTCTGACGAGCGCCGCCACTTGATTCGTCTCGATGAGGAATCCGTCGTGCCCGTACGGCGATTCGACGATCCGCAGCCGGTCGGAGTGCGGGATGCCCGCCGCCAACTCGGCCTGCTGGGGGAGGGGGTAGAGGCGGTCGGAGTCGACTCCGGCGACCAGGGTCGTGGCGGTCACGCGGCGCAGGGCCGCCGCCGTACCGCCGCGGGACCTGCCGATGTCGTGCGCGTTCATCGCCTCGGTGAGCACGACGTAGCTGGCCGCGTCGAACCGCCGCACCAGCTTGGCGGCGTGGTGGTCGAGATACGACTCGACGGCGTACCGCCCGCCGCGCCAGGGCTCCTCGCCGTCCTGCGGGGAGCGGCCGAAGCGGGACCGCAGCTCGCCCTCGCTGCGGTAGGTGACGTGGGCCAGCCGCCGCGCGAGGCCGAGCCCCGCGTGCGGTCCGCGGCCCGGACCCGCGTCGTGGTAGTCGCCGCCGCGCCAGTGCGGGTCCGAGCGGATGGCGTGCGACTGGACGGCGGCCCAGGCGATCTGCTCGGCGCTCGCCGCGGCGGGGGAGGCGAGGAGCAGCAGCGCGCGGGTGCGCTCGGGGCGACCGACCGCCCACTCCAGGGCGCGCATCCCGCCCATCGACCCGCCGACCACCAGCGCCCAGCTCCCGATGCCCAGCGCGTCGGCCAACTCCGCCTCGGCGGCGACCTGGTCACGCTGCGTCAGAAATGGGAAGGAGCCGCCCCAGCGACGACCGTCGGGACCGTACGAGGACGGACCTGTACTGCCCTGGCAGCCGCCGAGGACGTTCGGCGCGACCACGAACCACCGGTCGGTGTCCAGCGCGCGGCCCGGTCCGATCAGGGCATCCCACCACCCGGCGGTGGGATGCCCGGGACCCGCCGGGCCCGCCGCATGGCTGTCCCCGGTCAGGGCGTGCAGCACCAGGACCGCGTTGGACGCGTCCGGCGCGAGCCGCCCCCAGGTCTCGAACGCCAGCCGCACGCCCGGCAGTTCGCCGCCCGCCTCCAGGGCCAGCGGCCGGTCGAGGGCGTGCCAGTTCCGGCGCCCCGGCGGGTCCCCCGGCTGCCAGGCGCCCGTGGCGGGCAGCAGGGGGACCCCAGTGGTGGCAGCGCTGTTCAGGACGCGCCCTTCGCCGCGCGGAAGCCCGCCTCCAGATCGGCCTTGAGATCGTCGATGTGCTCGATGCCGACCGACAGCCGCACCAGGCCCGGCGAGGTGCCGGTGGCGGCGAGCTGCTCCTCGTCCAACTGGCTGTGCGTGGTGGACGCCGGGTGGATGATCAGGCTCCGCACGTCACCGATGTTGGCGAGGTGACTGAAGAGCGACACCGCGTCCACGAACCGCTTTCCGGCCTCCGCGCCGTCCCGCAGCTCGAAGGCGAGCACCGCGCCCGCCCCGCGCGGCAGGTAGCGCTGGGCCGCGTCGTGCCAACGGCTGGACGGGAGTCCCGGATAGTGGACGACCGCGACCTCGTCGCGCGCCTCCAGCCACTCCGCGAGCGCCTGCGCGTTGGTCGAGTGCCGCTCCAGCCGCAGCGACAGCGTCTCCACGCCCTGGAGCAGCAGGAAGGACGAGTGCGGCGACAGCGCCGGGCCGAGGTCGCGCAGGAGTTGCACGCGCAGCTTCGCAGCGAAGGCGCCGGGGCCGAGCGCGGGCCAGTACTGGAGACCGTGGTAGCTGGGGTCGGGCTCGGTGAAGTCGGGGAACCGCTCGGCGTGCGCGCCGAAGTCGAAGGTCCCGCCGTCCACGACCACGCCCGCGATCGTCGTACCGTGGCCGCCGAGGAACTTGGTCGCCGAGTGCACGACGATGTCCGCTCCGTGCTCGATCGGCCGCAGCAGGAACGGCGTCGGCACCGTGTTGTCCACGATCAGCGGCAGACCCGCCGCGTGTGCGACATCGGCGACCGCCCGCACGTCCAGTACATTGCCGCGCGGATTGCCCAGCGTCTCGGCGAACAGCGCCTTCGTCTCCGGCCGGATCGCCGCCCGCCACGCGTCCGCGTCGTCGGGGTCCTCCACGAAGGACACCTCGATGCCGAACTTCGGCAGCGTGTGACGGAAGAGGTTGTACGTGCCGCCGTACAGCGAAGCGCTGGAGACGATGTGGTCACCGGAGCGCGCCAGCGTGAGGATCGCCAGCGTCTCCGCGGCCTGCCCCGACGCCAGCGCCACCGCCGCGACACCGCCCTCCAGCGCGGCGACCCGCTGCTCGAAGGCGTCCTGTGTCGGATTGTGGATGCGCGTGTAGATGTTGCCGGGCTCCGCCAGCGAGAACAGGTCGGCGGCGTGCTGCGTGTCGCGGAACACGAACGACGTCGTCTGGTAGATCGGCACCGCCCGCGCGCCGGTCGTCGGGTCGGGCGCGGTGCCCGCGTGCACCTGCTGGGTCTCGAACGACCACCCCGGCAGGTCCCGCGCCGCGGTGTCCTCCGCGGTGGTGCCCGCGGTCACGGAGTCGATGGGCTGGGTCATGGCTCTCCCCTGGGAAATGGCGTACGGCCCTCGGCTTGCGCGAAGCGCGCCGTACGGATGTGCGGATGTGTCCGGCGCGCGGACCGCCGCCGCGAGGACCCGTAGGGCGGGCGGCGAGGACGGCACCCGGCGGTGGCACGGCGCGGCACGGGAACGCGCCTTGCGTGGTGAAAGGGGGTGATCAGCGGCCGTTGCGGGCGGCAGGACGCCGAGAGCGCGACGTCAGCGCACGGCGGGACAGCCCATGCTGGTGACACGCCCGTAGTCCACGTGGCGGCGCATCACGAGCAGCGGGGTCATGACGTCAGAAAACCACAGCGGTGGCCGACGTGTCAGCGAACCGGCGCCCCCGACCGGCCGGTGTGACACGTTGTTCATCTTTCTGCCCGCGGTCACCCCTCTGCCCGCCCTCCCAAGCCCTATGGAACCCGCGGCCACCCGCTTCCGCAGGACCGTCCCGACGGGCTGACGTACCCGGTGGCTCCCCAGAGGCGGCCCGGGGCGTCGCGGGAGATGATGGGTGGGTCAGGAGGTCCTGTATGGATTACCCGGAGATCTACGAGCTGGTGTTCCAGGCCCCCGCGGTGGAGGACGACGTCGTCCTCGTACGCCGGACCGAGAAATCCGGCGCGGGCGGCTACCCGGTCTACGAGGACGAGACCGGGATCGTCCGCGCCGAGATCAGCGCGGACGGCGAGGTGCGGATGATCGCCAGCGGCGGCCACCAGGCCCCCGGCGTCCCCCGCGCGGTCCGCTCCCTCCACCCCTGAGACCCCAGAGCGCGCGAGCCCCTGCGGACGCGGCGGCGTAGGCCCCGTCCGGGGGTCCGCTACGCTTCCGCCCCGCCTTGCTCCACCAGCGCCCGCTCGCGCGCCGAGATCACCGCCGCGGACAGGCTGTCGATGTCGTACGCGCCGTGGTGGCGGCGGCCGTTGATGAAGAAGGTCGGGGTACCCGACACCCCGCTCAGGTCGGCGGACTCCACGTCCTTCGCGATCCGCCGCGCGCCGTGCCGCTTGTGCAGCGACTCCTTGAACAGCGCCACGTCGAGCCCGATCTCCCGCGCGTGGTCCAGCAGATCGCGCACCTTGAGCGCGTCCTGCCGCTCGAAGAGCAGGTCCCGCATCTCCCAGAAGCGGCCCTGCTCGGCGGCGGCCTCCGACGCCTCCGCGGCGAGCTGGGCGTGCGGATGCACGTCGTTGAGCGGCAGGTGCCGCCACACGTAGCGGACGCTGTCGCCGAAGTCGGCGAGCAGTTCGCGTACGACGGTCTCCGCCTGGCCGCAGAAGGGGCACTCGAAGTCGCCGTACTCCACGATCGTCACCGGCGCGTCCACCGGCCCGCGGACATGGTCGCGGGCCGGGTCGACGGGTTCGACGAGGTCCACGACGGACTCCGCGGTGCCCAGCAGGGCGCGCGCCCTGCGCGTCTCCGGCAGCCGCCCGGCGACCAGCGCGACCACCGTCGTGCTGAGCATGGCGAAGACGACCGCGCTGAGCACGCCGATCTTCGCCTGCGCGAGCTGGTCCCCGTCGAAGGCCAGTGTCGCGATCAGCAGCGACACCGTGAAGCCGATACCCGCGATGGAACCGCCGCCCAGCACCGCCGCCCAGCCGACCGACGGCCGCATCCGGCCCCGGCTCAGCTTGGTGGCCAGCGCGGACGCGCCCAGGATGCCGATCGGCTTGCCGAGCCCGTACGCCAGCAGGATACCGAGCGTGATCGGCGAGGTGAAGGCGTCGGCCAGCAGCGAGCCGTTGATCTCGATCCCCGCGTTGGCCAGCGCGAACAGCGGCACGATCACATAGCTGCTCCACGGGTGCCACAGCCGCTGGAGCCGGTCGTTGGGGGAGACCGCGGATGCCAGGCCCAGCCGCGCCTCGCGCTCCAGCTCCGCGGTCGGCTGCTCGCGGAAGGACCGGAACAGCCCCGTCGCCCGCTCCAGCGCGTCCCGCGACGCCGGGTAGGCGAAGGAGAGCAGACCCATGATCAGACCGACGACCAGCGGGTCCACCCCGGAATGCAGGAACGCCACCCAGGCGATCACCCCCAGGACCCCGTAGACCGCGCCGCGCCGCACACCGGCGCTGCGTACCGCGTACACCACCAGCAGGACGCCGATCCCGACGATCAGCGGCGTCCACGAGATGTGGTCGCTGTACGCCACCGCGATCACGCCGAGCGCCAGGAAGTCGTCCACGACGGCGACGGTCAGGATGAAGGTGTGCAGCCGTTCGGGGAACCGCGAGCCGAGCAACGCCAGCATGCCCAGCGCGAAGGCCGTGTCGGTGGACATCGCGGTGCCCCAGCCGTGCACCGAGGACCGGCCCGCGTTCACCATGAGGTAGATCGCGATCGGTACGGCCATGCCGCTGATCCCGGCCAGCATGGGCAGCGGGATACGGTGCCGGTCGCGCAGCTCGCCCATGTCGAACTCGCGACGCGCCTCCAGGCCGACGACCAGGAAGAACAGCGTCATCAGCCCGCTGTTCACCCATTCCCGCAGGTCCAGGTCGAGCCCGTGGTCCCCGAAGCGGAAGGACAGGTGCGTCGCCCACGCCGACTCGTAGCCGCCGGGCGCGACATTCGCCCAGACCAGTGCCACCAGGGTGGCAGCGAGCAGCACGGCCGCGCTGCCCGTCTCGGTACGGATGTACGCCAACGCGGAGGCGGCCGTCGTACGGTCGCGCTCGGTCCTGCCTGACAAGGGCGCGGTGAAGCCCCGGAACATCCAGCCTCCCAGCAGAGGAACGGTCTTCCCACACCCTGGCACGAGCGGGACCCCGGTGGCGCGTCCAACCACCATCCACGGATGAGCGGTACGGTGCGGCGTTCCGTATTTGGTACGGACCGGTGACGGACCGGAAGAGGCCGCTGGTGGGAGGATGAATGAGACGGAGATTCCAGGACCGGAACGGACACGAGAAGTGAGGGGCGGCCGGGAATGGCGCAGGACGAAGCCGTGATCGGTTGTACGGGGGAGCTGCTCATCGGCACGCGCGGCCTCGCCGGACCCGGTGAGGTCTACGTGCGGGTCAGAGGAGGCAGCGAGACCTTCCTCGCCTGGTCCGAGGAACCCCTGCCTAAGGGGGCGACCGTGCTGGTGGTGGACTCGCGTGGCACACGCCAGGTGGACGTCATCGAGTGGGCCGACCCGTTGGACGCGCTGGCCGACTGAGCCGGCGCACATGAAGGAGACAAAGGATGTTCGGTTACCGCGTTCCCGCGCCGGACGAGGCGATGTTGATCTCGGGCGGTCGGCGTGGACTGGGGGGTGCGCCGTTCCGTGTGGTCACCGGCCACGGAAAGTTCGTTCTGCCGGTCTTCCGCAAGACCCGGTTCATTACGCTCGCGATGTGCGAGGCGGAAGTCGCCGAGACCTGTGTGACCCGGCAGGGCATCGCGCTGACGGTGAAGGCCGTCATCGCGTTCAAGGTCGGCAACGACCACGAGAGCATTGTCAACGCCGGACAGCGGTTCCTGTCCGACCAGGACCAGATGTCGATTCTGACCGGCCGGATCTTCGCCGGTCACCTGCGGTCGATCATCGGCTCGATGACGGTCGAGGAGATCGTCACCGAGCGGCAGAAGCTGGCCTCCGAGGTGCTGGAGACCTCCAAGACGGAGATGGCGAAGATCGGCCTGAGCGTCGACTCGTTGCAGATCCAGTCCATCGACGACGGCGAGACCGGCTACATCGACGCCATGTCGGCGCCGCACAAGGCCGCCATCCAGAGGCAGGCGCAGATCGCGCAGGCCCAGGCCACGCAGGCGTCGGTGGAGGCGCAGCAGATCGCCGCCAGGAACCAGGCGGAGTACGCCCGGCAGACCGCCGTCGTACAGGCCGAGTACTCGGCGCAGGTCGACCGCGCGCAGGCCGAGGCCGCGCAGGCGGGCCCGCTCGCCCAGGCGCACGCGCAGCAGGAAGTGCTCGCCGCGCAGACCGAACTGGCGCTGCGCGCGGCCGAGTTGCGCCAGCAGCAGCTTGTGGCGGAGATCGTCAAGCCCGCTGAGGCGGAGGCCGAGCGGATCAGGGTGCTCGCCGTCGCCGACGCCGAGCGGATGCGCATCCAGGCCGCCGCGGCGGCCTCGCACGACCGGGTGGCGCTCGACCGCATGCTGATCGACCAGCTCCCGCTGATCGTGAAGGAGGCGGCCGGCGGCCTGGCCGGAGCCAATGTCAACGTGCTCAACGGCGCCGACGGGCTCAGCGAGATCGCGGCGGGCCTGGTCAGCCAGGGGCTGACGATCCTCGACTCGGTCCGCAACAACCTCAACGGCGGCGAGGGCGGCTCCGGTTCGGACTCGGACAGCTCGGACAACCTGCCCGCGCTGCGCGGTCTGACGCACCCGGGCGACGGCCGCAACGGCAAGGGGAAGGGCGGCAAGGGCACGTCGTCCGACGGCCCGATCGACATCGAGTAGGACGCGTACGGCCGCTCCGCCGGGGCGGCCGTACGGCGCGTGCGCACAGCGCAAACGGGCGGATCTCCCCTACGGAGGTCCGCCCGCCGCTTGTACGGGTGCGGTGCGCGCCGGGACTCAAGCCTGCACCCTCAACCGTTCGTCCTCAGCCGTTCGTCCTCAACCGTTCGCGCTCAACCGTTCGCGCTCAGCCGTTCGCGCTCAGCCCTTCGCCTTCATTCTTCTGCCCGCAGGTCCTTGACCCGCTGGATCTTGCCGACCGAGCGCTCCAGCGTCTCCGGGTCCACGACCCGCACCTCGACGCTCACGCCCACACCGTCCTTGACGCCCTGCGCGATGGCCGCCGCGCCCGCGTCCCGCAGCTCCGTACCGGCCTCGGCCCTGGCCTCGGCGTAGACGGTCATGTGGTCCATCCGGCCGCGCCGGGTCAGCTCGATCCTGAAGTGCGGCGCGACACCGGGCGTCCGCAGCACGATCTCCTCGATCTGGCTCGGGAAGACATTCACCCCGCGCAGGATGATCATGTCGTCGCTGCGGCCGGTGACCTTCTCCATCCGGCGGAAGGCGGGCCGCGCGGTACCGGGCAGCAGCCGCGTCAGATCGCGGGTGCGGTACCGGATCACCGGCAGCGCCTCCTTGGTGAGCGAGGTGAAGACCAGCTCACCGCTCTCGCCCTGCGGCATGACGTCGTCGGTCAGCGGGTCGACCACCTCCGGATAGAAGTGGTCCTCCCAGATGTGCAGGCCGTCCTTGGTCTCCACGCACTCCTGCGCCACGCCGGGGCCGATCACCTCCGACAGGCCGTAGATGTCGACGGCGTCGATGGCGAAGCGCTCCTCGATCTCGCGGCGCATCTGTTCCGTCCACGGCTCCGCGCCGAAGATCCCCACCCGCAGCGAGGTGCCGCGCGGGTCGACGCCCTGCCGCTCGAACTCGTCGAGCAGCGTGAGCATGTACGACGGGGTGACCATGATGATCTCGGGCTCGAAGTCCTGGATGATCTGCACCTGACGGGCCGTCATGCCGCCCGACGCGGGGATGACCGTACAGCCCGCACGCTCCGCGCCGTAGTGCGCGCCCAGGCCCCCGGTGAACAGGCCGTATCCGTAGGCGACATGGACCTTGTCGCCGGGACGGCCGCCCGCCGCGCGGATCGAACGGGCCACCACGTCGGCCCACACCGACAGGTCGCCCTCGGTGTAACCGACCACTGTGGGACGGCCGGTGGTGCCGCTCGACGCGTGCACCCGGCGCACCTCGGACATCGGAACGGCGAACATCCCGAAGGGGTATGTGTCGCGCAGATCGGCCTTGGTGGTGAACGGGAAGCGCGCCAGATCCTCCAGCGTCCGGCAGTCGGCGGGTACGACACCCGCCTCGTCGAACTTCCGCCGGTACAGCTCCACATGGGCATACGCGTGGCGCAACGTCGCCTGGAGCCGCGTGAGCTGAAGGTCCATCAGCTCCGCGCGGGTCATCCGCTCCGCCGCGTCCGGGGTCTCCCGCGGGGTCGTCCCGCCCAGGTGGCTCACGAGGTCTCCTTCGCGTCGGCGCCGCGCAGCGTACGGCTCCGGCCGCGGAATTCGGCGATCAGCTCGTCGCCGCGCCGCACCCGTACGTCGTAGATCCCGCTGCGGCCGAATCGCGCCCGCTCACGGGCGGTGGCCAGCAGCGCGTCGCCCTCATGGGCCGGGGCGACGAAGTCGATGTCCGCCGCCGCGGCGACGGTCGCGGCTCCGCCGGTGTTGCAGGCACAGGCGAAGGCGGTGTCGGCGAGCAGGAAGAGATAGCCGCCGTGGGCGGTGCCGTGCCCGTTGACCATCGCAGCGGTGACGACCATGCGCAGGACGGCGACGCCCTCACCGAGGTGCAGCAGCTCGATACCGAGCCCGTTCGACGCCCGGTCGGCCGAGAACATCGCCTGCGCCGCCGCGATTCCGGCCCCGTTTTCGGCCCCGTTCGTGGTCCCTTGCGCGGACGCTCGCACCGCGTCCGGGGGCGGACCCGGTGCCGGTCCCGTGTCGAGCCTGGCGTCGCTGCCCTGAGTCACCGCTGCCCACCACCTTGTGGATGCACCGACCGACCATTCGGTTCGGGCGTATGACAGCTAAAAAATCAGCATCGGGAGTGCCTGTCAAGCACAAGGCGGGACGAGCGGCCGGCCGCGGGGGAGAGGGCGCACCGGACGGCCGGGCACCCGGTCTGCCCGCCCGCGCTCGTCGACGCGATCGTGGCCGACAAGCATCTCAGCGACCGCGGCTCACCCACCCTCGACCAACTGGCCCTGGCCCGGCTGATCGAATCGGGCCGCTTCGACCGCCATCTGCGGCGTATGCGCGGGGTCAACGGGGCCCGGTGCGAAGCACTCAAGGCGGCGCTCGCCGCGCACGCGCCTGCCATCCGGCTCAGCGGCCTGGCCGGCGGTTTCCACGCCGTGGCCCACATCGACGGCGCCGCGCGGCCCGGCGTCTCCGAACACTCCGTCATCGCCGCCGCCCGTGGCCGCGCGGTCGGCCTCTACGGCATGAGCGCGTTCCGTTCGACGGGCGCAGTCCCCGGCCCAACTCGTCCTGGGATTCGGCAATGTGAACGAGCGCGCCGTCACGGAAGGGATCGCCGCGGTCGCCGACCTGCTCGCATGAGCCGGTGCCGGGCCGGTCGGCCGGGCCGAAGTCCGCGACGGTGTCACGTACCTGAATCCCGGTCAGGTCAAGGTCCGCGCGCGACCCCTTGACGCGCCGCGTCCGGAGCAACACTCTTACTCCTCAAGCATGTTAGGAATCTTTCCTAACTATCGCGACCACCCTCTCCTGCCCGGTGCGCGCTCCCGTGCCCGGCGCCGTACCCCACAACCGACGAGGAGTTGGAAGATGCCACGACCCGTGAAGACGAGGACGAGGAGGCTGGCGGCCTGTACGGTCGCCGCCTGCGCGTCCTTCGGCCTGCTGGCGACCGCGGGCGGCGGAACGGCCGACGCCGCCACCGCCCCGGCGCACCCGTTCCCCGCGCACACCACGTACAAGGTGGGCGTGCTGCCCTCCGCGGCGCAGTCCACCCGCGACGCGGCGGTGAAGAAGGCGTACGACTCCTGGAAGAGCGCCTACCTGGTCAAGGGCTGCGCCTCCAACGAGTACTACGTCTCGACCAAGGGCGACGACGACGCCCCGCACAACGGCACGGTCTCCGAGGCCCAGGGCTACGGCATGAACATCGTGCCCCTGATGGCCGGTTACGACAGCGACGCCAAGGCCGAGTTCGACGGCCTGTGGCAGCTCGTCAAGGACCACAAGGACGCCGACGGCCTCATGCAGTGGCAACTCGACGGCAAGACCTGCAAGTACACCGACAGCGGCACCCCGGACTCGGCCACCGACGGCGACCTCGACATCGGCTACGGCCTGATCCTCGCCGACAAGCAGTGGGGCGGCTACACCGCGGACGCCAAGGCGTGGCTCGCGTCCTTCTACGCCCACGACGTCGCGCCCGACGGCCACCTCAAGTGCGAGGACGACGGCCCCACCACGGACACCCGGCCGTCCGACATGATGCTCGACCACCTGCGCGCCTTCGCCGCCTACGACACCGCGCACGACTGGAACAAGGTCGTCACCCGCACCGAGGCCGTGATCAGCGAGTTCACCGCGGGCTACTCCTCGTCCGCCGGACTGCTCTCCGACTTCGTCGTCAACGCCAACACCACCAGCCCCAAGCCCGCCCCCGCCGACTACCAGGAGGACCAGCCGGACAACATCGTCGGCTACAACTCCCTGCGCGTGCCCTGGCACTTGGGCACCGACGCCCTGGTCAACGGCTCCTCGACCGCCGCCGTCGCCTACGGCGCGGCGAAGAAGGAGTCCGCCTGCCTGAAGTCGCTGTCCGGCGGCAACCCGGCCAAGGTCCAGCCGCACATCAAGCTCAACTGCGCCAACGGCAACGTCTCGGGCGACACCGAGGCGGAGGAGGCCGGGGACTCGGCCGGCCCCGCCGCCATGGCCTCCGGCGACCAGGCGTGGACCGACGCGATCTGGAAGCAGCTCGCCTCCAACCCCTTCGAGGACGCGTACTACGGCGAGACCATCAAGATGCTCGTGTACATCGTGATGGCGGGCGACTACTGGAGCCCGACCGCATGAGCCGCCTCCGTACCCCGCGCGGCGCGGCCGTCCTGTGCGCTCTCGTCCTGGCCGTCATGGCCGCGCTCGTCGGCGCGACCCCGTACGCCTCGGCCGCCTCGAAGTCCCCCGCGGCGGCGGCCTCCACCGACCGGCAGGCGTTCCTCACCTTCTACGGCTGGTACGACAACACCCCGCCCGGTGGCGACATCTCCTACCCCGGCCTGCACGACACGGCCGGCGGCACCGGGACCTACGCCGACCCGATCACCTTCGCCTCGTCCACCAAGGAGATACCGGCGGGCACGCGGATCTGGGTGCCAAGGGTCGGCAAGTACTTCGTCATGGAGGACTCCTGCGAGGAGTGCGGCGCCGACTGGAGCGGCCACGGCCCCAACGGCGGCCCGAACCTCTACCACTTCGACCTCTGGCTCGGCGGCCAGGGCGGCAACGCCTTCGACGCCATCGACTGCGAGGACGCGCTGACCCACTACAACGACGACAGCACCCCGGTGCTCGAACCGGTCGTCGTGGACCCGCCGTCCAACGAGCCGTACGACGCCACGCCCGTCTTCAACACCAAGACCGGCGCCTGTTACGGCGGAGCCCAGCCGACCACCACCGTCGGCCAGTACAAGAACGTCTCCACCGGGCAGTGCCTGGACAACCCGGGGAACAGCTCCGCCAGCGGCACCAAGCTGGACACGGCGGCCTGCACCGGCTCCGCAGCGCAGGCGTTCACCTTCCACGGCGCCTTCCTGATCAGCAACAACCTCTGCGCGACCCTGTCCGGCTCGTCGATCACACTCACGGCCTGCGACGGCGGCCCGAACCAGCAGTGGTCGGTCAACCCGAATCTCACCGTCTCCGACATCCAGACCGGGCAGAAGTGCTTCCGGGCGAGCGGCTCGACGCTCACCGCCGGGAGCTGTTCGGGCGCCGCGAGCCAGTGGAACTTCACCCCTTCCGGTGGCACGGGACCGCCACCGGGCGGCGGTGACACCCTGCTCTCGCAGGGCAGGCCCGCCACTGCCTCCTCCACCGAATCCACCGCCTACCCCGCGAGCAAGGCGGTCGACGGCGACCTCACCTCCACCCGCTGGGCCAGCAAGGAAGGCTCCGACCCGCAGTGGATCCGGGTCGACCTGGGCGCGAGCGCGCACATCAGCCGGGTGAAGCTGAGCTGGGAGGCCGCCTACGCCAAGAGCTACACCGTCCAGACCTCTCCGGACGGCGCCGCCTGGACCACGGTCTACTCCACCACCGCGGGCAAGGGCGGCACCGAGGACCTGACCGGCCTCACCGGCACCGGCCGCTACGTCCGCGTCAACGGCACGGCGCGCGGGACGGCGTACGGCTACTCGCTCTACGAGGTCCAGGTGTACGGCACCACGCCCTGACCCCCGGTCACGGCGCCACGTCCTGATCCTGGTCCTCTCGACGGCCCCGCCGGCGGCCGACGGCCACCGCGCCGTCGGCCGCTGCCGTGTCCGCCACCTCCTCGCCGTGCCCCGTGTCTGCCGTCTCTGCCGTGTCCTCGACGTTCGTGGTGTCCTCCGGGCGCCCGTCCTGGTCGATCGAGCGGATGCCGGGCACCGGCGACGGCAGCAGCCACAGCACGGACAGCGCCCCGCCGACCGCCGCGACCAGCAGGGTCGTACGCAGCCCGAGGAAGGTCGCGAGCACACCGCCGACGACCGCGCCGAGCGGACGGATGCCGTAGTTGACCGTGGCGTACGCGCCGGAGACCCGGCTGCGCATCCCGTCGGGGATCACGGACGCCTGAAGGGAGTTGAGGTTGACGTCGAAGAGCATGACACCGAGGCCGGAAAGGAACTCGGTGCCGGTCAGCGCCACGGCGCCGACCCACGGCGGCCCGTCGGCGACCGCCACCAACGCGATCGGCGCGGGGAAGAGCACCGCGCCGATCGCGATGCTGCGCCCCATCCCGATCCACCGCGAGATCCGCGGCGCCAGGACCGCGCCGAGCAGCGCGCCCGTGGAACCGATACCGAAGGCCAGGCCGATGAAGCCCGCCGACAGACCGAGGCTCCTGGTGGCGAAGAGCACCATCAGACCGCTGCCGGAGACGAAGGTGAAGAAGTTGACGGTGGTCGAGGTGCCGAGCCCGGCCCGCAGCACCGGGTGCCGTACGACGAACGCCAGCCCTTCCTTCGCCCGCCGCAGCAGCGGCGCGTCCCGCCCGCCCGCCGCGACCGGCGGCTCGTCGATCCTGATCCGCCCGATCAGCACGGCCGAGGCGAGGAAGGACAGCGCGTCGACCACGACGGCCACCGGCGCGGTCAGCGCCTGCACGAGCGCGCCGCCCACGGCAGGGCCCGCGACGTACGACGCGGACCGGCTCGCGCTGAGCTTGCTGTTCGCGTCCACATACGACGAGCGTGGCACGAGGTGCGCGAAGAACGGGGGATAGGAGGTGTTGAACAGCACCTCGGCGGCGCCGATCAGCAGCGCCACCGCGTAGAGCTGACCGAGCGTCACCGCCCCCGCCAGGTACGCGACGGGCAGCGACAGCAGCACCCCGGCGCGGATCAGATCCGCGGCCACCATCAGGCCGCGCTTGCGGGCCTGGTGGTCGACCCACGCGCCCAGGACGATCGCCAGTAGATTCGGTGTCCAGATCAGCGCGGTCAGCCACGCCACCTCGTTGGCGGAGGCGTGCAGTGCGCTCACCGCGATCAGCGGCAGGGCCAGTTCGCTGATCCGGTCGCCGAACTGCGAGACGCTCTGGCCGGCCCAGAAGCGGACGAATCGGCGGTCTCGCGCCAGGGATATCGGGGGCGGCTGCGTCGCTGCGGCGGTCACCGGGTGCCGCCGTCGCCGCCGTCGTCCTTACGCGCGGCCGTACGCGTACCGGTATCCGTATCCGTATCCGTATCCGTGTACGAGTCCGCGCCCGGCTCGCCGCCCTGTGCCTCAACCTCAGCCGGACCTTCACCCTCACCTTGAGGTTCACCTTCAGGGAGCGTGTAGCGCAGCAGGCGTACGGAGCGGGCGGCGGCCGGGCGGTCCGCCGCGTCCCGCGTCACATAGGGCGCGAGCACGCGCTCGATTCCGTCCTCGATGGCGGCGGCCTCCTCGGGCGTCACCATGACACGCGTGTTGGCGAGTCCCGAGAGCCGCCGCCACGCGGGATCGAGACCGGGCTCCACGGTGGCCGCCCAGCGGGCCGGCAGATCGGCGGAGCGCAGGAACATCTCACGCGAGAGCAGCCGCGCCGCCGAGCGGCCCTCCTCGCCCCCGTCGTCCTCCGGCACCTCGAAGCGGAAGCCGCGTGCGACCGCCTGCCACCGCCGCTCACGCCGGTCCCGTCGCTCGTCGCCCCCGGCGTCGGGATCGGGGTCCGCGTCCCGGACGAGCCCGAAGCCCGCGAGATGGCGCAGATGCCAGCTCGTCACCGAAGGGGTCGCCCCGACGCGGGGTGCGAGCACGGTGGCCGTCGCGGGCCCGTTGCGTTGCAGATGCTCCAGGATCGCCAACCGCACCGGATGCGCGAGCGCGCGCATCGCCTTGGGGTCGGTGATCTCGATGTCTCCCAAACGGTTACCCGGTTCCATGGTGTGAGAGTGTCCTCTCACAATGTATGAGAGTCAACTCTCACGCTTTTCGCGCTGCTCGTGGCGGTGCGTGGCGAGGTCCGCCGCGCGGGGAAACATGCCGGTCAGAGGGGATACCGGATCAGGGGGCCGCCGGGGCGTCGCGTACGGCGGTGGCGACCGTGTTCGTCGCCGTGTCAGTCGGACCGGTTGCCCGACCTCGGGCTCAGCCGCCGCCCTTGACAGTCCCGGCTGGTCTCCAGCCGAAGAGCGGGCCGCGAGGTCCTGTTCAGCGTCAGGCCCGAGTCGCTGACGGCCGCCGCGTCCTGGATGACGGAGCTGGCCGCGGCCTGGGAGGAGCGGCTGGGGCTGCTCAAGCGGATGGCGGAGGCCGGTCCGCAGGGCGACGCGGGCGAGGGTCCAGGGGTGGGTACAGACGCAGGGACAGGCACGGCTGCGGAGGCGGGTCCGGAGCCCGGCGGCTCCTGACCGGAATCCCGCGCCCGCCCCGGCGCGTCACTCTCCGGTGAAATGGTGGCATGCTCCTACGATGTGACGACATGTCAGTGTTTACCCCGTAGGAGCCTTCATGCTTCGCTTCTCGCGAGCCTGTGCCACCGGTCTCACCGCCCTCACGCTGTTGACCGCCCCCGTGGCCCAGGCCGTCGCGGCGGACAGCGTCGCCATGGCGCCCGCCGTCGCCCGACCCGCCATCACCGCCAAGGCGACGGTCAGCGCGATCAACGCATGGCAGCAGTTCCGGATCTACGGCACGACCAAGGACATCAAGGTCGGCACGCGGGTGACGCTCCAGCAGATGCAGGGCAAGCGCTGGGTCTCGCTGCCCGCGTCGATGAACACCAACCACGACGCCACGTACAACCTGCGGGTGAAGCTGGGCATCAAGGGCCTCAACAACCTGCGCATCGTCGGCGGTGGCGGGATCTCCAACGTCGTCAAGGTCACGATCCGCTGACGCGGCGCACGGCGCGCACGGCGCGCACGGCGCGCACGGCGCCAACAGCGCGAGCACCGCGTCAGCCGCGAGGACCGCGACAGCCGTAAGGCGTCGCAAGGCGTTCGGCCGCGGGTACGGAAGATGCGCTCCGGGCCCGCGGCCGTGCTCCCGCCGATCCCGCCGATCCCGCCGATCCCGCCGCTCGCGCCGATCCCGCCGCTCACGCCGCTCTCGTCACCGATGTCACGCGGCGGTCGGCGGCAGCGACACCGGTTCGTGGGCGATCACGCTCGCCTCGACGGGAGTCGGCAGCAAGGTCACCATCCGCACACGGGGGTTGTGGGCGGGGGAGGAGACCAGGGTCCGTACGCGGTACGGGGTACGGCCGCCCGGCGGGATCAGCAGCCGGACCTGACCGTCGTTGTGCAGCGCCATCCGTCCGCCCCGGCCGACCGTCTGCCACAACACCCCCAGCTCCGGGTCGAGTTGCAGCTCCGCGACGATACGTCGCAGCTCCGGCTCTTCGCTGATCCCCGCCTCCAGCCTGAGCTGCCGCAGGTACGGCACTGCCCAACTCGCCTGCCAGTCCCCGCACAGGCGGCGCGCGTAGGGCGAGAAGAGGATGAAGCGCAGCAGATTCGCCGGTGGCCGCTGGCCCTCGGGCTCGAACAGGCCGCGCCAGGCCGCGTTGTCCTCGTGGATCCGCCACGTGCTGTCGAGAACGAGCGCGGGTACCTGGAGCGCGCGCAGGTACAGCCGCCAGCCGCTCATCGCCTCCAGGTCCGGCTGGGCCGGGCCGGTGGGCGCGAAGCCGCCGGTCACGATGAACCACAACTCGTCGCGCTGGTACGGGTCGAGGCCGAGCGTGCTCGCGAGGCTGTCCAGCCGGTGGACCGGCACCGGCCGGCCGCCGCCCTCCCAGTCCTGGTACAGCCGCGGCGAGATGTCCATCCGGTGCGCCACCGCCTGCTGGCTCAGCCCGGCGGGGCGGTGTCCCGTGTGCCCGCTGCCCGGCTCCGGCGGCCCCGCGTAATCCTTGCGGGCCTGCCGTAGAAACCCGCGGATCAGCGGGGTGGTGCTGTTCGAGCCGCGCGTCATGACCGTTCCCCCCGGATGCTCGGCCCGCGCCCAGGACTGACCAGTGGCGTGCCCAGCCGCAGAATGCGCTTACCAGTCGATCGTGTTCGCTGGACGCATGGGGTGTCAACCGACTTGGCCGGCCCCCACCACCTGCGCGAACCCGCCCTCAGCGGTCGAATCCCGCCCTGCGTCAGTGGTCGGTCGCCGTCCGTGGCAACGCCGTTGACCTGCGACGACGTACCGACCGGTGGCAGTCGGCAAGCGCGCTCGCTACGCCGTCGCCACCGTTGTCCAGTGGGGTCGCTGTCTCCTTTTGGACACCTCAGGTGGCCTGCGCGAAGCCGTTCACCGGGCATTACGTACTCGGGGGTTCGTAGCCAGCGGTTGTCGGGTGAGTAAAGATCGAGGTGTGGTCGGGTACGGCGCCGAAGGTGACTTCGGCCGGTGCGCGGCCTCGGGGGGAACGGCATGCCGTCGGCTCCGGGAGGGCCCGTGAACGTTCAGGCGTAGCGGGGGAGTTGTCGGCAGGCCGATCACCATCACGCGGAGGTCCCGCGTGCGCACCACCCGCCGCGAGCGACGGCCGGACCGCCGCGGTGACACGACTTCCGGCCCGTGGATCCCCCGAATATCCGCGGGCCGGGGCTGCCGGAGGCGGCACTCCACCTGGTGTGGAGGCCGCCGAAGGCAGTCGGCGGGGGCACCACCTGGGCCTGGTGGCGCCCCCGCTGGTACGTCACGGCCGTCAACGGGTCACCCCGACCGGTCAGTTCAGCGGGTAGACCTTCATCAGGGCCGGGTCGCGGGCGAGTTTGAGACCCGCCTCGAAGCGGCTTGAGGCATTGAGGCGGTCCATCAGTTTAGCGACCGCGCGTTGGACCGTGCGGCGGTGCACGCCCATTTTCCGGGCGATCTGGTCGTCGCTCAGCCCGCTCGCCATCAGACGGATGACCGTGCGCTCCTGGTCGTTGACCTCCGGGCCCTCGGCGGGCGCGGGCGGCGCGGCGAGGACGACGGGGGAGGCGCGCAGCCAGTAGTCCTCGTACAGCGCGGTGTAGCCCTTCAGGAGGGCGGAGCCGCGGATCAACAGCATGGACTCGCCCGGCCGTTCGGGGTCGCCGGGCACGCACGCGGTGTGCCGGTCGAAGAGCAGGATGTCGAAGGGGGAGTGCTCCAGGAGCCGCACCTCGACGCCGATGTCCAGCAACCGGTGCAGATACCAGGTGTACTTGGGGGAGCGCAGCAGCGACTCGGGGTAGATCACCCGGACCCGGATGCCGCGCGAGGTCAGCTTCGCGTCCTCGTCGAGCGACGCCTCCAGCGCCTCGGCCGGGGGCATCGGACCGGGGTGCATCGAGTCGCAGGCGTCCAGGACGGCGGCGTTGAGGTCCCGCACCGTACGCGTCCTGCGCTTGCGGTCGCCGAGCCGCTCCACCGCGACATCGGCCGAGTCACGGGCGACGGCCGGGCGGAAGACGGTCATCAGGGACTCGGTGACCCGGCGCAACGAGTGCGCGTCCCGCAGTTGCCTGGCGGTGTTCTCGTTGTAGGTGTCCATCGCGTGCGCCATGGCCGCGTCCGGGTCGACCGGTTCCACGACCGCGCCCACGATCCGGATCAGGCCCAGCTCGTCCAGCCGCCGCCAGCCGCCCGCGGATTCCGCGGCGTCCAGACCGGCCGCCTCCGCGACCTCCTCGATCGGTCCCTCGCCCATGTCGCGCAGCGTCCGGTAGAGCGTGAGCGCCGCCGCCTCGTCGCGCTGGAGGTGCGCCGCGGACACGGCCGGGTGGTCCGGCGGGACCGGTCCGCCTCTGGACGCGCGCAGCGTCACCGGGATTCTCCTCCAACCGCGATCGGCATACGGTGCGTGCCTCCGCCCGCGTGTACGGCTCGATACTCTATGACGCGAAACCGGTGTTCGCAGGGGTGTTCGGGAGGGGCCGGTCGCTCATTGCGGACAACCCGTCACGGACCGCACAGCGAGGCATCCGCACATTGCGAACCCTTTACCCAGGGCGAGTGCCGTCCGGGCCCTCAGGTGCCGTCGAAGGCGGCGAACGCCGGGCCGGGGTCGCGGAAGCGCAGCAGCAGCATCGCCGCGTCGTCGTGCAGCGGCCCCTCCGTGTGCTGCACCAGATCGGTCCGCAGCGCCTCCAACGCCGCTTCCGGATCCGGGTCCTTGAGGACGTGCGCGCGCTGCCCCAGCGGATAGAAGGCACCGGTGTGGTCGCGGGCCTCGGTGACACCGTCCGTGTAGAGCAGC
This sequence comes from Streptomyces sp. NPDC008139, assembly GCF_042957025.1. Taxonomy (NCBI): domain Bacteria; kingdom Bacillati; phylum Actinomycetota; class Actinomycetes; order Kitasatosporales; family Streptomycetaceae; genus Streptomyces; species Streptomyces sp. NPDC008139. The sequence continues at coordinate 409,013 of NZ_JBIBHM010000002.1, forward strand.
ATCTGGTCGCCGGGCCCGAAGGGGACGGCGAACGGCTCGGGACCGTCCCCGCCGTGCACACCGAGCCCCAGCGGCATCGCGTACTGCGGCGGCTCGGGAAAGCACACGCCGCCGTCCTGGCGCAGCACCATCGGCGCCGGGTGGCCGAAGTTGAGGAGGGTCGCGCCGCGCTCCTCGCTGATCTCGGCGATGATCGCGGTGACGAATTTCTCGCCGCTCAGCGCCCGGTCGGCGGCCCGCTGCACCCGCTCGCCGACGCCCGTCAGATCACGTTCGTCGTGCGCGGCCTCACGGAAGGCGCCGAGGACCACGGCGGCGGTCTCCACCGCTTCGAGGCCCTTGCCCTGCACATCGCCGATGATCACCCGCACGCCGACCGGCGACGCGACGACCTCGTACAGATCGCCGCCTATGCGCGCCTCGGCGACGGCGGAGGTGTACGACACGGCCGTGCGCAGATGGCCCGCGCTGCGCGGTACGGGGCGCAGCAGGACGCGCTGGGCGACCTCCGCGATCGACCGTACGTTGGCGAATTCGGTCTCGCGGCGCTGCCGCATCACGGCGGCGATCACTCCGGCGACCGTCACGCCGATCACCGAGGCGAGGGCGCTGAAACCGCGCCGCTCCTCGAACAGGCCGTCGTAGACGCCCAGGGCGCACACGAGCGCGACCGCCAGGGCCCCGACCAGGGCGGTCCGCCGCCAGCCGCCGACCAGACCGGAGAAGGCGGGGCCGAGCGAGACCAGCGGCAGCAGGCCGACACTGGTCCCGACGCTCACGTCCACCACGGCGACCACGGCCATGAACACATACGGCAGCGCGGTGAGCACCGGGGGCGTCCGGCCGGCGACCGACACCTGCGGCGAGAGGTCGGGGCGCGGCGTCGGGAGGCGGCGGCCGAAGGGTATTCGTCGTGTCACGGCCACCTCCCTCTCCCCGGCTCAGGCTAGGCAGATGATCCGGGGCCGGAGGAACACACCCTACTCATTGTCACCTGTTCAGGGGGCAACTCGCACTTGTGAACACCCTGAGATCTCCCGTCCCTCCCCGTCCGGCGCGTCGCAGGTCGGTGCGGGTCCGGGGCGGCGCCCACGGGCTGAGCGGAGGTCACCACGGCTCAGGCGGAGGTCTCCAGCAGCCGCCGCAGATCCTCGGCCATCCGCAGCGCTGCCGCGCGCCCGTCACCGCCGAGCGAGCCGCTGTCGGCGGGCCGCGCGCGGTCCACGACCACCCGCAGCGCCGCCGCCGCGTGCCGGGCGAAGAGCGCCAGCAGATCCAGTTCGTCCAGGCTCGACCTGGACTGCGGCACGGGATCGAGGACTTCCAGCACCCCCAGCACCCGGTCACCGTGCGTCAGCGGCGCGGCCATCAGCGAATCGGGCACGTACTCCGTGGACTCCGCGAAGTCCCGGTCGAAGGACGCGCTGTGCGACAGGTCGTCCACGACCATCGGCTCACCCGAGGAGACCACCCATCCCGCGATTCCGCTCTCGGCCGGGAAACGCCGCCCCACCAGGAAGCTCTCGCCCTGGCCCGAGACGGCCTGGAAGACCAGTTCATGGCTCGACTCGTCCAGCAGGAACACCGAACTGGCCTGGGCGCCGAAGATGGCCCGTGCCGTGTCGACCACCGACTGCATCAACTCCTGCGACAGCGGATCCGTCGCTGTGTTGCTCTGTGTCACGAAGCACCCCTGATGCCCAGTTGGACGTTGGCCGCGGAAAGGTAGAGCGCGTTCTTGAGCTGAAAGGTCGTCATCCGGCGGTGCCGGGACAGAATGCGGGCGCAGAGCCCGGCGATGTACGGCGTGGCGAAGCTGTTGCCCGTCGTCCTGATCGTCGCCCCGCCGAGCCAGGCCACCTGGACGTTCTGGCCCGGCGCGAAGAACTCGACCGGTGGGCTCGGGTTGTACAGGTGCAGATCGGGATCGTCCTCCTGGTGGCTGCCCACCGAGATCACCGAGGCGAAGCGCCACGGGTAGCTCTCCACCGGAGTGTTGTGCGCGGAGGCGACGATCGCCGTCCCCCGGAAGTACGCCTCGTCGGCGAGGACCCGCAACTCCTCGGCGAACTGCGGCCTCGTCGTGGACAGGCTGAGATTGATCACGTCGAAGCCCTGCCGGATTGCCCAGCGCAGTCCCGCGAGCAGGACGTCGCCGGTCCCGCCGAACCCCTTGCCGAGCACCTGCACGCTGTACAGCTCGCAATCCGGCGCGGTCCTGCGGATGATGCCCGCGCAGGCCGTGCCGTGCCCGCAGGTGTCGGTCGCCGTCGTCTCGACCACGCTGGTGCCCGTCTCGTCCTTGCGCACCGTCCACGCGCCGTCGACCGGGCCGATCAGCGGATGGCCGTCCTCGACACCCGAGTCCACCACGCACACCCGCACCCCGGCGCCGCGCGCGTCGTCCCAGCTCCGGTCGAGCGCGGGCAGCTCGCCGTCGGCGGTGATCAGCACGTCCTCGGGGCGCTTGCCGCGCAGCGTCCAGGTGAGTCCGGGGCCCGCGCCGTGTTCGGCGGTTTTCATCAGCAGCCTTTCGCGTTCTGGCGTTGTCGCCTTCCGATGCGGTGGTGGCCCGAGAGGCCGGGGCGGGAGCGGACGGGCGCCGGTCGGCGCCCGCGGCTCCGGTGCCCCTGGTCCTGGCGCCTCACGGCGGACCCTCCCGCCATCGCACGGCGCGGCGCGCCCCCGGCACATGGCCCTTGGCGCCGAAGTGCCGGGCGGCCTGCGCGGCGGCGCTCGCGGACTCCTCGGTACGGCCCGCCCGGCGCAGGACGTCGGCCCGGTCGAGCCAGGCCACCGCCAGGACGACGGGCGAGTCGGTGCCGGACGCGGTCCGCACCGCCCGCTCCGCCAGCGGTGCGGCCTCCTCGGCCGCGCCGCGCGCCGCGGCGATCCTGGCCAGCAGCCCGTCGAGATCGGCGGCGTCCGAGGCGGCGAGTGCCGTGTGCTCAGGGTCCGGCGCGGTGGCCAGCCTTGCCGCGGCCTCGTCGTGACGGCCCGCGTCCACCAGCAGCCGAGCCGCGTCCCTGGCCACCGCGTCCCGCAGGGCCTCGGCCTGCAACTCCCGTGCGGCGCCGTCCGCTTCGTCCAGCAGACCGAGCGCCCGGCTCCCGTCGCCCGCCAGTGTCGCCACCGCCGCGGCGAACAGCGGCAGCACCACCCGGCCCTCGGCGTAACCGAGTTCACCGGCCAACCGCTCCGCCCCGGCCAGGCAGGCGTGCGCGTCGTCCCAGCGCTCCTGGAGCGCGAACAGCACGGCCAGCGGGCAGTTGAGGGTCAGCCGTACGGTGGGGCGACGGTCACCGTGCTCCGCCAGCAGGCGGCGACTGCGCGAGACCGCCGAGGGGACCGGCTCGGGCCCGCGCCACAGCGAGACGCCGATCGCGCCCAGCGCCAGGGCCCGTTCGGGCTCGGCGCCCGAGCGGCGCGCGTGGTCCAGGGCGCGGGAGAGCAGGACATCGGCCTCGCCGTGTCTGCCGTGCAACTGCCGCTCCTGCGCCAGCCGGATGCACGCCCGCGCCTGCCCGAGGTCGTCGCCCGCGCTCTCGAAGACCGGCAGCGTCCGCTGAGCGACGCTCCCCGCGCTGCTCCCGTCGGGGGCCGCCGACACCGCGGCCAGGGCGAGGTCGGCGTGCGCGGCCTCCACCGGCCGCACCGCGTCCCCCGCAGTGGCGTCCGCGGCGGCGAGCACGCGCAGCAGCAGCGCCCGGCCCTCGTCCGTCCGCCCGGTCGCCAGCAGCACGTCACCGAACCGCCGGGCCGCCGCGGCCCACTCCGGTTCGCCCTCGACGGTCAGCTCCACCGCCCGCTCCAGCAGCCCGCCCGCCCACGCCAGATCCGAGCGCGCGAGCGCCCTGGAACCGCCGTCGATCAGCAACGCGGCGGCCCGCAGGCGCAGTTGGTCCGTCTGTGGGCCGAGCGCGCCCAACTCGGCGCGGTAGCGGTAGGCGCGCTCCAGGTGACCCGCCACGGCGGCGGCATCCTCGGCGCCGCGCATACCGGGAGCGCCACCGCCGAACAGGACACCGTCGTACGGGGCGCCGCCTTCCCCCGCGCTCCCCGCCGCCGTGCCGCCGCCCGCCAGCCGCGCGGACAACGCCGCCGCGGCCCGCTCGTGCCGCTCCGCCCTCGTCCGCTTGGCCATCGACTGGTACGTGACCTCGTGCACGAGACCGCTGCTGAAGCGCAGCCGGTACGGGGAAGGCCCCTGCCGGTCCGCGGGCCGTAGCAGGCGGTGACTGCTGAGCATGCCGAGCGCCGCGCCGACCGCGCCGTCCAGCGCCGGGTCGCCGGATCCGGTCTCCGCCGAGGGCGGGTCCGCGTCGTGCAGCGCGCCGCCGGGCGCGCCTTCCCGGTCCCCGCCCACCAGTTCGGCCACCTCGTCGGCGCTGAACTCCCGTCCCACCACGGCCGCGATGTCCAGCGCGGCGCGCTCCGCCCGGCCGAGCGCCCCGATCCGGGCGCCGAGCAGCGCCTGCAAGGTGGTCGGCACATCGCCTCCGCCGTCGGGGCGGTAGCCGGACTCGGGCTGTGCGAGAGCGGCGATGAGCTGTTCCAGATAGAACGGATTGCCGCCCGCGGACTCCAGCACCTGCGGTGGCACGCCCGTACCTCCCTCCTGGGACGGCGCCCCGCCGTCCCAGTGCGCCCCGACCTCGGTCAGCGCGTCGGCCACCGCCTCGGCCTCCGTCGCCGTCAGGCCGGGCAGCGTCAAGGAGAGCGAGCGCGGCCCGCCCTCGCCCCAGCCGGCGCCGCGGTCGAGCAGATCGGGGCGGGCCGCGCAGACGAACAGCACAGCGGAAGCGGTGAGTTCGGCGCTGAGCGCGGTGACCATCGTCAGCAGCGGGTCGCTCGCCCACTGGAGGTCGTCCAGCACCAGCACGACCGGCCGCCTGCGCGCGAGCGCGGCCAGCAGACCGGTCAGCGCCGCGCAGGTGTCGTCGGTCGACGGATTCGGTGTGCCGTCCTCCAGCAGCCCGGCCGACAGTACGGCCAGTGCCGCGTCGATCTCCTGGCGCTCGGGCGAGGGCTCTCCCGCGCGCGCCGGGGGCTGGGCGATCTCCGGGAAGGCGTCGAGGAGTTGGCTCACGGCGTCGGCCAGCGGCGCCAGGCTGCCGCGTTCACCGTACGTGCGGCAGCGGCCCGAGCCGTAGCGGAAGGCGCGGCCCGACCGTTTGCGCCACTCGTGGATGAGCCGGGTCTTGCCCATCCCGGCCTCGCCGAGGACCGTCACCAGATTCGGGCCGCGCCCGGCCCGGTCCGCGACGGCGCGGAACGTCCCCCACAGAGCGTCCAGTTCACGGTCCCGGCCGACGAAGGGCACATCGAAGCGGCGGGTCAGCTCCGGCTCCTCCTCGACCACGTCCAGCAGCCGGTAGGCGGTGACCGCGTCCTCCTTGCCCTTCAACCGCAAAGGGCCGACGCGCTCGGTGACCGCTGTCGCCCCCGCGGCCCTGCGGCTCTCGGGACCGATCAGGACCTCGCCCTCACCGGCGTTCTGTTCCAACCGGGCCGCGACGTTCACCGTCTCGCCCGACACCAGCGCCTGACGGGACGACACGTCCGAGGCCGTCACCACCGGGCCGGTGTTGATGCCGATCCGGACACCGATCCGAATGCCGAGCGTCGGCTCCAACTCCGTTTCGTTGAGCCGCTGTATGGCGTCCAGCATCGCCAGGCCCGCGGCCAGCGCCCGCGCCGCGTCGTCCTCGTGCGTCACCGGCACGCCGAAGACGGCCATCACCGCGTCGCCGATGAACTTCTCGACCGTGCCGCCGAACTGCTCCAGGCACTCGCGCATCAGGTCGAAATAGCGCAGCACCACCGTGCGCAGCGTCTCCGGGTCGAGAACGCCGGACAGCGCAGTCGACCCGACGAGGTCGCAGAAGACGACGGAGACGACCTTGCGCTCCTCGACCGCCGTCACGGGTGCGGGAGAGTCGGCCGGTGTGCCGCAGGACGGGCAGAAGCGCGCGTCCTGCGGCAGGTCGCCGTCGCACGAGGCGCAGCGCGTGGTCATCTCGTCTCCCCGTCCCTTACCCGTGTCTTCCCGATGGTGTGGACCCCGGTCGCGGGGAGATGTCAGAAGAGCGCCCCGCCGGCGATCTCGCTGTGGGCCTGTACCTCGGGGCCCACCTCGTCCAGCCGGGCCTTGATGTCGAGCATCATCGACAGCTCCTGGCTGCTCAGCCCGCGCAGCACCTCGCGCTGCTCGTCGGTGAGTTCGCCGACGCCGAAGCCGTGCGACTCCAGCACCACCAGCGCGTCGTCGGCTCCGTCGCCTGCCCGCTCCGCGCTCTCCCCGCCCCGCGCCGCCGTGTCACTCATGAGGTGTACGTCCCTTCCCTGAGGTGTTCCGGCTCCGCTGTCCGGCCGATGCGCGCGAACAGCTCCACAAGTCCGTCCACGGTGTGCAGCGCGCTCATCACGACCGCGCGTACCTGGGCCTGGTCCAACGGCAGTGCGTCGAGCAGCGCGAAGAGCGCGGCGGTGTGCCCGGTGTCCAGTTCGGCGTGGCCGCGTACCGTGCGCAGCGCCGCCTCCGGCACACCCGCGGCGGCGATCCGGTCCGCCAGCCAGGGCGCGGGCGCGTTGCTCTCCAGCACCGCGATGTAGCCGAGCAGCGCTACCGGATGGTGGTGCTCGATCCAGTAGTACTGCGCGCCCGCCAGGCGGGCGACGCCGGGTGTGGGCTGCTCGGCGAGGACCGCCGCTGGTTCCCCGCCCAGCGCGGTGATGTCACCGAGCAGCCAGTCGTCGTGGCCGCGCTCCTCCTCGATGTGCTCCCGCAGATAGTCCGTGAGCGGCTTGCACAGCGGGTCGCGCGGGCCGAATTCCGCCAGCCGCGCCACCGCCCGTTCCATCAGCGGCACCGAGGCGCGGACGACTCCGTGCATCACCGTCAGATACGTGGCGTAGCGCGCGGCGAGTCCGGGCGGTCGCCACACGGCCGCGGTCGTCGCCCGCACGGCGGGGGCCGTCAGCAGCAGCCGGACCCGCAGCGCGGCGCCCGCGCCCGCCGTACCGACCGTGGTCATCGCCGCGCTCCGGGCAGGTCGACCAGGTCCGCGTAGGGCGCGCAGCCGTGCCGCCGCACCAGCGTGGCCGCGCCCGCCTCGACCTGGCCGCGGGCCGCGTACCGGTCGAGCAGCGCCCCCACGGGCCCGCTCGCCGCCGCACTCGCCGCGGCCAGCGCCTCCGGGTGGTCCCCGAGCGCCCGGCAGCCCGCGCAGTAGTCGGGGCGCGCGGCCGCCTGCTCCGCGCCGCCGTACCGGTGCAGGAGGTGGGCCGGGCCGACCGTCCTGATCATCCGCAGGACCGGAGAGGTACGGGCCCGTACGGCGACCGACTGCCAGTCGTCGGTGGCGATGTGACCGAGCGTCAGGTGACGCGGGGCGGGCCTGCGGTCGACGACCCGCTGATTGCAGCAGGCGACCACCGTCCCGTCGGCGGCCACCACCGGCCACGCGGCCATCGAGCACGGCAGCGCCCGCTCGGGGTCGGGTGCCGCGGCGCTGGGCAGCGCCCTACCGGGCAGCGCGGTGTTCGCGGCGGCCCAGGACGCGGCGCGTCCCACCCGGCGCAGGGAGTTGACGAGCATCGGGACGCGGTCGCCGAAGGTACGGCGGATGTCGGTGGTGACGTCAGCGAGGTACGGGTCGTCGGGGCCGGCGCCGACCAGGTGGAAACTGGTGGCCACTCCGGCGTCCAACACCCGTCGGATCAGGGCGAATACGGACCTGCGGTCGACCTCGCGCTCATGGAAGGCGTCGAGGCTCACCGAGAAGTGGTCGACGGAGGTGACGGCCCGCCAGATCCGCTCGGGAACAGGCACGGAAACGGGCAGTGGGTCGGCGCCGGAGGTGAGGTGTCCCGCGCCGTGGTCCGCCCGGCCGACGAAGAAGGCGCCGGTCAGCAGCGCCGTCCTGGTGCCCGCCGCGCGCGCCGTCGCTGCGAGGTCGGTGACCAACTCGGGCCGCAGCAAGGGCTCGCCGCCGGTCATCATCAGCACCGAAGGGTGCTCGGCCGGGGTGAAGGTGGAGACGAAGGCGCGCAGCCGGTCCGCGTCCGGCTCGTCCGCGGCCATCGTGGCGGCGGTCGAGCAGTGCGCGCAGTGCAGGGGGCAGCGGCCGGTGACGGTCAGGAGCAGTCCCGCGCCGGGTTCGGGGCGCAGCGTCATGAGTTCGGCGAGTTCCATCGCGTGCTCCCTTCCTCGTCCACCGAAGTGTCGGCGGGGCCGGTTCGAGGTCGGGGTCATGGACGGTTGGGAAATGGTAAATCCGCAGCTCACCGGCGTGTCTGGTGCCGTGTTCCGTCGCGTGCGCCCTGCGCCGAAGGCCCCTCAGGCGGTGGCCCGGGGGAGTGGCCGCATCCCCAGGAGGGATTGTTCACGCGCGTAGACTCTTGTCAGGCGCGGGAGTTCGTACCGCGCGGCGTGCGCGGTGACCTCGCTGTCCGGGGCGAGCAGCGCGCCCGCGTCGAGCAGGGACTCCAGCCGGCGCAGCGCGTCGTCCTGGCCGCAGGTGAGCGCCGCCGCGGCCTGCCGCAGCGTGAAGGGCCCCTCCGGCAGGTGGCCCAGCAGACACAGCGTGGTCCGGTCCGCCGCCGACAGGTCCCGCCACCCGCTCGCCAGCCGCGGCCGTACATCCGTGTCGCCCGCGACCAGTTCGTCCAGTACGGTCCGGCCGTCGGCCAGCCGCGCCGCGTATTCGCCGAGCGGCAGATGGCGTCGTACCGCGAGCTTCAGACCGCTGACCCGGACCGCGAGCGGCAGCATGCCGGTCGCGGTGACGATGCGCCGGGCCGCCTCGGGACAGGTCCGCAGCCGCTCGTGGCCCACGATCCGGCCGAGCAGTTCGAGGCTCTCGCCGAGGTCGAAGGGCGCCAGTTCCAGCCGGTCGGCGGAGACCAGTCCGGCCAACTGCGCGCGGGAGGTCACCAGTACGGCGCTGCCGCCGGAGTCCGGCACCAGCGGCCGTACGGACGCCTCGTCGGCCGCGTCGTCCAGCACCAGCAGGATCCGGCGCGGCCCGAGCCAGTCGCGCCACGCGGCTGCGGCCTCCTCGGCGTCCTCCGACCCGTCGTCGACGGCCGCCGCCCGCTGCCCGGGGAGGTCCGCCATCCGGGCCAGCTCGGCGACCACCGAGGCGGCCGAGCGCGGACGCCCGGCCGCGTCGCGCATCCGGATCAGTACGCGGCCGTCGGGGAACTCCGCGGCGAGCCGGTGCGCGGTGTGCACCGCGAGCGCGGTCTTACCGGTGCCGACCGGCCCGGTGACGACCGCCAGATGCCGGTCACTCCCCAACAGCTTGAGCAGGAAGCGCAGTTGGCGTTCGCGGCCGGTGAAGTCGGCCAGGTCCTGGGGGAGCAGGGCGCCGAGGACTCCACAGGAGCGCCGCGCCGCGGCCCGCGCGCCGGACGGAGCGAAGGGGCCGCCGGGCTCCTGCGGGCCGCCGTCGAGCATCGAGCGGTACAGCGTCTCCAGCGCGGGGCTCGGCTGGAGCCCGTACTCGACGGCGAGCAGCCGGCGCAGCCCCTCGTACGCCGCCAAGGCCTCCGTCTGCCGCCCCTGGTCGAACAGCGCGTTCATCTGGACGGCCCTGAGCCGTTCGCGCTCGGGGTGACGCTCCACCAGATCGCCGACCGTGTCGGCGACTTCGGTGGCCCGGCCCAGTCGCAACTCGGCCTCGGCCCAGTCCTCGTAGACCTGGAGGTAGCGGCTGTCGAGCCGTTCCGCCTCGGATCTGACGGTGGGTGAGAATCTCAGGTCGTGCAGCGGCGGTCCCTGCCGCAGTCCCATCGCCTCGCGCAGCATCCGGGACGCCGGGCCGAACGCGCCCTGCCCGGCGGCCTCGCGGGCGGATCTGGCCAGGCCCTGGAAGCGCAGGGAGTCCAACTCGTCGTCGCGCACCCGCAGCAGGTAGCCGCCCGGGTGGTGCTCGAGCCGGTCGCCCGCTCCCGCGCGGTCGAGGAGTTTGCGCAGCGCGGAGACGTACACCTGGATGTTCTTGCGCGCGGTGCGCGGCGGATTGCCGTCCCACAAGGTGTCCGTCAACAAGGCGAGTGAGACCGGGGTGTTGGGGCGGCACAGCAGCATGGCCAGGAGCAGCCGCTGTTTGAGCGGACCGAGCGGGAAGGGGCCTTCGGCCGTGCCGACGGACAGCGGGCCGAGGACGGTGAGCCGCAGACTGACGTGCGCTGGTTCGGCCATATCCGGTTTCACCTTTCCCGCCCGTTGATCCGGAGATGGGATCGTGAGCTGAGATGAATGACATCAGGCAGATGACTTATATCAGATGATGTGCCTGTGGCGAACCGGCAATGCGGGGACTGCTGGTGAGAGTTCGGACCAACCCCGGATCACCTGGGACGATACCGCGCTTATACCGCGGCTTCACCGGTTCCGAAACGGCCGGTCCTAGCTTCTGAGGTGTTCCCACCACCTGCTCGTACCCCGCCCAGAAGAGGAGACGATCATGGCTGATTCCGTCGAGCCCACCAACGAGGACATCGCGGAGACCCCCGAGAACGAGGTCGAGGCGCACGCCGAATCCCCCCTGGACCTCCAGGAGATGGGCGTGAGCAAGCCCGACCAGGGCGAGGGTGTGCTGGGCGGGCTCCAGGCCCCGGGCAGCACGGTCAGCCTGGCCGCCTGCGCCTGACCGAGCCGGGTGGGTGGCGCGTCCTCGTGGACGCGCCACCCACCCGTCTTTCGCGCTCGCGTTGTCCTCAGGGGCGGCCCTTCCGACACCCCAGAACCGACAGGAGACGACCATGAGTGATTCCGCCGAATCCGCTGCCGAGGAGAACGCGCCCGAAGGCGCGGACGCCGGCGAGGGCGAATTCGAGGTGCAGGCGCACGCCGCATCCCCCCTGAGCCTCCAGGAGATGGAACCCACGACGTCCGTACTCAGCAGCCCCATCGCATCGACCAGCGCGACCAGCGTCCTCGTCTGCTGCTGAGCCGCCGTCCCCTCGCGTCCCACATCGGAGAGGCCCATGATCCCCTTCCCGTTCGTCGTGGCGGACAGAGAGTTCTACGCGCCGCTGGAGACCACCCGTGACCGCGGTGAGATCTACCGGCCCGGGCCGGTACCGGACGGGTGGACCGAGACCCCGTCGGGGATCTGGACCATGTGGCACCGGGGCAAGCAGCTCCGAGGTGTCGAGGACGGCTGGAAGGTGCACGTGTCCGCGCGGCCCGACCGCCTGCCGTACGTCCTCGACACCGTCGCGGCCGTCTGCTTCGAGCAGGACGTCGCCTTCAAACACCTCGCCGGCAGGCTCTTCTACTGGTGGACCCACCACAAGCAGGCCGCCAGGCAGCAGAGCGGGAAATTCATCGCCGCGTATCCCACCAGCGTCGCCGCGGCCCGTGACCTCATGGAACGGCTGCGCACCGAACTGGCCGACGAGGAAGGCCCGTTCATCCTCACCGACAGGCGGTACCGGGACTCGCGCACGGTCCACTACCGCTACGGGGCCTTCGCCCCGCGCGAGCGCGTCAACGCCGACGGCACCCATACCCTGCTCGTCCGCGGCACCGACGGCGAGTTGGAGGAGGACCGCAGAGGATTCTCCTTCTACCTCCCGGCGGGCATGACCGACCCCTTCATCGAGACGCGCCCGGCGGCGAAGTCCCCGGCCAAGCCCGCTGCCGCATCCGCCGAAAAAGCCGGGGCGCAGGCGGGCGCCGATCCCGCCGCCGATCCCGTGGACGAGCCCGCCGCCGGCGGAGGCGGGCCGATCGTCTTCCATGGATTCGCCTTCGAAGACGCGCTCCAGTTCACCAACTCCGGCGGCGCCTACCTGGGACGGGAGACGGCCACCGGCCGCAAGGTCTTCATCAAGGAAGCGCGCGCACACACCGGCGTGGCGATGGGCGACACCACCGCGCCTGACCAACTCCGCTCGGAATGGCAGACGTTGACCGCACTGCACGACGCGGCGCCCGGCCTCGCCCCGGAACCGCTCGCCTACTTCCGCGAGTGGGAGCACGACTTCCTCGTCACCGAGTTCATCGAGGGCACGACGCTCCAGCGCTGGATGGTCGCCAACCAGGTCATGCTCGGCGTCGACCGCGGACCCGAAGCGGCCGGGGACTACTACGGCCGGTGCGAGAAGCTGTTCGCGGAGATCGAGAGCACGCTGCACCGCTTGCACACGGCCGGCTACCTCTTCGTCGACGTCAGCCCCGGCAATGTGATGGTCACCGAGGACGACGGCATCCGACTGGTCGACTTCGAGGCCGCCCAGCGCCTGGACAGCGACGACACTCCGGTGATGGGCACGCCCGGCTACACCCCGCCCGCCGAACTCGTCGGCGACGACCCGCTGATCCACGACAAGTACGGCCTGGCCGGCCTCGCCCTGCTGCTCATCGGGCCCTTCCACCAGGTGGCGCAGCGCAATCCCGACACCCTCGCGCACCTGCGCCGCGAACTGCTGGAGCGGGCGCCGCTGCCGGAGCCGCTGTGGCAGCGGGCCATCACGTATCACCGGCCGCGGCCCGCGGCGGAGGGCGTCACCCCCATCCCGACGCCCGAGGAAGTCGCCGCGGACCCGCTGCGCCACCTGGCCGACCTGCGCGACCGTACCGCCGATGCCATGGTGGCCATGGCCGACCCGGCCCATCCCGACCGGGTGTTCCCCACCATCGCCGAGGGCTACCAGAGCAACACCCAGTGCCTGGCCTTCGGCACCGCGGGCGTCGTGCACGCCCTGGCCCGGGCGGGCCGCGCACTGCCGGAAGGCGTGCTGGATCGACTGCGGCACGACGCGCTCGGCGGCGTCGGCAAACTGCCCCCGGGGCTGTTCGCGGGCACCGCGGGCATCGCATGGGTGCTCGCCGACCAGGGGATGCTGGACGAGGCGAGGGATCTGCTCACCGCCGCCGACCGCCACCCCATCATCGCCTCCGGAGCGTCGGCGACCCTCTACGGCGGCACCTCGGGTGTCGCGCTCACCCACCTGGCGATGTACGGCCACACCCGCGACGAGCACCACATCGACCGGGCCCTGGAGCTGACGGCGGCGCTGCCGGCCGACGCCGACCTCACCCCGTTCCTCGGCGCCAACGACGCCACCGGCCTCGTGCACGGCCGCACCGGGATCGCGCTGCTGCTCCAGCAACTCGCCGCCGTGACCGGCGCGGACCACGAACTGGCGCGCGGCGTCCGGCTGTTGCACGCCGAGCTGGACCGTGCCACCGAGCCGGACTCGCCAGGTCTCGCCTTTCCCATCTCGGCCACTGACAACCGCAGCCTGCCGTACCTCTACTGCGGTTCCGCCTCGATGGCGCACACCGTCACCCGCTACGCGCAGTCGGTGGACGACGAACGGCTCGCCGACGCGCTGCCCCGGCTGCTGACCTCGACGCGCACCACCTACACCGTGATGTCGGGGCTGTGGCAGGGACTGTCCGGGCTCGGCCTCGGTCTCGCGGAGTACGGGCGGCTGACCGGTGACGGCCAGGGCCGGGACGACGCGATCCGTGCGGCGTGCGGGCTGTTCAAATTCGCGGTGCCGCACGAGACCGGTATCCGTTTCCTCGGCGACCAGCTCATGCGGTTCAGCGCCGATCTGTGGAGCGGTTCGGCCGGGGTGCTGCTGTTCCTGTCGCAACTCCTCGCCCCCGCGCCCGACCCGCTGTTCACCGTGGACGCACTCGCCGGCGCGTACTCCCGTTCCGTCGCGGCCCGTTGAGGTGAACTGATGAGCCACCAGGAAATCGCCGAGCCGGCGCAGGCGCCCGAGAGCGCCGGCCCGGGGGACCCGGGCAACGCCGTCGGACGTGACGTCAGTCTCTACTGGTGCGGGCAGACGGCCTCCGCCTTCGGCTCGACCTTCACGGCCATCGCGCTGCCCGTCGTGGCCGTCGTGCACCTCCACGCCTCGCCCGGAGCCATCGGCCTGATCAGCGCCGCCACGACCGCGCCGATCCTGCTGCTCGGCTTCCCCGCGGGCGCGCTCGCCGACCGCATCGCCCATCCACGCCGCACGCTCGTCCTGCTGGACCTGATCTGCGCCGCGGCCATCGGCGTGGTCGCGCTCGGCCTGGCCGTCGGCGCCATCTCGCTGCTGTGGCTCGGCCTGCTCTGCGTGATCATGGGCGCCTCGTCCACCCTGTCCGCGGCCGTCTACTTCCTGCACCTGCGCCAACTCGTCGGCCCCGAAGGCATCGGCGGTGCGCGCGCCAGACTCCAGGCGGGACAGTACGGCGCCGCGCTCGTCGGACGCCTGCTGGCCGGTCCCGCCATCGCGGTGCTGGGCGCCGCCGCCGCGCTGTCGGTCGACGTGGCGAGCTATCTGCTCAGCGCGACCGCGCTGATGACGATGCGCTCACCCGACATCGTGCCCCGCGGGCCCGCACCGTCGGTCCTCACCATGATGCGCGGCGCCATGGCGGGCATGCGGGTCTTCACCGGTGACGCCTTCCACCGCGCGCTGGGCCTGTTCATCGTGGTGCCCGCCGCGACGATGGCGGGCGTGACCGCCCTCACCGGCCCCTTCCTGCTGCGAGTGATCCATCTGCCGACCGCCGCCTACGGTTCCTTGTTCGCGCTCTCGGGGCTGATGGGCCTGGGCGGTTCCGCCGTCGCCGCACGGCTGCTCGCCCCGGGCCGCGACCCCCGGCGGGTGATGCTGATGTCCTTCACCGGCGCGGTGGTGTGCAGCCTGCTGCTGCCGCTGGCGGCGGGACCGCTGCCCCTCGCCGCCTTCTGCGCCGCGATGGGCATCGGGCTGCCGGTCTTCTTCGGCGCCGTCGCCAATGTGGCCGTCAGCTCCGTGCTCGTCGCCGACATGTCGGAGGACACCCTCGGCCGCGCGATGGCCGCGCTCCAGGTGTGCCTCGCGGGGGCGGGCCTGATCGGGGCGGTGGGGTGCGGTCTGCTCGGTGACCTGGTCGGGGTACGCGGCGCGCTGTGGGTCATGGGGCTGACAGCCCTCGGCTGCGTGGCCCTGAGTCTGCCGTCCGCGCTGCGCGCCGCGCGGCGGTCCCACGACGCGGCGCAGCCGTCACCGGCCTCCGTATGACCCAAGGCCCCCGTCGCCGTTCGGCGGCGGAACACCGGAAATCCGATGGACGAGAGACGAGGAAACAGCCATGAACGAGGTGCTCAGGCTCCAGGTGCTGGGGAGCGAGAAGGACCAGGGCAAGGCGAATCTTCAGCCGATCAGCGTGGCCGGGAGCACGCTCAGCGTGGTGTGCGGATGGGACTGCGTCTGGGGCAGCTCCCTGCGCATCGCGCAGGAGCCGCAGGGCCCCGGCCTGCTGAACCCGGCCTGACCGACCCGCCCGACCGAACCGGTCGGGCGACAACTCCCTTGCCTCGGCAGCCAATCGGCGGCGGTGTCCGGCACGACGGACACCGCCGCCGCCGTATGGGCGCACGCAAGCGGACCATTCCGGCGGCTGTGTGTACCAGCTAGGATGAAGCCGGACACGGGACGAACCCATACTGGTTGGACCGACGCAGGGGAGGCGGGCGATGGGCGAGCACGAGTCGCAGGCCCCCTCCGCGTCGACGCTGGCCGAGAAGATCGACGCGCTGTTCCGGGTCGTGCGACGGCCCAACCGTGAGCCGTACAGCCATGAAGAGGTCGCCCGCGCCTGCCGCGAGGCCACCGGCGAGAGCTTCTCCGCGACCTACCTGTGGCAGTTGCGCACGGGCCGTCGCGACAATCCCACCAAGCGCCACCTCGAAGCCCTGGCGCAGTTCTTCGACGTGCCGGTCGGATACTTCTTCGACGACGAGCAGGGCGCCGCCATCGCCAAGGAGCTGGAGCTGCTCGGCGCGCTGCGCGACGCGGGCGTCCGCAGCATGGCCCTGCGCGCGGTCAACCTTTCCCCTGAGGGCGCGGCCACGATCAGCGACATGATCGATGTGCTCGCCCGCAGGGAGCGTGGCTCTCCCAGCCGCGAACCCTGACAGCGCCTGAAGTGCACGCAGCGCTTGAAGTGCGCGAACTCTTCGGTGAGATCTCGCGGTTCCACCCGGCGGACAAGGGGACAGCGTGTGAGACGTGTGCGACGTGACCGGAGCCGAGCTCTGTGGCACAGATGTCAGCGGACGGTCGACGGGCTCGACCTGCCCAATCCGTTCGACGCGACGGTCTTCATCGGGATGCTCGCGGTCGCCCGCGGCCGTCCGATCGAACTCGTGCCCGTCTCCTCCCGGCCCCACACACCGTGCGGCCTGCTGGTGACCACCGACCATGGCGACTGCATCCTCTACGCCGCCGACACCAGCGCGCTGCACCAGCAGCACATCCTGCTGCACGAGGCGGCCCACCTGGTCTGCGGCCACCACGAGACCGCGCCTGCGGCGTCGGCCGCCGCCCAGGTCCTGTTACCGCACTTATCGTCGTCCCTGGTCCAGCGGGTACTCGGCCGCAGTGTGTACACCGAACCGCAGGAGCAGGAAGCCGAGTTGGTCGCTTCGCTGATCCTGACCCGTACCGCCCGTCCATTGGGGAACACCGTCCCCGTGCCGCCGCCGCATCCGCAACGAACGCGTCTGGACAGGTTGTTCGGCATCCCGGAGGACCGCGCGTCGGGCCGCCGTGATGGCTGATCTCCTGTCGTTCGTCTCCGCCGCGTTCTTCCTGGTCTTCGGTGTCCACCGGCTGGTGATCACCCGTCGGCCGTGGTCCGATTCCGCGCAGCGCTACGTCTACGGCTTCGCGCTGTGCCTGGGCTCGGGCATGCTGTTCAACACCCCCGCCCTCACGGAGGCGTTGTCCTCCGACACGACCTTCGACAACCTGGTCAACCTGGGCATCCACGACGTGAAGATGGCCGGTTTCGCCTTCCTCGTCCTGGTGGCGTACGCGCTCAAGTCCCCTGCGGCGGCGGCCCCGCGTGCGGTGCGCCTCCAGATGTGGGCGGCCGGTGCGGTACTGGCCGTCTCTACCGCGCTCTACCTGGTGGCCGACCCCGCCATCGCGGGCGACGCGCTGACCGTCTCGTCCGGCCACCGGTGGGCCCTGGCGTCGTACAACGCGCTCTTCGCCCTCTACGGTTCGTGGTGTCTGGCCGTCCTGGCCAGGGAACTCGCCGACCACGCCGGCCGGACCGCCCCCGGGCTGCTGCGTACGGGACTGCGGCTGATGCTGCTCGCCGCCGCGGTGGGCGCGGTGTGGACGCTGTGGGCGCTGGACGACGTCATCGCGGACCTGCGCACCGGCAGCCAGGGCGTCGCCGAGGATGTGGTCTCCTCCATGCTCGGCGCGGTCACCGCGGCGCTCGCCACCGGAGGGGCCACCACCACGCTGTGGGTCGGCCCGCTCGGCGCCCCCATGCGGTGGCTGCGCGCCTACCGCAGCCACCGCGCGCTGGAGCCGCTGTGGTCGGCGCTGCACAGCGAACTGCCCGAGATCGCTCTCGACCCGTCGGCCGCCGACCGCCGACCGGGCCTGCGGCAGGCCGAATTCGCCCTCTACCGCAGGGTGATCGAGATCCGCGACGGCCATCTCGCGCTGCGCCCGTACTTCGAGTCCGGCGTCACGGCCTGGACCGACGGGCGCGGGGGAGACGACGGAAGCGAGCGGACCGGCGGCGACGCGATCGACTGGGCCGACGAGCGCGGCCGTGACCGGCAGGCCGTGCTCGAAGCGGCCACGATCGCGGCGGCGTTGGAGAACAAACGCGCCGGGCGCCTGTGCGAAGGCACCGCCGCTGAGCGGTCCGCGCCCCCCGGCCACACCCCGCCCACGGTCCCCGGCACGGTGGAGGCCGAGGCGGCCTGGCTGCGGGAGGTGACGGCCGCCTTCACCTCGTCCCCGACGGTCGCCGCCGTTCGCCACCGCACCCGTACGACCGCCGAAGCCCATACGGCCGGGGTCCGCGCCTCCGAAGCCCGTATGCCCGAAGCCCGCAACGGCTGAGCCGCGCCTCAGACGTCCTGTCCCGCGACCCCGTCGGCGTCCTCCGACAGCTCGAACCACACCGTCTTGCCCTCCGACTCCGGCCGTACGCTCCACTGCTCGGACAGGATGTCGAGCAGGACGAGGCCGCGGCCCGAGGACGCCATCTCGCCCGGGGTGCGCTGGTGGGGCAGTTCGTCACCGCTGTCGGAGACCTCGACGCGCAGCGTGCGGCAGCCGGGCTCGCCCGAGATCGAGGCCATCAGGGCCGCCGTCTGGTCGGTGTGCACCAGCACGTTGCCCAGCAGCTCCGACGCGAGGAGCACGGCGGTGTCCACCTGGTCGGGCTGCGCCCAGTCGTGCAGCAGCGCCCGCAGCTCGGAGCGCGCCTCGGCCAGGCCCTCGGCCTCGTCCTGGTCGATCGTGGTCAGGATGCGCCGAACGGGTCGCACGGGGCGCTGGACGCCGGTGTCGCGGCGCAGCATGAGCAGCGCGATGTCGTCCTCGTTGCGCGGGCTCAGCCGCTCCTCGCCATTCTCGGTCACCGGGCCGACCACGCTCTGGATCAGCCGGTCGGCCATCCCCTCCAGGTCGGAGGTCGGGCCGGGCGACAGCGCGTCCCGCACCCGGTTCCAGCCGGTGTACATGTCGTGCCCGCCGGTCTCGATGAGCCCGTCCGTGCAGAGCATCATGATCTCCCCGGCCTGGAGCTCCAGTACGTTGACCGGGTAGTCGTCCTCGTCCGGCATCAGACCGAGCGGCAGCCCGCCCCTGATGTGCTTGATCATGCAGGTGCCGTCCGGCATGCGCAGCACGGGGTGCGGATGTCCGGCCCGCGCCACGTGCAGCGTGCCCGCCGCCGGGTCCGCCTCGATGTAGATGCAGGTCGCGAATCTGTCCCCGTCCAGCGAGGTCAGGAAGCGCGACGTCCGCGACAGCACCGCGTCCGGGCCGTGCCCCTCGGCCGCGTACGCGTGCACGGCGGTCCGCAGTTGGGCCATCAGGCTCGCCGCGTGCAGGTCGTGGCCCTGCACGTCGCCGATGACCAGCGCCAGACGGCCCGAGGGTAGGTCGATGATGTCGTACCAGTCGCCGCCCACCACCAGCCCGCCCCCGGTCGGCACGTACCGCGAGGTCACGGTCATCCCGCGGTACACCGACGCGCCCCGCCCCATGCTGCTGCGCAGCCCGCGCGACAGGGCCAGCTCCGCCTCGCCGGTGTGCGTCCGCTCCAGGGCGCGGGAGATCAGCCGGGCGAGCGTGACCAGCGTGCTGCGCGTGTCGCTGTCGAAGTCGACGTCGTCCAGGAACGCCACCAGCCAGACCCCGGTGATCCGGCCCGTGCTCACCAGCGGCAGGAACGCCCACGATCTGCTGCCCTTGCGGGCCGCGACCCGCCATGTCGTCGGAAAGCGGTCGCGGTACCCCTCGACCGTCGGCAGATACACCGGACGGCCGGTGCGCAGCACCTCCGCCGCCGGATAGTCGGTGGTGATCGTCATACGGACGGTCCGGCTGCCGCCGGTCCGGTACCCGTACCGCCCGATCAGGTTCAGCGACCGCTCGGTGACGCCGAACAGGGCTGTGCCGTCCATCGGGAACTCCGGCGAGGTGAGCGACGCCAGAGCCATGAAGACCTCGTCCACGGAGGTCGCCTCGGCCAGGGCGCGGCCCGCCTCCAGCATCCGCACATCACGGTGCCTGCCCGCATCGGTGGGGGCGCGGGCGGCGCCGCCCCGCTCACCGTCCTCGCCCGGCGCGGGCCTGCGGGTCCTCTCGTGCGGGCCGGTCTCGTTCAGGGCATCGATCTGACGCAGTTCGGCGGCCTGCTCGGCGGCGCGCCCCGCCGTCCGGTCGTCCGCCGGGGGTCCATCGTCACGATCGTTCATCCACGGCCCCTTCGACTCATCCGCCGTCCCGTCGCTTCGTCGTTTTGTCCGCTTGTCGTCCGTACCATGCTCCGTCGAGTCGGCCGTCCGTGCAGCGCGGTGTACGCCGTGACCGGCCGTCCGGCTGGCGGGCCCGCTCGCGGCGTACTAAGACAGGAGGTGTGCCGGACCGCGTTCACGGGGCAGGGGAGCAGACGGACGCGAAGACCTGAGAAGGGACGGATGTCGTGGCACGACCCAGGATTCTCGTGGTGGGCGCCGGTTTCGCAGGAGTGGCGTGCGTACGCCGCCTGGAGCGGTCACTCGCCGCCGACGAGGCGGACGTCTCACTGGTCACACCGTTTTCGTACCAGCTCTACCTGCCGTTGCTCCCCCAGGTGGCCTCCGGGGTGCTGACCCCGCAGTCCATCGCGGTGTCGCTGCGCCGCAGCAGCAGGCACCGCACCCGGATCATCCCCGGCGGAGCCGTGGGAGTGGACACCAAGGCCAAGGTCTGCGTGATCCGCAAGATAACGGGCGAGCTGCTGAACGAGCCGTACGACTACATCGTGCTGGCGCCCGGCAGTGTCACCCGCACCTTCGACATCCCAGGACTGCTGGACAACGCGCGCGGCATGAAGACGCTCGCCGAGGCCGCGTACATCCGCGACCACGTCATAGCGCAGCTCGACCTCGCGGACGCCAGCCAGGACGAGGCCGAGCGGGCCTCCCGGCTCCAGTTCGTGGTGGTCGGCGGCGGCTACGCGGGCACCGAGACCGCCGCCTGCCTCCAGCGGCTGACCAGCAACGCGGCCAAGCGCTACCCGCGCCTCGACCCGAAGCAGATCAAGTGGCACCTGATCGACATCGCCCCGAAGCTGATGCCGGAACTGGGCGACAAGCTGGGCAAGAGCGCGCTGGAGATCCTCGGCAAGCGCGGCATCGAGGTCTCGCTCGGAGTGTCGATCGCGAAGGCGGGCCCCGAGGAGGTCACCTTCACCGACGGCCGGGTGCTGCCCTGCCGCACCCTGATCTGGACCGCGGGCGTCGCCGCGAGCCCGCTGGTCGCCACGCTCGACGCCGAGACGGTACGCGGCAGGCTCGCGGTCACCCCCGAGATGACCGTGCCGGGGCTCGACGGCGTCTTCGCGCTGGGCGACGCGGGCGCGCTGCCCGATGTCACGAAGGGCGAGGACGGCGCGATCTGCCCGCCCACCGCGCAGCACGCCATGCGGCAGGGCCGCACGATGGCCGACAACATCCTGGCCACCCTGCGCCACCGGCCGCTCACGCCGTACGCGCACAAGGACCTCGGCCTGGTGGTCGACCTCGGCGGCAAGGACGCGGTCTCCAAGCCGCTCGGCATCGAGCTGCGCGGCCTGCCCGCCCAGGCGGTCGCCCGCGGCTACCACTGGTCGGCGCTGCGCACCAACGTCGCCAAGACCCGCGTCATGACCAACTGGCTGCTCAACGCGGTGGCGGGCGACGACTTCGTCCGCACCAACTTCCAGTCCCGCAGCGCCGGCACCCTGCGCGACTTCGAGTACACCGACACGTATCTGACGCGTGAGGAGATCCTGGAGCACACCAGGGGGATGGTCGCGGGCGGCTGACGGCGGCGGTCGCCGGACGTTACGGTCGCCGTACACGGCGGGCCGTCGCATACGGCGGGCCGCCGCGTCCGCCGGGAGGACGGAGAGCGTGAGCACGGGTACGGGTACGGAGCCGGTCACCGGCACGGGCGTCGTGGACGAGGCGGTACGCGGCAGGCCCGCGCCCGCCCTGCGCGGTCTGGTCGGCTGGTACTCCGGCTACCGGCAGCGCGGCGTGCCACCGACCAGGCACCGGGGGCTGCCGTCCCCGTACCTGACGCTGATTCTCACGCTCGACGAACCGCTCACCGTCGCCGCCCACCCCGATCCGGCGGAACCGCCCGGCGATTTCTCGGCGCTCGTCGGCGGTCTGCACACCACACCCGCGCTGATCAGCGTGCCCGGCCGCCAGTCCGGCGTGCAGATCGCCCTCGACCCGCTGGGCGCCCGCGTCCTGCTCGGGCTGCCCGCGGGCGCGCTGGCCGGAGCGGATCTCGCCGCGCAGGACGTGCTCGGACCGTCGGTCGCCGACGTCCTCGACCGGCTGCGGGCCGCCCCGGACTGGGCGGGCCGCTTCGCCGTCGTCGACGCCTGGCTGCTGGACCGGGCGCGCGCCGACCCGCGCGCGGGCGTACGGCTCCATCCGGAGGTACGGCACGCGTGGCGGCTGCTCGCGGCCACCGGCGGCACGATCGGCGTGGCGCGGCTGGCGGCCGAGGTCGGCTGGAGCGACCGGCGGCTGCGGGACCGCTTCGCGGCGGAGGTGGGGCTCAGCCCGAAGGCCGCCGCACGGGTGATCCGCTTCGACCGGACCCGCCGGGGCCTGGCCTCCTACGGCGCCGCCGAGGGGCGGCTGGCCAGGATCGCCGTCGACCGCGGCTACTTCGACCAGGCGCACATGGACCGCGAATTCCGGGCCCTGGCGGGCTGCCCGCCGACACTGTGGCTGGCCGAGGAGCGCCGAAACATCCAATCCGGGCACCACCCGCCCGAGTGAGGCTGGACGCGACAGCACACCGGCAGCACTGAGGAGGTCCGATCCCCATGACCGAGAGCACTGGCGACAACCCGGCGCAGGGCGCGAGCGACGGCGGTTCCGCGCGAGCGAAGACCGCACCGCCGCCCCAGGTCTGGCCCACCCTGCGCGCCCGCGACGCCCGCGGGCTGATCCGCTTCCTCGTGGACGCGTTCGGCTTCGAGGAAACCGCGGTCTACGGCGAGGGCGACACCGTCGCGCACGCGGAACTGGCCTGGCCGGAAGGCGGCGGCATCATGCTCGGCTCGGTCCGTGAGGACCCGGACGGCACCTGGGCCAAGCGTCCCCCCGGCTCCTTCGGCGCCTACGTCGTCACCGCCGACCCCGACGCGCTGCACGCGCGCGCCAAGGCCGCGGGCGCCGAGATCACCACGGAGCTGTTCGAGACGGACTACGGCTCCCGCGACTTCGCGGCCCGCGACATCGAGGGCAACCACTGGTACTTCGGCACCTATCCGGGCGAGCCGCGATAGGCCCGCGCGGCCTCAGTCGGCCAGCCGGAACTCCAGGTCCGTCTCCCACTTCGCGGTGTCGGGCTGCGAGCGCGGATCGGTGCGGTAGCTCTCCATCCGGCAGCCCCACCGGTCGCCCTCGGCGGTCGGTCTCATGTCCCAGCGCAGCCCCGCCGCCAACGCCCAGTCGAGCAGCAGCGCCGTGGCGCCGACGAGCCCGGCGGGGCTGCCGAGGTGCGTGTACGTCACGAAGCGGCCCGCGGGCAGCACGCCGGAGAACAGATCGCCGTCGTGCACCACCGCCCCCGCGACGGGCACCCCCGCCTCGATCTCGAGCTGCCTCGCCATGTCGATGACGTTGTACTTGAGGAAGGGCGGCCCGGCGGGCTCCACGCCGAGCGCGGACAGCCGCCCGATGACTTCGGGGATGCGGTGGGCGATGGTGTCGACCGATTCCATGGTGACAAGGGCCCGGACGGCCGCGTACGGGCGAGCGGCGCGGTCGACGATCCGGGGCGGTACGTATCCGGTAGTGGTCATGCCCCGGTAGACCGCCCGCGGACCGCAAACTCATCGCGGGCGCCGTACGGGGCCCGCGAAAACCACTTGCGGGCCTTCGTAGCGTTGGCTCGTATGACGAACAGTGACGGCCTGCTCGCGGCCTATGACGAGCAGATGCGCGGCGCCCCGCCGAACCTCCCCGCCGGGGTCAGGTGCGAGCGGGACGGACCGGTCCTGCGGCTCAGCGGGCAGTACCGCGGCTTCGTGAGCACACCGCCCGACCTCGGGGTGGAGGGCGCGGAGCTCGACCGGCTGATCGCCCGCCAGCGCGACTTCTTCGCGGCGCGCGGCGAGGCCGTGGAGTGGAAGACCCGCGCGCACGACCGGCCCGCCGCCCTGCCCGAGCGGCTGCTCGCGGCCGGCTTCGTGCCCGAGGAGCGGGAGACCGTCGTGATCGGGCGGGCCGAGGAGATGACGGCCGACCCCGTACTGCCGGACGGCGTCGTCCTGCGCCAGGTCACCGCCGACGCCGACCTGCGGCGGATCGCCGCCATGGAGTCCGCCGTGTGGGGCCAGGACTGGGGGTGGCTGGCCGACGATCTGGCCGGCCGGATCGCCGCCGCGCCCACCGAGGTCGTCGTCCTGGTCGCGGAGGCCGACGGCCTGGTCGTCTCGGCGGCCTGGCTGGTGGTCAGGACCGGCACCGACTTCGCCGGGCTCTGGGGCGGCTCGACACTGGAGGCGTGGCGCGGCCGGGGCATCTACCGCGCGCTGGTCGCCGCCCGCGCCCATGTCGCCGCCGCCCGGGGCATCCGCTACCTCCAGGTCGACGCCTCGGACGACAGCGCGCCGATCCTGCGGCGCCTCGGCTTCCACGCGGTGACGACCACGACGCCGTACATCTGGTCGCCCCCCGCCCGGACCTGAGAGCGGGGACTTCCCCGCGGTACGGACTCCCGTGCCGCGCCCGGCCACCGGTCTCTTTACGGTAGGGGTATGGAAGAGAGCACCGAGGACATCTCGCAGACCGCGGTCCAAGCGGCCCACGACCTGCGGGTGACGGTCAGCCGCCTGCTGCGCAGGCTGCGGGAGATCGCCGACACACAGGACCTGACCCCCTCCCAGACCTCGGTGCTCAGCAGGCTGGGCAAGGGCGAGGAGTCCACCGCCAGCGCGCTGGCCGCCGCGGAGGGGGTCCGCCCGCAGTCGATGGCCGTCGCGCTCGGGGCGCTCGAACAGCACGGGTTCATCGAGCGCCACCCCGATCCCCGCGACGGCCGCAGGCAGTTGATCGTGCTCACCGCCGCGGGCCGCGAGCGGGTCCAGGGCAACCGCGCGGCCCGCGAGGAGTGGCTTGCCCGCGCCTTCCAGGACCGCTACACGCCGCGAGAGCGCGAGACGGTCATCGAGGCGCTGGCCCTGATGGAACGCCTCACCCAGCCGTAGTCCGCGCGGCGGCCGTCCTCACGCGTGGTCCGATCCGGCGGGCCCTGATCCGGCGGACCCTTCCGGCGGCTCCTCGCGCTCGACCGCCGCGAGGGTGCGGCCGGTCAGGACCGAGCGGGCCCTGCGCGGATCCGGAGTGGTCCCGCGGCCCGGCGTGCTGTGCGCGTCCTTCTTCTTGACCAGCAGCCACGCCGGGTCCGCCGCGTCCCCCTGACCGCCGTCGGCGGCCTGGTGGATACGGGTCAGCGCGTACGCGCCGAGCAGTTTCGTACCGCGCAGTTCGAAGGAGGCGTGGCCGCGCTCCAGGGCCCGCGCGAACGCCTCGGGGCCGCCGTCCGTCAGCGGGTGGTAGGTGCCGTGATCCCAGACGATGACGGGCCCCGCGCCGTACTGGCCGCCGGGGATCACGCCCTCGTACTCCCGGTACTCCAGCGGGTGGTCCTCGGTGGGCACCGCGAGCCGTTTGTCGCGCGGGTCGGTGGACGGCCCTCTCGGCACCGCCCAGGACTTCAGCACCCCGTCGACCTCCAGCCGGAAGTCGAAGTGCATCCGGGTCGCGTCATGGATCTGCACGACGAAGGACGGGTCGTCGCCGGGGGCCGCCGTACCGCCCTCGGGCTCGTCGGTGCGGTCGAAGCGCCGCATGCCGCGGTACTTCGCCAGCCGGTCCCGCTCCTGGCCCGTACTCCGGTCGGCGCCCTGGCCCGCGTTCTTGTCGTCGCCCGAGCCCGAGCCCGCGCCCGTCTTCGCGTTGCTGTTCGCGTCCGCCACGACGGCTCCTCTCCGTACGGCCCGCTCCTGCCATCATCGGGCAGCCGGAGCGGTCCGGCCCGGCCGGAGCGGTCCGCACGGGTGGCTGTCGGCCGCCGGAAGAGGCAGGCTCGACAGTGGGGCCACGGGAAGCGCACGGCCCCCGCCACCGTTGCACGGCAGGAAGACGTACGCAGACGCACACCAACAAGTGTGGAGACATCGCATGAGCGGATCGGCGGACATCGGCGTCACCGGACTGGCAGTGATGGGCAGCAATCTCGCCCGGAACTTCGCCCGCCACGGCTTCACCGTGGCCTTGCACAACCGCACCACCGCCAAGACGAACGCCCTGGTGGAGCAGTTCGGCGGCGAGGGCACCTTCATCGCCGCGCAGTCCGCGCAGGAGTTCGTCGCGGCCCTGGAACGGCCGCGGCGGCTGGTCATCATGGTCAAGGCCGGTGAGGCCACCGACGCGGT
Source organism: Streptomyces sp. NPDC008139 (assembly GCF_042957025.1). Taxonomy (NCBI): domain Bacteria; kingdom Bacillati; phylum Actinomycetota; class Actinomycetes; order Kitasatosporales; family Streptomycetaceae; genus Streptomyces; species Streptomyces sp. NPDC008139. The sequence continues at coordinate 435,006 of NZ_JBIBHM010000002.1, forward strand.
GATCCAGGAATTCGCGCCGCTGCTGGAGCCAGGCGACGTGATCATCGACGGCGGCAACGCGCACTTCGCCGACACCCGCCGCCGCGAGAAGGAACTGCGCGAGCAGGGCATCCACTTCGTCGGCACCGGCATCTCCGGCGGCGAGGAGGGCGCGCTCAACGGCCCGTCGATCATGCCCGGCGGGTCCGCCGAGTCCTACGAGTCGCTCGGCCCGCTGCTGGAGCGGATCGCCGCCAAGGCCGAGGACGGCACGCCCTGCACGACGCACATCGGCCCCGACGGCGCCGGTCACTTCGTGAAGATGGTGCACAACGGCATCGAGTACGCCGACATGCAGCTCATCGCCGAGGCGTACCACCTGCTGCGCGAGGTCGCCGGTTACTCGCCCGAGCAGATCGCCGAGACCTTCAAGACCTGGAACACCGGGCGCCTGGACTCGTACCTGATCGAGATCACCGCGCAGGTGCTCGCGCACACCGACGCGGCCACCGGCAAGCCCTTCGTGGACGTCGTCGCCGACCAGGCGGAGCAGAAGGGCACCGGCCGCTGGACCGTGCAGATCGCCCTCGACCTGGGCGTCCCCGTCTCCGGCATCGCCGAGGCGGTCTTCGCCCGCTCCCTGTCGGGCCACGGCGAACTGCGGGCCGCCTCCCGCGACCTGCCGGGCCCCTCGGGTTCGGTACTCGGCGAGGCCGAGGCCGCCGCCTTCGCCGACCGCGTGGAGCAGGCGCTGTACGCGTCCAAGATCGTCTCGTACACCCAGGGCTTCCACCAGATCCAGGCGGGCAGTCAGACCTACGACTGGGACATCGACCTGGGCGCGGTCGCGTCGATCTGGCGCGGCGGCTGCATCATCAGGGCCGCCTTCCTCGACCGGATCAAGGAGGCGTACGACAGCCGCCCCGACCTGCCGAGCCTGCTGTCCGACAAGCAGTTCGCCGAGGAGATCGGCGCGGCGCAGGACGACTGGCGGTCGGTCGTGGCGACGGCGGTGGGCCACGGCGTGCCCACGCCCGGTTTCTCCGCGGCGCTGGCGTACTACGACGCGCTGCGCGCCGAGCGGCTGCCCGCGGCGCTCACGCAGGGTCAGCGCGACTTCTTCGGCGCGCACACCTACCGGCGCACCGACCGGGCGGGCTCTTTCCACACGCTGTGGGGCGGCGACCGCTCGGAGGTGAGCACGGATTGACCCGACTGCCACGTGCGTGTGGCGCGTGGACCGGGGCACAAGCAAAGTGAACGGGTACGGCACGTCACCAGGAGGACTCGTCATGATCAAGCCCGCTGATCTCCGCGAATGGCGCGACCACGACGTGGTCGACTCAGAGGGACACAAGATCGGCTCCCTCGAAGCGGTGTATGTGGACACCGGCACCGACGAGCCGCTGATGGTCACGGTCCAGATCGGCCTGCCCACCAGGCACCGGCTCACCTTCACGCCCGTCACGGACGTGATCGTGGGCCCCGGATGGGTGAAGGTCCCGTACGACAAGGCATTGGTGAAGTCGGCCCCCTCGATCGGCACGGACGACGTCCTGCCCGTCGAGGACGAGGAGGCGATCTTCCAGCACTACGGTCTGCCGTACAAGCCGACCGGCGACGGCGTGCGCCTGCTCGCCCGACGCTGACAGCGCCCTCGCTGACAGCGCGCGAGCACTGACGGGCACACCCGTTCCCGCACCACCGCCCGTGAGAGAACAACCGAGTGGGGTGCGGGCCCCGGGGGGCCGGCCGCCCCCCCACCGGTGCCCCCCGGGACCCCCCCAGCCCGGCCGCCCGATTGTGGGGCGGCGGCCCCCCCCCGGGGGCCCGGCGGCCCCCCCGGGCCGCCCCCCCCCGGCCCCCCCCCCCCCCCGGCCCACCACCCCCGGGGGGGGGCCGGGCGGGGGGCCGGCGCCCGCACCCCACTGCGTTCCCCGCGGGACACGTCCTAGCCGGGCCGCTGATTGCGGCGGCGCGGCGCCCGGCCCGGGGGCTGCGAGGGCTGCGGGCGGTGCTCGATCTCCGGCAGGTCGCGGCTGACCGGGTGCTCCGCGGTCAGCATGAAGGACTTCTCGTAGTGCAGGACCTCGATCGGCTCGCCCTTCGCGAGGGTGTACGTGGCCTTGCTCCTGGTGACCTCGACGTGCAGCCGGCGCCCGCGGAAGGCCAGCCGGAAGGCGATCCGGCTGAGCGCGTCGGGCAGCCGGGGCGCGAAGCGGATCGGGTCGCCGTCGAAGAGCCGCATCCCGCCGAGTCCCGACACCAGCGCCGTCCACGTACCGGCGAGCGCCGCGATGTGCAGGCCGTCACGCGAGTTGTTCTCCAGGTCGCCGAGGTCGATCAGCGCCGACTCGCCGAGGTAGTCGTAGGCCAGTTGGAGATGGCCGACCTCGGCGGCGAGGATCGACTGGCAGTACGCCGACAGCGACGAGTCGCGGACGGTCAGGGGCTCGTAGTACGCGAAGTTCCGTACCTTCTGGGCGTGTTCGAAGGCGTCGCCGCGCAGGAACATGGCCAGCACCAGGTCGGCCTGCTTGACCACCTGCTTGCGGTACAGGTCGAAGTAGGCGTAGTTGAGCAGTAGCGGATAGTGCGCCGGATCGGTCTCGGCGAAGTTCCACACCTGGTGCCGGGTGAAGCCCTTGGACTGCTCGTGGACCCCCAGCTCCTCGTTGTACGGCAGGGACATCGCCGCCGCCGCGTCCCGCCAGGCCGCGGTCTCCTCGTCGGTGACGCCCAACTCGGCGGCCCGGCGCGGATGGCGCTCGGCGGCGTCCGCCGCCGCGACGAGATTCGCCTGCGCCATCAGGTTGGTGTACGCGTTGTCGTCGCTGATCGCGCTGTACTCGTCGGGCCCGGTCACGCCGTCGATGTGGAAGGCCCCAGTGTGGTCGTGATGACCCAGGGACCGCCACAACCGGGCCGTTTCCGCGAGGAGTTCGAGCCCGATGTTCTCCTCGAAGTCCCGGTCGCCGGTGGTCGTCACATAGCGCACCACCGCGTCGGCGATGTCGGCGTTGATGTGGAAGGCCGCCGTGCCCGCGGGCCAGTACCCCGACGCCTCGGCACCGTTGATCGTCCGCCACGGGAACGCGGCACCGGCCAGGCCCAGTTGATGGGCGCGCTCCTGAGCCGCCGGCAGTGTGTTGTGGCGCCAGCGCAGCACCTCCGAGGTCGCGCGCGGCGCGGTGAAGGTCAGCACCGGCAACACGGCCGTCTCGGCGTCCCAGAAGGTGTGGCCGTCGTAGCCCGAGCCGGTCAAACCCTTGGCGGGGATCGCCCGTTCCTCGGCCCGCGCACCGGCCTGTAGGACGTGGAAGAGCCCGAAGCGCACCGCCTGCTGGATCTCGGTGTCGCCGTCGACCTCCACGTCCGCCCGGTCCCAGAAGTCGTCCAGGTAGGCGCGCTGCTGCTCCAGCAGACCGTCCCACCCGGTGTCGCGGGCGCCGACCAGCGCCGCGTCCGCCTGGTCGCGCAGCGCGGGCAGCGACCGGGTCGCCGACCAGCCGTACGCGACGAATTTCTCCAGCCGCAGCCGCTGCCCGGACTCCAGAACGGAGGTGATGGTGAGCCTGCTGACGTCGTCGTCGGACTCCGAGGAGACCTTCGTGGTCGCCTCGGGGCCGTCCACGCGGTGATCGGCGGCGGCGGCCAGCCGCAGCCCGCTGCGGGCCGTGGAGTGCACCAGCCGCAGCCGGGTGCCGGACGCGAAGTTCTCCTCCGGCACCAGCGGGTTCTCCAGCGCGGCGGCCCGCCGCGGGTCGCCCTCGCTGCGCGGCACCTCCTCGTTGGCCACCAACTCCGACTGCACGACCACCCGCAGGCTGCCGTCCAGCGGCTCCACCTCGTACGCGACGGCGGCCACCGCGCGCTGCGTGAAGGAGACCATGCGCGTCGAACGCACCCGCACCGCGCGGCCCGCGGGGGAGACCCACTCGCACACCCGGCGCAACACCCCGGCCCGCAGATCCAGTTCACGCTCGTGCGAACGGATGGTGCCGTACCGCAGGTCGAACGGCTCGTCGTCCACTAGCAGCCGGATGATCTTGCCGTTGGTGACGTTGATGACGGTCTGCCCGGACTCCGGGTCGCCGTAGGCCGCTTCGGCGTACGGCAGCGGGTGCGTCTCGTGCAGCCCGTTGAGGTACGAGCCGGGCAGGCCGTTCGGCTCGCCCTCGTCGAGATTGCCGCGCCAGCCGATGTGCCCGTTGGAGACTGCGAAGACGGACTCGCTCTGCGGCAGCACGTCCAGATTCAGCTCGGACTCGCGCAGGCTCCAGGGAGCTACCTCATAGGCGGGGTCGGTGATCACGCGGTCACTCCGATCAGGTCGGCGAGGTCCTTCACCACGGTGTCGGCGCCGTGCTCGCGCAGTGCGTCGGTCTGTCCGACCCGGTCCACGCCGACGACGAAGCCGAAGTGCCCGGAGCGCCCGGCGTCCATGCCGACCAGCGCGTCCTCGAAGACCGCCGCCCGGGCGGCGTCAAAACCCAGCTCCTCGGCCGCGGCCAGGAAGGTGTCCGGGTGCGGCTTGCCCGGCAGATGCCGTTCCTTGGCGACAACACCGTCCACCCGTACGTCCAGCAGGTGCTCGATGCCCGCGGAGACCAGCACGTCACGGCAGTTCGCGCTGGACGACACCACCGCCGTGCGCAGGCCCGCCGCCCGTACCGCCTCCAGATAGCGCACCGAGCCCGGGTAGGGGCGTACGCCCTCGGTGCGGATCTTCTCCAGCACGACGTCGTTCTTGCGGTTGCCGAGGCCGTTGACGGTCTGCCGGTCCGGTGGGTCGCCGTCCTCGCCCTCGGGCAGTTCGATGCCGCGGGCGTGGAGGAAGGTGCGCACGCCGTCGGCGCGCGGACGGCCGTCCACGTACGCGTCGTAGTCCTCCTTCGCGTCGAAGGGGCGGAAACCGTCGCCGTCCCTGTCCCGCAGGAAGTCGTCGAAGGTCTCCTTCCACGCGGCCGCGTGCACCAGCGCGGTCGGCGTCAGCACGCCGTCCAGGTCGAAGAGGCACGCTCGTACGCCATGGGGCAGTCCGATCTCCGTCATGCCGCACAGGTTCCCACTGATACCCGACACCATGCCGACCAGGGGGTGAAGACCCCCCGTGTCGCCGTACGCCGTGCGGGCGGGAGGCGCGAGGTCCGCGACCCCGCCCGCGTCGCGCGTGTCGTGCGCCGGGTCCGTGTGCCGCCCGGCGTGTCGTGCGCCGGGTCAGCCGGACACAGAGAGCCTGCGGACCTTCACGGCGTTGTCGGTACGCGTGGTCGGGCGCCCGTCGGGGTCGTTCTGGATCCGCTCGTGCTCCGCGCAGAGCAGCACCTCCCACGCGCCATCCGGCAGTTCGAGGCAGGCCAGCACCTCCTGCGGCGAGGGCAGACGCACCTCGGGGTGGGGGTTCTTCTCCCAGGCGGGGAAGCCCGAGTGGCCGACGACGAGCAGGACGCCGCCGGGCGCGACGGCCGCCGCCGCGGCCCGCAGGATCTCCTCGCGCGGCATCTCGCCCAGGGTGTGCAGGAATTGGGCCGAGACGAGGTCGAACGCGCCCTCGGGGAAGGACACGCCGAGGTCGTGCCGCTGCCAGTTGATCCGGTCGCCGACGCCCGCCTCCTCGGCGTGCCGCGCCGCGCGGTCGAGCGCGACCCCCGAGATGTCGGTGGCGGTGACACGCCAGCCCTGACCGGCGAGCCAGATCGCGTCGCCGCCCTCGCCGCAGCCCAGGTCGAGCGCCCGGCCTGGCGACAGCCCGGCCACCTCGCGGACCAGGACCGTATTGGGATCGCCGCTCCAGATCCGCTCGCTCCCGGAGTAGCGGGCGTTCCAGAACTCCTCGCCCTGGAGTTCCTCGGTCGCCGGAGTGTTGTCGGTCATCGGCCTGTCCTTTCCCTTCGTGAGTTTTGTGATCTTCGTGGAGCGTGCCCTCACGGGCGGGTCCCCGTCGTCCGCGCGGCGGCGCCGGCGCGCCGTTCCCGTACCGGTCGGTGCCGTCCTCGTACCGCTCGGAGCCGCGCGCCCTACGCGGTCGGCGCGGCGCCCGCCGAAGCGCGGCGCGCGGCCACCGCGGCCAGCGTCTCCTGCTCGGTCAGATCCGCGTTGATCGCCGCGGCGGCCCTGACACCCGCCGTGGCGCCGCCGATGAGGATCTCGACAGGTGAGGCCACATTGCCCGCGACCCAGACGCCCGGCACGGCGGTGGCGCCCGTCGGATCGGCCTCGACCCGGGTGCCGATCGGCACCCCGCCGATCTCCTGCTCGACCGTGGTCAGACCGAGGTCCGCCAGCAGATCCGTCCTGGCGTCCAGGCGGGTGGACACCACCAGCGCCTGGCAGGGGATCACCCGGCCACCGGCCAGAGTCATACCGGTGAGCCGGTCGTCGGTCACCTCCACGGCGGCCACCTCGCCCTCGACCACGGCGATCCCGCGGGCGGCCAGCCGCTCGTACTGCTCGTCGTCCGGCTCGGGCGCGGTGTGCACGAAGAGGGTGACGTCCTGGCTCCACTGCCGCCACATCAGCGCCTGGTGCACCGCCAGCGGGCCGGTGCCCAGCACGCCGATCGCCTGCCCGCTCACCTCCCAGCCGTGGCAGTACGGGCAGTGCAGCACCTCGCGCCCCCACCGCTCGGCCAGCCCCCGCACCTCGGGCAGCCCGTCCACCAGACCGGTCGCCAGCAGCAGCCGCTCGGCGCGGACCGCTGAGCCGTCGTCCAGCCCGACACGGAAACCGCCGCCGTCGAGCCGCGCGGCCGAGACGGCCCGGCCCTCGACGGTCTCACCACCGTAGCGGGCCACCTCCTCCCGGCCGGTGGCCAGCAGTTCCGCGGGCTTCGCGCCCTCGCGGCCCAGATAGTTGTGGATGCCGTCGGCCGGCGCGTTGCGCGGCTCGCCCGCGTCGATCACCAGCACCGAGCGGCGCGCCCGGCCCAGCGTCAGGGCCGCGCTCAGTCCGGCCGCCCCGCCGCCGACCACCACGACGTCGAAGCGCCGCTCCCCGGCCGCCTCCGTACGCGCCGCCGCCTGCCCGTTTCCGTTCCGGCTCACCTTGTCGGTCATGATGACCACCTCCGAGCACGGAGCATCGGACACCTGCCGTCCGGGCGGCAAACATTGTTGCCGGAACGGCAATATTGATCCCGGGTCGGCCGGGGTACCGGTGGACATGGGGACCACGACGCGAGGAGACGGTATGGAGTACACCCGGCTGGGCACGACGGGCCTGAAGGTGTCACGGATCGCCCTGGGGATGATGAGCTACGGCGACCCGGGCAACCGGGCGTGGATGCTCGACGAGGAAGCATCCGAACCCCTGGTCCGGCGGGCCGTCGAGGGCGGTGTGACGTTCTTCGACACCGCCGACATGTACTCGCTCGGCCGCAGCGAGGAGATCACCGGACGGCTGCTGAGCAAGCTCTTCGCCCACCGCGACGACTACGTGCTCGCCACCAAGGTCTGCCTGCCGATGGGACCGGGCCCCAACGACGGAGGGCTGTCCCGCAAGCACATCCTGGCGGGCATCGACGCCTCACTGCGCCGGCTCGGCACCGACCACGTGGACCTCTACCAGATCCACCGCTGGGACTACGAGACCCCCATCGAGGAGACGATGGAGGCGCTCGCCGACGTCGTCCGCTCCGGCAAGGCCCGCTACATCGGCGCGTCCAGCATGTTCGCGTACCAGTTCGCCACCGCCCAGTACACGGCGAAGGCGGCGGGACAGCCGCGCTTCGTGTCGATGCAGAACCACTACAACCTCGTCTACCGCGAGGAGGAGCGGGAGATGATCCCGCTCTGCCGGGAACAGGGCGTCGGCGCCATCCCCTGGAGCCCATTGGCCCGCGGCCTGCTCGCCGGATCACGCGGCAGGGACGGCGAGCGCAGGACCGTACGCTCCGGGAGCGACGCCTACGCCGACGAGCTGTACACCGAGGCCGACTTCGACGTGGTCGACGCCGTCCGCACCGTCGCGGACGAACGCGGCGTGCCCATGGCCCGGATCGCGCTCGCCTGGCTCCTCAGCCGACCGGCCGTGACCGCGCCCATCGTCGGCGCCACCAAGCTCGCCCACGTGGACGACGCCGTCGGCGCGGTCGAGGTGACCCTCACCGACGACGAGATCGCCCGTCTCGAAGCGCCTTACGTCCCGCACACGATCCGCGGCCACCGGTGACGTCCGTCGGCCGTGCGCGGGCCCCGGCCACGGGACCGCACGCGGTCCCGGAGCAGGCCGGGGCCTCAGGTCAGCGCGCGGTCTCCGGTTGCGACGGCTCGGGGGAGACCCGCGCGGCGGGGGCGGGGCGACCGCCGGAGCGGCGGAAGAAGAAGTACAGCGTGGGCGCGAGGTAGACGCCCCAGGCGCAGACCTGGAGCACCGTAGGATCCGGCTGGAAGTTGAAGACGCCCTTGAGCAGGGTGCCGTACCAGCTGTCCGGCGGGATCGTGGAGCTGATGTCGAAGGCCAGGCTGCCCAGGCCGCCGATCCAGCCCGCCTCCTGGAGGTCGTGCAGACCGTACGCGAGCACACCGGCCGCGACCACGACCAGCATGGCACCGGTCCAGGTGAAGAACTTCGCCAGATTGATCCGCACCGCGCCCCGGTAGAACAGCCAGCCCAGGATCACGGCGGTGGCCAGACCGAGCATCGCGCCGATCAGCGGACGTACGCCGTCGTCGCTCGACTGCACGGCCGTCCACACGAACAGCGCCGTCTCCAGGCCCTCGCGGCCGACCGACAGGAAGGCCGTGACGACCAGCGCGGTGGTGCCCATCGCGAGCGCGGCGTCCAGCTTGCCGTGCAGCTCGGCCTTCAGGTGCCGCGCGGTGCGGCGCATCCAGAACACCATCCAGGTGACCAGCGCGACCGCGATGATGGACAGCGAACCGCCCAGCGCCTCCTGGGCCTTGAAGGTCAGCTCCGACGAACCGAACTGGAGCAGCGCGCCGAAGCCGAAGCTCAGCAGCACGGCGGCGCCGATGCCGGTCCAGACCGGCGGCAGGCTCTCGCGCCGCTCCGACTTGACCAGGTAGGCGATCAGGATGCAGACGATCAGGCTGGCTTCCAGGCCCTCTCGCAGGCCGATCAGATAGTTGGCGAACACGGCGGTACTCCAGGGGCCGGGACGGGTGGGACGCTGGTCGGGGGATGGGGGACGTCAGCCGAGCAGGGACTGCCCCCACCACTCGCCGGATTTTCGGACGCCGGGCGGGCAGGCGAAGTGCGCGGAACCGACGTGCTGGATGTACTCGTTGAGCGCGTCGCTCGCGGCGAGCCGCCGCTGCAACGGGACGAACGCCTTACGCGTGTCGCGCTGGTACGCGAGGAAGAACAGCCCCGCGTCCAGCCGCCCCAGACCGTCAGAGCCGTCGGTGAAGGAGAAGCCGCGGCGCAGGATCATCTGCCCGGCGTTGCTGTCCGGATGGGCCAGGCGTACGTGCGCGTCCTTCGGCATCAGCCCGAGGTCGGGCGTGTCGCGCTCGCGCTGCTTGCCGTACGGCGCGCCCTCGCCCTTGGTGCGGCCGAACACGTCCTCCTGCGCCTGGAGGCCCTCGCGGTCCCAGGTCTCGATGTGCATACGGATCCGGCGCGCGACCAGGTACGAGCCGCCGGTCATCCAGTCGGGACCGTCCCCCGGGCCCGCCCACACATGGCCGTCCAGCGTCGATGTGTCGGTGCCCGACACATTGTGCGTGCCGTCCTTGAAGCCCATCAGATTGCGCGGCGTCTGCGCGTCCGGCGTCGTCGAGGACGTCTTGCCGAAGCCGAGCTGCGACCAGCGCACCGACACCTTGCCCATGCCGATCCTGGCGAGATTGCGGATCGCGTGCACCGCGACCTGCGGATCGTCCGCGCACGCCTGGACGCACAGGTCGCCGCCGCTGCGGGCCGGGTCGAGATTGTCGCCGGGGAAGTGCGGCAGGTCGATCAGCGCCGCCGGGCGCCGGGCACGCAGGCCGAACCGGTCGGTGCGCGTGCCGTCTTCGGCGACCTGCTCGAACAGACTCGGGCCGAAGCCGACCGTGAGGGTCAGCCGGGAGGCGGGCAGGCCCAGCGCCTCACCGGTGTCGTCCGGCGGCGCCTCGGCCGGCCCGTCCACCGCGCCCGTGCCGACCTCGCGTCCCGCCGTCATCGCGGCGGCGGCGCTCGTCCACTCCTTGAGCAGCGCGGCCAGCTCCGCCTTGTCGTCGGTGAGGACGTCGAACGCCGCGAAGTGCAGCCGGTCCTGGACGGGGGTGGCGATACCCGCCTGGTGCTCACCGTAGAAGGGGACGGAGCCGTCGGAGGACGCGGAGCCGCCGTTCGTACCGCTGGTCACCGCCGCGGCGACCGAGCCGCCGCCCGCCGCGCCGAGGGCGAGTCCGGCACCGGCCCAGCCCATGACCGCGCGGCGGCTGAGCGCCCGGTGGGTACGGTCGTCCGCGGATGTGTCGGTGCTCGTGCTCGTGTCGGTATCCGTGTCCACGGTCGTGCCCTGCGGGGAGGTCGAGGCGGGCTCGGTGCCCTGGGGGTCTGCGGGGGTGGACTCGGTGCCGCCGGTACCGGCTGCTTCGTCCATGAGCGGTGGCCCTTCTATCGGTCCTGCGTCGTGCGTACCGCAGCCGTGACCCTCCCTGTGCGGGAGTGCCACGGCTCGGTGAGCTGCGGTTTCGGGCGCCCGGCCAGCCGGACGCCGAGGGTTACTTGGCGGGTGCGACAGCCGCGGCGAGCTTGGACAGCGGCTCGGCGAGCGAGTTGACCGCGTCGGAGAACGCCTTGCGCTCCTTCTCGGTGACCTTGTCGTACGAGACGAAGCCGTCGCCCTGCCGGTACTTGTCCAGCAGCGTCTGGATGTCGGCGAATTCGGTGTCCAGGGTCTTGGACAGCGCCGGGTCCTTCTCGGCGGCGACCGGCTTCAGCAGCTCGTACGCCTTGCGGGCGCCCGCCACGTTCGCGTCGAAGTCGGACAGGTCGGTGTGGCTGTAGCGGTCCTCCTCACCGGTGACCTTGCCGGTGGCGACCTCGTCCAGCAGCTCCTTGGCGCCGTTGGCCATGCTGGTGGGCGTGATGTCGGCGGTGCCGACCCGCTTCTGCCAGTCCTTGAGGTCGGCCACCAGCTTGTCGGCGAGGGTGCTGTCCTCGGGCGTCAGCTTGCCGTCGGCCCACAGCGCCTTCTCCAGCCGGTGCCAGCCGGTCCACTTCTGGCCGTCCTCCAGACCGTCCTCGCGGGTGTCGGTCTTCGGGTCGATGTCACCGAAGCTCTCGGCGACCGGCTCGGTGCGCTCCCAGCCGACCCGCGACGGGGCGAAGGCGGCCTTGGCCGCGGCCACGTCACCGGCCTTGACCGCGTCGGCGAACTTCTGCACCAGCGGGATCGTCAGGTCGGCCTGCTCCTGCGCGTACTCGCGGTACGAGGCGACGGCCTCGTCGAGCCGCGGGTCACCGGGCTTGGGCGCGTTGGCGCCCGTCACGGTGATCTTCTGCCGGATGCCGTCGCCCTTCATGCCCGGCTTGCAGGCCACCTCGTACGTGCCCGCCTTGATCTGCGCGGTGATGGTGGCGCTGGTGCCGGGGCCGATGTTCTCCCGCTCGGTGACGATGCGGTCGCCCGGCGCGTAGACGTAGACCTCGGTGACCTTGGAGCCCTTGTTGTGCACATCCAGGCTGACGGAACCGGCGGGGAACTCCGTGCGCGAGACCTTGCAGGAGCTGTCGGCCGCGTCCACCCGTATCGCGCCGTCGGACGAGGCGTCGTTCTTCTTCGCGCAGCCGGTGGCGGCGGCCGTGCCGAGGACGACCAGGGAGAGCAGGGCGACAGCGGAGGCTCTGGGCACGGCAGGCATGGGTCAACAACTCCACGGGCGGGAAAGGGGCGAAGACGACGACGGGTGCGCAGGCAGGGAAAAACACAAGGCTTGCCTTAGGCAAGGCAAACCTTAGTGAAAAGCCTGTGACGTGTCCATGTGATCAGCGTCGCTCCCCGACAGACCGACAGACCGACAGACCGACAGGTCGACAGGTCGGCGGGCCGACTGACCGACCGGCGGGCCGACCTGGCCGACGGACCGGCCGACCGATCCGGGCCCGGCCCTCCGCGGCTCAGGCCCGGTATTCGGTCAGGTCGATCGCGTGCACCCGCACCGGGCGGCCGGACACCGGGTGGGTCGTCGTGCGGTCCGGCACCATGCCGAGCTTGCGCATCACGTTCTCGGAGGCGTCGTTGCCGAGCTGCGCGATGCTGATCACGCGGTCGAGGCCGCGGTCCTGGAGGGCGAACTCCAAGGTGGCGTGAGCGGCCTCCGACGCGTAACCCTGCCCCCAGAACTGGCGGCCGAGCCGCCAGCCGATCTCCACCGCGGGCAGTACCTCGGGCAGGAACGTGGGCACGGACAGCCCCGTGAACCCGGCCAGTTCACCGGAGGCGAGGAGTTCGACGGCGAAGAGGCCGAAGCCCTCGTCGTCCCACTCCTCCTCCCACCGCTCGATGGACTCCGCGGTCTGCTCCAGGTCGCGGGGCAGCCCGTCGCCGATGTAGCGCATGACCTCCGGGTCGGCGTTGATCTCGGCCATCGGCGCGATGTCGTCCTCGCGCCAGCGGCGCAGGACCAGGCGGGGCGTGCGGATCTCGGTCATGGCCCCATCCTGTCGAAATCCGCGGCCGGGTCACAATCGGCTACCCCGGCGGACACGGCCGCGGCGCCCGCAGGGCTCAGGGCACCACCTGGATCTTCCGGCCCTTGCCGGCCTTGAACCGCTCGAGCGCCGACGCGTAGTCGACCAGCGGCAGCCGGTCGCTGATGAAGACCTCCGGGTCGAGCACCCCGCCCGCGAACAGCTCGGCGGCCCGCTCGTAGCTGTGCAGGACGGCCATCGAGCCGGTGATCGTGATCTCCTGGTTGTAGATGCGGTACGGCTCGATCGTCGCGCGCGCGGCGTAGTCGGCCACGCCGAACTGGAGGAAGGTGCCGCCCTTGCCGACCCGGTCCAGCGCGTCCTGGATGGCCTGCGCGTTGCCGGTCGCGTCGATCACGACGTCCCAGCCGCGCGGGCGGGCGATCTCGTCCGCGTTGGTCGCCACCTGCGAACAGCCCAGCGCCGTGGCCGTGGTCAGCCGCTCCTCGTTGATGTCGACGACGTCGACGGTCGCGGCGCCGGTCCGCTTGGCCAGCTCCAGCATCATCAGGCCCATGGTGCCGGAGCCGTAGATCAGTACGTGGCTGGCCAGTTGGCTGCGCAGAATGTCGTAGCCGCGTACGGCGCAGGACAGCGGTTCGATCAGCGCCGCGTCCACCGTCCGTATGTGCTCGGGGAGTTTGACGCAGTTGGCGACCGGGGCGACGGCGAATTCGGCGGCGCCGCCGGGGACGGTCACGCCGATCGCGTTCCACCGCTCGCACAGATTGCTCCGCCCGATCCGGCAGTAGTGGCACTCGTGGCAGTACAGCGACGGGTCCACCGCCACCTGATCGCCTACGGTCAGCTCACGGACCTCGGAGCCCACGGCGACGATCTCACCGGCGAACTCGTGCCCCGGCACGATCGGCAGGGTCGGGGCGAACTCGCCCTGGAGGATGTGCAGATCGGTGCCGCACAGACCGCAGGCCGCGACCTGGACCACGACGTCCCGGGGGCCGGGCGCCGGGTCGTCGACGATCTCGATGCCGACGACACCGGGGGAGCTGATGACGGCTGCTTTCACTTGACGGCTCCAAGAGAGAGGCCCTGGACGAGCTTGTCCTGGGCGGCGAATCCGGCGGCCAGTACCGGCAGGGATATACAGACGGCGGCGGCGCACACCTTGGCGAGGAACAGGCCCTGGCTGGTGACGAATCCGGTGAGGAACACCGGCGCGGTGCCGGCCACCACTCCGGTCAGCACCCGCGCGAAGAGCAGTTCGTTCCAACTGAAGATGAACGAGATCAGCGCGGTCGCGGCGATCCCCGGGGTGACGACCGGGGCGATGATCCGTACCAGGATGGTCGGCAGGCCCGCGCCGTCGATCGAGGCGGCCTCCAGGATCTCCACCGGGACCTCGGCGAGGAAGGAGCGCATCATCCACACCGCGATCGGCAGATTCATCGAGGTGTAGAGCAGGATCAGCAGCCAGATGTTGTCCAGCAGACCCGCGTTCTTCGCGATCAGATAGACCGGCAGCAGACCCGCGACGGCGGGCAGCATCTTGGTCGACAGGAAGAAGAACATCACGTCGGTCCACTTGCGCACCGGCTTGATCGACAGCGCGTAGGCCGCGGGGAAGGACAACACCAGGACGAGGGCGGTGGAAACCGCCGCCGCTGTCAGGGAGTTGACCAGCGGCGGCCACGGGCTGACGCCGGTACCGGAGCCGAAGAACTCCCGGTAGCCGTGGAGCGTCAGCGACGCCCCGAGCTTCGGCGGGTTGGTCGCCGCGTCCTGCTCGCTGTGGAAGGAGGTGAGCACCATCCACGCGAAGGGCAGGAAGAAGACGATCCCGCACAGCCAGGCCAGCAGGCCGAGCAGTGAGCGGTTGCGCCGCTCCTTGCGGGCGGCGGGCGCCGTACGGCGGCGGGCGGTGGTCACGGAGACGGTAGCCATCACCGGGTCTCCTCTCGGAACAGCGACGAGACGGTGCGCAGCGCGAAGGTGGCCACGATGATCGACAGGATGACCACGATGACGCCCGCGGCGGACGCCTGCCCGTAGTCGTGCGCCTGGTAGAAGGTCGTGTATACGGTGTAGGGGAGGTTGGCGGTGCCGAGACCGCCGGAGGTGATGGTGAACACGGCGTCGAAGTTCTGCACCACGTACACCGACCCGAGCAGGGCCGCCAGTTCGAGATAGCGGCGCAGGTACGGGAAGGTCAGATAGCGGAAGATCTGCCAGGTGCCCGCGCCGTCCACCCGCGCCGCCTCGGCGATGTCCATCGGCCGGCTCTGGAGCCCGGCGAGCAGGATCAGCATCATGAACGGCGTCCACTGCCACACCAGCGACGCCTCGACGGCCAGCAGCGGGTGGGTGGACAGCCAGTCCGGCTGCGGCGCGTTGTCGCTGCCGAACAGCTTCCACAGCCAGTTGAGCGAGCCGTTGATCAGGCCGTACGACGCGTTGTACAGCGCGTGCTTCCACAGCAGCGCGGACGCCACCGGTACCACCAGGAACGGCGTGATGAGCATGGTGCGCACGATGCCCCGGCCGAGGAACTTCCGGTCGAGCAGCAGCGCGAGGCCGAGGCCGAGCAGCAGGCTGACCAGGACCACGGAGACGGTCAGTACGACCGTGGTGGTCAGGGCGTGGCGCAGTTGCGGGTCGGTGAACTCTTCCTTGTAGTTCTGGAGGCCGGCGAAACCGCGGTCGCCGGGGTCGAGGGCGTTCCACCGCATGAACGAGATCACCAGGGTGCCGACGAACGGCAGTTGGGTGACCACGATCATGAAGACCAGGGCCGGCA
The DNA here is from genome assembly GCF_042957025.1 of Streptomyces sp. NPDC008139. Classification (NCBI taxonomy): domain Bacteria; kingdom Bacillati; phylum Actinomycetota; class Actinomycetes; order Kitasatosporales; family Streptomycetaceae; genus Streptomyces; species Streptomyces sp. NPDC008139. Next base: position 450,388 of record NZ_JBIBHM010000002.1, read on the forward strand.
GCAGCGGGGCCCGTCGGACCCAGGCGCCGGGGGACCGGCGCGCGGCGGGCGGCGTCGGCTGTTGCTCGGTCTGCGGCGCGCGGATGCGTCTGGTGAGGGATGGGGTGCTCATGGTGTCAGTCGTCTCTCTCCGCTTCGCGCCCCGGGCCCGCCGCCCGGCCCCGTCGTGCGGGGGGCCGGGGGCGGCCGGGAACCGTCGGGTGGGGCGGTGGCGGTCAGTTGCCCGCGTACTTGTCGGCGACCTTCTCGGCGAGCTTCTGGCTCGCGGACAAGGCGCTCTTCACGCTGGTCTGGCCCGCGATGGCGGAGCTGATCTGCTGCGAGACCTGGGTGCCCAGATCGGTGAACTCGGGGATGCCGACGAACTGGATGCCCGGCGCGGGCCGCGGCTGGATGCCCGGGTTTGTCGGGTTGGCCGCCTCGAGCGCGGTCTCGGTGGCCTTGGCGAACGCCGAGGCGGAGGCGACGTAGTCCGGATTCTGGTACGTGGAGGTGCGCTTGCCGGCGGGGACCCGCGACCAGCCCAGTTGCTTGCCGACCAGCTCCTCGTAGCCCTTGCCCGACGCCCACGAGATGAACTTCCAGGCGTCGTCCTGGTGCTTGCTGGCCTTCTGCAGGCCCCAGGCCCAGGTGTAGAGCCAGCCGGAGCTCTTGGTCTGGTCGACCGGAGCGGGCGCGTAGCCGAGCTTGCCCGCCACCGGGGAGTCCTTGGCCTCCAGCGAACCGGCCGCCGACGTCGCGTCGTACCACATGGCGACCTTGCCCTGCTCCAGGTCGTTGAGGCACTCGGTGAACCCGGCCTGCGGGGCTCCGGCTTCGCCGTGGGCGCGCACCAGGTCCACGTAGAACTGCGTCGCCTTGGTGAAGGCGGGGCTGTTGACCTGGGCCTTCCAGTCCTTGTCGAACCAGGTGCCGCCCATGGTGTTGACCACGGTGGTCAGCGGGGCGATGACCTCGCCCCAACCGGGCTGGCCCCGCAGGCAGATGCCCTTCATGCCGGACTGCGCGCCGTCGACCTTCGCGGCGAGGTCCGCGACCTGGGCCCAGGTCGGGTTGGCGGGCATCGTCAGGTTCTTCGCCGCGAAGACGTCCTTGCGGTACATCAGGAACGACGACTCGCCGTAGAAGGGCTCGGCGTAGATGTCGTTCTTGTACGTCAGCGACTGCTGGAGCGCGGGCAGGATGTCGCTCTGCGCGAAGGCCGTGTCGGACTTGGTGTGCGCGGTGAGCGGGGCGAGCCAGCCGTTCTTGGCGTAGATCGGCGTCTCGTAATTGCTGATGGTCGCGACGTCGTACTGGCCGGCCTGGCTGGAGAAGTCCTGGGTGATCTTGTCGCGGACGTCGTTCTCGGGCAGCACCGTGAAATTGACCTTGATACCGGTGGACTTGGTGAAGTTGGCGGCGGTGAGCTTCTGAAGGTCTTCCATCTGCGGGTTGTTGACCATCAGTACGTTGATGGAGTGGCCGCCGGAACTTCCGCCGGAGCCGCCGGCGCCGGAACAGGCCGCGAGCAGGGTGCCGCAGACGGCGAGGGCGAGCGGAGGCAGCAGGCGGGGAAGGCTTCTCGTTCTCGGTGTCATGATTCGTCCCTTTCATGACCGGGGATGAGGGTGGGTGGAGCGGGAGTCGTGGTGCGGGAGGGCAGGGGGTAGCCCGGATCGGCGTACCGGGGAGGTGCGGAAGACGGGGGGAGCGCGGGGACTGCGGGGGGGCTGCGGGGATCTCGGAGATCGCGGGGGAGGTGGGGGGAAAAGGGGAGCGGCGCGGGGCGGGCCCGCGGGTCAGACTCTGAAGACGCGGGGTCCCAGAAGTGCGTAGCGGTGCGCCTCGGCGCTGGACAGACCGGTGTCGGTGACGATCGCCTCGAAGTCGCCGACCTGGGCGAAGCGGCAGAAGCTGCTCGCGCCGAATTTGCTGTGGTGGCCCATGAAGATCCGGCGCCGGGAGACCTCCAGCGCCTTGGCCTTGACGTCGGCGACCACGGGATCCGGTGTGGTCAGGCCGAGTTCGCGGGAGATGCCGTTCGACCCGACGAAGGCCAGGTCGATGACGAACCCCGCGAGCATGTCGCAGGCCCAGGAGCCGACGGTGGCCAGCGTCCTGGACCGGACACGGCCACCGAGCAGCAGCACAGTGGTGTTGGCGGAGTCCGCGACGGCCGCCGCGGTGGTCAACGACGCGGTGACCACCGTCAGCGGCCGGTCGCTGGGCAGCAGAGCGGCGAGCAGTTGAGGGGTGTAGCCCTCGTCCACGAAGACGGTCTCCGCCTCGCCGAGCAGCTTGACCGCCTCGGCCGCGATCCGTCGCTTGTCGGCGACATGCAGCGTCACCCGCTGGGCGAGGTCGGTCTCGAACCCCGCGCCCTCGACGGGATAGGCGCCGCCGTACGTCCTGCGGACCAGACCGCGGCTCTCCAGTACGCCCAGATCGCGGCGGATGGTCTCCGGCGCCACCTTGAGATTGGCGGCCATCACGGTGACCTCGACCTGACCCTGGTGGCGCGCGAGCGCGAGGATCCGATGTTGGCGTTCTTGTGCTCTCACGGTCACCACCTGTCTCTTCGCCGGTCCGGGCAAGGCGTGCCCGGTTTTGCCCGTGGAAGAGTTATACCAACGCCACTTTGACAGGGACCGGCCCATAACGGACAACAAACTGCCCGGTGTTGCCCGGACCGGTCGGCAAGAGTGCCAGTTCAGAGGGAGTGTTGGCGATCAGGTGGTGTGGTGGTTGGCCATACGGCCCGTGGAAGTGCCCGTTTCGGACGACGGGCAGGCAACGGGCGGCCCGCGGGGCACGCGGACTGCGCCGGACGTGCGAGCGGCGGGCCGACGACGGGTGGACCGCGGGCGGACCGCGGGCGGGCGGCGGCGCCCGGGGCGGATCAGACGAGCGTGAGGACGCGCGGGCCCTGCTCGGTGATCGCGACGGTGTGCTCGATGTGCGCGGCGCGGCTGCCGTCGACCGTGCGCAGCGTCCAGCCGTCCGGGTCCGTACGGTATTCGTCGCGCCCGCCGGACATCAGCATCGGCTCGATCGCGAGCACGAGCCCGTGGCGGAGCGGGAAGCCGCGCCCCGGCCGCCCGCGGTTGGGCACGTGCGGGTCCTCGTGCATCTGGCGGCCGATGCCGTGGCCGCCGAAGTCGGTGGGCATGCCGCAGCGCGCCGTGCTCGCCACAGCGCCGACCGCATGCGAGATGTCGCCGAGCCGGTGGCCGACGACGGCCGCCGCGATGCCCGCGTCCAGGGCGCGCTGGGTGGCGGCGATCAGCTCCACGTCCTCGGGCCGGGGCGTGCCCACGATGAAGCTGATCGCGGCGTCGCCCGCCCAGCCGTCGAGCACCGCGCCGCAGTCGATGCTCACCAGGTCGCCGTCGCGCAGCCGGTAGTCGGTGGGGATGCCGTGCACGAGCGCGTCGTTCACCGACGCGCAGATCACCGCGGGGAAGGGGGAGGGGGCGAAGGACGGCTGGTAGCCGAGGAAGGGGGACGTGGCGCCTGCCTTGTCCAGGACGGCGTGGGCCGCCGCGTCCAGGTCCCGAAGCGATACGCCGACGGCCGCCGCCTCCCGTGCGGCGGCGAGCGCCTGTGCCACGACGCGCCCCGCCTCGCGCATCGCGTCGAGCGCCGCGTCGGTCTTGATCTCCACCATGTGCTGTGACTCCTCGTCGTGCGGGCGGCCGGACTCCTTCCGGCCGCGGGCTCGCCCAATACTTATACCGGTATTAGTATCACGGGCATGGTGAGAACACCCCTGACCCCCGAGGAGCGCGCCCGCGGCGAACGCTTCGGCGCACTGCTCCGCGACGCCCGCGGCGACCGCAGCATGGTGGACGTGGCGGCGGCCGCCGGGGTCTCCGCGGAGACCCTGCGCAAGATCGAGACCGGCCGGGCCCCCACCCCGGCCTTCTTCACCGTGGTCGCCCTGGCGGCGGCGCTCGGCCTGTCCCTGGACGTGCTGGCCACGGCCTGCGCCCCGGAGGAGATCGGAGAGGCGGTGCGGGCACTGTCGGCGTGAGGGCGCGGGAGGCGCCGTGGGCGGGAGCCGGCCGGCGCGGCGGCACCCTCGTGCGCCGCGTGCGCGAGCAGTTCGTCCACCGACCACTGGTCGTACGCGTGCTCGCCGTACTCTGCCGCGACGATCCGGCCGTCCGGGGCGATCAGGAAGTCGGCGGGCAGGCCGAGGCTGCCGCCGGTCGGCACGACCGGGGCCGTACGGTTGCGGCGCCGGACCGTGCCCCACATCGAGCTGCCGACCGCGCGCGCGATGGCGGGCCAGACCCGCGGATCGGCCACCGCGCGGATCGAGGTCTCGACCCCGAACTCGCGGTAGAGCGTCTTGTCCGGGTCGCCCACCACGGCGAACGGCAACTCGGCCTCGTACTTCAGCAGTTCCTCGTCGGGGGCGTGGAAGACCACGACCTCGTGGATTCCGGCGGCCCTGATCTCGTCGGCCCGCCGGACGAAGGAGCGCAGGTGCAGAGTGACTGCCGAGAACGCCGGAGCCGCGGCCCTCATCGCGAACAGGACCGCCATCGGCGCCTGGGAGCAGTTCGACATGACCGACGCGGGCGGCGGCAACATCGCGCTGCGCGCCCACGCCAACAACCGCTACGTCAGCGCAGGTTCCGGCAATCTCATCGCCGACTCCACCACAGTCGGCGCCGCCCAGACCTTCACCCTCGTCCACAACTCCGACGGCAGCGTCAGCCTTCGCGCCCAGGCCACCGACCAGTACGTGACGGCCGAGAACGCGGGCGCCGCGCCGCTGGTCGCCAACCGGGCCGCCATCGGCGCCTGGGAGAAGTTCGACCTGATCACCGGTTAGGGCGTGTCCGCGAAGTCGCTCCCCCAGACTCCGTCCGGGAGGTGCCCCCACCGCCCGGAGGGCGGGGCCGGCGGTGTCTGGTGCGTGCGATCGGCAATGGCGGTGGGGGACCCCCGGACGGAGTCTGGGGGAGTGCGTGCAAGGCACCGCCAGCCAGACGAGACTTTGCGGACACGTCCCAGGGGCAGCGGCTCCCGCGCCTGGCGCCTTTCAGTCCGGCGCCGCCATCCCCGGGCAGGGAGGCGCCCCGCCGCGTCCGGGCGCCGACGGCCCGCGCGGGCGGACGTTCCGATTCCGCCCGCCGCGGCGGCGGAGTCCGGCCGACCCGTCGGGAAACCCTCCCGGCGTGGCGCGCGAAACAGGGTGGCCGATCGCCGGAGCAGGTGATCTGATGGACGTCGGGGACTGCCGACGCGGGGGCGCGGCGGCACCGAAGAGCCGGTCGAGGACAGGGGCGGGTCGATGTCGCAGGGGGATCCTGCCGGAGCGGTGCCGGAGTTGGAACCGCGGTCGGGCGCGGGGACCGACGAAGAGCACAAGAGCCAGTTGCTCGTACGGGAAGCGCTCTCGGTCATCGGCGCGGTCGTGCAGACGCTGATGGGACTCGTCGCCGACCTCCAGGCGTGGTGCGCGGTCCTGGAGCGCCGGGCGAATGAGGCGGTCGGCATCGACGCGCCGCCGCGGCGCAGGGAACTGGCCGACCACCAGGACCGGTTGGTCGCCGCGGAGTCCCTGCTGGCCAGAGCCCGCAGGGAACGAGAGGCGGCGGAGGAGCTGGCCATCGGCGTCCGGCAGTCGGCCGTGGAGCAGGGCCGGCCCCGTACGCGACCTGGCCCGTCCCGCACCCCGGTCGTGGAAGACGGTCCCGGCTCCGGCGCCGACGAGGGTTCCCGGGTGGGCGCCGCGATCGCCCGGCTGCGGGAATTCGACCTTGCGCTGGAGAGCGCCGACGAACAGCTCGACGCGTACGACGCCCGGGCCGCCGCCGTACGCGTACTCGTGGAGCCCGGCCCCGAACCGGGCCCGGCCGACGACACCGCCGACGCCGTGACCGGGTCGGCCGCGACGTCGAAGACGGCGGACGGCCACACGGACGGCTACTCGGAGGACGACCGGGGGACGGACGAGGCGGACCCGCCGGAGGACCGGAAGCCGCCGGCCCCGGTCTGGACGACCTGGTGCACCGTCCTGACCGGCTGCGGCCTGCTGCTCGCGGCCATACTGGCCGGCACCAGCTTCACCTACGCGCGCTGGGAGCACCCGGGCGCCGAGGCCGTGACCTGGTACGCGATCGGTGACCTGCTCGCCCTGTGCGTCGTCGTCTTCGTCGGCCTGATGGTGCTCGGCACCCTCGTGGAGCGCTACGAGCTGTCCACCCTGGGGGAGACCTCACTCGTCCTGGCGATCCTGCTGGTGGTGCCCGTACTCGGGGTGGGGATGTGGCACCCCGAGGCCTTCGGCCATATGGGCATGTGGGGACGGTCGTTGGCGCGCTCGCTGGTGTGAGACGCAGGCGAGCGGGCCGCGGGCCGCGGTGACGGTCAGCCGGTGCCGAGCGCTGAACGCAGCACGGTGACCGCCTGGTTGATCGCGCCCTGCGCGGCCTGCGTGCCGCGCAGCGCGTTGAGCATCACGAAGTCGTGGATGATGGCGGGGTAGCGGGTCGCGGTGACGGCGACACCCGCCTGCCGGAGCTTGTCGGCGTACGCCTCGCCCTCGTCGCGCAGCACATCGGCCTCACCGGTGACGACCAGCGCGGGCGGCAGCCCGGTGAGCTGTTCCGTGGTGGCGCGCAGCGGGGACGCGGTGATCTCGGCGCGCTGCGCGGGGTCCTTCGTGTACTGGTCCCAGAACCACTGCATGCCGTCGCGGCGCAGGAAGTAACCGGTTGCGAACCGGTGGTACGAATCGGTGTCGAAGCTCGCGTCGGTGACCGGGTAGAACAGCACCTGCTGGACGAGCGGCACATCACCGCGCTCCTTGGCCATCAAGGTCAGCGCGGCGGCCATGTTGCCGCCGACCGAGTCCCCGGCGACCGCGATACGGCTCGCGTCCAGACCCTTGGCCGCGCCGTCGGTGACGACCCAGCGGGCGACGGCGTAGTTCTGCTCGATCGCGACCGGGTAGCGGGCCTCGGGGGACAGGTCGTACTCGGGGAAGACCACCGCCGCGCCGACACCGGCCGCCAGTTCGCGCACCAGCCGGTCGTGGGTGTGGGCGTTGCCGAACACCCAGCCCGCGCCGTGGATGTAGAGGATCACCGGCAGCGTTCCGACGGCGCCCTTGGGCCGGACGACGCGCACCCGTACGGACTCGGTCGGGCCGTCCTCGACGGTCACCCACTCCTCGTCCACCTCGGGCGCGTCGATCTCGCCGGACTGCACCTCGTCGACCGTCTTGCGGCCCGCCACGGGGCCGAGGTCGAACAGATACGGCGGGTTGGCCGTGGCGGCGGCGAATTCCGCGGCGGCCGGTTCCAGGACGGGTGCTGCGGGGGTGGACTCGGACATGACGGGGACTCCTCGTGGGACGGAAGGGGGAGGGACGGACGGTGTGGGCGTCGGTTCCGGGTGCGCGCCGGGCCGGCGCGTCGTGCCGGATCGTGCTCGGCCGTGCCCTGTCGTGCTCGGCAAGGGGAGCCGGCCACACCCCAGAAGACTAGGACACGATTAGCTCGTGCACAAGCTAATCGTGCACGTTGAAATTGCCTCATGGTGAAGCTAGGCTGATCGGTCGACCCCAGCACCCGTCCCCGAGGAGGGCCGCCCCGCATGGACAGCACGGAAGCCGCCGACGCCGAGCCCGCGTTCTCCCTGCTCCTGGACGACCAGCTCTGCTTCGCGCTGTACGCGGCCTCCCGTGCGGTCACCAGCCGCTACCGTCCGCTGCTGGACGAGCTCGGCCTCACCTATCCGCAGTACCTGGTGCTGCTGGTGCTCTGGCAGCACGGCGACGTCCCGATCAAGGACGTCGGCGCCGCCCTGCAGCTCGACTACGGCACCCTCACCCCGCTGATCAAGCGGCTGGAGGCGGCCGGCCTGGTCCGCCGCGAGCGCAGCGCCGAGGACGAGCGCACCGTCCGCGTCATCCTCACCGAGCGGGGCGACGCGCTGCGCGACCGGGCCCGCGACGTACCCCCCGCGATAGGCGCGGCGATGGGTCTGTCGCCCCGGGAGACCGAGGCCGCCATGACCCTGTTGCGCCGTCTCGCGGACAACGTCTCGGCCGATCTCGCCCGCCGGTCGTAGACCTCGCGCACGCACTCGGAAGGCGTTCCGAAACATTCGGAATTTCAGCCCCTTTGATGTGATCTTGTAGGTGGGCGGTTTTGTGGGTCAACCAATTCCTCCGGCTATTGATGCGCGTCTGCCTGCGGAAATGGTGGGTGCCGTACTCCTGGCTAGTTGCGAAGCTTTCGTAATCGGTGTCGAAAGTGTTGACACGTGACGTGCTCCGCTCAACACTGTCGCGGCAGACGGTCCTCACGAGACGAGGAGGAAGCACGCACATGAACGACGCACCCGCACCCGCACACGACATGAGCCGCAGACGGCGCCCGTTAGGGCTGCTCAGCCGTTTCCGGCTGCTCATCAGCGGCGCCTGCGCGATAGCGCTGGTCGGCGTGGCCGCGCTCATCCTGCCCGGCACCGCCAACGCCGACACGATCATCACGTCGAACCAGACCGGCACCAACAACGGCTACTACTACTCGTTCTGGACCGACGGCGGCGGATCCGTCTCCATGAACCTGGGCTCCGGCGGCAATTACAGCACCTCATGGAGCAACGCCGGCAACTTCGTCGCCGGCAAGGGCTGGGCCACCGGCGGACGCCAGAGCGTCGCCTACTCGGGCAGCTTCAACCCCTCGGGCAACGCCTACCTGTCGCTGTACGGATGGACGACGAATCCGCTGGTCGAGTACTACGTCGTCGACAACTACGGCACCTACCGGCCGACCGGCACGTACAAGGGCACGGTCACCAGCGACGGCGGCACGTACGACATCTACGAGACGACACGGGTCAACGCCCCGTCGATCGAGGGCACCCGGACCTTCAACCAGTACTGGAGCGTCCGGCAGTCGAAGCGGACCGGCGGCACCATCACCACGGGCAACCACTTCGACGCGTGGGCCAGCCACGGGATGAGCCTCGGCAGCTTCAACTACATGATCCTCGCCACCGAGGGCTACCAGAGCAGCGGCAACTCCAACATCACGCTGGGAAGCACCGGCGGCACCACCGGCGGCACCACCGGCGGTTCGACCACGGGCGGTTCGACCGGAGGCGGGGGCAGTTGCACGGCCGCACTGTCCGCCGGCGAGCAGTGGAGCGACCGCTACAACCTCAACGTCTCGGTCTCGGGCTCCAGTTCGTGGACGGTGACGATGAACGTCCCGGCGCCGGAGAAGATCATCGCGACGTGGAACATCAACGCCACGTATCCCAGCGCCCAGGTCTTGACCGCCAAGCCGAACGGCAGCGGCAACAACTGGGGCGTGACGATCCAGACCAACGGCGCGTGGACGTGGCCGACTGTCTCGTGCAGTCCGAGCTGACGCCGTACGCCGGCACGCGCGTAGCCCGTACGCCCGTATCCCCGGACCGCGTTTCCCGGTACCGCGTGTCCCCGTCATCCCCCCACGGAGTTCGCAACGCCACCACAAGGAGGCCCCCCACATGCGAACCAGGCCGCACATGTCATTGCGGTCCCTGATCACGGGACTTGCCGTCGCCGCCACGGCGGTGGCGAGCGTCGTCACCTTCACCGTCGACGCCACCCCGTCGCACGCCGCCACCTGCAACGGGTACGTCGGACTCACCTTCGACGACGGCCCGTCCAACGACCACACCCCGAGCGTCCTCAACGCCCTTCGGCAGAACGGCTTGCGGGCCACGATGTTCAACGAGGGACAGTTCGCCGCGTCCTATCCGTCCCAGGTCCAGGCCGAGATCAACGCGGGGATGTGGGTCGGCAACCACAGCTACACCCACCCCCACCTGATCCAGGAGAGCCAGGCGCAGATCGACTCGGAGGTCTCCAGGACCCAGCAGGCCATCGCCGCGGCGGGCGGCGGCACACCGAAACTCTTCCGTCCGCCGTACGGCGAGACCAACGCGACCTTGCAGTCGGTCGAGGCCAAGTACGGTCTGACCCAGATCATCTGGGACGTCGACTCGCAGGACTGGAACGGCGCGAGCACCGACGCGATCGTGCAGGCCAACGCCCGGCTCACCAACGGCCAGATCATCCTCATGCACGAGTGGCCCGCCAACACGCTCGCCGCGATCCCGCGGATCGCGCAGGGCCTGGCGAGCCGCGGCCTGTGCGCGGGCATGATCTCGCCGCAGACCGGCCGCGCCGTCGCCCCCGACGGCGGCGGTACGAGCGGCGGCGGCACCGGCGGCACCACTGGCGGCACCACCGGGGGCGGTGGCGGGGGCAGTTGCACCGCGACCCTCTCCGCCGGTCAGCAGTGGAGCGACCGGTACAACCTGAACGTGGCGGTGTCCGGGTCGAGTTCGTGGACGGTGACGATGAACGTTCCGGCGCCGGAGAAGATCATCGCGACGTGGAACATCAACGCCACGTTTCCCAGTGCCCAGGTCTTGACCGCCAAGCCGAACGGCAGCGGCAACAACTGGGGCGTGACGATCCAGACCAACGGCGCCTGGACGTGGCCGACGGTGTCGTGCAGTCCGAGCTGACCTGAGCCAGCCCGCGACGAGCGGCGCCGGACCGCGCTGAAGCGCGGGCTCACGCACCGGGGCGCGGGGGGCGCCCGCCCCCCCCCCCCCCGGGGGGGGGGGGGGGGGGGGGGGGGGGGGGGGGCGGGGGCCCCCCCCCCCCGGCGCGGCCGGGGGGGCCCCCCCCCCCCGGGGGGGGGCCCCCCCCCCGGGGGGGGGGGCCGCCCCCCCCCCCCCCCGCCACCGGCGTTGTCAGTGGGGTGGTGCAAGATCGGGGACGTCGGACATTCCACACTGGACGCGGGGCTGATCCAGGGCAGAAGGGGAGGGCGTCGCCATGACGATCACCAACCAGCAGGTCAAGGAACGGGCGTTCCTCGAGGTGCTGTACGAGGACGAGTATTTTCCCGACCACGTCCTCGACAAGGGGAAGGCCATCCTGCTGGACCTGTGCGAGCGGATCGAGGCGGAGCGGCCCGCGGACCTGAAGACGCTGTACGCGCTGACGGCGGTCGCGACGGAGCGGTTCAACGCTCTGGAGGCGGAGTTCGACGCCGCGGGCAGCGAGATCGAGACCGTGGCACGGGAGGAGATAGGCGGGGACATCTGGTTCGTGGCGACGGCCTACGGCTTCGAGGACGCGGACGTCGAGGAACTGATCGCCGCCCGCGAGTGGTGACGGCGCGAGTGGCGCCGGCCGCCGACGACCGTTGACGCCCGCCGACGACCGGTGGCGGCGCGGCTCAGGCCGCCGCGCCGCCGTCCACCCGCAGAACGGCCCGTCACGTACGACGCGCGGCCCGCTACCCGACGACCCCGAGGTGACGGAGCTGGTGGCCGAGCTGCGGGCCGGGAGCACGGAATTCCGCGAGCGGTGGGCCTCTCACGACGTGCGCAGCGAGCCCACCCTCCGCAAGACCTTCCAGCACGCGCTGGTCGGGCCGGTCACCGTCAACTGCGACGTCCTGGACATCACCGACCGGGACCAGCAGGTCGTGATCTACACCGCGCCGCCCGGCTCGCCGTCCGAGAAGGCGCTGCGGCTGCTGTCCGTCATCGGCACCCAGCGCATGGACGTGACCGGCTGAGCCACCGCCCGGCCGCGTGCGGGCCGGCCGGTCATCCGAGCGGGTGCTCCTCAGCGGCCGATGCGGGGGTGTCACCGGCCGGGAGGTGGGACGCGGCCCACGAGGCGAGGAAGCGCAGGCCCTCGTGGGTACGGCTGCCCGGCTCCGCGGTCCAGACGATGAGCTGCTGGTCGGGGTCGGTGCTCGCGGTCAGGGTGTCCCAGTCCAAACTGAGCTCCCCGGCGACGGGATGGCGCAGGGCCTTGGTGCCCACGCTGAGCGGGGCGACCTGATGGGTGGCCCACCACTGGCGGAACTGCTCGTCCTGCACGGACAGTTCACCGACCAGTTCGACGAGCCCCGGGTCGTCGGGGTACTTGGCGGCCTCCATCCGCAGCTGCGACACGCAGGTGCGCGCCACTTTCTCCCAGTCCGCGTAGAGCGATTTCATCGACGGATCGGTGAAGATGATCCGCACGTAATTCCGGTGCTTTTCCGGGATGGCCGAGAAATCGGTGATGAGCGCCGCCGCGAGTGAATTCCACGCGATGATGTCCATGCGACGGCCCATGACAATGGCGGGGGTCGCACCGAGGTCGTCCAGGAGCCGTCGCAATTGTGGCTGGACTTTCTGCCGGGTGCGGCGGCGCGGTCGCACGAGTGTCTTCCCGGCCAACCCGAAGAGGTAGTCGCGCTGGTCGTCGTCCAGCCGCAGCACCCGGGCCAGGGCGGCCAGCACGGACACCGAGGCATGGATACGGCCCTGCTCCAGCCGGGTGTAGTAGTCGGTGCTGATCGCGGCGAGCTGTGCCACTTCCTCCCGGCGCAGCCCGGGAACCCGCCGAGGTGTACCGGGGTCCGGCAGCCCAACGGTGCGCGGGCCGAGCTCCGCCCGCCGGGCCTTCAGGAACTCGCCCAGCTCATTCATGTGCGCGTCGCCGGTCATGCCAGCCATTGTCGCACCGGCGGCCTGCCGCGTGAGGGGGAGAGTTTCCTCCCCGGATGTTCTCTTCCCGTGAGCCGGCGCTCCCTTTTCGTATTCCCGTGAGGAATGTGATCGCGGCCGTCGAATGGCCGCGGCGGTGGGACAGCCGATCACAGGGTGCCGAATGCTCTTTCCCCGGCCGACCGGGCCGCGCTGATCAACTCCCGCCTTCGCCACTCCCGCCTTCGCCACTTCCGCCCTCACCGCTCACGCCCGCCGATGATCCACTTCGAGCGCGGTGCGACGAGCCGGGGGCCGCTGACGACGACTGTTGACGTTTGTTTCTGTTTTCTTCGTTCGTCATATTGACCAAGAAGTGAACATGACAACACACTGAACGCCATCCCCCCACGGTGAAGGGTTCAGTCATGTTACGAACATGGAGATTTGCCCCGTTGTGGGTCATGGGGCTGCTCATCGCACTGCTGACCGTCGGCGTCGCCCCCGCGAACGCGGCCACCACCACGATCACGGTGGACGGGACACAGGGCGGCCGGACTTTCGACGGCATCGGCGCGATCAGCGGCGGAGGCGGCAACTCCCGGCTGCTGACGGACTATCCGGCCGCGCAACAGGCGCAGATCCTCGACTACCTGTTCAAGCCCGGCTACGGCGCGAATCTGCAACTGCTGAAACTGGAGATCGGCGGCGACGCCAACTCCACCGACGGCTCGGAACCGTCGATCGAACACGTCAAAGGCCAGATCAACTGCGACGCCGGATACGAATTCTGGCTCGCGGAACAGGCCAAGGCCCGCAATCCGAACATCGGTCTCTACGGCCTCGCCTGGGCCGCGCCCGGCTGGATCAACGGCGGCTTCTGGTCCACCGACACGATCAACTACCTGATCTCCTGGCTCGGCTGCGCAAAACAGCACGGCCTGACGATCAAGTACCTCGGCGGCTGGAACGAGCGCGGGCACGACGCCAACTGGTACGTGCAACTGCGAGCGGCGCTGAACACCGCCGGATACTCCGGTGTGCACCTCGTCGCCGACGACAGCGGCTGGGGCGTGGCCGACGACATGGCGAACAACGCCGCGTTCAACAACGCCGTCTCGATCATCGGTACGCACTACTCCTGCGCGGGCGGCGACGGCGGCGGCGCCGACATGTGCAGCAGCACCGCCGCCGCGCAGAACAACGGCAAGCCGCTGTGGGACAGCGAGAACGGCTCGCAGGACATGAACACCGGAGCCCCCGCCCTGATCAGGGCCATCACCCGCGGCTACACCGACGCCAAGATGGTCAGCTACTTCAACTGGCCGCTGCTCGCCGCGATCTACCCCAATCTGCCGTACAACACCGTGGGCCTGGCCACCGCCAACTCGCCCTGGTCGGGGAACTACACCATTGGCGCCAGCACCTGGGCCACCGCCCAGGTCACCCAATTCACCCAGCCCGGCTGGAAGTTTATCGACTCCGCCTCCGGCTACCTCGGCGGCGCCGAGTCCAACGGCACCTACGTGACGATCAAGTCGAACACCACCTCCGACTACTCCACCGTGCTGGAGACCACGACCGCCACCGCCGCGCAGACCGTGAACCTCCACGTCCAGGGCGGCCTGTCCACCGGCGTCGTGCACGTCTGGGCCACCCAGGTGAACGCGCCGAGCGCGGCCACCTCCTTCGTCCACACGCAGGACGTCACCCCGTCGGCCGGCTCGTACTCCCTGACGCTGCAACCCGGTTACGTCTACACGGTCACCACGACCACAGGCCAGGGCAAGGGCACCGCCACCGGCCCGGCGGCGCACGCGCTGCCGCTGCCGTACTCCGACCCCTTCGACGCCGTCGCCACCAACACCGAGGCCCGGTATCTCTCCGACATGCAGGGCTCCTTCGAGGCGCGGCCCTGCGCCGGCGGACGGTCGGGGCAGTGCGTGCAGCAGGTGGCGCCGGTCAAGCCGATCGAATGGCAGGAGGACTCCGACGCGTTCACCCTCCTCGGCGACACGACCTGGTCGAATTACACGGCCGGGGTCGACGTCAACCTCCAACAGGCGGGCACGGTGACCCTGTTGGGCCGGGCGGGTACCCAGTCGCGGCCCCAGAGCCACCAGGCCGCCTACCAGTTGCGGCTCTCCAACACCGGAGCCTGGTCGATCGCGAAGAGCACCAGCGCGGGCAACCTCAGCACGCTGACGTCCGGCAGCCACGCCGCGCTCGCGCTCAACACCTGGCACACCGTGACGATCGGCTTCTCCGGCGACCAGATCACCGCGACCCTCGACGGCGCCACCCTGGGCACCGTCAACGACAGCTCGTACACCAGCGGCCAGGTCGGTTTCGGTGTCGTCGGCTACCAGACCGACCAGTTCGACAACCTCTCGATCACCCCGAAGGCCGCGGGCAACGTCAGCGGCTTCCTCAAGGACCGGCACTCCGGGATCTGCGCCGACGTGCCCGCCCGCGGCCAGGCCAACGGCACCGTGGTCACCCTGTGGGACTGCAACGGGGAGACCAACCAGACCTGGACCGCCACCCCCGCCAAGCAGCTCATGGTCTACGGCACCAAGTGCCTGGACGCGGCGGGCGGCGGCACCGCGGACGGCACGGCCGTCGACATCTTCGACTGCACCGGCGGAGGCGGTCAGCAGTGGAACGTCAACGCGGACGGCAGCGTCGTCAACGTCGGCTCGGGCAAGTGCCTCGACGTGACCGGCGCCGGGACCGCGAACAGCACCCCGCTCGAACTGTGGACCTGCAACAACGGCGCCAACCAGAAGTGGGACCGCGGCGCCGTCGCGGCCTCCCTCACCGGTCAGGACTCCGGCCGCTGCGTGGACGTACCCGCCGCAAGCCAGGCCGACGGCACGAAACCCGCGCTGTGGGACTGCAACCGCGGCAATCAGCAGACCTGGACGTCCACGGCCACCAACCAGTTGACCGTCTACGACACCAAGTGCCTGGGCACCATCGGCCACGCCACCGCGGACGGCACCGGCCTGGAGATCAACGCGTGCGACGGCAGCGCCGCCCAGCAGTGGCGGGTCCGCTCCGACGGCACGGTCGTCAACGTGGCCTCCGGCACCTGCCTGGACGCCATCGGCGCGGGGACGGCCAACAGCACGCCGCTGGACATCTGGACCTGCAACAACGGCGGCAATCAGAAGTGGGCGCGCAACTGAGCGATGCCCGAGGCCGGTTCTCGCCGGTCCGCCGCGCGTGAGGCCGTCCCGGCGTCCGACACCCGGACGCCGGGACGGCCCCTTTTTGCCCCTGTTCAAGTGCCGTGGAGATCAACTGGACGTGCCCACAAGGCGACTTGGCGTGAGTTTTGCCGATCGTTTGATTCCGCCTGCACCTACTCGCCGCGCTTGTCAGCACACTGTCAAGCACCACTGGTGCCACGCACCCCTCAGGGGTCACACACCCCTCCGGTCGCGCCGGTGACACCTGTACCGCGAGACCCGCGAGAAGGAGCAGCATGTCGGCAACAACGCGCATCACCGCCGTATCCGCCGTGGCCGCAGCAGTCCTGTCCGCCCTCGCGACCGCGCCGTCCGCGGTCGCCTCGGCCGACTCATCGGTCCGCCTCACCCCCATGGGCAGCCACCGCCTGATCGGCCCGAACAGCCGCATCGTGCACAGCACCAGTTCCAACTGGGCCGGTTACGCGGCCACCGGCTCCACCTTCACCAGCGTCTCCGCGAGCTGGGTCCAGCCGTCGGTGACCTGCACCAGCGCCACCACGTACTCCTCGTTCTGGATAGGTCTCGACGGCGACGGCAGCAACTCCGTGGAGCAGACCGGCACCGAGGCGGACTGCTCCGGCGGTCGCGCCGTGTACTCCTCGTGGTACGAGATGTACCCGGCCTATCCCGTGAACTACTCCAACGCGGTGAGCCCCGGCGACCACTTCACCTCGACGGTCTCCACCAACGGCAGCGGCTCGTTCACGCTCACCCTCAGCGACACCACCAAGAACTGGACGAAGACCACCACGAAGACGCTCCAGGGCGCCTCCCTGGCCTCGGCAGAGATCATCGCCGAGGCGCCGTCCAGCTCCACCGGCGTCCTGCCGCTCGCGCACTTCAGCACCGCGTCCTTCACCAACGCCACCGCCAACGGCCAGGCGATCGGCACCTACGGCCCCGACAAGATCAACATGGCCTCCGGCAGCACCACCAAGGCGACCACCTCCGCGCTCTCCGGCGGCAACGCCTTCAGCGTCACCTGGAACCACAGCTAGGGCCTGTCCGACGGATCACGAACGGCCCCTTCGGCGCCTGGCACGCACGCCCGCCGCGTTGCCGGAATACCCGAATAGCTCCGCTATGAGGCCGTCCCGGCGCCTTGCGCTCGCACGCGCCAGGCGCCGCCTGGACCGCCCATGATCCGCCGGACAGGCCCTAACCCAGCGCCTCCGGAGGCCCACCGCGCAGGTGACCGCGCCGTACGGAATCCGGCACCGCGCGCGGCTCCTCCGTCCGGATGACGTACCCACGTCAGCCGTACCGCGAGGTGCCCGACACGCCGCACGCCGGCAGGCCGGGCGCCTCACGGGTGGGATGGTGGGCGGCGGAACGGGCAGACGTAACCCTCATGACCACCTATGTTGTGACCGTCCCCGGCACCTTCCTCGACGCCCCGACCGCCGAGGCCCGCTCGGCGCTCGTACGTGCTCTGCGTCCCGTCGACCCGCAGAGCACGGACTTCGGCGAGGACGAGGAGCTGGACATCCTGACGATGTACGGCGACTCCAGTGCCTTCAGCGTGCGCGTCGCGGTCGACGCCGACAATCCGCCCGCCGCCGAGGGGGCCGCGCGTGACCTCGTCAACGACGCGCTCGGCGTCGCGGGCTTCACCGAGGAGACCGCCCGGCTCGGCGACCCCGTCATCACCGGCATCGACGCGGAGTGAACGGCGCCGCGGGCGCGGCGGACCGGTCCCCGACGAGGGTCCGCCGCCGCTGTCCGCCCGCCCGCCCGCCCGCGGATCTGAGTACGGGAACTCACGCGCCCGCCACCGCCCGGCGGGCATGATCGTGGGCATGACCCGAGCCCGAGGCCGCAGAGCCGCCCTTGTCCTCCCGCCGTCGCTGACCGCCGTGGCGGCGCTCGCGCTGACCGGCTGCGGCACGCGGACCGTGGACAGCACGGGGGCCGAGGCGCCGTCCGGACGGCCCACCGCGGCGGTCACCTCGGCCTCGCCGGCCGACGCGCTCTGCCCCGGCGAGACCCCGAAGCCGACGCCCACCGCCCCGGCCGTCACGGAGAACCCCGAGAACGGCCACTACGCCGAGAACCACGGCTTCATGATGCCCCTGCCGCTGCACGGTCAGCGCCGCTGCGACGGCCTGACCGAGGTCCGCCGGGTGACCGCGGCCCTCGAACCTCTCCGAAAAAAGGGTGACTTGAGTGCCGGCCGGGTCCGCGCCGGCCTCGTCGCCCTCGGCTACGCCCCCGAGTCGGTCAGCGTCTCGGCCTACGGCTCCACCTATGTCGGCTTCGTCGTCGACCACACCCCGGTCTGTCTCAAGGGCGCGCTGAACACGGCCGTCACCGAGGTCGACGCCTTCGCCGGTTACGCAGACGGCACCGGCTGCCGGCAGCCGAGGGGCGGTCACTGATCGCCGACGGGCCTTCGCGGACCGTCCGCCGCCATGTCGCGGCGGCGATAAATCCGGTGCGGTGCGACGTTCCACCGCGTTAGCCTCCGCCGCATGACCTGGCTGCCCGCTGACTTCGTCCACCCTGTCCGCGTCCCCCTGCCCGGCGGCCACCATCTGCGCCCGATCGCCGGATCCGACACCGCGCTCGACTACCCCGCGGTGATGGGCTCGCGCGACCGTCTCTGGTCGATCTTCGGCCCGGCCTGGGGCTGGCCGCCCGCCGACATGACGTACGAGGCCGACCTCGCCGACCTCGAACGGCACGAGACCGAGATCGCCGCGCACCAGTCCTTCAACTACGCGCTCTTCGACGACGCGAACACCGCCCTGCTCGGCTGTGTCTACATCGACCCGCCGGAGAAGGCGGGCGCCGACGCCGAGATCTCGTGGTGGGTGGTGGACGACCGGGTGGGCACCGACCTGGAGCGGGCGCTGGACGCCCTGGTGCCGCGCTGGATCGCGGAGGACTGGCCCTTCGAGCGCCCGCGCCACATCGGCCACGACCTGTCGTGGAAGGAGTGGCTCGCCCTGCCGGACCACTCGCCCGAGCCGTAGCCCCGCCTCGCCCCCGCCGGGGCGCCTCCTCGGGCCGGGGCCGTACGCCCGCCCGCGGGCTGGCATGATCTCTGGCATGGCAGAACGCATCATCGCCGCGTGTGACGGGGCATCGAAGGGGAATCCGGGACCGGCCGCATGGGCCTGGGTGATCGCCGACGGTACGGGGGAGCCCGACCGCTGGGAGGCGGGCCCGCTGGGCACGGCCACCAACAACGTCGCGGAACTCACCGCCCTGCTCCGGCTGTTGGAGACCGTCGACCCCGCCGTGCCGATGGAGATCCGGATGGACTCCCAGTACGCGATGAAGGCGGTCACCACCTGGCTGCCCGGCTGGAAGCGCAAGGGCTGGAAGACCGCCGCGGGCAAGCCCGTCGCCAACCAGGAACTCGTCGCGGGCATCGACGCGCTGCTCACCGGCCGTGACATCGAGTTCAAGTACGTCGCCGCCCACCAGGTCGACGGCGACCGGCTCAACGACTACGCCGACCGCGCCGCCAGCAACACCGCCATCACCCAGCAAGCCTCGGGCACCCGGTACGGCTCCCCGCCGCCGCCCCACAACCCCGACACCCCCCGCGCTTCGTCCGCCCCCAAGCGCAAGCCCGCCGGAAGCGGAACCGGCAACGGCGGCGGGACCGGGACAGCGAGCGGCGCCACCGGCACCAAGTCCGCCTCCTCGCGCACCCGCAACGCCAAATTCCCCGGCCGCTGCCGCTGCGGCCGCTCCTACGCCGCGGGCGAGCCGATCGCCAAGAACCCCGACGGCTGGGGCCACCCGGAGTGCCGCGACCAGGACGGAACGCGGTAGCGCCGGATCAGGCGTACGAGGCGCCGTCCGCCCCTTCCCGCGGGTGGCGGACGAAGCCGGGGCTGAGGACGCGGTCGTCGTAGGTGCGGTGGAAGACCGGGGTGGTGGCGCCGGACATGGGCGGGACGATCCAGGCCCAGTCGGCCTGGACCTCGCGGCCCTTGCGCCGCTCGCGGTCGAGGTGCTGGAGGAAACGTTCCGCCTCGGTGTGGTGGTCGGCCAGAGTGACTCCGGCGCGGTCGAAGGAGTGCAGGACGGCGCGGTTGAGTTCGACCAGGGCGCGGTCCTTCCACAGGGAGCGGACGCTGCCGGTGTCGATGCCGAGACTGTCGGCGACGCGCGGCAGGAGGTCGTAGCGGTCGACGTCGGCCAGATTGCGGGCGCCGATCTCCGTCCCCATGTACCAGCCGTTGAAGGGCGCCGCCCCGTAGCAGACGCCGCCGATCTCCAGGAACATGTCGGAGACGGCGGGGACCGCGTGCCAGCGCAGTCCCCACTGGGCGCTCCACGGGCGCTCGGGGTGGTCGAGCGGCACGTGCAGGACGGCGTCGGAGGGCAGGTCGAACAGCAGGGGTTTGTCGTCGACGCCCTCGACGATCAGCGGGAGCACGTCGAAGGCGGTGCGCGGGCCGCCGGACCAGCCGAGCCGGGTCGCGAGGCCGGTGAGGTCCGCGGTGCGCGGGTCACCGGTGACCGTGCCGTCGGCCGCCCGGTATCCGGCGTAGCGGATGAGCTGCTCGTTCCTGATCCGCGGGCCGCGCCGCTCGGGAGTGTCAGGGGCGAAGACCGAGATCAAGGGCCTGATCCGGCCGCCGTTGGTGGCGATGCGCAGATGCGTCGCGCACTCCTCGGCGATCTCCTCCGCCTCCGTGACGTGCCGCAGGTCGCGCACCTGCAAGGACCGCCAATAGAGCCGCCCGATACAGCGGTTGCTGTTGCGCCACGCGACCCGCGCGCCGAACGCCAGCTCCGCCGAGGTGTGTTGATACGTGCCTGTGTCGCTGATCTCCGCGCGCACCGCCGTGAGCCTGGCGTCCAGGTCGCCCGCGGCGGGCTCCTCGCCGTGGTAGAGCCGCAGGAACTCCTCGGCCTTGCGCCCGAGTTCACGCGCCGCCCTGAGCTTCGTGCGCGCCGCCATCACGTCCACGGGGGCCGTCGGCGGCAGTGGCTCGCCCCCCGCGTCGTCATGCCCTGCCGTGTCGCGCTGCCGGAGTCCCGGTCTGTTCAGGATTCTGAGTATCACAGGCACCTCGGATCGACGAAGGGCTGACCTCGATCGACGGTCCCGGAATTCACTTCCCGGTGTGACACGACCGTCGGCAGTGATCACAGTTGGCCGGACTCCGTCCGAACCGCGTCGCCTTCTGCCCGCCGACACGTCCGGGTCCGACCGCCGCCGGACCGTACGGCGGCGGTCGCGTGCGCACTACGCCGGCAGACCGGTCGGGACGGGCCCGGCCCGAGAGGAGTCCCGTTGCCGCTCACCACCGAGGACCGCATCGCCGTCACCGAGCTGATCCACCTGCACGGCCACCTCTTCGACGGCGGCGAACTCGACCGGCTGGACGAGCTGTTCACCGCCGACGTGGTCTACGACGTGTGCGACTACGGCGGCGGAGCGCTCGTCGGCGTCGCGGCCGTCCGGGAGGCGGCGCTCACGCTCGACCGGGACGACCGGGCCAGGGACGACCGTGCGCGAGACGACCGTGCGTGAGACGACCGTGCCCGCGACCTCGCCCGGAGCCTGAGGCCCGCGCCGCCTCAGCCCGCCGCCAGCAGCGCGCTGAGCGCACTGGCCTGTGTGCGCCAGTCGCGCACATTGGGATGGTCCGTGCTGCCCTGGCCCGACCACCGCTCGCCGAGACGGTTGAGCGAATCGCGGTCCGCCGACCAGATCGAGTCGCCCTGGGTGGTGGCGAAGCCGCGATAGGCGCCGCCCGCCGCGCCGTTGAGGTCCTGGAGGTAGCGCATGAAGACGCCCTTGAACTGCTTGGCGTTGTCGTCGCAGGTCGCGCTCAGCGCGTCGCACTGCTCGGTGAGCAGCCCCGAGGTGACCAGCGACGGTGCCGAGACCGCTGCGTCGGCCAGTTGGCGCGCCTTCGTCAGCGCCGTACCGTCACCCGTGGCCCGCCAGATCTCCACCGCGGCCCCGATCGCCAGGCCCTGGTTGTAACTCCACACGGTCTGGCCGTTGTTGGCGCAGCCGCCGGTGAGCCCGTCGTTGACCAGCCCGGACGCGTTGATCAGACCGCTGTTCCTGAACCAGTTCCAGGACGTGGTCGCCCGGCCCAGCCAGGTCGTGTCCCCGCTGATCCGATTGTGCAGCTCTGCGGTCAACCGCACGTACAGCCCGTTGGTCACCGCGTTCTTGTACGTCCGCTCGCGGTCCCACCACACCCCGCCGCCGCAGGTGCTCGTGTCCCACAGCCCGTTGACGTACGTGGCGATCGTGACGGCCTCGTTGAGATACGTGACGTTTCCGGTCAGGTCGTAGGCGTCGATCCAGGCCAGGGCCCACCACTCGGCGTCGTCGGTGGCCCGGCTGATGAAGTCGCCGTCGATCGGGTCGGAACTGCGGGCCCCGGCGGGGAAAGCGGCCTTGTTCACCTGGAAGGTGCGCGCCACCACCCACAGATAGCGGGTGTCGCCGGTCTGCCGCATGTAGTCGATCACCGTGCTGAGCGCCACCGCGGAATTCCACCAACTCGACGGCCAGTAGGCGGTGTTCGGGTCGTAGGAGTACATGAGGGCGTCGGCCGCCGCCGCGCTGCGGACCGTCGTCGGCCGCGCCCACGCGGTGCAGCTTCCGTTCTGGCCCTCGACGGCCCGGCCGCAGGCGCGCACCGCGCCGCCGTAGAGCTTGCCGAGCGGATCGGAGGTGTTGAACTCCGCTGTCCTGGTGCCCGACGCGCCGGACGGCACGGATGTCCGCCCCTTCGACGATCCGTCGGGCCAGCTCGCGCCGCCGTCCCACGAGCGGTCGAGCCAGATCTCGTCGCCCGCGGCGCCGCCGGAGACCGTGCCCCAGGCCATCCCCGAGTTGTCCATGTGCAGCGCGATGGTCCGCCCGCTGAGCGTCGCGTCCGCCACCGGCCGGGTGTCACCGGTGCCCGTGGACACATCGGCGCCGTCGCAGCGCGCGGCACACACGCTCAGCCGCGCCCAGTCCGTACAGCCCACGCCCTGCGCGTCACCGCACGCCCGCAGCACGGCGCGCCGGTGGTGAGTGGGGTCGTAGAGGTTGTACATCAGGGTGCGCGTGCCGGTCCAGGTCGACGGGATCGAGGCCTTGCCCAGCAGCCCGTCCCAGGTCGTCCCGCCGTCCCACGAGCGGTCCAGCCACACCGAGTCGTTGAGCTGCCCCACGTCGATGGACGCCCAGGCCATGCCGTCGGCGTCCGAGACGTGCAGCGAGACCCGGCGTCCGTTGAGGGTCTTGTCCGCCACCGGGAAGGTCTCCTGCCCTGCCAGCGACGGGTCGCGGGTGTCGCAGTAGACCGCGCACACGGTCGTGGCGTCGCTCGGCGCGGCGAGCGCGACCGGCGACGCCGTAAGCGACGGCTCCGCGGATGACGGCTCCGTGGACAAAGATCCCGTAGACGGTGACCTCGTGTGCGACGACCCCGCAGCCGCGGAGGGCGACGAGCGACCCGAAGGCGAGGCCGACGCGATGCCCGGCTGCGCGGCCAGGACGAGCAAGGCGAGGAGAAGAACGCGCCACAACCACCGTCTGCTCACACGACACCCCTGTCCGGGACCGGGCGGAACGGGTCACGCCGCGCTCGACCGCGCGGCACGGCAACTCCGGTTGAAGCGTGGGCACTTCACCGTTTCTCACGTTGCAATTCCACATTGAGACAGCGTTGTCATGCACAGTCAACCCCTTGGGTCACCCGCGTCTCACGGCAACCGTCCGCCGCGGCCACCGTGGCCCGTCCGGCCCATTAACGGCTGCGCGTCACCCGGACAGTCGACAGAGTGCTCGAAAGGGCCGTCATGGCCCTGACCGCACCGGGGATTTCGGACGGCGGGGCGCGTCGGACCACGGAGCGATCGCACGACAGCGTGACCGCGCCACGGAGCGGTCGGAAGACAGAGAACTCGGGATGAGGAGCACGCCGGTATGGATCTCGCCGCCACCGTCGACAGTCTGATGGAACAGCTCACCGCCGACCTGGTGCGGCTCGCCGAGATTCCCTCGATCGCCTTCCCGGGCTACTCCGCCGCAGAGGTGAACCGGGCGCACGACCTGCTGGTCGAGCTCCTGAGGGACGCCGGGGTCGAGCACATCGAGCGGATCGACCTGCCCGACACCTCACCGGTCATCTACGCCGAGATCCCGCCGCCGACCCCCGACGCGCCGACCGTACTGCTCTACGGGCACTACGACGTCCAGCCGTCCGGCGACGAGTCGGCCTGGCGGTCGTCGCCCTTCGAGCCCACGCCCATCGAGGGCGGCCTGCGGGCCCGCGGCATCGCCGACGACAAGTCGAACGTCATGGCCCACCTCGGCGTCCTGCGCGCGTACGGCGGCCGGCCGCCGACCGGCATCAAGATCGTGCTGGAGGGTCAGGAGGAGTACGGCAGCGCCTTCGAGGACTACCCGGCGACCGACCCCGAGCGCTTCGCCTGCGACGCCATGGTCATCGCCGACATGGGCAATCTGCGGCCCGGCACCCCCACCTTGACCACCGGTCTGCGCGGAGTCGCCGAGGTCGTCGTGGAGGTGCGGACGCTCGCCGAGGCCCGGCACAGCGGAGAATTCGGCGGCGCCGCGCCCGACGCGCTGCTGGCCCTCATCCAGGCGCTCGCCTCGCTGCACGACGCGGCCGGTGACGTCACGGTCGAAGGGCTGCGCCGCGAGCCGTGGGACGGGGCCTCGTACACCGAGGAGGAGTTCCGTAAGCTGGCGACCGTACCCGACGGCACACCGCTGATCGGCACCGGCAGCCTCGGTGAGCGGCTGTGGAGCGGCCCTGCCGTCACCGTGATCGGCATGGACACCCCCGCCGTGGACGGCGCCGCGTCGGCCGTGGTGCCGTACGCGCGCGCCAAGCTCAACCTGCGCGTGCACCCCTTGCAGGACCCGAAGGAGGCCACCGACGCGCTGGTCAGGCACCTGCGCGAGCACCGGCCCTTCGGCATCGAGCTGACCGTGACCCCCAGCGACGCGGGCCCCGGCTTCGAACCGGCCACCGACGGCCCCGCCTACCGCGCCGCCCGCACCGCGCTGCGCGAGGGCTGGGGCGAGGAGGCCCGGTTCGCCGCCAGCGGCGGCTCCATCCCGCTGGTCAACGGCCTCGCCAAGGCCGTACCCCAGGCGGAGGTGCTGCTCTTCGGAGCCCAGGACAGCATGTGCAATCTGCACGCCCCCAATGAGCGGGTGCTCTTCTCCGAGCTGCGCGGCGCCGTCATCGCGGAGGCGGCCTTCCTGCGGGAGTACGCGGCGGACTTCCGCGCGGCGGGCGGTGCGCGGTGAGCGGTGATACGGCGCCGGGCGCCGACGCGGCGGACGCCAACGGAACCACCGCGTACCGGGAGACCGGGACGGCGGGGACCACGGCCGGGGACTCCGCCGGAGGCTCCGGCGCCGGCACCACGGGCGACGGCGACCCGGGCCAACAGCCGCCCAAGAAGCACGAATTAACCTTCCCCAGCGCCCTGACCATCCTCGCCCTGGTCACCCTCGCGGTGTGGGCGCTGGCCTTCCTCATCCCGTCCACCTCGGGGCACGCCACCCTCGCCGTGCCGATCCTGGCCCCGCTGGCCGACTTCGCCGGGGTCTCGCGATCGGTCGTCGTCACCGCCTGGGCAGCCGGCCGGCGGCTGGATGAACCTCTGGGTGCCGACCACCGCCGTCACCATCGGTGGTGTGGCCCTGGCCAAGGTCCGCTACGACCAGTACCTGCGCTTCATCTGGCCGCTGCTGGCCATCCTCTTTGTCATGATCTGCGGCTTCGTCGCCGTCGGCGCGGTCGTCACCTGACGCCCGGCGGGACGCCGTTTTGCCGGAACGGCAACGGAATTGGCCTGCGCTCCGGCCGCGCCCGCACACTCGCGGCAACGGCTCACGGCGTGCCGGGTCTCCCGGCCCGTGTACGACGTACGCCGCAGGTCAGACCGCCGCGAGCGCGGCCCGAAGCTCCGGGAGGAAGCAATGGCGCAGCCCACCCGTCCACAGCCGACCCGTCCGCATCCCGCGGCCACCGAGGACCCCGCGGCCGCCGCGCGGCACCGGCTGGTCGAGGTGCCCGGCGGCCGGATCCATCTGGTCGAGCAGGGCGCGGGACCGCTGGTCCTGCTCGTGCACGGCTTCCCCGAGTCCTGGTACTCCTGGCGGCACCAGCTCCCGGCCCTCGCCGCCGCGGGCTACCGCGCCGTCGCCGTCGACGTGCGCGGCTACGGCCGCTCGTCGAAGCCCGCGGAGCCCGAGGCGTACCGCATGCTCCAGCTCGTCGCCGACAACGTGGCGGTCGTCCGCGCCCTCGGCGAGCGGACCGCGACGGTCGTCGGCCACGACTGGGGCTCACCCGTCGCCGCCAACTCGGCGCTGCTGCGGCCGGACGTCTTCAGCGCAGTCGGCCTGCTCAGCGTGCCCTACGCGCCGCGCGGCGGCCCCCGGCCCACCGAGGCGTTCGGCGCGATCGGCGGCGACGAGGAGTTCTACGTCAGCTACTTCCAGGAGCCCGGACGGGCCGAGGCGGAGATCGAACAGGACGTGCGCGGCTGGCTCGCGGGCTTTTACGCGGCGCTCTCGGCCGACACGATGCCGGCGGCGGGGGAGAGCGACCCGCACTTCGTACCGCCCGCCGCCAAGCTCTCCGACCGCTTCCCCACCGGACGGCTGCCCGGCTGGCTGACCGAGCGGGACCTGGATTTCTACGCGGGCGAGTTCGAGCGGACCGGACTGACCGGGGCGCTCAACCGCTACCGCAACGTCGACCGCGACTGGGCGGACCTCGCGCCCTGGGACGGCGCGCCGATCCGGCAGCCCTCGCTGTTCATCGGCGGCGACCTCGACGCCTCCACCACATGGATGGCCGGCGCCATCGACGCGTATCCGAGCACACTGCCCGGACTGGTCTCCTCGCACATCCTCAAGGGCTGCGGGCACTGGATCCAGCAGGAGCGCGCCGAGGAGGTCAGCGGCCTGCTGACCGACTGGCTGGCCGCGCTGCCCGCACCGCGCGAGGATTGAGGGGTACGCCGCACGGCCGCGGTGGGATGTCCACCGTTTCCGCCGCCGCACCACGGGCAGGCGACCGTCCGTGATGCCACCACCGGCATCGCGAATCCGCCGACCGACCAGGAAGAGGACACGATGTCCGACCGCATGACGGACGACGGCATGGGGGACGACGTCTACCAGCCGGACGGGAGCGAGATCCAGGAGGACGCGGGCCCGCTGGAGCCCGAGGACACCCTGGTCGACCGGGGCGTCGAGGACGTCCTGGACGAGGGGTACTCGCCGCCCGAGCGGCCCTTGGCCGTCGAGCAGAACGGCACCACGGCCGAGGAGCAGCACGACGGCGACTCACTCGACCAGCGGCTGGCCAGGGAGCGCCCCGACTCCCCGCAGTTCCCCGACGGGGACGGCCTCGGCGACGCCACCGACACCGACGGGGAACTGCTCGACCCCGAGGCGGGCGACCTGCGCGCGGGCCGGCTGACCAGCCCGGAGCAGTGGGTGGACAGCCCGGTCCAGGACGGCGTGGCCGACGACGTCGGCATCGACGGCGGCGCCGCCTCGGCGGAGGAGGCCGCCGTGCACCTCCTGGACGACCCGGAGGCCCTGCCCGGCGACGACGCCTGAAATCCCCCGGCGCCTGAATCCCGACGCCTCCCCCCTCGACACCCGAACCCTCGCGACACCCCGAGCCCGACGCGGCTCGCGACAGCGACCTCCGGCCACCGCCGGAGGTCGCTGTCGTACGGTCCGCGACCGGTCCGCACGGGCCTTCTCCGACCGTTCACTTCACGAACCCATGGCCTGAGATCAACGGGGTATGAGTGGGAGGACGTCGGATCGTCGCTCACGCAGGGTCGAGAGGGTCAGTGAATGCAGCAGTGGAACGGTCGTCCCTATCCGCTCGGAGCCACGTACGACGGCTCGGGCACCAACTTCGCCCTGTTCTCCGAGGTGGCGGAGAAGGTCGAGCTGTGCCTCGTCGATGACGCGGGACGGGAACAGCGCCTCACGCTGACCGAAGTGGACGGATTCGTCCGGCACGCGTATCTGCCCGGCGTCGGCCCCGGCCAGCGTTACGGCTACCGCGTGCACGGCCCGTACCGGCCGGACGAGGGGCATCGCTGCAATCCGGCGAAGTTGCTGCTCGACCCCTACGCCACGGCCGTGGACGGCCAGGTCGACGGTGACGAGTCGGCGTTCGGCCACCGCTTCCACGCGCCCGAAGAGCAGAACACGATGGACAGCCTCGGCCACGCCATGCTGTCGGTGGTGACCGATCCGTCCTTCGACTGGGGGGACGACCGCGCGCCGGGTCACTCGTACCACGAGTCGGTGATCTACGAGGCGCACGTGAAGGGTCTGACGATGACCCACCCCGGCCTGCCGGAGCGAATACGCGGCACCTACGCGGGAGTCGGGCACCCGGCGGTCATCGAGCACCTGAAGGAACTGGGGGTGACGGCAATTGAGTTGATGCCGGTGCACCAGTTCGCGCAGGACGGCCATCTGCGCGACCGTGGCCTGTCGAACTACTGGGGCTACAACACCATCGGCTTCTTCGCGCCGCACAACGCGTACGCGTCGAGCGGGGTACGCGGCCAACAGGTCACGGAATTCAAGGAGATGGTGAAGGCCCTGCACAAGGCGGGCATCGAGGTGATCCTCGACGTGGTCTACAACCACACCGCCGAAGGCAACCACATGGGGCCGACGCTCTCCTTCCGCGGCATCGACAACGCCTCGTACTACCGGCTGGTGGACGACGACCCGCGGCACTACTTCGACACCACCGGCACCGGCAACAGCCTGCTCATGCGGCATCCGCACGTCCTCCAGCTCATCATGGACAGCCTGCGCTACTGGGTGACCGAGATGCACGTGGACGGCTTCCGCTTCGACCTCGCGGCCACGCTGGCCCGGCAGTTCCACGAGGTGGACCGGCTCTCGTCCTTCTTCGACCTCGTGCAACAGGACCCGGTGGTCAGCCGCGTCAAACTGATCGCCGAGCCGTGGGACCTGGGCGAGGGCGGCTACCAGGTGGGCAACTTCCCATCCCTGTGGAGCGAGTGGAACGGCGAATACCGCGACACCGTCAGGGACTTCTGGCGCGGCGAGGACGGCACGCTGCCCGCTCTCGCCTCCCGGCTCACCGGCTCCTCCGACCTCTACGAGGACGACAACCGCCGCCCGCGCGCCGGGATCAACTTCATCACCTGCCACGACGGCTTCACGCTGCGCGACCTGGTCTCGTACAACGACAAGCACAATGAGGCCAACGGCGAGGACGGCAACGACGGCGAGAGTCACAACCGTTCGTGGAACTGCGGAGCCGAGGGCGAGACCGACGACCCCGGCGTGCTCGCGCTGCGCGCCAGACAGCAGCGCAATCTGCTGACGACGTTGCTGGTCTCGCAGGGCGTGCCGATGATCGCGCACGGCGACGAGATGGGCCGCACCCAGCGCGGCAACAACAACGTCTACTGCCAGGACAACGAAACCGCCTGGGTGAACTGGACGTTGGACGCCGAGCAGCGCGAACTGTTCGACTTCACGAGGCGGTTGATCAAGCTGCGCGCGGAGCACCCGGTGCTGCGCCGCCGCCGGTTCTTCCGCGGCGACACCGGGGGATCGGCCGTCGCGGACGCCGTGTGGTTCCGGCCGGACGGCGGTGAGATGTGCGAGGAGAACTGGCACCGCGGCGACGCGCGCGCCGTGGCCCTGCTGCTGAACGGCGATGCCATCACCGAGTCCGATCCGCAGGGCGGCCGGATCTCCGACACGTCCTTCCTGATCCTGTTGAACAGCCACTACGAACCGCTCGACTTCGTGATCCCCGAGCGCGAGTACGGCGGCCTGTGGCAGGTCGCCGTGGACACCGCGGCCGAGGCCGACGGCACCGACGAGTCCGAGGTGAAGGCCGGCGGCCGGATCCGGGTCCAGGACCGGGGCATGATCGTGCTGATCGCCGTACAGCGGCCCACGGGCGGTCGCCTGCGGCGCGCCATCAAGGCGTCCCGGCTGCCGAGACGGCGAGGAGCGCGCACCTGACGCCGAGGCGGCAGTGACCGTTGATTTCACTCTTCGGTCAACTTGTTGCGTAAAAAACATTGAAGTTTACGTCGTTCTTCTGATGGGATACCCCTTGCTCCGGCGCGCCCTGACACGCGCCGGAGCACACCGCCGTTCGGCCGCGGTCTCGTACGGTGAGGGGGCGGGCCGCGAGTACGCGGATGGCGGCAGGCCCGCGTGATCGTGGCTACCTCACGGAGGACGACATGAGTGGCAGCGCACGGCCGGGTCCCGGCAACGGCCTCACCGACGTCGAGGGAGTGCGCGTCGGGCACGCCCAGCGGACCGGCGACGGCTGGCTCACCGGGACGACGGTGGTGCTGGCCCCCGAGGGCGGCGCGGTCACCGCGGTTGACGTACGCGGCGGCGGCCCCGGCACCCGCGAGACCGACGCCCTCGACCCGCGCAATCTCGTGCCGTACATCGACGCCGTGGTGCTCACCGGAGGCAGCGCCTTCGGGCTCGACGCGGCGGGCGGCGTGGTCGGCTGGCTGGAGGAGCGGGGCCGGGGCTTCCGGGTCGGCGGCCCCGGCCAGGTGGTGCCGGTGGTTCCCGCCGCCGCGCTGTTCGACCTCGGCCGCGGCGGCTCGTGGACGGCGCGACCGGGAGCGGAGACGGGCCTGGCGGCCGTACGCGCCGCGGCGGCGACCCCGGAGGGTGCGCCGGTGCCGCAGGGCTGCGTCGGCGCGGGTACGGGCGCGGTGGCTGGCGGCCTCAAGGGCGGGGTGGGGACGGCCAGCACGGTCCTGGAGTCCGGCGTGACGGTGGCCGCGCTCGCGGTGCTCAACGCGGCCGGTTCCGTGGTCGACCCGGACACGGGCGCGCTCTGGGGCGCGAGGCCGGGCCCTGCCGCCGCGGAATTCGCCCCGTACGGCCCGCCCGTCGCGGCCGACGCCCTGGAGCGGGCCCGACGCCGTATGGCCGCCGCTGCCGCCGAGAACGCCGAGCGGCGGACCCACCCGCTCAACACCACGCTGGCCGTGGTCGCGACGGACGCCGTCCTCACCCGAGCCCAGGCGCAGAAGCTGGCGGGCACCGCGCACGACGGACTCGCCCGCGCCGTCCGCCCCGCCCACTCCCTGTCCGACGGCGACACCGTCTTCGCCATGGCGACCGGCCGCCGCCCCCTCGTCCCGCCGGGGACGGCCGACGCCGCCGACCCCGCCTTCGGCGTGCACATCGAGGCGGGCGCGCTGAACGCCGTCCTTGAGGCGGGTGCCGACGCGCTCACCCGGGCCCTCCTGCACGCCGTCCTCGCCGCCGAGACGGTGGACGGACCGGGCGGCCTCTTCCCGTCATACCTGGACGCGTACTACGGCGCCTGACGGCTTCGGTACGGCTTCGGCGCGGCGCGGGGGAGCGGTGGGGCTCCCGCCGCGCCGTACCGCGTACTCCGGTTTGCCGTCCTGGCGGGCTCAGGCGCCGTACGGGGCCCCCGCGCGGGTCCTGGTCCTGGTCCTGCGACGGGCCGGGCGGACCGCGCGCACCGCGTCCTGGTGCACCCGCTCGATGAGCGCGCCGTAAGCGGTCACCATGCGGGTCTGGCTGAAGCGCTCGCGGCTGCGGGCCAGCGCCGGGGCGAAGTCGGCGGCCAGCGCCGCCGCCCGCGACCAGGCCGCGGCGATCGGCTCGGCCTCCGCCGGGGTGAGGAAGCCGTGCCCGGCGACCAGCTCCGCGCAGTCCCCGACATCGGTGGCCACCGGCACCGCGCCGCACATCATGCCCTCGATGAGGCACAGCGGCGCCGCCTCACCCGACGACGACGTCAGCGAGACCACGTCCGCGGCGGCGTACACCGTCTCCATGTCGTGCCGCACGCCCAGCAGCGACAGCCGCCGCAGCAGGCCGGGAGCGTCGCCGAAGGCGGCCGTGATGTCCGCCGTCAGCTCCGGGTTCTCCGCGGTCATCCCGGCGCCGCACATCAGGACGTGCGCGCCCGGGTCCCGCCCGAGTTGGATCCTGGCCGCCCGCAGGAACAGCGGCACGTTCTTCATCTCCGCGTAGCGGGCCGCGAAGACCGTGACGGGCGCGTCCGCCGCGATGCCGAGCGAGGACCGCATCGCGGCCCTGCGGACCGCGTCGGGCCGGAACCGCAGCAGATCGACGCCGTTGGGGATGACGTGCATCAGCTCGGCAGGGATGCCCGCGGCCACGTACGCGGCCCTGGTCGACTCCGCGCAGCAGACGCAGGCCCGCACCCGGCCCGCCGCCACCGCGGCGCGCAGCGCGTCCAGCGCGGGGCCCTGATTCTCCGGATCGGACCTGTGCAGGCACACCACCACCGGCCGGTACGGCAGCCCGGCCTGGTTGAGCAGCGCGAGCGGCTGTTCCTTGAGCGAGAGGAGTACGTCGGCCGCCGCCGTCGCCCTGGCGGTGGCCGCGAGCTCCGCCCGGCTGAACACGCCGCCGCCGCTCTCGTGGCCGCCCTCACGGCTGCCCTCCTCGGCGTCCGCCCGCCCTTCGCCGCCGAAACGGTCGCGCAGGGCCGACACCGGTACACCCGCCGCCGTGAGCGCCCGGTAGCAGGCGTCCTCGGACATCGGCTGCCTGGTCGCCTCGCGGTGCATCTCACCCTCGATGCTCAGCACCGTGTGCCGCTGCGCGCCGCCGCTGAGACCGCGCACGACGTCGCTGTGCAGAATCCTCGCACCGCCGGAAAAGAAGCCCTCGTAGATCGACAGCACACGCAGTTCGTTCATGACGCGCACCCATCGCAGGTCCCGCTCTGCGGGAAATCGACAAACCTGGTTGACCAGCGGATTAGCCGCGATGGGACCACCTAAAACTTGCGCGCGTGTGAATTCCAGATTTCACGGAGTGACGCTTTCTGTAACGTGCGGTGCGGATATGGAAATATGCACACCGGGGGGCGCCCGGCGGGCCGGGCGATAACCGTGCCGTATTCCACGCGGCCGGGCCGGACGGTGTGCCCCGACTCCGGTGCCCCCGCCCGGTGTTGACCCCCGCGGGCGGCGCGTGATCGTGTGTGTGACCCTCGGATCACAGGGCAGACGGCCCCTATGGGAATCATCAGTTGGGTCATCCTCGGTCTGCTCGCCGGGGCCGTCGCGAAGATTCTGCTGCCCGGTCGCGATCCGGGCGGCCTGATCGGAACCACCCTGATCGGCGTCGCAGGGGCGTTCGTCGGCGGCTGGCTGTCCGCCAAAATCCTCGACAAGCCGGTACAGCACCACTTCTTCGACGCCGCCACCTGGGGCGCGGCGATCGGCGGGGCGCTCGTGCTGCTCATCCTCTACCGCATCTTCTTCGGCGACTCGCGGGACGCGAGGCGCTGACCGCAGGTCACCCGGGCGCACGGCCGGAGGGCGGCACCCCCGTGGTGGGGGTGCCGCCCTCCGGCCGTGCGCCCCAGACCTGTCGTGAGCGGTATGACACGTATCCGGCCCGTGAAAGCGCATTGCCCCGAACGCCCGACTTCGGATTCACATGTTGTAGGCGTTGCCTCATGAGGCGACGACAGGAGAGCCCAATATCGATTCAATGAATCGATCCGATGTTTACTTCTTGACGTACGGAGCGTCACGAGAGTTGACTCGCCTGCACCCGGGTCGCGGTGTTGCGGCCCAGTCAGGGAGGGGCAACCGCGCATGAAGGCAATGACGCGACGGCTCATCGTCGGAACCGCCGCCGTTTCGCTCGCGCTCACCACCTTGGCCGCCTGCGGCAAAACCAATGACAAGTCGTCAGGCGGCGGCAAGGACAAGACGATCGGTCTGCTGCTCCCGGACACCACGACCACCCGGTACGCCAAATTCGACCGTCCCCTGATCGAGGCCAAGATCAAGGAACTGTGCTCGGACTGCAAGGTCAGCTACGACAACGCCTCGGCCGACCCGACGAAGCAGGCGCAGCAGGTCAGCAGCATGATCGCCAAGGGCGTCAAGGTTCTCATCCTGGACGCGCAGGACTCGGTCGGCATCCAGTCCTCGGTGCAGGCCGCGGTCGACAAGGGCATCAAGGTCGTCGCGTACGACCGCCTCGCGCAGGGTCCTGTGTCCGCCTACGTCTCCTACGACAACGAGAAGGTCGGCGAGTTGCAGGGGCAGGCGCTACTGGACGCCATGGGTCCCAAGGCCCTTCCCACCTCGAAGATCGTGATGATCGACGGCGACCCGGCCGACCCGAACGCCGCCGCCTTCAAGGAAGGCGCGCACAAGATCCTCGACGGCAAGGTGAACATCGCCTACGAGCAGTCGGGTCTGTGGAAGGACACCGTCGCCAACCAGAAGGTCACCGCGGCGATCACCCAGCTCGGCAAAGCCGCTATCGCCGGTGTCTACTCCGCCAACGACGCCATGGCGGGCGGTATCGCCACCGCCCTCAAGGGCGCGGGCATCAACCCGCCACTCACCGGTCAGGACGCCGAACTCACCGCGATCCAGCGGATTCTGGCGGGCACTCAGACCAGCACCGTCTACAAGGCGTACAAGCCGGAGGCGGACGCCACCGCGCAGATCGCGATCGACCTGCTGAACGGCAAGGACGTCAAGTCCGTGGCCGACGGCACCGCCAAGAGCGGTTCCGGCCAGGATGTCCCGGCGAAGCTGCTGGACGCCATATCGGTGACCAAGGAGAACATCAAGGACACGGTCATCAAGGACGGTCTCTACACCACCGCACAGATCTGCACCGCCGAATTCGCCCAGGCGTGCAAGGACGCTGGCATTCAGTAGGAGACGCTTCGAGCGGGACGCGCATCCAACGGATGACGCGTCCGGCGAGAAACGTCCGCAGTGGTTTCGACCGGCCGGGTCAGGGGCGCGTACCGCGTACGCCGTATCCCTCGGCCCGGCCGGTGGTCACACCGCCGAACCCTTCGGGGGCAGCGCGCCGCCGCGCGGACCGTCGGATTCCCAGCTCACGAAGCGCCCCGACTCGCGGACCAGACCGGTCATGAACCACAGCACCACCGCCGAGTCGTCCGTCCACCCGAGAACCGGGATGACGTCCGGGATCGCGTCCAGCGGCGAGACCACGTAGATCGCCGCCAGGACCGTGAAGGCCAACAGCTTGGCGCGCGACAGGCCCGGATAGCGGCGGTGCAGTACCGCGCTGACCAGACGCGGTGTCGCCACCAGCCGCCGGAACAGGCCCGGTTCGCCCGGGCGGCGCGTCTCGCGGTACAGGCCCCACGCGGAGCGGCCGGTGCGCAGCGGCACGGGCGCCCTGCTCGGCTTGCGGTCGCTTCTGGCCATGGCGGCGGCTCCTTCGGCGTACGGACGGACATGGGATACGGGCGAGGTCGAGTGGAGACCTGACGGTTTCCGGTTGGGCGGAGACCTCACGGCCTCCGGTTGGGCGGAGACCTCACGGCCTCACTGTCACCGCCTACCCCCGATCCGGCCGTGCGTGACGCCGCCACGCCCGACGGGCGGCGTCCGAGAGTGAATCGGGTGATCGGGTTGTCGGATGTCCGTAAGGCTTCGGGCGCCGCCCTCACAAACTCCTCACGTTGAGCGCCCACCGCCGGGGCAGGCGAGTACCCATGGGCCCGGTACGTGGGCCCGACAATCCGCACCCGACGAAAGGCGGTGTCTCCGTGAGCTGGCAACACCAGGCCGCATGCCGCACCGAGGACCCCGAACTCTTCTTCCCCGTGGGCAACGCCGGACCGGCCAAACTCCAGGTGCAGAAGGCCCAACGGGTCTGCGCGGACTGCCCGGTCAGGGAGACCTGTCTGAGCTACGCCCTCGACATGGGCGAAAGCCTCGGCGTGTGGGGCGGCACCAGCGAGGAGGAACGCCGCACCCTGAAACGTCGGAGGTCTCGGCAGCAGGCCGCGGTGGCCCGTACGTCGGCGGGCACCGCGGAGCCGCATGTCACGCACCGCGCCCCTTGACCGGCCTCAGCAGATCCCGCTCCAGGACGACGGACAGCGACAGGGTCCGGTATCCGGCGGATTCGAAGAGCACGGTGACCGTGTCGTCCGCGACGCCCATCACCTCGCCCTGACCCCACTTGTCGTGCAGAACCCGGGCGCCGGGCGCGTACCGGCCGTGCGAAGCGGCCGTGCCCCCGGCGTCCGGCCGTCCGCGGTCGCGGCGCCAGGCACGTGCCCGGCTCGCGCCCTGCGCGGCTGCCGCGGCTGACTCCCGACCGCCGGAACCGGATTCCGCGTCCTGGCGGGAGGCGCCCCGCGAGCCCGTACCGCGCAGAACACCCGCGTGACGGTCCCTTCCGGAGGCCGGGGCGCCGGGTCCGGCCGCCGAACCGCACGTGTCGCAGTTGCCGCAGCCTCCGGGGAGCGCTTCGCCGAAGTATCCCAGCAGGAACGCCCGCCGACAGCCGTCGGTCTCCGCGAAGCCGCGCATCATGTCCACGCGGGACTGCTCCAACTGCCGGTGGCTGTCGGCGGTTTCCAGCGCCCGCTCCACCGCGGCCTTGCGCGCCGCGGCCGTCGCGCACTCCAGCGTCAGCGACACCTTCCCGTCCGCCGCCGTACGGACCGCGCCCGCCTGCCCCAGCAGATTGAGGACACCCGTCAACCGGCTCGCCGTCAGGCCGGTGTCGCCGCGCAACGCCGTCACGGAGACCGCGGCGGGCTCCTTGGCCGACTTCTTCCCGGCGGACTTGCCTGTTGTTTGCCCGGCGAGCCGTTCCGTGACCAGTGTGAGGGCGTCGGCGTCCGGGCGGCCGGAGGAGAAGAACCGCCGCAGCCCCAAGTCCTGTGGCCGGTAGGCCATGTACGCCCGTGCCGGTTCCCCGTCGCGGCCCGCGCGGCCGATCTCCTGGTAGTACGCGTCGAGCGATCCCGGCACCGAGGCGTGCACCACGAACCGCACATCGGGCTTGTCTATGCCCATGCCGAACGCCGAGGTGGCCACGACGACCGCCAACTCCCCGCGCTGGAAACGGTCCTGGACGGACGACCGCTCCGCGGCGCGCAACCCCGCGTGGTACGCGGCGGCGGACACCCCCGCCTCCCGCAACTCCTCGGCGTACGACTCGGATTCGCGCCGGGTCGCCGTATAGACGATGCCGGAGCCGGTCTCGGCGCCGACGCGGTCGAGGACCGCGCGCCGCTTGGCCTTCTCCTCCTGGAAGTAGCCGACCGCCAGGTGGATGTTGGGCCGGTCGAACCCGGCGATCACCTCCTGGGCGCCGCGCATGCCCAGCAGTTGAAGGATCTCCGCGCGGACCGGCGCCGCCGCGCTCGCGGTGAGCGCCAGGACCGGCGGGCGGCCGATCCGTTCGCGCACGGCGCCCAACCGCAGGTATTCAGGGCGGAAGTCGTGGCCCCAGGAGGAGACGCAGTGCGCCTCGTCCACCACGAACAGCGCGGGACGGGCCTGCTTCAGCCGCAGGATGACGTCCTCCCTGGCCAGCTGCTCGGGCGCGAGGAAGATGAAATCCAGGTCGCCGCTCTCCACCCTGTCCCAGGTCTGCGCGTTCTCCGCGTCGCGGTGCGTGGAGTTGACCGATGCCGCGCCCGGTCCTTCGCGCTTGAGCAGCCCCTCGACCTGGTCCCGCTGGAGGGCGATCAGCGGGGACACCACGACCGTCGGCCCCTTCAGCAGGACGCCCGGCACCTGGTAGACCGCCGACTTCCCGGCACCGGTCGGCATCACGACGATGACGTCCTTGTGCCGCATCACCGCCTTCATCGCCTCCAGTTGCGGCGGACGCAGGCTCGGCCAGCCGAACACGTCACGTGCGCAGCGCCGTAGCCGACGGGCGGTCGATCCGAACATGCTGCTCCCTGCGGTCGTGGTGCTTGAGGCGGTCGGTCGATGAAGGTCGGGTGTTGAAGGGGGAGGGCGCCGGGGCGGTGTCGTGGGTGCGGGTGACCGTCTGCGGCGCGATCGGGCAGACGGAAGGCGCCCTTCCCGGGGTCGGGTTCCATGCGGAACTCCTCAAGGAAAGGCGCCTGCGTTCATACCATCCGGGTGCCGGGTGCGGCCGGGATCAGGACTCATGGATCACCGACGGCGCGGGCTCGACCTGTCGAGAGCGGCGATACCGACAGCGGCCAGACCGATCTGGATGAGCCACTCGATCCAGTCGACTCCGCTGGTGTCGTCCACGTTGAGACCGTGGGCGATGGCGGCTCCGATGAAGGCCGCCACGATGCCGATCAGAATGGTCCAGATGACGCCGATGTGCTGACGGCCGGGGACCACGAGCCGACCGAGCACGCCAATGATAATGCCGATGATGATGGCACTGATGATGCCGGAGATCTCCATGACGTCCCTTCTTGTCGTACGTGGCCACCCACGTGCGTTCACGGGGGTCGTCTGCCCTTGAAGGACACGAACACGCACTCGACCCCGGGCGAGGGGGAGTTGGGCCGAAAGGGGCGCTTCGCGCGGCCCGGTCCGAGGGGTTCGGGCCCGCGGCCTCCCGGCGTGAAGCGTTCTGGCGTGCGGTGTTCCGGCATGGAGCGTCCCGGCATGGAGCGTTCCGGCATGGAGCGTTCCGGCATGGAGCGTCCCGGCATGGAGCGTCCCGGCCGCCGGCCCTTGCGGGCGGCGGCCGGGACGGGGTGCTCAGGAAGCGGTCCGACTACTTGCAGTCGTCCTTGGCCTCGGGGTGCCAGACGTGACCCTCGTGGCCCCAGTGGCCCATGCCGTCGTGGTTCGCGCCGTCCCAGTCGGCGCTCTCGCGGTGACCGCCGCCGTTGTAGCAGGTATTGCCGAAGGCGGGGTTCAGCGCGCCGATCAGGTTGATCGAGTTGCCGCAGGCGTTGATCGGCACGTCGATCGGGACCTGGATCAGGTTGCCCGACAGGACGCCGGGCGAGCCGATGGCCGCGCCGGTGGCGTCGGCGTCGGCGGCGGCGACGCCGCCACCGGCCAGCATGATCCCGCCGACGAGCGCGGCCAGAACGGCGCCGTTGCGCATGAGCTTCATGGGTACTCCCTTGGTGCTGGTGGTCTGCACTGAGCCCACCGGCATGCGGAGTGTGATCATCCGCCTTGCCGGTGTCCGCACTCAGAGTTCGCCACCCGTCGTCGGCTCGGTCGCTGCCGCGCCCGCAAGTCACTCGTCCGGACGGCAGCGAACACCGCTCCCCGGGTGAGCCCGCGGCCCGACTGCGCCGGACGGCTCTGCCGAACCCCTCGGCCCGGTGCCTCGGCCGTATCGAACGGTCGGAACGCGGGCGGACGGCGACGGTTCAGGAGTCGGCGGGGTGAGGCGGTGTCAGCTGGGCAGACGAGCCGACAGGCCAACCACCGGAGGGCATCATGCCGCTGACGTTCCGTAAGTCGTTCCACATATTTCCCGGCGTACGTATCAACGTGAACCGGAAGTCGCTGTCCCTCACGCTCGGACGCAGGGGCGGCGCGCATCGCACATGGTCGACCACGGGACGGCGGACGACCTCCGCGGACCTGCCGGGCCCCTTCGGCTACCGGCACACCGACCGGCGCAAGTGACCCGCGCGGGCGACCCGCCCCGCCCTTCTCGGAGACCCGTCTCAGAGACCGGAATCCCGCACGAGGGCTCGCGGCGCCTGGCAACGCCAGGCGCCGACGAGCAGCTCCCGCAGCTCGTCCTCGGCGACGGCCTTGAGCCGTACGAGCACGGCGGGGAATCCGTTGTAATGCGGCTCGGTGAAGAACTTCGCCGGGTCGGCGGCGAGGAGCGCCTCCTTCTCCTCCTGGCCCGCGACCCGGACGGCCACCACGTCGGTCCGCGGTACGCGGGCCTGCTTCGGGTCGGTCCGCTCCAGCCACACCCAGGCGAATTTCTTGTGCCTGCCGCCGTTCGGCACCGACACGGACATCCCGTCGTCCGCCGCCACCGCCTCCGGCAGGGTCAACGCGATCCGGCGCACATCGTGATGATCAGCCATCTCCGCATCCTCCATGGAATGCGGGTGCCCGCGCCCGTGGTGGCCATGCCCCGCCGGGAAATCCGCCGGGCGGCGTACCGGCGGCCGGTATGTGAGCGGCATGTGATCCGCGGGCGGGGGCACACGGAGCCTCAGAGGTCGAGGGCCTGTCCGGTAGTACCGCCACCGGCCGCGTCCCGTCGTTCAGCGAAAAGAGACTCGATGCCCGACTCCTGCTGCCACGCGGTGACGGCGTCGATGCCGCTGCCCAGCGGCCACCGGCTGCGGATTCCGGCGTGGATGGCCTACGACCCGCAGGACTGCCTGGCCG
Source organism: Streptomyces sp. NPDC008139 (assembly GCF_042957025.1). Classification (NCBI taxonomy): domain Bacteria; kingdom Bacillati; phylum Actinomycetota; class Actinomycetes; order Kitasatosporales; family Streptomycetaceae; genus Streptomyces; species Streptomyces sp. NPDC008139. The sequence goes on from NZ_JBIBHM010000002.1 coordinate 490,323, forward strand.
TGCGGATGACCTTCGGCCTCGGCGGCCCCGAGACCGCCACCTGGATCTTCGCCTGGGACCTGCTGGCCAGGGGTCTGACCGGAGCCGTCGGCCTCGGCGACGTCCGGGTCACGCCCTCGGCCGGAACCGGCTCCCGGCTGCTGATCCGCCTCGGCCGCCCCGGCGAGGACGCCCGCGTCGAACTGGACGTCGCCCCCGTACGCCGCTTCGTCTCCTTCGCCCAGGAGCGCGCCCCGCTCGACACCCGGACCGTCCGGTCAGCCCTGGACGCCGAGCTCTCCCGCATCGTCGAGCGCGCCTAGCACGTGTCGCCCCGTCAGGTCTGGCGCAGCGGCACGTAGGTGTCGGCGGTCAGGCCGAAGGTCCAGGCCACGCCCTCCTTCGCCGTCCTGGTGCCGGGCGGCACCCGCAGCCAGTACGTACGGCTCGTGCCGTCCGGCTCCGGCGTGGAGTTGACGACCTCGACCATCGTCACGTCCTCGTCGCCGGTCAGCGCGATCCGCCAGAGGACGCCGGTCTCGTCCCGGTGCACGGGGACCGCGCCGGACTCGGTCAGATAGCGGTCGTAGCCGTAGTGCTCCAGCATGACGCGGCGCAGCTCCGCGTTCTCCTCGCCGCGTATCCGCTCCGGAGTGAGGGTGCCCAACTCACGCAGGAACTCGGCGGGGACCGGCATACCGCGCCAGGCGTGCAGCGCGAAGCCGTCCGGGAAGGCGAGCGCGGGACCGTCGGCCCGGTCGAGGCGGCCCGCCTCGTCGCGGTGCAGCTCGGCGGGGCGCTCGCAGACGATCGCGACCCGCTCGTACGGCCACCACCAGCCCGCCGAGCGGGCGACCGCCGCCAGCCCGTCCAGCGGGGAGCCCTCCTGCGTGTCGAACGCGCACAGCCAGGCCGCCTCGTGCTGACCGAGGACCGCGTCGAGCAGCAGCAGCCGGATCTCCGGCTCCTCCTTCCGCCCCCGTGCCAACTCCTCGACCACACCGGCCCTGATCCGGCCCGCCAGCGCCTGCGTCCCCTCCCACAGCCGCGCCCCGGTCGCGTTCCACCGCTCGCTCCAGCCCGCGGGACCGAGCGCCGCGTGCAGCCGGGCCCGCTCCGCGGCCCACGGCCGTCCGCGCACCTCGTCCCGCACGCTGTAGCCCTTGCCGCGCGTCCCCTGAAGCGCGGCCTCCGCGCGCAGCATCGCCACGGCCGCGCGCGGGGACCCCGCCCAACGGATGCGCTCCGGTTCCGCGAGCCCCGCGCGCCGGTACGCCAGCCGCACCCCCGCCTCGGCCGCCGCGCGGTCCGCGGACCCGGTGGCCACTGCGGCCTGCCTCCACTGCTCGACGGTCGACATGCCGTCCCCTCCCATGAGTTCTGCTCCCTGCCCTCGACGTACTGTCCTGCCGTGCCCGCGCGCCCGGACCCCGGGCGCCGCCGCGGGACGCTCAGTCGGCGACCACGCGGACCGAGCCCGGTACGTACTCCCGCTGCCGCACCACGCGGTACCAGCCCTTGGGCAGCGATATCGCCGCGTGCTCCTCGTGCACGACCCGTCCGCCGTCCGGCAGATGCAGCAGCATCGGCGCGAACGGGGCCGGCGGGCTGAAGAGCCGTCCCGGTCCCATGACGGCGTGCGCGTGGCCCGTCACCTCGCCCAGCGCGAGGACGAGCCGTCCGCGCGCGTCCCGCGGCTCCTGCGGCGCGTCGTCCATGTGCGGCGGCAGCGCCGACTCCTCGGTCGGCGCGATGAGCACATCACCCTGCCGGTACATCGCTCTCCCTCCGCGCGGCGCTCCGTGCACCGCGTCGAGACCGACCGTAGGCGCGGGGTCTGACAACGGCTCAGAGTCGGCCCGGCCGCAGCCGTTGTCAGTGCGGCTTGGTAGAACTTGCTCACACATCGGCCGGTGATCGCCGCGGCCGAATTCGTACGGCCGTCGAATGTCGAACGTCAGGAGCAGGCGGACATGACCATCGGGAACCACATGCGGGAGCTGCACGGCCTGCCCGCCTTCGACTTCCCCGGACCCGACGACACGGGCACAGAACTGCCGGAAGCGGACGCCGCCGCCTGGCGGATCGGCGTCGACTCCTACGACAGCGAGGAGAAGTGGGAGGACGCCTTCGCCCGGTTCACACAGGCCGTCGACATCACGCGGGTGCGCGCGCTGATCGTCGGTTCCTGGAGCGACGCCTACGAGAGCGGACCGGAACCGCTGATCGCGGCCATCCTGTCCGTGAAGGACCGACTGCCCGCGCTGCGGGCCCTGTTCTTCGGCGACATCGTGGGCGAGGAGTGCGAGATCTCCTGGATCAACCAGGGCGATGTCACCCCGCTGCTCGACGGCTTCCCCGAACTGGAGTCGTTCGGGGTACGCGGCGGACAGGACCTGGCCTTCCCCGCCGTGACGCACGCCCGGCTGCGCTCGCTCACCGTCGAGACCGGCGGCATGCCCGCGCAGGCCGTCCGCGGAATCGCCGCCAGCGACCTGCCCGCGCTGGAACACCTCGACCTGTGGCTCGGCACCTCCGAGTACGGCGGGGACAGCGAGATCACCGACCTGGCACCGTTCCTCACCGGCGCGCTGCTGCCCAAGCTCCGCTCGCTGGCCCTGCGCAACAGCGAGATGCAGGACGAGATCGCCGCGGCCCTCGCCTCCGCGCCCGTCGTGGCCCGGCTGGAGACCCTCGACCTGTCGATGGGCGTGCTGACCGACGAGGGCGCCACGGCGCTGCTCGCGGGCCAGCCCCTCACCCACCTCAAGGCCCTCGACCTGCACCACAACTACCTCACCTCGCCCGTTGCCCGCCGTCTGCGGGAAGCCCTCGAACCGTCGGGCGTCCACGTCGAACTGGACCGCGACGACGCCGACGAGGAGGTCGATGACGACGACGAGACCGTGTGGCGTTTCGTCGCCGTCGGCGAGTAGCAAGTCGTCCAGCCGGTTGTCGACCGGCCGATGACCACCGCCGGCCGCGGACCGTGGACCGGTGACCGTCCATCAGCGCCGGGCACGTGGGCGACCAGGGGAGAGGGGGAAGGTGACGTGAGAGACGAACCGCGCTTCGCGGTCGTCGGCAACCCGGAGAACCGGCGGGTCGGTCTCTTCGCGCGCGCCGCGACCGAGGCCGGGCTGCCCGCGCCCCGCGTCGTGCCGTGGCGCGACGTCCTGCGCGAGGGCGGCGCGACCTTCGCGGCGGACGAGGTCGTACGCCTCGACTCGCCCGGTGAGGACGCCGAAGTGGACCGCGCGCTGCGGGACATGGACGACCCCACGCGGGTGGAGGGCAGCGCCCGCTGGTACGCCCGCTTCACCGCCGCCGTCCGCACGCTGGACGGCGGCAGGCGGCTGGACGACCCGGACGAACTGGCGGTGCTGTTCGACAAGCGGCGCTGCCACCGGAGGCTGGCCGAGGCCGGGGTGCCCGTGCCCGCCTCGCCCACCTCGGGTGCCGCCGCCCCCGCGGTACGCGGCTGGGCCGACGTACGGGCGCTGATGCGCGAGCACGCCATGCCGCGCGCCTTCGTCAAACTCGCCCACGGATCGTCGGCCTCCGGGGTGCTCGCCGTGGAGACGGCGGGCGGCGGGCGCGTCCAGGCCACCACGTCCGTCGAGTCGGCGGACGGACGCCTGCACAATTCGCTGCGGGTGCGCCGTATCACCCGCGAGGCCGAGATCGCCGCCCTGGTCGACGCGCTCGCAGCCGACGGCCTGCACATCGAGCGCTGGCTGCCCAAGGCGTCGCTGCACGGGCGCGTCGCCGACCTGCGGATCGTGGTCGTCGACGGACGCGCCACGCACGCCGTGGTGCGCACCAGCCGCTCGCCGCTCACCAACCTCCACCTGGGCGGCGCGCGCGGCGACCTCGGCGCCGCGATCGAGGCCGCGGGCGTCCGGTGGGAGCAGGCGCTGGAGATCTGCGAGCGGGCCGCCGCCTGCTTCCCCGGCACGCTGTGCGTCGGCGTCGACCTGCTCCCCGCGATCGGCTGGCGGCGCTTCGCGGTCGGCGAGGTCAACGCCTTCGGCGACCTGCTGCCGAGGCTCACCGGACTGCCGGGCAGCGGAGCGGAGGGCCTGGACACCTACGCCGCCCAGATCGCCGCCGTACGCGCCCGCGCCGCGTCGCCGACCGGAGTCCGACCGCCGTACCAATCGGTCGCGTACGAACCGACCGCGTACGAACCGACCGCGTACGAACGGACCGCGTACGAACGGACCGCGTACGAATTGGCCGCGTACGAACGGACCGCGTACGAATTGGCCGCCGATGAATCCGCCGCGCCCGTACCGGCGCCGCACGAACAAGCCCCACCCGTACCGGCGCCGCACGACGCGACGCGGCACGTACCAGCAGGCCACGAACCGACGCCCCACCAAGCGCCCTGGACCCGACATGCGACCCTCTGACGCGTCCGCGCCCGCCCTTCTGGACGGCGGAGGCCCGGACATGAACGAGGTCGTGGGCCGTGACGACCTCCTCCTGATCACCCTCGACACGCTCCGCCACGACGTCGCGGCCGAGTTGGCCGCGGCCGGCCGCATCCCGCATCTGGCGCGCCATCTGCCGGGCGGGCGCTGGGAGGAGCGGCACGCGCCCGGCAGCTTCACCTACGCCTCGCACCAGGCGATCTTCGCCGGATTCCTGCCGACCCCGGCGGCGCCCGGACCGCACCCCCGGCTGTTCGCCGCGCGCTTCGCCGGGAGCGAGACCACCGAGGCGGGCACGTACGTCTTCGACACGCCCGAGCTGGTGTCCGGGCTCGCGGCGGCCGGATACCGCACCGTCTGCATCGGCGGCGTCGGCTTCTTCAACAAGCGCGGCGCGCTGGGCGACGTCCTGCCGGGACTGTTCCAGGAGAGCCACTGGGAGCCGGAGTTCGGCGTCGCCTCGCCCACCTCCTTCGAGGCGCAGGTCGAGCGCGCGGAGCAGGTCGTCGCCGAACTGCCCACCGACCAGCGGCTGTTCCTCTTCCTCAACGCGTCCGCGCTGCACCAGCCCAACTGGTTCCACACACCGGGCGCCACCCGCGAGGCCGGTGACACCCGCGCCACGCACGCGGCGGCGCTGGAGTACATCGACCGGCACATCGGACGTCTCTTCCACGCCATGGCGGCCCGCCGTCGCTGCTTCGCCATCGTCTGCTCCGACCACGGCACCACCTACGGAGACGACGGCTACACAGGTCACCGCCTCGGCCACGAGGCGGTCTGGACGGTGCCCTACGCCCACTTCTTCCTGGAGCCGTCCTCATGAACGCGCCGATCACCACGACCACACCGACCGCGCCGGCCAGCACCACCACACCGACCGCGCGGACCAGCACCACCACACCGACCGCGCCGACCAGCACGGCCACACCGGTCTCCACGGCCACGCCCGCCGACGCGCCGTCCCCGGCCCAGCCCGCACCCCCCACCGACAGTCCCTACCAGAGCTACGTCTACGCGTATCCGCACAAGACCGCCTACCGCCCGCTGCCCGACCGGCCAGCGCTGAGCGGCCTGTGGCAGGCGGAGCCCAAGGACGCGCTCTCGCTCTATCTGCACATCCCGTTCTGCGAGGTCCGCTGCGGATTCTGCAACCTCTTCACCCGCATCGGCGCGCCCGGCGAGCTGACCACCCGCTATCTCGACGCGCTCGACCGGCAGGCCACCGCCGTCCGCGACGCGCTCGGCGACACCGAGCCGCTACGGTTCGCCACCGCGGCCTTCGGCGGCGGCACCCCCACCTTCCTGACGGCCGCCGAGCTGGAACGGCTCTGCGACATCGCCGAGCGCCGGATGGGCGCCGACCTGCGCGCGATCCCGCTCTCCGTCGAGGCGTCGCCCGCGACCGCCACCGCCGACCGGCTCGCCGTCCTCGCCGACCGCGGCGCCACCCGGCTCAGCCTCGGCGTGCAGAGTTTCGTGGACGACGAGGCGAAAGCCGCCGTACGGCCCCAGCGCCGCGCCGATGTCGAAGCCGCGCTCGCCCGCGTCCGCGACGCCGGTATCCCTATTCTCAACATCGACCTCATCTACGGCATCGACGGCCAGACTCCGGCCAGTTGGCGCACCTCGCTGGACGCCGCGCTGCGCTGGCGGCCGGAGGAGCTGTACCTCTACCCGCTGTACGTACGGCCGAAGACCGGCCTGGAGAGCCGCACCGCCGTCAGCGACCCGGCCTGGGACGAGCAGCGGCTCCGGCTGTACCGACAGGGCCGCGACCACCTCCTGACGCACGGCTACGAACAGGTCTCCATGCGGATGTTCCGCCGGGCCGACGCCGCGCCCCAGGGGCCCGACGACCACGCCTGCCAGACCGACGGCATGATCGGCCTGGGCTGCGGCGCCCGCTCCTACACCTCCACGCTGCACTACTCCTTCGACTATGCCGTCGACATGCGCGAGATCCGCGCGATCATCGACGAGTACACCACCACCAAGGACTTCACCCGCGCCGCCCACGGCCGCCGGGTCGACGCCGACGAGGCCCGCCGCAGACACCTGCTCCAGTCGCTTCTGCAAGCCGACGGCATGTCCCTGGCCGACTACCGCGACCGCTTCGGCACCGACGCCCACGCCGACTTCGCCGCCGAGATCGACCGCTTCGCGGCCCGCGGCTGGCTCGACGACCAGGCCCCTGCGACCGGCCGTATACGGCTGTCCCCCGAAGGACTCGCCCACTGCGACGCCCTCGGCCCCGAACTGTTCTCACCCCTGGTCCGGGCGGCGATGGCCGCGTACGAGCTGAAGTGAGAACGCCGCCATGGATCTGACGCTGCTCTACCGCGGCCCGCTCGCCTCCTGCGACTACGACTGCCCTTACTGCCCCTTCGCCAAGCGCCGCGACAGCCCCGCGCAACTGCGCGCCGACCGCGCGGCGCTCGCCCGCTTCGCGCGCTGGGCGCGAGAGCAGCGGGGCGACCGGCTGTCCGTGCTGTTCACCCCGTGGGGCGAGGGCCTGGTCCGCTCCTGGTACCGGAACACCTTGGCTGAGCTGTCGCACGAGCCGCACATCGACCGGGTCGCCATCCAAACGAATCTGAGCTGCCGCACCGACTGGCTCGCGGACGCCGACCCCGACACCCTCGCCCTGTGGTGCACCTACCACCCCGGCCAGACCCCGTACGACCGCTTCCTGAGCAAGACCCGCGAAGTGGCCGACCGGGGTGTCCGGTTCAGCGTCGGCGTCGTCGGCCTGCCGGAACACCTCGCGGACGCCGCCCGGCTGCGCGCCGCACTGCCCGGCCACGTCTACCTGTGGGTGAACGCCGCAGAGGGCCACACCTACACCGACGCGGAAGCCGACGCCTGGACGGCCCTCGACCCGCTCTTTCCCTTCAGCCGCAACCCGCACCGCTCGGCCGGTCTGCCCTGCCGCACCGGCGAGTCCGTCCTCTCGGTGGACGGCGACGGTACGGTCCGCCGCTGCCACTTCGTCCGCGCCGAGCTGGGCAATCTCTACGACGGCTCCTACCGGGCCGCCCTCGCCCCCCGCCCCTGCCCGCTGGCCGTGTGCGACTGCCACATCGGCTATGTCCACCTGGAGTCGCTGCCGCTCTACGATGTCTTCGCGGGCGGCGTCCTGGAGCGCGTTCCCGCGGCCCGCACGGCCGCCGCGCCGGAAGCGGGCGCCGTAGGCGGCAGAGCCCTGCTGCCGCTGATCTGACCGCCGTCACCCTCGGAGGCCGCGGGGGACGGCGGCGGACCCACGGGGAGAACGGGCAGGTGGGCCGCGCGCCGGATAGTCTTGGGCGGCGGGCAGCGAACCGAGACCGCAGGCCGGAACGGCCGCTGATCTGATGAAGGCCACGATCTGGCTCCGGGCCCGGCTGCGGGCCGAGTCGGCGACGGACGACATGCGCTGGACCTGGTCGCAGATCACCACGCTGGGGCGCATCGTGGACGAGGGCCCCACCACGGCGAGCGATCTGGCCGCGGCCGAACACGTACGGCGGCAGTCGATGGCCGAGACGCTCGCGGCGCTGCGCGACGTCGGCCTGATCACCTCGGGCAAGGACCCCGCCGACGGACGCAAGACGCTCCTGCACGCGACGGCCGAGGGCCGGGCGCCCGTCGAGACCATCCCCGCCGTCCGGGAAGCCTGGCTGGAGGCGGTACGCGATCTGCTCCGGGCCGACGAGCGCAGGACGCTGCTGAAAGCGGCCGAGATCATGAACCGCCCGGCGGTCAGCGACCGTTGACCCGCCGCCGGGGCTCGGCTCCTACAGCACGGCCCCCATGCGCCACGACACGATCTCTTCGGCGCCGAAGTCGAGCGCCTCGGACTTGCTCGGCGCGCCGGAGGCCATGTCCACCAGCGTCTCGAAGAGCCGGGTGCCGTACCGCACATGCTCGTCGCGGGACATCGCCGGGTCGGCGTCGCAGTCCGTGTCGCCGCTCATGTGCTGGTAGAGCCGACTGGTGGTGCTGATCTTCAGGCAGGGCACGGGCCGTGAGCCGAACAGCGAGCCGCGACCGGTGGTGAAGGCCAGCAGATTCGCCCCGCCCGCGACCATGCCGGTGGCCGACACGGGGTCGTGTCCGGGCGTGTCCATGAACGTCAGACCGGGCGCCGTGACCGGCTGCGCGTAGCCGACGACTCTGTTGAGCGGACTGCTCCCGCTCTTGAGCACCGCCCCGAGCGACTTCTCCCAGATGGTGGTGATGCCCCCGGCCCGGTTGCCCTTGGAGGGGTTGTTGTCCAGCGCGGCGCCGTGCCGGGTGACGTACCGCTGCCACACGCGATCAACTCGTCGAGCCGTTCGGCGATCGCGGGTGTGGCGGCGCGGTCGCGCAGAAGGTGCTCTGCGCCGTAGATCTCCGGGGTCTCGCCCAGGACGACCCGCCCGCCCGCGGCGGCCAGCAGATCGGCGGCGACTCCGAGCGTCGGATTGGCCGTCAGCCCCGCATAGGCGTCGCTTCCGCCGCACTGGAGCCCGAGGGTGAGTTCGTGCAGGCCGATCGGCTCGCGGGACAGCTTCGCCAGGCCGCCGACCCTCTCGGCGACGCGGTCGAGGGCGGCGTTCACGGTCGCCGCGGTGCCGCCGAGCGCCTGGATGGTCAGCGTGCGCACGGCCGGGTCGTCGCCGAAGACGTTCTCCGGCTGGTTCACCTCGCAGCCGAGACCGACCGTCAGCACACCGGCGATGTTCACATGGCGAGCGTAGCCGCGCAGGGTGCGCCGCAGCAGGTCGTCGCCCTCGGCCATGCCGCAGCCGTCCAGGCCCGGCGCCCCGGCGTGGCGGTCGTTGGCGGCCGTGGCGATCATCCGGGCCACCGTCGCCGAGCAGTTCACCGCCGGCAGCACGGCCAGGTAATTGCGGGTGGCGGCACGGCCGTCGGCGCGCCGGTAGCCGAGGAAGTGGTCGCGGGTGGCCTTGGCCGGGGCCGCCAGGCCGGGGGAGCGGGCCGCGGCGCCCCCGCGCGGGCGGTGGCCTCGCCGAGGCCGAGATTGTGGACGGCGCCCGCGTACGCGCCGGTCACGGTCTCGGCGTCATCAACTACCCGGGCGCCGTGATGGTGCGGCGCGAAGGCATGGGAATCCGCTTTCATCCGCGATCTCCACCGGTACCGGGACATCGGGCTCTGGTGGCATTCCGAACGGCCGCTGGGCGCGGCGGCCCGCGCCTTCATCAGGGCCGTGCTGCACGCACCCCGGCCGGAGGGAACGATCGCCGTGCCACCGTTGTGAATTGGGCCGTGCGCGGCCACGGGAAACGACCCATTCGCAGCCCGGATCCCGGCCATCCGTTATCCGCCGTTGACAGTGGCCATCGCCGCGGGCGAGGTTGTCCGGCAGGGGCCGTCGCGACCGCCCGGAAGAGCACGCGGAAGAGCAGGCGGCCGAAGAGTACGCGGAAACGGAGTCGTGATGGGCAGTGTGCGGACCTACACCGATCTGGATGTCGCGGTGCGCAGCGACACCTCCGAGGTGGGGGAGGGCCCTGTCTTTGACCCCAGGACCGGTCGGCTGGTGTGGGTCGACATCTACGGCGGCACGGTCTACGAGGACGACCTGGCCACCGGGCGGCAGACCGTGACGGAGGTCGGTGTCATGGTGGGCGCGGTCGCGCCGCGGGCCCGCGGCGACGGGTTCGCCGCCGCCGTGGCCGGCGGATTCGGCTTCGTCGTCGACGGCGTGACCACCGTCGTCGACCCGGTGCTGCCGGAGCCGAACCTGCGGATGAACGACGGCAAGGTGGACGCCCGCGGACGGTTCTGGGCGGGCAGCAACGACATGCGGTTCGCCCCCGGCCGGGGACGGCTCCACCGCTGGGACGGGGACGCCCCGAGCGTCGTCGTCGCGGACGGGCTGGTCCTGCCGAACGGACTGGGCTGGAACGCCGACAACACCGTGATGTACCTGGCCGACAGCTACGCCCGACTGCTCTACCGCAGCGCGTTCGACGCCGACTCCGGGGAACTGGGCGGCCTTGAGGTCCTGACGAAGACCGAGGGCTCCGGGGTCCCCGACGGCCTGGCGGTCGACGTCGACGGCTGCTTCTGGACAGCCATGCACGGCGGCGCCGAGGTACGGCGCTACGACCCGGCGGGCCGTGTGACCGGACGCGTACCGGTGCCCGTCCCGCAGCCCACGAGCTGTGCCTTCGGCACCGACGGCAGGCTGTACATCACCTCGGCGCGCGAGGGCCTGTCCGCCGAGGATCTGGAGCGCTCCCCACTGTCCGGCTCGGTCTTCGTCGTCGCCACGGACACGCGGGGCGTACCCGTGGCGGCCTTCCGCGGCTGAGACGGGAAGGCCACTCCGGGCGCGTACGGCGGCGGCGTCCGGGCGACCGGCTCAGGCCGTCGGCGGAGGGGGCCGTACGCTCGCCGGGAGCGGCGTGCGGCCCTGCGCGTTGAGGAAGACGCAGACGGCCGCGGTGCTCGACCGTCGGCGGGGCCAGAACAGGCACGCGGTGTACCCGACATCGCGCAGCCGGGTTGTAGTCGTCGTTTGCCGACAGGCCCTGGCGCACGAGCCTGTCGAAGGTGAAGTTGTCCCCGAGGCGTGACCGGTGCACGCCGTGGAACTGGCTGGGGTTGAGGAGGGTTTCGGCGGCGGTGGCCGATGTCGCGGCGGCCACCGTCATCAGCGGGACCACGGTGAGCATGGCCAGGGCGGTCAGCACCCAGGTCAGCGGACGGCGGCTCATACGGGGTGGAGCGGGTGCGATCACCATGGGGTGGGGGTGACATGACGTCCTCTCCGGCGTGGCGCGAATTGGCCGGACACGGCCCGACGTGGGCGGCAACGCGCCGTCGACAAGTTGGGGATGAACGTATCGACGCCTCCCATCTGCGTCGATCGCGTCTTTCGGAAGGCGGTCATCTGCGGGACGAATAGCAGGAGTTCTCGACGGCCGGGCCGCCGACAATCCGCACCCGTTATGCGAATGGCGGCCATTCGGAATGCGGAATGCCCGCTATTCGGCGCGACCGTTTCGCGTCACCGGGGCCGTACGGGACCCGGCGGAGGGGACGCGGCGGCCCCGCGCGCGGACCTGCTGGCGGCCCGCCGACGACACCCCCTCTGGACACCTGCGCCGGGGCGCGGCGAGGATGGCCGTCGAAGATCCAGCAGCAGGAGGAAGCCCGATGACCGCTCACCCGCTGCCCGTCAGCAGCCCGGCCGCGCAAGGCGTCGACGCCCGCGGCGTCCAGGCGTTCCTCGACGCGATCGAGGCGGCGCCCGGTGTCGAACCGCACGGCCTGATGATCCTGCGGCACGGCCGCGTGGTCGCCTCCGGCTGGTGGGCTCCCTTCACCGCCGACCGGCCGCACCGGCTCTACTCGATCAGCAAGAGCTTCACCGGATCGGCCGTCGGCTTCGCCATCGACGAGGGACTGCTGGACCTGGACGCCCGGGTCGTCTCCTACTTTCCCGAATTCGACGCCGACATCACCGACCCCCGAAGCCGCGCCATGAAGGTGCGGCACATCGCCTCCATGGCCAGCGGCCACCTGTCCGAGACCGTGGTCCAGGCGCACGCGATCGACGCGGAGGAGCCCGTCCGCGGCTTCCTGCTGATCCCGCCGGACCGCGAGCCGGGCTCGGTCTTCGCGTACAACCAGCCCACCACGTACACCCTCGGCGCCATCATCCAGCGCGCCACCGGGCAGACGCTGACCGAGTATCTGCGGCCCCGGCTGCTCGATCCGCTCGGCATCGGCGAGACGCTGTGGGAGCGCGACAGGGCGGGCCGCGAGCTGGGCTACAGCGGGCTGCACGCCGCCACCGACGCGGTCGCCCGGCTCGGCCAGCTCTACCTCGACAAGGGCGTGTGGGAGGGCGAACAGCTCCTTCCGGCGTCCTGGGTCGCACAGGCGACCCGCGCGCACGTCGACAACAGCGACGGCTCACCCGAGGCGCGGAACTCGGACTGGGCGCAGGGATACGGTTTCCAGTTCTGGATGTCGCGCCACGGCTACCGCGGTGACGGGGCGGTCGGGCAGTTCTGCGTCGTGCTGCCCGAGCAGGACGTGGTGATCGCGATCACCGCGAACACCGATCTCATGCAGTCCGTGATGGACATGATCTGGGAGCACCTGCTGCCCGCCTTCGGGCCGGAGCCGGTCAGCGCCGCGGGACAGGACGCGGAGGAGAGCGCCGAGGACGCGGCGCTGCGCGAGCGGCTGTCCCGGCTCGTCCTCCCGACGGTAGAGGGGGAGGCGGCGCCCGCCGACACCGAGGCGTGGTCCGGGGTGCGGTTCGCGCCGCGCGACGGCGAGGCCGAGGCCCAACCGAGCCTGACGGCGGTGGAGTTGACGGCTGACGGCGACGGCTGGATTCTCACGCTCGACCAGGCGAAGAACGAGGACGAGCCGCCGTTCGCGTTGCGCTTCGCCGGGACCGGCTGGGCGGTCGCCGAACGGCCCGCCGTCCCCGTACCGACCGCGGTCAGCGCGGGCTGGACCGACGCCGACACCTTCGTCGCCGAGCTGGGATTCCTGGAGACCCCGCATCACTTGACGCTCACGTGCTCGCTCGCCGCCCGCGACTTCACGGCGGCCTGGCACGGGAAGCCGCTGCGTCCGACGCCGCTCAGCTCGTTCGGCGTGCCCCGCTGACCGCGCCGCATCCGGCCCGGCGGCGAGGCCACGTCCTCACTCGCTGACGGCGGAGACCTTCGACGGAGGCGGGGCGGCGGGGACGGCGGGCGCGTCCGGGACGCCGCCGTCCCGCCGGTCCCACAGTGCCAGCAGCGGCGTGGCCATCACCGTGGTCACCAGCGCGACCAGGACGAGCACGGTGAACATCGACCGCGTCACCACGCCCTCCGCCAGGCCGACGTTGATGGCGATGAGCTGCATCAGACCGCGCGCGTTCATCAGCGTGCCGACCCGCAGCGCCACGGGACCGCTCTGTCCGGCGAGCCTGGCGGCCAGCCAGCACGCGCCGAACTTCCCGACCACGGCCGCCAGCGTGCAGCCCGCGGCGAACAGCAGCAGCGCCGGGTCGGTCAGCAGGCCGGTGTCGGTGTTCAGCCCGGAGTACGTGAAGAACAGCGGCAGCAGCAGGACGCGGCTGACCGGCGCCGCGGCCTCCAGCGTACGGTCGATCCTCGGCGCCCTCGGATACGCGACGCCCAGGCTGAAAGCGCCGAAGACCGCGTAGAGGCCGATCCGGTCGGTGTACCAGGCCGCCAGGCACAGCAACAGCAAGGTCACCAGCAGCAGTTGATCCGAGGGCAGCCGCTCCGCGATCCGGATCGCGGGACCGCGCAGCCGAACCAGTGCGAACAGCACCACCGCGAGACCGGCCGCGCCCGCCACCGCGAGCACGACGGGCCCGGAGGTGCCGCGCGACAGGCTGAGGACGCCCGCCAGCAGAATCCACGCGACGACGTCGTCCAGCGCGCCGGCGGCGAGCGAGATGGTGCCGAACGCCGTGTCGGTCAGGCCGCGTTCGGTGATGATCCTGGCCAGCATGGGGAACGCGGTGATCGACAGTGTGACGCCGACGAAGGGCGCGGCCACGTACATCGGCACACCGGCGGGAGCGGTGTGCACCGAATCGCGCACGGCCCACACCAGCGCGGTGCCCAGCGCCAGCGGTACGAGAATCCCGGCCGTCGAGATCAGCGCGGCGGGTCTGGCCACCGGTTTGATCCGGTCGACGCGGAATTCGTACCCCGCCTGGAACATGAAGAGCACCAGACCGAGCTGCCCGGCCACGTACAGCACGGGCCGCAGGTCGGCGGGGAAGACGGCGTGCTCCCACGAGGGGGCGACGAGGCCGAGTACGGAGGGACCGAGGAGCACACCCGCGATCATCTCGGCCACCACGGGCGGCTGGGCGAGCGGGCGCAGCGCCCAGGCGGCGATCCGGCAGGTGAGGAGGATGACGACGACGGCGAGCAGGAAGGCGGGGCCGAGCGCGGTCGCGGACATGGCGGGCTGCCCTTCGGCGGGTGCGGATTCATGGGGGGGAGGCAGTGCCTGTGACTGCCGGGGTCAGTGGGGGTGAGGACAGCGGTCCGCGGGCCCGCCGGGCGCGTCGCCGTCCGGGCCGTGACCGCCCGGACGCGCGTCGGTCAGCGGGCGGCCCTGTGTGTCGTGCGCGGCGAACCACCGCTCTGTCGGCCGCTGCCGCCGCGCGTCCAGCACCATCCAGGTGCCGAAGGCCAGTTGGAGCAGACTGCGGCCGACGTCCTCCCAGCGGTCGCGGACCCGCAGGAACGCCCGGACGGCGGCGATCCCGTACCGCGGCAGCGGCCGGTCGCGGCGCACCAGCAGGCAGGGCGCGCGGTGCGGGATGGAGCGGGTGTGCGACACGGCGGTGTGCAGGGTGAAGCGGGCCAGCACCTCGCGGGTCGCGGCCCGCATGATCAGCGGGGCGAGCCGCCAGGCGGGGCAGGGCCGGTTCGCGGCCACCCCGAAGGGGATGTGGTGCGCGTGCTTGGCGGACGTTCGATTCCACCGCTCCGGGTCGAACGTGTCCGGATCGGCGTACCCCGTCGCGTGGTAGGCGGGATAGTCGAAGCACAGCACTGTGCCCGCCGGATAGCGCGCGCCGCCGCCGAGGTCGATCTCCTCGGCCGTGACGCGGTGCGCGATGCCGAACAGCGGGTACATCCGCAGCGTCTCGTTCATCACGTGGGACAGGTACCGGTCGTCCTCGGGGTGGTCAGCCAGCCGCTGCTGGACGTCGGATTCCGCGGCGAGCATCAGCAGCAGATGCGCCATGGCCTCCGACATCTGCACGACCGCGGTGTTGAAGAAGGTGCCCTGGAGGTAGTGCGCGCGGTCCTTCGGCGACGCCAACTCCGGCGGCAGCGCGTGCGGTACGTCCCCCGCGGCCAGCCTGCGCAGCAGGTAGCGGGTCAGCCGCTCGCGCCGCCGCATGTGCCGAAGGCGGGTGTTCTTCAGGGAGTTGATGACGTCCTCGGCATTGGCCACGATGAGTCTGCGCGCGTGCGGGGGGCACGGCTCGCGGAAGACCAGGCCGTAGAAGAACTCCGCCCAGACCGGCATCATCAGATCCCGCAGCCGCACCAACGCGGCGTCGCCCGGCACGAGTTCGTCCAGCACCCGCGCCGTCCGCCGGGCCGCGGCCGCCGCGAGTTCGGTGCTGGTCCCGGCGAGGATCGCGGCGGTGGTCCGGGCGACGGCGTCGTAGCGGGGCCCCGGCTCCAGATGCTCCTGGTGGACCTCGGGACCGGGGGAGAGCCAGTACCAGAACAGGTCGGACAGCGCCGCGCCCTTGCTGCGACCGCTGGCGGCCGGATGCTCGTACAACTCGGTGAAGCGGTCCGCGGCCACCTCCGCGTTGGGGACGACCACGCCCTCCGGGCCGTTGATCCGGGCGAAGACCCTCACCCGCAGGGCGACGACGGTCCGCGGCAGCCAGTAGGGGACGGACAGCGCGAGCGCCACCGCCCCGGCGCGCCTCAGCACGCCCTCGCCCCCCGCGCCACGACCTGATCGCGAGCCGGGCCGCGGCAGTCGGCGCTGCCGCAGAGCGTCAGCACATGCGCCAACTCGGCCCGCAACTCCTCCAGTACGGCGGTCACGCCCGCCTCGCCGTCCGCCGCGAGGCCCCACAGCACGGGCCTGCCGATGCCGACCGCCGCCGCGCCGAGCGCCAGCGCGACCACCACGTCGGAGCCGCCGCGCACCCCGCCGTCCAGCAGCACGGGGACGCGCCCGCCGACCGCGTCGGCCACCGC
The DNA here is from genome assembly GCF_042957025.1 of Streptomyces sp. NPDC008139. NCBI lineage: Bacteria > Bacillati > Actinomycetota > Actinomycetes > Kitasatosporales > Streptomycetaceae > Streptomyces > Streptomyces sp. NPDC008139. The sequence goes on from NZ_JBIBHM010000002.1 coordinate 506,467, forward strand.
GGGCAGCGCCTCGACGGTGGCCGGTGCCGCGTCGAGCTGACGGCCGCCATGGTTGGAGACGATCAGCGCCTGTACGCCCTCGTCGACCGCGCGCCGGGCGTCGGCGGGGTGCAGGACGCCCTTCAGCACGACCGGCAGGCCGGTGACGTCCCGCAGGCGGCGCAGGTCGTCCCAGGACAGGGCCGGTGACATTGCGATGTCGCGGGTGCGGCCGGGGGGCGCGCCGGGCAGATCCCGCATGTTCTCGGCGGCCAGTCCTGGCGGCAGGTCGTGGAAGCCGTTGCGCTCGTCCCGGCCGCGGCGGCCGAAGACCGGCGAGTCCGCCGTGACCACCAGCGCCGTGCAGCCCGCCTTCTCCGCGCGCCGGACGAGCGCGACGGTGACCTCGGCCTCCGGCTGGAGATAGAGCTGGAACCACACCACGGCGTCGGACCGCACCGAGCGGGCGGCGGCGGTGACCTCGTCCACGGCGGTGGTGGCCGCCTGCGAGGTGATCAGTACGGTGTCGGCCGCCGCGGCAGCGCGGGCCGTGGCGCGTTCGCCGTCAGGATGGGCCAGCCGGTGGAAGGCGGTGGGGGAGACCACCACCGGCATCGACGCCCGGCCGCCGGGCAGCGACACGCTGGTGTCCGGGTGGCCCGTGCCGGTCAGCACCCGCGGCAGCAAGGCCAGCCGGGCGAAGGCGCGTTCGTTCTCGGCCAGGGCGGTCTCGGTGCCCGCGCCGCCCTGGTAGAAGTCCCAGTGGACCGGGTCGAGTCGGGCGCGGGCTCTGTCCCGCAGCGCCGACAGCACCCCGTTCACGACGGGTCGGCGGCGGGGACGGGGACGTCACCCGTGACGGGATGGTCCGTCAGAAAGCGGACGAGCGGGGCGCGGTGGACCTCCTCGCTGTCCCACTCGTTCTCCAGATTCTCCGTGATGTGGTGCTCCGCGACCGGCTTGCCGTTCTCGAACAGCCGCACCACCGGGTGGAGATAGCGGCCGTCGAGCCCGGCGGTCGCCTGCTGCGACACCCGGCCCACGGAGATGTCGAACGGATTCACCTTGTCGTGATCGGCGCCGTATTCGAGGGTGACCGTCAGATAGCGGCCGACGTCTCCGAAGACGCCGTCGCCGACCGCCTGGTGGAGATGGTCGACCGGCACCTCCTCGTGATAGCCGACCGATTCGCCCGACGGTCCTCGGGAGGCGATGACCGCGTCGCCGAGGAAACCGAAGAGCTGCCACAGGGCGGAACTGCGGTTCACCCGCTCGATCACCGCTTCGGCGATCGTCCCGGGGAGTCCGGCGGGGTCGGTGCGTTCGATGCGGTCGGCGGGACCGGCGGGACCGGCGGCCAGTTCCCGGCGCGGCCACGGCCGGTCGTGGTAACGCTGCTCCAGGATGCGGTGCAGCGCGCGGACACCGTAGCGGAAGCCGTGAATGAAACCGCTGGTGGATTTCTTGAAATCACGCACCTGGGTGATCGTGCCGACGAAATACAGATCGGGTACGTTCGGGGATTCCCAGGCGTCCGTCTGTGCCGGGAATCTGTCCTTGATGGTCAGCTCCGGGCGGCATTCCTCGGCGAAGACCGAGGCGTCGAAGCGGAAACCGGTGGCAAGGATAACCCGGTCGTAGGTGATCTCCTTGACCACCTCGTTCACCCGCGCGAATTTCACCGGGACCCGGTAGGGGCCGTCCTCGCCGTCCCTGGTGATGCGCATGATCTCCCCGTCGAGCAGGGCATTCTGTGACTTGAGCTGATACGTGTCCAGGAAATTGTTGTTCACCGCCCGCAGATGCCCCACGAAATGGGTCTGCCAGGCGAGCCGCAGTGAGCCGGGTCCCGCCACGTGGATGACCGAGGCCGTCTCGATGAGGTTGTCGGCGGTCTCGAAGGCCGAATTGCCCCGCCCGATGATCAGTACCCGCTGCCCGGTGAACCCGGCCGGGTCGACCGGCATCAGGTCGTACCGCTCGGCCAGTTCCACGCCCTCGATGGGCGGGATGTAGGGGCGGGACACGCCGGTCGCCATGATCAGCCGCCGGGCCCTGCGGACGGTGCCGTCCTGGTCCACGGTCTCGAAGTCCCCGCGCGGGCCGCCGTCCTCCGCCGGTCGCCGGGTGATACGGGTGATCCGCGTGCCGTAGCGGATCCGCAGGCGGTGGGTGCCGGCGAAGTCGGCGAGATAGCCGACCATGTCGTCGGCGTCGGGGAAGTACCGGGGCGTGACCGCGGTGAACAGCGGCGAGCCCTCGTCGGACAGCAGTGAGTTCCAGTCGGTGCGCAGATTCAGCTCGGCATCGTCCCAGCCGGTGTGCACCTTGTTGATGGATATGAGTTTCCTGTGTCTGGGAAACCTCGTGAAGAAGCTTCCGGGAGCCGCGTCGGCCTCGACGACCAGATAGTCGCGTCCCGCGCGTTCCAGGAAATATGCCGCCTGGATTCCCGCGGGTCCCGCACCGACGACGAGGTAATCGATCCGCTCTTCTCCGGACACTGGGCCTCCCGGCTCCTGAGATGGACGGAGTCACCGTAGTTGAGAGTTAAAGGAGACATCTATAGGTAGGGGTGTGATCCATATCACACCGCGACCCTTGGTGTTCGGGCGGATAATTTCAGCTTCGGCGCAAGTGCCCGACGTGTGCCGTGTGAGTCGTGCGCACATATGCCCGCCGAGGTTTCCCTCCCGGCATTGCAGTTGTCCGCGGCTGAAACGCGACCCCGTGACCGCCCCACCGGATCGGAGAGCGCCGTGAACAATCCGGCCGAATCGGTATTTCCCCAGCCACTCGTGGACGCTTTCCTGCGCGATCCGGGCGCCCCGGCCTTCGAATTCCGGTCACATCCCGTCAGCCGCGGTGAGGTGCTCGACCTCGTACGCCGCTGCGTCGCGGGACTGCGGGCGGCCGGACTCGGACCCGGCGGGGGAGTGGCCGTCACCACCGCCGTCACCCCGCGGGGCTTCGCCGCCCAGATCGCCGCTCACCTGCTGGGATGCCGCGTCACAGGGCTGCGCCCCGGACTGACGCCGAGCCAGCTCGCCCATGTGCTGTCCACCGGAATCGACGCGGTCGTCGCCGACGACTCGACCGCGACCCCCGCGCTCCTGGCGGCGGCGGGCACCCGCCCCGTACTCGACGTGGACCGCGACCTGTCGGCCGCACCGGCGGACACATCGCCCGACGCCCTGACCGCGCACGGCCGCCCCGACGACATCGGCCTCATCACCCTGACCAGCGGCAGCACCGGCCACCCCAAGGGCTGCGCCCAGACCTACCGCGCGCTCAGCGAACACTGGTCGTGGCAGCCCGCGCGGTGGAGCGCGACCACCGCCCGACTCGCCGCCGGATACCGCCGCTACCTCGTCTTCGGCACCCTCACCAGCGCCGTCATGCTCGAACACCTCTCCCTGTGCCTGCTCGACGGCGGCACCGCCGTGATCCCCGAACCCCCGCTCACCTTCCCGGAGATCTGGCAGCGCCACCGCATCACCGCCTGCCTGTGCACCGTCCCCCGGCTCTACCAGATCCTCGACACCCTGCGCACCGAGGACATCGACACCAGCAGCCTGCGCGTCCTGCTCGTCGCGGGCTCACCGCTGCCGCCGCACCGGCTCGCCGAGGCCGCCGACCGGCTCGGCCCCGCCGTCCACCAGGGGTACGGGCAGACCGAGACGGGCATGCTCGCGCTCCTCACCCCCGAGGATTTGGCCGAGCGGCCGGCCCAGGTGATGGACTCCGTCGGCCGGCCGATGCCCGGCGTCGATGTCAGCGTGCGCGATCCCCAGGGGCGCCCGGTGCGGCCGGGCACACCCGGCGAGATCTGGGTCCGCAGCGCGGGCGCCATGTCGCGCTACTGGCAGGACGAGGAACAGACCCGCGAGGTGGTGAGCGACGGCTGGATCCGTACCCGCGACCTCGGCACCCTCGCGGACGACGGCTACCTGCGCCTGGTCGGCCGCGCCCGCGACGTCATCTTCGTCAACGCGATCCTGCACTACGCGGGAGCGATCGAGTCCGCGCTCGCCGCCCACCCGGACGTCGACCAGGCCTATGTGGTCGGGGCTCCCGACGAGACGACCGGTGAGGCCGCCCACGCCTTCGTCGTACCCGTCGTGGGGCGCACGCCGACCGCCGACGTCCTGCGCGGCGCCGTACGCGCCGAGTTGGGCGAGGCGGCCGTGCCCGCCACCGTCACCGTGCTGGACGTGATGCCGGTCGCACCCAGCGGCAAACCCGACAAGCGGGCCCTGCTGGCGCTCCTCCCCGGTGCGCACGGTGTCTCGGGTCCGCCCGGCGCCCCGGTGACGACGACCGGCTGAGCGGACTCGCGCCCGCCCAGCCGTCAGTTCACCCGGCTGTCAGCCCGCCCGGCCGGCCGTCAGCCCGCCCAGCCGCCCGTTCGGCTCGCCGCTCAGTCGGTTCAGTCGGTGCGCGGACGCATCAGTACGGTCATCGACCGCGCGTGCACCGGCACCACCGCGTTCGCCGGGATGCTCGGTCCGTCCGGGCCGCCCGTGTCGGACTCGACGGTGGTGTCCACGACGATCTGCCAGCCGTCGCCGAAGGCACCGGCCGGGATGGTGAAGTCCACCTGCTCGTCATGGCTGTTGACCAGGACGATGAAGGAGTCGTCGGTGACGCGCTCGCCGTGCGGGCCGGGCTCGGGGATGCTGTCGCCGTTGAGGAAGGCGCCCACCGCGTGCGCGTCCTCACGCAGCCAGTTGGCCTCCTCCATCTCGCGGCCGTCCGGGCGGAACCAGACCAGATCCGGCGTGCCCTTGCCGTCCCCGCCGCGGAAGAAGCGCCGTCGGCGCAGCACCGGATGCCGGGAGCGCAGGGCGATGACGCGTTGGGTGAACGCCAGCAGATTCCGCCGGGGCTCGTCCAGGTCCCAGTCCACCCAGGCGATCTCGTTGTCCTGGCAGTAGACGTTGTTGTTGCCGAGCTGGGTGCGTCCCAACTCGTCGCCGTGGGCCAGCATCGGCACGCCCTGGGACACGAAGAGCGTGGCGAGGAGATTGCGTTGCTGCCGGGCCCGCAGGGCCAGGATCTCCTTGTCCTCCGTCCGGCCCTCGGCGCCGCAGTTCCACGAACGGTTGTTGCTGTCCCCGTCGTTGCCGTTCTCGCCGTTGGCCTCATTGTGCTTGTCGTTGTACGAGACCAGGTCGCGCAGCGTGAAACCGTCGTGGGCGGTGACGAAGTTGACGCTGGCGCGCGGGCGACGGCGGCTGCCCTCGTACAGGTCGGAGGAACCGGTCAGCCGGGAGGCGAACTCCGGCAGGGTGGAAGGGGCGCCGCGCCAGAAGTCCCGTACCGAGTCCCGGTATTTGCCGTTCCACTCGCTCCACAGGGCGGGGAAGTTGCCCACCTGGTACCCGCCGTCGCCGACGTCCCAGGGCTCGGCGATGAGCTTGACGCGGCTGATCACCGGGTCCTGCTGCACCAGGTCGAAGAAGGCGGACAGCCGGTCCACCTCGTGGAACTGCCGGGCCAGCGCGGACGCCAGGTCGAACCGGAAACCGTCGACGTGCATCTCGGTCACCCAATAGCGCAGCGAGTCCATGATGAGTTGCAGCACATTGGGGTGCCGCATCAGCAGGCTGTTGCCGGTGCCCGTCGTGTCGAAGCAGTGCCGAGGGTCGTCGTCCACCAGCCGGTAGTACGAGGCGTTGTCGATACCGCGGAAGGAGAGCGTGGGGCCGAGTTCGCTGCCCTCGGCGGTGTGGTTGTACACCACATCGAGGATCACCTCGATGCCCGCCTGGTGAAGTGCCTTGACCATCTCCTTGAATTCGGTGACCTGTTGACCGCGTGTGCCACTGGAGGAGTAGGCGTTGTGCGGCGCGAAGAAGCCGATGGTGTTGTAGCCCCAGTAGTTCGACAGGCCACGGTCGCGCAGATGGCCGTCCTGCACGAATTGGTGCACCGGCATCAATTCGACGGCGGTGACCCCCAGTTCGGTCAGGTGCTCCACGATCGCCGGATGCGCCATTCCCGCGTATGTGCCGCGCAGCTTCTCCGGCAGCGCCGGGTGACGTACCGTCAGGCCCTTGACGTGCGCCTCGTACAGCACCGACTCGTGGTACGGCCGCTTCGGCAGATGGTCCTCGCCCCAGTCGAACGCCGGGTCGGCGACCACCGAGAGCATGGTGTGGCCGAGGCTGTCGGCGGTGTCGGGCTCGTCCGAGCCGTCGTCGCGGTAACCGAGCAGCGACCGGTGGCTGTCGGGCTGGCCGTCGATGGCCTTCGCGTACGGGTCCACCAGCAGCTTCGCCGGATTGCACCGGTGCCCGCTGTCCGGCCGGTACGGGCCGTGCACGCGATATCCGTACGCCTGGCCGGGACCGACGCCCGGCAGATACGCGTGCCAGACCGATCCGTCCACCGACGCCAGAGGGGTGCGTTGTTCACGCCCGCGCGCGTCGATGACGGCCAGATCGACTTTCTCCGCCACTTCCGAGAAGAGGGCGAAATTGGTGCCTGAGCCGTCATAGGTCGCGCCCAGGGGATACGGAAGTCCGGACCATTTCTGCATTCGCCGAAGCTAACCGCTCCGCGGCACGACGGCGCCGACGCACGCCGCGTCCGTACGGGTGACACCGCGCCTGCGCCCATAACGCCGAGCCCGCGCTTATGAGCCCGCGCCCGCGCCTATTCCGCCGAGCCCGTGCCTATAGCGTCGCGCCCTTACCCGCCGAGCCCGGGCCCACCGCGTCCGCGCTCACTTCTTCTGTGGCGTGATCACGGTGACGCCGCCGGCCGACCCGTCGCTGAGGGCGGCCAGCGCGCCCGGCGCCGCGTCCAGGCCGATGACCGAGCCGACCAGCAGATCGGGGCGGAGCGTCCCGGCCGCGACCAGCCGCATCATCTCCGGATACGCGTGCGCGGCCATGCCGTGGCTGCCCAGAATCTCCAGTTCGAGCGCGAGCACCCGGTCCATGGGGACGGCGACACCGCCCGACGGCAGCAACCCGACCTGCACATGCCTGCCCCGCCGCCGCAGCCCCGCCACGGAGGCCGCACAGGTGCCGGGGGAGCCGAGCGCGTCGACCGAGACATGCGCCCCGCCGTCGGTCGCCGCGCGGACCGCCTCCGCCGTGTCGACATCGGACCGCGAGGCGTCGACACCCACCGAGGCACCGAACTTCCGTGCCAGGCCGAGGGCTTGGGCCGAGGTGTCCACCGCCACCACGCGTGCCCCGCAGGCCACCGCGATCATCACCGCCGACAGGCCGACCCCGCCGCAGCCGATCACCGCCACCCACTCGCCCGGCCGCGTACGGCCTTGCGCGACCACCGCGCGGTACGCGGTGGCGAAGCGGCAGCCGAGGGACGCGGCGGTCGCGTACGCCATGGCGTCGGGCAGCCCCACCAGGTTGACGTCCGCGTGCGGGACGGCGACGTACTCCGCGAAGGAGCCCCAGTAGGTGAAGCCCGGCTGCTCCTGCCGCTCGCACACCTGCTGATCCCCGCGGGCGCAGGCGCCGCAGCTCCCGCAGGCGCAGACGAACGGCACGGTCACCCGGTCGCCGACCCGCCACCGGCTCACCCCGGGACCCACCTCCTCGATCCGGCCCGCGAATTCATGACCCGGCACATGCGGCAGCGTGATCCCGTCGTCATGCCCGAGCCACCCGTGCCAGTCGCTGCGGCACAGCCCCGTCGCCTCCACCCGTACGACCACCCCGTCGGGCGGACATGCCGGATCGGCCACCTCCCGAACCTCCGGCACCCGCCCGAATTCCTCGAACACCACAGCCCGCACGCCCGCCACCACCTTGCCGTCACATCAGTCGTTCCGCCCTGCCGTTCCGCCCTACCCTCGCGCACGGCCGCACCTCGCCGCACCCCGTGGGCGTCAGGCCGCGCCGGTGACGGTGACCTCGGTGAGGTGGAAGGAGGTGTTGGCGGTGTTGCTGAGTCCGTCGACACGGATGTAGCGCGCCGCGGCGGTGAGAGAGAACGTGTCACCGGCGTCCGTGGCGACCGCGGCGGTGTTCTTGCCACCGAGGGCGAACCAGTGGACGCCGTCCACGCTGCCGGCCAACGTATAGGTGTAGGCGCGCTTGCCGTCCACGTAATTGCGGACGTTGACCGACGACAGGTCGTGGGCCGCGCCGAGGTCGACCTGCCACCAGGTGTCGCCGCCGGCCATCGCGCTCGCCCAGTACGTCTTGTTGGTGCGGTCGCCGTCGACCGCCGCGGAGGGCGGGCTGCCCGCCTCGTAGGACAGGGCGGTCGTCGGCCTGCCGAGGCTCAGTACGGTGTCGCCCGAGGTGTCCCGTGCGGTGAACGGTGCCAGCGTCAGCCCGTCGAAGCGCGCGGCGCCCTGGCGGTGGGTGGACGCGTTGACCGCGGAGAAGAGCAGACCGGCGTCCTCGGCGGGCGCGGCGCCGGGCAGCGGCGCCGATCCCACCCGGGTCCAGTCGGTGCCGTCCTGGCTGCACCAGCCGGTGAAGGTGTCGCCTTCGCGGCTGATCCGCAGGTGGACTGGGCCGGTGAATCCGCCGCTCGACGCGGAGTGCTCAAGGGTTCCGTTGCCGTCGGCGTCCCACATGAACACGCAGCCGTGCTCCGGCGTGACGGCCAGATCGGCGTAGCCGGGGCTTCCCGGCCGCGCGAGGTCCGCGCGCACGACGAGTCCGGCCCGCGCCCAGGGGCCGCTGTCGTCCTGCTCCAGCACCTCCGTGCCGACGGCCTGCCCGGGCGTCAGCCACCGCGGGCGGTAGACGGCGCCGTACTGGTCGGTGGACGCGCCGATGTCCGCGCCGCCCCCTGCCATGCCGAACACGTCGCCGTGCTGGGCGAAGGCGATCGACGCGGAGGCAGCGGAGGACGCCGTGCGATACGGCTCTGCCACCGGTCCTGACACCAGGACGTCGGTCGTGTCGGTCGCGGTCGCCGACACCGCGTTGTCGGATCCGCCCGACGACCAGCGCACGGTCGCCGTCAGACGCGCCAGATCGGCGGGTGCGGCGCCACTCGGAATCGTCACGTCCCAGGCGGCGGTGACCGTTCCGCCCGCGGGCACCGACGGCGTGGAACCGCCGACCGGGCGGACGGTGTAGCCGCCCGGCGCGGTCAGCGCGAAGCTCGCGGTGCCGGTGGGCCACAGGGCGTTGTCGTTGGTGAAGGCCGCGGCCAGCCGTACGGTCGCGCCGGGCGGCCCGGCCTTCGGGTCCGCTGCCAGGTCCACGTGCCCCGCCGGGTACGCGGCGACCTTCCGCGCCTGCTGATAGGCGTCGTCGGTGGGCGTGCTCCGATAGCGCGCCACCTTGTGGACCCATGTCGAGGCGACGGCGCGCCAGTCGACGGCCCGCGGCGGACCGCCGGTGCTGAGCGCGGTGCGAAGCGAGTCGAAGAACGTCCGCCAGCGCGCCCCGTAGTAGTCACCGACCAGGCCGTTCCACTCGCGCCCCGCGTAGTCCTGGATCGGATGGGTCTCCGTCCAGTCGCTGACCAGCGTGCGCAGGTCGTACTCGAGGCGCTTGGCCTCCGCGGGAGTCGGCGCCTGCGCGGCGGCCTCCTTCTGCCAGACGCCGAACAGCGACGTGCCGTCGGCGCCCAGCAGCGCGTCCAGCAGATTCAGCTCGGTCATCCACTGCCCGCTGAGCGCGTCGAAGGCGGCCGTGTCGCGGGCGGTGTACGCCTGGCGGATCCGCGGCAGCAGCGTCCGGGTGTCGTTGGACAGCACCTGACGGCCGAGGTCCACGAGGTCGTACGTGTACGCGGTGCTGCCGCGCGACGGCTGTCCCACCTGGAGGAGTTCGCCGAACGCGCGCTGGACGTCCTTCGGGTCGTACGGGACCGAACCCGCCGTCGCGGACAGACCGGGCTGGACCGAGAAGATGCTGCTGGTGTGCCTGGTCCCGGTGTCGCCCGGCCACGAGTACGCCGTACGGCCCAGGATCTGCCAGGCCGCCACCGCGTGCGGGTCGGCGGCCCCGTAGCGCGCCGTGGCGTACGCGGCCATCCAGGTGTCCATGTCGACCGCCGACGACTCCCACGCCAGATCGGCGAAGAACTCCACGGCCACCGGATTGTTGTCGATCGCCTCCGGCATCAACGCGATACCGCTCAGGGCCGTGCCGGGCTTGGCGAGCCACGCATGGAACTTCGTGTTCCACAGCGCCATGCTCGCGCCCATGTTGGTGTTGCCGCCGAAGTTCCAGATCGTGCCGAAGGCGTACGGGGTGCCGAGGTAGTCCTGATCGCGGTCGGTCGCGCCCGTGGTGTCGGAGTTGCCGTCGAGGACGAGCATGCGGGAGGTGTCGACGGCCCGAAGGGTCTCCTCGCGCGGGTTGCTCTCCCAGCCGAGGATGGCCCAGATCGCTCCGGGGTGGGCCCGGTCGAGGGCGTTCTGTACGGCCCGGGAGGCGTCGCCGATGTTGACGTCGCCCGCCTGGCCGCCCTCGTGCAGCAGGTCCATCTTGTACATCGAGCTGTCGCCGAACAGCTTGCTCTGCTCGCTGTAGAACGCGTCGGCGACCTGGCCGAACAGCGCCGTCGTCGGGTCCAGCCAGTCGGACCGGGGAAAGCCGTTCCAGGTTCCCTGCGCGATCACATGGGCTCCCGCGTTCTTCGCGGCGAAGCCCGGCGGGACGGTGCCGAAGTAGCCGGGCAGCACCGGAGTGAGGCCGAGCTGCCGCAGATAGCCGGTCATCCGGCGGCCGAGCGTCACCCGCTGGTCGAGGAGCTGCGCGCTGATCGGGCCGTTCTCGCAGCACATGTTCTGGAGCAGCCACCACGGCTGGTGGCCGGGCTGCGGGATCCAGGCGCGCATCTCGGCGTCGGAGTAGCCGAAGCGCTGGAAGGTCTTGTCGTAGACGGCCTCCTGCCCCTCGTAGACCAGCATCTCGTTGATCCCGTCGAGCGCCAGCACGTCGATCCGCCGCTGCCACTGCTGCCAGGTCAGATACGCGCCCGCGTACCCCTCGTCGGTGTCGTTGAGGGCGAAACGGTGGACGACGTTCGCGGACCGGCCGATGGGGGAGGACGGCAGCGGCAGCTGGTCGGGCAGCCGCAGTTGCTCCCCGTTGAGCGAGATGTCGGCGTGGGCGACGACGCGCAGGTACTGGCCGAGTCCGGCGAGGAGCGTGCCCGGAGTGGTGCCGCTGATCCGCACCCGCCCGCCCGCCGCCTCGATCAGATAGCGGTCCTGGCCCGACCCTGCGGCGATGCCCCGCAGGTCGATCTGGCGCGCGAGATCGGGGCCGAGCAGCCGCGTGACGGCGGCTTCGGCGACCGAGGTGTCGACGGCGGAGGGCACGGCGAGTGTCGCCGTCCGGACCTTCCCCGTCGTCGCGTCACTCCCGGTCGGAAGCTCCCTGGGCCCGTTCGACGCGTTCGGCCCGCTCGTTCCGGCGGACGCGGCGGGTCCTGCCACGACGGCGCCCGTCACGAGGGCCAGGAGGGTTGCCAGGACGGTGAGGAACGCCCTGGCGCGTAAGGATCGGCCGCTGACGGCACGCGGGGCGAAGAGACGTGTGGACACGGATCTCTTTCCTGTCGAGGACCGGAACCGTAGGCAAACCGCTCGCAGAGTGAACTCCCCACCCGCCCGTCCGTCAACAGGTACCACTTCCGTCACAGGGAGCTGATCTGACGCGCCGTAGGCGACGGCCGCTCAGGAGCCATGTCGCCGGTCTCTCTCCCCCGCCGCTGTGACACGCGCTTGGAGGGGAGCCCTGTCGCACCCCCGCTGGCCGTCCCCCGGCAGATCTCGGCCTTCCTGGCGCGGGCGAGGCGGGGCCACAGTGGCGCGCGTCCCCGCACCCGTCGGTCCGACCGGGCGCCCTCCTCGGATGGCGTGCTCCTCGCGCGCGGTGAACGGTGAACGTGACGGCCGGCGACTCGGCCGGACCGAGCACCGGCGCGCGGCTCGACGTGACGGAGAGGGAACGACGATGGCGGACTGGAACGCGTCGGATCTGACGAAGATCGCCGAGGCCGAGGAGCTGAACCTCGCCTCCGAACGGGCCGACGGCGCCCTGCGCGATCCGGTGACCATGTGGGTGGTCCGCTCGGGCGACCGGCTGTACGTCCGCTCGGTCAAGGGCACCGACGGCCCGTGATACCGGGGGACCCAGGCCCGGCACCAGGGCCGTATCGACGCCGGTGGCGTACGCAGGGACGTCACCTTCCACGAGGCGGAATCCGGCGAGTACGCGGAGGTGGACGCCGCCTACCGGCAAAAGCACGGGCACTTCGCGAGCATCGTCGAGCACGTACTGACCGACCGGGCCCGCGCCTCCACCCTCATCCTCGAACCGCGCTGAGCGGCCCACCGGCACTCGCCCTCGCCTCGCACGAGACGCTGTTCCGGCTCAGTAGCCCGAGGCCGAGCCGTAGTACGTCGGCTCGCGCAGCGTGTAGTGCTCCTCCAGCGCCGTGACCTCCTCGTCGGTGAGGTGGACGTCGAGCGCGGCGGCCGCGTCGGTGAGGTGGTGGGGCTTGGTGGCGCCGACGATCGGCGAGGTCACCACCGGGTTGTGCAGGACCCAGGCCATCGCGACCTGCGCCATCGAGATGCCGCGGGACTCGGCGATGGTCTGCACGGCGTCGACCGTGCCCTTGTCGCTGTCGAGGAACAGCGGCCTGCCCGAGGAGTCGGTGGTCGGGTTCTGCCCGCCGCGGGTCGTGCTCCGGTCGCCCCACGGCCGGGTGACCAGACCCCCGGCGAGCGGCGACCAGGGCAGGCAGCCCACGCCCTCGTCGGCCAGCAGCGGGAATATCTCACGCTCTTCCTCACGCGCGATCAGGCTGTACTGGTCCTGCATGGACACGAACGGCGTCCACCCGTGCGCCCGCGCCGTGTTACTGCATCTTCGAGAACTGCCACGCCCACATCGAGGCCTCGGGGCCGTCCAACGCCCAGCCGCGGCCGGTGCCCGACCGCCCGAAGCTCTGCACCCCAGGGTGATACGGCTGATCTTGGGTCCTGAGCTTCCCAGGTTCGTGTACTCCATGGGTCCATCGAATACCCGGAGCACGTGAAGAGGGAGGCCGTGACACGGCCTCCCTCCGTCCCTCCCGCATCGCTCCCGCGGGGGAGCGGCTACGGGATGACGAGCGATTTGAGCGCGGTGCGCTCGTCCATGGCCCGGTACGCCTCGGGTACGTCCTCCAGCGACACGGTCCGGTCGAAGACCCGGCCGGGGTCGACCGTGCCGTCCAGCACCCCGGGCAGCAGCTCCTCGATGTAGGCGCGCACGGGAGCCGGGCCACCGGTCAGGGTGACATTGGGGCCGAAGAGGCTGCCGAAACCGACCGGTGCGTTCGCGTACTGCGGGACGCCGACCCGGCTGATCACTCCGCCGGGGCGGACGACCCCGACGGCCGTCTCGTACGCGGGCATGTGGCCGACCGCCTCCAGGACGGCGCGGGTGCCGTGTCCGCCGGTCAGTTCGCGGACCTTGGCGATCCCCTCCTCGCCGCGCTCGGCGACGACGTCGGTGGCGCCGAATTCACGGCCCAGGTCGGTGCGGACCTTGTGGCGGCCCATCAGGATGACGCGCTCGGCGCCGAGCCGTCTGGCGGACAGCACCGCGAGCAGGCCCACGGCCCCGTCACCGATGACGGTGACGCTGTCGCCGGGACGTACCCGCGCCTGCTTGGCGGCGTGATGGCCGGTGCCGTACACGTCGGCCAGCGTCAGCAGCGACGGCAGCAGCGCGGTGTCGACTCCGGTGGGCAGCTTGACCAGGGTGCCCTGGGCCTGCGGTACGCGGACCGCCTCGGCCTGGGCGCCGCCGACGCCGCCCGCCGCGAAGAAGCCGCCGTGCGGGCACGAGGTGTGCAGGCCCGCGCGGCAGAATTCGCAGGTGTTGTCGGCGAAGGCGAACGGGGAGACCACCAGGTCGCCCACGCTCAGTCCCGAGACCTCGGCGCCCAGGTCCTCGACGACGCCCAGGAACTCGTGTCCCATGGGGACCGGGCCGTCCGTGGCGGACAGGCTGTGGAAGGGGTGCAGGTCACTGCCGCACACACAGGAACGGACGACGCGTACGACGGCGTCGGTGGGCTGCTCGATCGTCGGGTCCGGCGCGTCCTGCACGCGCACGTCCCCGGCCTTGTACATGAACGTTGCCCGCATGGGGGTACGTCTCGCTCTCTGCCTGGAAGGGTGCATTCGCAGACCTGCTGATCAGGTCCCTTTCAGCGTCGCACCCACGCGCGGACGGGCCCAGGGAGAGATCTCTCCCCCCTAGGGCCGGGAGCGGTCATGGCCGGGGCGCGGGGGGAGTACGGGAGCGAGAACTCATGGCGTCCCGAGCCACGCCGAAGGGCGCCCGGCCGTCTGGGAGGCGTACCTCGGCGCGGGTGTTCGGCGGGACCACGGCCGTGACGGTGAGGGCGCCGCCCTCGGTCCGCCAGCCGGCCTCCGCCCTTCCGTACGGCGTCTCGTGCGCGGCGGGGGCCCAGGTGAGACCGGCGCCTGGCACGGGCGCGAGGCGGATGTGCCGCCAGCCGGGGGAGGCGGTGGCGAGCCCGGCGACCGTGCGGTGCAGCCAGTCGGCGACGGCGCCGAGCGCGTAGTGGTTGAACGACGTCATCCCGCCCGGATTGACGGAGCCGTCCGGAAGCATGGAGTCCCAGTGCTCCCACACCGTGCGCGCAGCAACGCCGCGTCGCCGAACCGCTGATACGGCGTCCACGGCAGCAGCACCGCCACATCGCCCCACAGCGCGGACTTCCCGTCGGACGGGAAGTCCGCGGGCAGCGCTTCGGGCACCACGAGCGGCGGTACGCGGTCGGGGCGGCGACACCCGCGCGGGGGGTGCCGGGCTCGACGACCCCGATCTCGTATCCGCTCTGCGTCCGGTCCGGGCGCTCGGTGACCGTCCGCCAGCTCAGCCGCGGGCGACTCTCGCCGGTCCCGAACGGCTCGCGACGGTGTTCGACGGTCGGTGCCTCGACCTCCGCCGCGCCCACGGCCCGCGGCGGGGCCGCCGCGGCCGTCATGCCCGCGCCCCGGCCGCGCTGCCGCGCTCACACAACGACGGGGCGGCGGCGGGCGGATGACCGGGGCGCGGGGACACCGAGCATGTGGGCGGCCGGCGGGGAATCGGGTCCTCCTCGGCCGGCTCTGGCGCACGAGCCCGCCAGTCGGGGCGGCTCGCAGCGGTGCGCGCCCCATGATGCCGGGAACACCTGCCCGCGGGCGGTACGGAACGGGAAGCGGCGGCGGCCGGGTCCGGCAGGGGCGCTCGCCGCCGACCAGCGCCGTCGCGCCGCGCTCGCGGATTCGCACGCCGGACGCGGTCAGGGGACATCGACCTGGAAAACGTGCGCGAGCCGCAGTGCGGAACGTAGTCTCGAACACGTGAGTCGGCTGACGGGTGTTGAGCAAGAAGAGTGCGTGCGGTGCGCGGAGCTGGAGGCCCGGTTCAGGGATCCGTCGACCGTCAACCCCGGTGCGTATCTTTACGGTTGGGCCACTCACCAGCTCGACGACCACGACGCCAAGCCGGAACCCCTGCCCGACTGCCCCGAATGCGGCAAGTACGCGGCCGGACCCGGCACCGTCCACGCGCGGGTCTGGCAGCGCTGGGCGCAGACGCACTACATGCAGTGCACGCTCGCCCCGTACTGGAAGCCGTAGCGGGAGCCCGGCGGAAACCGTTCGCACCGCCACTGAGCTGGGAAAACAGCGTGCTGGAAGTCGGCTGCGGCGGGCTCCGGGACGGTCCCAAATGGCGCAATATGGACATATCGGATGTCATGGTACTAAGCGTGTGTCTCTCGTGACGCACAGCGACCGCCGGGGAAGTCTCACCCCTGGTAGTTCGGCAAAGGAATACGCACCATGTCATCTGATCCCAGCTCATCCCCCGACGAGCGATCTCCCATAGCCACGCGCGACGAGCCCAGGCACACCCTGCTCCGCACCGCGGCGACCACCCGCCCACTGGCCGAAGTGGCCAGTCTGGTCAACCTCCTCAAGCAGAACGGCGAGTCGCCGAGTCCGGCCGACGAGGCACTGCGGCTGGCCGCCGTGTCCCGACCGGTCGACGAGGTACGGCAGTTGGTCGTCCTGCTCAACGAACCGCCGCACGCGGACGGCGAGGCCGGTACGACCCTGCGCGCGGCGGCGACGGGCCGTCCCATCGAGGACGTCGCCCACCTGGTCACCATCTTCGGCCCGGAGAGCGACGGCTCGCCGATCCGCGGCCCGGAGCCGACCGGCCCCGACACGTCAGGGCACGCCTGGCCGGAACAGCGACCCGAGGGGGAGGGGCAGGGGCCCGACGAGCCGCCCGCCGCGGGCGCAGGCGCGGGCCGCCTCGCCGGGCGCCGCCCCGGCTCGGGCCCCGCGCGGACCCGCCGGGCGGCGCCCGCCCTGGCCTCCGTCCTGCGCTGGCCCGCCGCCGTCGCGCTCCTCGCGGTCGCCGCGATCCACCTGCCCACCGACATCGCGGGCCTGCGCGCCGGCGACCTCGCGGCGGGTGTATCCCTGGCCATCACCGTCCTCTGCCTGGTCCTGGCGGTCATGCTGACCGTGCAGGACACGGTCTGGACGTGGGCGGCCAGCGCGACCGCGGCCGTGGGCACGGTGGTGCTCCACTCGCTCGCCGCCGGCTTCGGGCCCGTGCACCTGCTCAGGGACAGCCTCGGCCGGTCCTTCGCCGGGTCCACCACAACGGTGCTGGCCTGCGCCGCGGTGGCGGCGGCCCTGGCGGGCTCCGCTCTGCTCCGCAGGCACAAGCCCGCAGTCGCCGCGACCGACGCCTGACGGCCCGCAGGCGGTGCCAGAGGGCTGACGCCCGGCCGGTGCCGCCACGAATGGCGGCGGTCATTCGCCCGTCGGCGTGCGTGCCGCCGCCACGTGTGCCAAGGTAGGAGAGGTCCCGCAGCCACCCCCCCCCGGCTGCGGGGCCTTTGCTTGTCCGTGCCGAGGGTCCCGCGACGCGACGTCACGGCCCTCGGACGCGCCCTGTGCGGACGCACGTCCTCCGCATACGCGTACGAACCGACACACCCCTGCCCCGGCCCCCGCGCCGGGGCATCGTGCTGCCGCCCCGGCCCCCGCCGGGCCCCGTCACGCGCCCCCGCCGCGCCCCGTCCTCCCCGTCCTCCCGCGCCGCCTGGACGATTCGGGCGTTGCCGGGGCACGACAGGGCGTACGGTCACTGGTGCGCCGAGCGGGGCGGCGGCGACAATCTGCTGACCAGGCGATCGACGTGTGCAGCGCACGACGGGCCACACCAACGCGCACCGCCGGACGCACGACCGGGCGCACCGCGAGGAGCAGCCGTGATATCCGAGCCGGAACTGACGGGCGGACTCGACGAGCCCACGCCCGCGGACATGGTCTCCGACGGGGACCCCGCCCCTCGGCCGGCCCTCTTCGGCCCGGGCGGCAGGCGCCTGTGGGCGGTCGGCCTCGGCGGCGCCCTCGTCGCGTCCGCCGCGTGGGCGGGCGGCCTGTACGCGTACGGCCCGCGGCACAGCGGCGCACCGGACATGCACGGCTACGTCCTGCACGGCAGCCCGTGCGCGGGACTCACCCTCAAGCCGCTCACCGACGCGCTCAAGGCCACCGACACCCAGACCGTCTCACCCGCGGTGGTCCACCTCGGCCCCGCGCTCGACCAGATCCGCTGCACGATCGAGACCACGTCACCGATTCCGCTGCACGGCGGCACGGCGCGTTACGAGGTGGTCGTCGGCATCGACCTGCACAAGGCGACCGACCCGGCCGCCGAATTCGAGGACCAGCGCGATCTCGACACAGCCGACCTCATCCCCGTCACGACCACCGAATCCGTCCCCGACCTCGGGGACAAGGCGTACTTCCTCACCATCAACGCGGGGTCGCAGCAGCTCAAAGTCCTCGACGGCGGCGCGGTGTTCACCATCACCCTCAACGGCTACAACTACCTCGCCACCAGCGTGGACGGGCAGCAGGGCGACAGCACCTCCGAGACCGACCTGCGGGCGTACCAGCCCGCGCTGATCGCCACGGTGCGCAATGTGATGAAGGGGCAGAAGTAGCGGGCCCGGCGGCGGTGACGTCCCGGACGGACATGACAGTCGGGGCGGACGCGGCGGTCGCGCCGACGCGGGCCCTCGCCCCTATCGGGTGTCCTTGAGAGCCCCGCCGCGGGAGTACCCGCCGGGGCGCGGTCGCGTTGGGTAGTTTTGTGGCACGTCCTTCACAGCGGTCCAGGCCGGACCGCCTCCGGGCCGGCGACCGCCGTCCGGCGGCCCGGCCGCGCCGCCCACGATGCGGAGCCGCGCGATGACCACACCACGAGACCTGATCGTCGTCGCCATGGACGTGCCGCCCGACCTCCTCGTGGACCGCGGCGACCTCTCCCTCGCCCTGGCCGGGGCCGAGCTGATCGACCTCATCGCGGCGAAGGAGCTGACGCTGCGCGGCGACCGGGTGGTGCCCGTACCCCGGCCGGAGGGCGAGCGGCGCACCGCGGACCGGCTGCTGGAGGAGGCGCTGACGGCGTACGAGACGGCGACGCGCTCCGCGGAGGCCGCCGACCGCGACCCGGACAGGCCGACGGATAAGGCGGCGGACAGGCCGACGGGCAAGCAGGCGGCACCGGCCGCGGAGAGCGGCACGGACGACGATTCGGGGGAGCGCGTCGAGGACTGGCTGTGGCGCCGGGGCCGGGGCCTGCCGACCGCGTACATCGCCGCGCTCGAAGAGGACGGCACGCTGGTTCCCGAGCGGCACCGGCGCTGGGGCCTGCTCCCCACCAGCCGACGCGTCCTCGCCGACACGCCGGGTCGGCGCCGGGCGGCCCAGCACTGGGCGTCGGACGCGCCGGTCCTCAGGGCGCTCGCCACCCTCATCGGGGTCAAGGGCGACGAGCCGCCGCCGGACGAGGTCCCCACGGGCAGTCCGTCGCGGGTGGTGCTGCGCGCACTCCGGCACGCCGTCGAGGAGTTGGCCGAGGAGCGCCGTCTGCGCACCACCCGACTCGACCGCGCCAACGCCACCTACCGCAGCCGCGGTTACTGACGGTCTGACGGTCGGTCACCCGCTCCCGATCAATCACGATTCGGGGGAGTGGACGGGCTGTTACGGGGTAGGCGACTCTTGCCCCGTGACACGGGGTGAGCAATTTTCCACGAGAGGCTGTGACGATGTCGGCCCACCCTGCCGCGCTGCGTGAACTGGTCGAGCGGTACGAGCACTTGAATTCCCAGAGCCCCGAGGTCCGCTCCGAGCCGCGGATTCGCGACCTCCTGCGTGACACCGCCTACACACTGTGCGTGGCGACCGGCACCGGCGAGATCGGCGCCGCGCTGGCCGCCGCCCGCGCCCTGCTCGCCGAAGCCGGGGACACCGAGGCGCTGGACGACGAGGCCGGAGACGCGACCACCGCCCTCGAAGCGGCGGCTTAGGGCCCCTCCTGAACCCCACGTCACCTCCAGAACCTCACGTCACCTCCCGCGCCCACGGGCGGCGGTACGCGGACCGGCACATACCAGCTCCAAACCCGTTGTGAACCGGCCCGACGGGGCACACTCACCGCATGGCTGATCTTGACGACGACCCGGTGATGGACTGCGCCGAATGCGGGCGCACCAGCGACTGGAACCCCACGACCTTCTGCTCGTGGGCATGCTTCGACACCGAGCCGCGGCCGGGCGCACCCGAGGCGATGGCGTACTTCACCGGCACGGCCCCCGAGGACCCGGCCGACAGCGAGGAGTGAAGGGCCGCCGGCGCGCTGCCCGGACCTCCCGCTCCGCCCCCCCCGCGTCCCGGCGTGCCGACAAGGCGGTCTCAGGCCGCCGCCCGCGCGTCCTGGCATGCCGCGCGCCGATCAGGAGGCCGCCAGCCCGCCCCGCCATGCCGTCCTGCCCACCGCGATACGAGCCCGGCCCGCCCCTGACGTGACGCTCGCGGCCACCCCCTGACGCGACGGCCGCGCCCGCCCCCGTGTCCGATCCCTTGACGCGCGGGAGAGCGCTCTCATATGTTCCCCACGCACCGTCCGAATGAAACGATTCACTCGCGTCTGCCGTTGAGTCACCCCCCACCTCGCACGGAGGCCGGAGCCATGTCCTTCCCCCACCCGCCGGGGCGACGATCGCCCTTATCCGCGTCCCGCCGCTTCAGGGTCGCGCTGTTCCTCGCGACCTTGTGCGCCGCCGTCGGCCTGTCGACCACGCCGCCCGCGTCCGCCGATGCCCGCACCTCCGATGCCCCTACCGCCGCCGCCCCCACCGGGCTCGCCGGCCGGTCGGCGGGCGACGCGTACATCTACGCCCCGCACAGCAGGACGCTCGCCCCGGTCGCGATCAAGGGCACGTCCGGGTCCGTCACCTCACCGGGGAATGTGCTGTCGGGCGCCTCGACCCGCATCTCCGGGACGAACGCGTATCTGGTCCTCGACTTCGGCAAGGAGGTCGGCGGGCTGGTGACGCTGAGATTCGCCGGGGCGAGCGGCAGCGGGCAGCGGGTCGGCCTGGCCTTCAGCGAGTCGTCGCTGTACGTCGGCCCGGTCAGCGATCTGAGCAGCGGCACCGTGTACTCCGGTTCCGGCACCGACGGCGCGCTGACCGCGACCGTCGACGGCGCGGGCACGTACACCATGCCGACCGACAAACTGCGCGGCGGCTTCCGCTACTTGACGGTCTTCATGGGGACGTCCGGCTGGGTGGACCTCAACGGGGTCTCGCTGGCGTTCACCGGCGCGGCCGGGATGAGCGACCCCGCCGCGTACACCAACTACTTCTATTCGAGCGACCCGCTGCTGAACAGGATCTGGTACGCCGGGGCCTACACCGTCCAGATGGACACGATCGCGCCCGACACCGGCCGCGCCTATCCGCCGCCCGCCTCCGGGTGGGAGAACAACGCCGTGATCGGCACGGGAGCGGGCATCCTCAGCGACGGCGCCAAGCGCGACCGCGCGGTCTGGCCCGGCGACCTCGGTGTGTCGACGCCCACCGAATACGTCTCGACCCATGACATCGCGTCCACCAAGAACGCTCTCAACAGCCTCTACCAGCACCAGAATTCCTCGACCGGGGAGCTGGAGTACGGCGGCCCGGCCGTCAACTTCTACGGCTCCGACACCTATCACACGTGGACGCTCATCGGGTCGGCGTCGTACTACACCTACTCCGCCGACAAGGCGTGGCTGGACTCGGTGTGGAGCCGCTACCGGCTCGGCATGTCCTTCATCACCGCGAAGATCGACGGCAACGGCCTGCTGAACGTCACCGGGACCAACGACTGGGCGCGCGGCGGCCAGGGCGGCGAGAACATCGAGGCCAACGCGCTGCTCTACGCGGCCCTCACCAGCGGCGCGACGCTCGCGTCCGTCGAGGGGGACACGGCGGACGCCACCGCCTGGCGTCAGCGAGCGGCCACCGTGAAGTCCGCCGTCAACCAGCGGCTCTGGAACGGCGCGGTCGGCCTCTACCGCGACAATCCGACCAGCACGCTCTATCCGCAGGACGGCAACTCGCTCGCGGTCTGGTACGGGCTGACCGACGGCGCGGACAAGGACACCGCCATCGCGCACGCGCTCGCCGCCCGGTGGAACGACCACGGCGCGGCCAGCCCAGAGAAGGACGGCGGCGCCATCGGCACCTTCCCCGGATCGATGGAGGTCCAGGCCCACTTCGCGGCCGACGACGACATCAACGCGCTGGCCCTGATCCGCCGCGAGTGGGGCTACATGCTGGGCAGCCCCACGGGCACGGGAAGTACGTTCTGGGAGGGGTTCCGCTCCGACGGGTCCTTCGACTACGGCGGCACGTACATGAGCCTGGCGCACGGCTGGGGGACCGGACCGACCTCCGCCCTCACCTTCTATCTGCTGGGCCTGTCCCCGACCGGCACCGCGGCCTACGACTTCGTGCCGCACCCCGGCGACCTCGCCCACACCGAGGGCACCGTCACCATGCCGCAGGGCACGGTGACGGGCTCCTGGGACCGCGACACGGCCGCGGGCACCCTGACCGAGTCGCTGACGAGCCCGGCGGGGACCACCGGCCGGATCGGCGTACCCACCAACGGCTCCGCCGACGCCACCGTCACCGTCAACGGCGCCACGGTGTGGAGCGGTGGCGCCTTCCACGCGGGCGCGGGCATCAACGGCGGGTCGAGCGACGGCCGTTACGTCTATCTCACGGGCGTCCCCGCCGGGACGTACGCGGTGTCCGCCACCGGCCTCGGCGCCCCCGTGCCCTTCGCCACCTCGGTCGCGGGCACGACGCTGCCGGCCGGCTACACCCTGTGCGCCGTCGAGGGCGGCACCTGCACCCCGTCCGGCAGCCAGGTCATGGCCTACGGCGCGGGCACGTACGCCTACCGGTCCGTCAGCGGCGCGACGCTCTGCGCCGCCTCCGCCTTCGGCGGCGCCGACCCGGCCTACGGTGTACTGAAGTCCTGCTATCTCGCCCCAACCGGCGGCCCCGCGGGCTACACCTCGTGCGCGGCTGAGAAGGGGACCTGCGCGGTCAGCGGCACCCGGGAGGTCGCCTACGGCGCGAACGGCGCCTTCCGCTTCCAGGTGGTCACCGGCAGCGTCGCCTGCACCAACGACGCCTTCGGCACCGACCCGTTGTACAACACGGCGAAGAGCTGCTGGGCCGCCCCGACCGGGCCGCCCGCGGGCAACTGGACGCAGTGTGCGGCCGAGAAGTCCGTCTGCGCGGCCACCGGATCGCAACCCGTCGCGTACGGCGCCGCGGGCGCGTTCTGGACCGGCCGCTCCAACGGCGCGACGACCTGCGGCAACGACACGATGGGGGTCGACCCGGTCTTCGGCGTGGCCAAGAGCTGCTACACGTACGCGGGCGCCCCGCCCGGCTATCCGGCGATCTGCTCGGCGGAGAACGGCAGTTGCGCCTTCACCGGCCGCAGGACCGTGGCGTACGGGGCGGCGGGCGACTACCTCTACGCGACGTTCACCGGGGGCACGCCCTGCACCACCGCGGCCTTCGGCGGCGGTGACCCGATCCCGAACGTCGCCAAATCCTGCTACCTGACCTCGTAGGGCGAACCCAAGCGGCGGACCGCGCAGGGGAGTTGCGAAACCACGCAAGTGGAATCCATGCATCCTGCGCGGTCATTTCTCGACCACGTCTTCCCCAAGGCGAACTGACGAAGGCAAAGCGGAGGTAGAGACTTCGCCCCGTCCCTGTATTGACGTGACCGCGTCACCCATAGTGGCGGTTCGGTGCCTCAGTCACCCCACCTGGCACCGCAGGCACCACTGCATCCGCAGGCCCCCAGGTAACCCACCACAGGAGGCAGTTCGTTGCGCATCACCCTGAATCCGGCGATACGTCACGCCGGTCTACCCCTCACAGCGGTCGCCGCTCTGGCCGCTTCCGCGCTGGCCCTCACCCCGTCCGCCGTCGCGCAGACGCCGGCCGCCGCGCAGCCCGTCCACACCGCGCGGGCCTGTGCCACGCCCGCCAAGGCGGGCGACATGGCCTGTAAGGCGCTGCGCGTCACCAGCGGCACCGTGCACGCCGCGCGGACCACCACGGTCTCGCCGGACGCGGCCACCGCCGCCACGCCGTCGGGCTACGGTCCCACCGACCTGCGCGCCGCCTACGGCCTCACTTCGGCGGCGTCCACCAACGGCAGCGGCGAGACGGTCGCGATCGTCGACGCGTACGACGACCCCAACGCCGCCAGTGACCTGGCCGCCTACCGGTCGTACTACGGTCTGCCCGCCTGCACGGTGGCCAGCGGCTGCTTCAAGAAGGTGAGCCAGACCGGGTCCACCACGTCCCTGCCCAGCGCCGACTCGGGCTGGGCCGAGGAGATCTCGCTCGACCTGGACATGGCCAGCGCCATCTGCCCGAAGTGCAACATCCTTCTGGTCGAGGCCAGTTCCGCCTCCATGGCCAACCTCGGCAAGTCGGTCAACGAGGCGGTCGCCCTGGGCGCGAAGTTCGTCTCGAACAGCTACGGCGGTTCCGAGTCGTCCTCCGACACCAGCTACGACTCCTCGTACTTCAACCACCCCGGTGTCGCGATCACCGTCAGCGCCGGTGACTCCGGCTACGGCGCCGAGTACCCCGCGGCCTCGAAGTACGTGACCGCGGTCGGCGGCACCAACCTCAAGAAGTCGTCCACGACCCGCGGTTGGACGGAGACGGTCTGGTCCGGCTCCGGCTCCGGCTGCTCGGCCTACGACGCCAAGCAGTCCTGGCAGAAGGACACCGGCTGCTCCAAGCGGACCATCGCCGATGTCTCGGCGGTCGCCGACCCGGCCACCGGTGTCGCGGTCTACGACTCCTACGGCGTCACGGCCGGCTGGTACACCTTCGGCGGCACCAGCGTCTCCTCGCCGATCATCGCCTCGGTCTACGCGCTGGCGGGCAACCCGTCCTCCGGCTCGTACCCGACGTCCTTCCCGTACGCCCACACCACGGCGCTCAACGACGTGACCAGCGGTTCCAACGGAAGCTGCTCCGGCAGCTACCTGTGCACCGGCAAGGCCGGCTACGACGGTCCTACCGGTCTCGGCACCCCGATCGGGACGACGGCCTTCGCGGGCTGACCCTCCCGTTCCTCGCGGGCGGGGCGGACCGACAGCGGTCCGCCCCGCCCGTGCGCCGTCTTCAGGCCCCGCCCGTCAGCCTTCTGACGGCCCGTCGGACCGCCAGGCCGCCTCCGGAGCCATAGCCCAGCGGATCGTCCTGGTCAGACCGTGCCCCGCGAGCCGGACGCCGGTCGCCTCGGTGATCGGCAGATACGGCAGCCGCAGCGGGCTGCGGGCCCACGAAGGAAGCAGCCCCACCGCGCCCGCGGCCAGGATCGCGTACGGGCCGCGGGCGGCCCACGGCAGCGGCGGGTCGAGCAGCAGGAAACGCGCGGCGTCCCGCGCCTCGGCCGTGGACCGCAACTCCGGCCGGTAGGCGGCGAGCCGGGCGGTCAGCGCCGCCTGGTCGCGCGGCGGGTCGAGAACACCGAGGGCCTCCGCGACCCGCGCGGTGTCCGCCACGTAGGCGTCGCAGCCCGCCGCGTCCAACGGCCGCGCCCCGTACCGCTGATGAGCGCGCAGGAAACTGTCCACCTCGGCGACGTGCACCCAGCCCAGCAGATGCGGATCCGACGCCCGGTACGGCTCCCCGTCCGCGGTCGTGCCGCTGACGCGCGCGTGCACCGCCCGTACCTGCTCGACGGCCTGCCGGGCGTCCTCGGCGGTGCCGAAGGTCGTGACCGCGAGAAAGGTGCTGGTGCGCTGGAGACGGCCCCACGGATCTCCCCGGTAGCCGGAGTGCGCGGCCACCGCGGCCATCGCCAGCGGATGCAGCGACTGCAACAGCAGCGCACGCAAGCCGCCGATGAACATCGACGCGTCACCGTGCACCACACGGATCGGCCGCTCGGGACCGAACCACCGCGGCCCCCGCGCGTCCTGGATCCGCGCCCGGTTCTCCGGCCCCGAGGGCCCCGCCACCCGCGCCAGCAATTCCGCGCGCAACCGCTGCCGCACGGCTGCGACGCCGGGAATGTCCAGAATGCTGACGGCCATATCGCCACTGTACGACTCGGGCGTGAACACGGTCCCGCAGGGAGGTGTCGGCGGAGCCCCGCCGGAGATGATGTGGGAGGGAACGGGCGGCGGTACCCGGGCGCGGCGGCCCACGGAGGCAAGCACCTGCGCGGGAGAGGCGGAACGCGATGACGACGGCTGAGGCGGGCGCGCTCGGGGACGAGCTGCGCATCGAGCGGGCGCGCGCACTGGACCCCGCAGCGGCGCACGCGCTGCTGGCCCCGCTGGTCCAGGGCGGGGCTCCGCTCGGCTGGCTGGAGCCGCCCGGCCCCGACGAGGTCACGGCCCTCCTCGACCGGGTCCTGACCGCGGTACGGGCCGGTGACGGGTCGCTGCGCGCCGCGTATCTCGGCGGGGACCTGGTCGGCTTCGGCTACTGGCTGCGGTACACCCGCCCCACCCACCGCCCCCACGCCGACCTGGAGCGGCTCGCCGTGGACGGCGCCGCCCACGGCCACGGCATCGGCCGCGCCCTGACCGCGGCGCTCATCGCCGACGCCCGGCGGGCCGGGATCGAAGTGCTCACCCTCGACGCCCGTAGCGACAACACCCGCGCCATCGGCCTCTACAAATCACTGGGCTTTCGCGAGTACGGCCGCCTGCCGGACTTCGTGGCGGTCGGGCCGCGCCGCTACGACAAGGTGTTCCACATGCTCGACCTGCGCCCCGGCCGCCACGGCGGCGGCGCGGAGAACGCCGCTCAGGGCAGTCGCAGCGTCACGTAACGGATCGTGTCGCCCGGCAGCAGATACCGCTCGACCTCGACGAAGCCCCGCTTGAGCGCGAAGCGCAGCCCGTCCTCATTGGACTCCAGCACCACCGTCTCGACGCCGCCCGGCCGCAGCTCCCGCGCGTGCGCGAGCCCGCGCGCGTACAGCTCCCGGCCGAAGCCCCGCCCTCGGTGTGCGGCGAGGACCCGCGCGATGACCGTGACCACCGGCTCGTCTTCCGTGGGTGGCCGTACCGTCATGTTTCCGACGAGGACGTCGCCGAGGTAGGCGACCTCCAGGAGGTGGCGCCCGCTGCGCTCCCGGACGTCGTCCAGGGACAGCGGATGCGTGGGGACGACCGTGTTGTGGACGGCGCGCCAGTCCTGGACGAAGGCGTCGGGGCGCACGCGTTCGATGCGAAGTGTGCTCACCGGCACAGCGAAGCGCGCGCGCCCCGAGGCGTCAACCGTGATTCGGGGTGCGCCCGCGGCTCAGGCGGTCGACGTCCAGCGGATCTGCGTGCTGCACAGGGACACGACCAGCGCCGAGGCGGCCACGGCGGCCAGGCCCCAGACCAGACCGGTCGCGTTGGCGATGAAGCCGATCACCGGCGGCCCCGCGAGCAGCCCCGTCGTGCCCATCGTCGCGACCAGCGTCAGCGCGTCCGAGCCCTGACCGGCCGCCGCCACGTACACGCACGGCGTCACGGCGGCGATGCCCAGGCCGACCGCGGCGAAGCCGATCAGCGCCGGGACCACGCCGCCGCTGAGCAGCGCGAGGGCCAGACCCGCCGCGGCCAGGGCGCTGCCCGCGCGGACGATCAGGCCGTCACCCCAGCGGCTGCGCCAGCCGTCGGCGAAGAGCCGGGCGAGCACCATCATGACCGAGACGACGGCGATGCCCATGGGCGCCAGTTCGGCCGAGGCCTTGGCGACGTCCTTCATATAGATCGCCGACCAGTCGTTCATCGCACCCTCGGTGACCGTGCCGAAGGCCATCGCGCAGCCCATCCACAGGGTCATACGGGCGGGCAGCGTCCACTTGCCGCGGCTCTTGGCACCCCGCTCCTTCGCGACCGCGACCGCGTCCACGTCCTCCTTCTGCTCCTGCGCCTCGGCCGCCTCGTCCTTGACCGCGACCTGCTCCCGCGTCAGCAGCCCGGTCCTGGCGTAAGCGGTCAGCAGGAGCAACAGGACGGCGGCGGCGCCGAAGTGCACCGCCATCGTGGAGGTGACGGTGTTCATGCCGGAGGCGAGCAGGGCCGCGCCGAGCGAGCCGCTGCTGAAGGTCGCGTGCAGCTTGGCCATGGCGTTGCGCCGGTGGACGGCCTCCAGCGCGGCGCCCTGCGCGTTCATCGCCACATTGAGGCAGGCCACGAGCACACCGTCACAGCCCATGATGAGCAGCGCGACCGGGTAGTTCGGCATGACGGACAGCGGAATGAGCAGCAGCGTCAGGCCGACGGCCGAGAGCAGCGACAGCAGCCGCGAGCCCAGCCGCCGCATCAGCATCGCCACCAGCGGGAAAGCGGCGGCGGCGCCTATGCCGGTGGCCATCAGCAGCAGCCCCACCTGCGCGGCGGTCAGGTCCAGATGCGCCTTGATCGCGGGCAGCCGCGACGCCCAGGTGGCGTACTGGAAGCCCAGCGAGAAGAAGAGCGCCCCGATCGCCAACTGCCCGCGCCGGAACGGATCGTGAACGTGCAACACAGGCGTTATCCCACTTCGTTTCGCGTTGGTGCCCCGCTCAGCAGGCCGCTGGTCGGCGTCGGACTCTCGAGGTTCGGCGCGGTCGGCAGCGCCATGGACATGTACACCGAACCGGCCCCGTAGCTCTCGGAGTTCACGACCTCCTTCTGGGCGGCGAAGCCGTTCGCCGCCCAGAAGGTGTGACTGCCGCCGACCGCGACCAGCGACATCTGCTCGTACCCCTGCTGGAGCGCCCGCCCGGTGAGGTGGTGCAGCAGGCGTTTGCCCAGGCCCCGGCCGCGCAGATCCTCGGCGATGACGAGGTCGTGCACATGCAGATTGCGCGAGCGGAAGACCACCTCCTCGCCGCGGGCGAGGTCGGGCGCCTGCGAGACCGGGTACGGCAGCGCCAACAGGTAACCGGCGAGCCGCTGTTCGACGTCGAGGACGAAGCACGTCGTCGGCGACGCCCACGCCTTCGACTCCAGCGCGGCCCGCCCCTCGGACAGACCGAGGGAGGTGTAGGCGGCGGCCTCAAGCGCGACGAGGTCCGCCCAGTCGCCGTCGCCGACAGGGCGGACGCGCGCGTGATCCGTCACCGCGCGCCGGGGTGTCTCGCGGTCGCTCACCTGTCGTGCTCCTTCCGCGGGCGGGCCGGCCCGTCGCCCGCGCCGCGTACGCACACGTACGGCAGCGGGCTGAAGCCGTTGAACCCCTGGGTCATGTAACTGACGGCGTAGGCACCGCTGGACAGCACCCACACCGGGTCGCCCGACTCGACCGACTCGGGTACCGGGACCAGGCTGTGCTCGCGCGAATAGGCGTCGTCGCTGTCACAGGTCGGACCGGCCACGGTGGCCTCGACGCGCGGGGTGTCGGGGTGGGTGGGGAAGACCAGCCGGTACTGCAACTCGTCCATCTCGTACAGGCCGTTGAACTTCCCGCAGCTCAGGTAGAGCCAGCGGTGGGCCGTGCCGTCCGCCGTGTACCGGGTGGACAGCCGGGAGACATGCGCCCGGACGGCCCCGTGGTCGGCGACCAGATGGCGGCCCGGCTCCATCACGAAACCCAGGCCGTCGCCCGCCGCCTCCCGGCACCGCTGCATGCCCTCGCGGATGACGGCGAAGATCTTGTCGATCGGCGGGTCGAGCGGCCTGCCGCGCTTGTCGAGATAGCCGAGCGCGGGCAGGCCTCCGCCCAGATTGACGTACCGCGGCGGCATACCGCGCTCGCCGAGCACGGTCAGCGTGTCGACCAGTTGCTCGAACGCCCGCTGCCACGCTTCGGCCGTCATCTGCTGCGAACCGACGTGCACGGAGAGCCCGGCCGGCCGCAGCCCGGACTCCCGCGCCTTCTCCAGCACGGCCACGGCGTCCTCGGCCGAGCAGCCGAATTTGTTGCTCAGCCCCCAGAGCGCTCCGTCACCGTCGGTCGCCAACCGGCAGAACACCCGCGAGCCGGGGGCGTGCGCCGCGACGGCGGCGACGTCCTCCAGGCTGTCGGTGGCGAAGTCCCTGACACCGAGGCGATAGGCCGCCGCGATGTCCCGGTCCGACTTGACGGTGTTGCCGTAATGAATTCTCCCGACCGCGACGCCGGAGCGTACGGCCTGCTCGATCTCGTTGATACTCGCCGCGTCGAATCCGCTGCCTTTCGCGACAAGACAGGCGAGCACTTCGTCCACGGGACAGGATTTCATGGCGAAGCGCACCGCGACTCCCGGCAGCTCGCGCAGCAGGGAATCGTAGCGTTCCTCGATACCGCTGAGATCGAAGACGATCCGGTCCTCGGCGCTGGCCGAAAGAGCGGCGAACAGTGAGGCGTTCTCGTGCGTCATGTGCGGCGTCAGCCAGGCAGCCGCTGGAGTGTGTCGAGACCCGTTTCTCTGCTCGCCCGAATCATCGCCGACCACGTTTCCGTCAACAGGGCGTATTCCTCGATGTCCCCGCGGGCCTCGTCCAGCAACCGCTCGCGCCGTTCCGTGAGCGAGTCCGCGAATTCCGCGTACCTGCCGCCGAGCTTGCGGTAGGACCGGTCGAGGATGTCCAGCCGCTCCACATTCTCCGCACGGTCCAACAAGGCGCTGTCCCGCAGCAATTCGGCGACCGCGGCCACCCGTATCCGATGGTCGTCGTCCAGCAGCGCGGAACCGGCCTCGGCCATCCGGTCGTACACGGCGTTGAGATACAGCATCGACAGGAAGAATTTGGCGAAGCGCAATTGATACGCCATGAACCCGGCGTCCGTCTTCCGCTCACCGGTGTAGTAGTTGACGATGTTCCGGTTGTGCAGGACACCGGGCAGCGTCGCGTCGTGGACGAGGTGGATCAGGAAGTAGTCGCTGCCGATCGTGTCCGTCGCGGGCATCAACGGGACCTGCTCGTGGACCCCGTGGAAGGCGATGTTGCACATGTCGACCCGCATCGGGTCGACCAGGGTGAGCGTCGAGTGGTCGCCCGCGAAGGGCTCGTGCCCCGCGCCCTTGAAGGACTCGTCGACCAGTTCGCGCTTCTTCCGCGACGACCAGTGGACCGGCGCCCACAGCCCGACCACGTCGTAGTAGGCGTCGCGGTCGAGCCGGTGCATCTCCTCGATGTCGACGGACATCTCGCCGATGAAGGAACTGCCCACCATGGAGACGGTCTTGCCGGTGTGCGCGTCCGCCAGATCGGTCTCGGTCACCCCGGCCGCCGCGTCGCGCGCCCGCTTGCCGAGCGACAACAGCTCATGGTGGACGGGGAAGACCGGCAGACCGTCCACGGACTGGTAGCGGCTGTCGGAGTCCCTGCGGTGCACGGACTCGCAGCCCAGCGCCGCGGCGAGCAGGAACGCGCGGTTGGTGCAGGCGCCGTACGAGAGCCCGGCGGGCAGCATCAGATCGAGCATCAACTCGGGCTTGTCAGGCGCGGCCCGCTCGATGACCCGCCGCAGGAAGTCGCGCTGCTCCGCCTCGCCGAGGTGGTGCACGACGACGCCCGGTACGGCCGGCAGACCGCGCACGACCCGCGCGTGCTGCTCGCGGGCTCCGGCGTCGGAGGAGTCCAGGACCAGCAGACGCACCTCGACCTCGAAGTGCGTGGCGGCGTGGGCCGCCTCCTCGTGCACCGCCGATATCGTTGTCGCGCAGGGCCTGTTGGTGGGAAGCGTCAGGCAGATTCGGCGCATGTCCGCTCCCCGGTCCCCTGGTCCGCGGACGGCTGCTTCCAGGAGTCGCGGCCCAGCAGCTTGGCGCCCAGGTCGGTCAGCTCCGCGGGTCCGTACCGCAGGGACTCGTGCCGGGTGGCGTCGCCGACCAGCGTGCCGTTCCACTCCGGAGTGCTGAGCGTCCGCCAGGAGTTGACGCGCGAGTCCCGCAGCTCCTGGTGCGACTCCAGGGCGGGCATCATCGAGAGGTACTGGGCGGCGCGGACGCCGCTGTCCGAGGTGTTGGGCGCGACGCCGTGCGCGAGCAGCCCGTTCCAGATCAGCAGGTCACCGGCCTTGAGGTCGGGCTGGATGACGGGGTATTCGGCGTGGTCGACGCTCGGCCGGATCGGGTCGCGGTCCTCCGGCTGGAGCGCCTTCCACTCCTCGAACCGGTGGAAGAGGTCGGGCGCGCACTGGAAGCCGCCCTGGTCGGGCTTGGTGTCGTTGAGCGCGATGATTCCCTGGACGCGCTGCGGGAGCACCTCCAGCGTGGTGTCGATGTCCCAGTGCAGCTTGATGTCGAAGCCGCGCTCGGTCGGCGCGATGTGGGCGCGGTCCCGGTTCTTGATGTTGGGCGGGTTGAGGTTGAGCCGGTCCAGCGTCACCCACAGCTCTTCGCAGTCCCATACGTCGACGAAGGCGTCATAGACGCGCTGCGACTGCCGGCTGTCCCACATGAGCTGGTGCTGGTAGGCCTCGACGAAACCGTAGATGTGCAGTTCCCTGTCGAGATCCGAGCGGAACTCCCGCTCCTCGTACCAGGTGTCCGGGCGCGCCGGATCAAGTCCCTGGAAATTCCAGGCGAATTCCAGCAGCTCGTCCGCCGCGACGGCGGGTATCGCCTGCCGCACCACGACGTATCCGTAGGTCTGCCAGAAAGCGAAGTCCTCTTCCGACAGCACACGGAGTTTCTGTGTCTTGCGGAGGTTCCGCAGCGGAGTCGGTGTGAGGTAGGTCTCGCCGTCCGAGCTGAAGTACGGGCGTTCGGAGGAGGCTCGAAAAGAATGATCAGGCGCCGACAAAGCAGTCGCTCCAGGGTTCGGTTCTCTGACGCGGATCGCCCCCGGGCTTTCCTTCGGCCGGGACGGATCGGCCGTGTGGGGACAGGCAATCGCGTCCGGTGCCGAGAGTGGTTCTGGGCGACCGCCACTACATGTGCCTACGCCAAAGCACGGCGGAACCGTGCGTTGCCGTCGGTGGGCGAGTGGATGCGTACGGCAACGGACGTTCGCAACTTGCCCATCATTCATGGCACTACGCCGCGCTTGTCGCTCGCTGAACTCGCGTCCCACTAAAATGGATTAGACCAACCGCCCATGTCAACCGTGGAGTTGACGTGTCGCGGCGTCCGGAGGTGGCGATTCGGCCGCCTCGTCGCCGTGCGCGATCCGGGCCCTACCACGGGTGACGTGGCCTTCCCGGCGGCGACGGATCAGGTCAGGCGCGGTCTCCCGGACGCCCCGGCCGATGCGGCCGGTGTGCGCGCGTCAGGCACTTGACACCCCAGATCACGCTGGGCGAGTATCCGGATGGTCTGTACCAATGTCCGCCGTGTCACAAATGCGTTGGCTCTACGTGGAAGGCCCAGTTGATGTCCTCCAGCACGCCCGACAAGGAGCTGCGACGACTCGCGCTCTCCGTTCTCCAGCCCGGCTTCGTGGGGACGGAGGCGCCGGAGTGGGTGCTGCGGGCCATCGGTGACGGCCTGGCCTCCGTCGTCCTCTTCTCGCGCAACATCGCCTCGCCCCAGCAGGTGGCCCGGCTGACCGCGCAACTGCGCGCCGAGAACCCCGCGTTGATCATCGCGATCGACGAGGAAGCCGGGGACGTCACCCGTATCGAGTCCTCGACCGGCTCCACCCGGCCCGGCAACTTCGCGCTCGGCGCCGTGGACGACCCCGACCTCACCGAGTCCGTCGCCCGCGACCTCGGGCGCCAACTGCACGCCGCCGGCGTCAGCCTCAACTACGCGCCCAGCGTGGACGTCAACTCCAACCCGGACAACCCGATCATCGGGGTGCGCTCCTTCGGCGTCGACGCCGGTCTGGTCGCCCGGCACGCGGGCGCCTGGATCCAGGGCCTCCAGTCGGCCGGAGTCGCCGCCTGCGCCAAGCACTTCCCCGGTCACGGGGACGTCGCCGTCGACTCCCACCACGGCCTGCCCAGCTATGACGCCGACCTCGCGACCATCGCCGCCCAGGCCCTGCCGCCCTTCGAGGCCGCCGTCCGCGCGGGCGTGCGCGCCGTGATGAGCGGTCACCTCCTCGTTCCCGCCTACGACCCGCACGTTCCGGCCACCCTCAGCAGCCGCATCCTCGACGGGCTGCTCCGCAAGGAACTCGGCTTCGACGGCCTGATCGTCACCGACGCCATCGAGATGGGGGCCGTGACCGACCGCTACGGCATCGACGGCGCCACGGTGAAGGCCGTCGTCGCGGGCTGCGACGCGGTCTGCGTCGGCGGCGAGAACTCCGGGGCCGACACCGTCGACCTGCTCACCGACGCGCTCGCCGACGCCGTACGGTCGGGCGACCTCACGCAGGCGCGGCTGGAGGAGGCGTCCGAGCGGGTCCGCGCCTTCGCCGAGTGGTCGACCGGCCTGGCGCGAGCGGTTCCGGTCAATCCGGTCAGCGGCGACATCGGTTACGTCGCCGCCCGCCGCGCCATACGCCTCGGCGGCTCCGCGGGCGACGTCCTCCCGCTGACCGCGCCCCCGCACGTGGTCGAACTGGTGCCGTCCACCAACCTGGCCATCGGCAAGGAGACCCCGTGGGGCGTCGCGGCCCCGCTGCGCGAGCGGCTGCCCGGCACCACCTTCGTCCGCGTCCACCACCAGGAACTCGCCGCCGACGCCGCC
Organism: Streptomyces sp. NPDC008139; assembly: GCF_042957025.1. Taxonomy (NCBI): domain Bacteria; kingdom Bacillati; phylum Actinomycetota; class Actinomycetes; order Kitasatosporales; family Streptomycetaceae; genus Streptomyces; species Streptomyces sp. NPDC008139. The sequence continues at coordinate 540,398 of NZ_JBIBHM010000002.1, forward strand.
CTCCTGGAGTCGTACGCGCTCGCGCCCGCCGCCGGGCGCCCGCTGGTCGTCGTCGTCAGGGACGCCTCCCGCAACAAGTGGATGGGCCGCGCGCTCGACGAACTCGCCGGGGCACGCCCGGACGCGATCGTCGTCGAGATGGGCCTGCCGGGCGACTCCGTCCAGGGCGCCGCGCAGATCTTCACCCACGGCGCGACGGCCGCCTCCGGAGTCGCCGCGGCGGAAGTCCTGGTGGGCGCGCGGTAGTCGGGCCGGGCCCCGGCGGGGTCCGACGACCACCGGGGGATACTTGGCCCGAGGTGGTCCGCGGCCGGAGACTCCGGGACGCGGTCACCGCGGTCCGAGGGGGAGCCATGATGCGGACGATGTTCGATCGTGACGATCTGTCGCCGCCGGACCGGCTGGCGGCCCTCAATGAGCTGTTCGTCACCAGCGAGCACCCGATGAGCCTGTCCAGCCGGGAGGCGGCGGACTTCGGGGCGTCGGCCAGGACCGTCGACCTCGCGGCGGTGAACGTGGTCGAGCTGAGGGTCTCGCCCTCGCAGGTCGTCCGCACGCCGAAGATGGTGCGGCAGGCGGATCCGGAACTCCTCTGCCTGGCCATGGCGGCGACGGGCAAGCTCGTCATGAGCCAGCTCGGCCGCGAGGCGGTCCTGGAGGCGACGGACATCGCCCTCTACGACAGCTCGCGCCCCTTCGGACTCCAACTCGGCGCGGGCGGCGAGCCCACCACACTCGTACGTGTCCACATCCCGCGCGCACAGCTCGGACAGCCCGCCGACCGGATCGAACGCCTGCTGGCCCGGCCCCTGCCGGGACAGGCCGGATTCGCGGGCATGCTCGTGCACTTCCTCACCGGCCTGACCACGCAGGCGGCCTACCGCCCCGACGACCTCGGGCGGCTGGCCCGTATATCCGAGGACCTGCTCACCGCCGTCGTCGCCCACCATCTCGACGCGGAAGCCGCCCTCCGCGAGGACTCACGCCGACGCACACTCCTGCTGAGCGTCGAAGCCTTCGTCCAGCAGCATCTGCACGACCCCGACCTCTCGCCGAGCCGCATCGCCGACGCCCTGCACGTCTCCGTCGGCTACCTCCACCGGCTCTTCACCACGCGCGAGACCACCCTCGCCGCCTGGATCCGCCGCCTCCGCCTGGAGCGCGCCCGCCGGGACCTGCGCGACCCCGCCCTCCAGGACATCCCCATTCACCGCATAGCCGCCCGCTGGGGATTCAAGGACCACTCCACCTTCACCCGCTCCTTCCGCACCGCCTACCACCTCTCGCCCCGCGACTACCGCCACGCGACGGGGAGCGGCGAACCGTAAACGGCTGGGCTCGGCGGCACCATGTCGTGCCGCATGCCCTGAGTACGCCATGGCTGAGCGCGCCTCTTACGCGTGAGGACTGTTCCCGTCGCCGTCCCCGTCCGCCGCCGCGATCTCGCCCAGCGGCACGGGGAAGGCCAGCGGGCGGGCGGCCAGGCCGCGGTGGTCGGCGGCGGTGGCGGGGCGGCCGGTGAGGGCGGCGCTGATCGCGGTGGTCGCGAAGCCGCACACGCGGCCCTGGCACATGCCCATACCGGGGCGGGCGAGCTGCTTGAGGGTGCGCGGGTCGTCCGCGCCCAGCGTGCGGTGGGCCTCGTCGAGCGCCGCGAAGGTGACCTCCTCGCAGCGACAGACGACCGTGTCGGGCGTGAGCCACGCCGTCCAGTGCGCCGGGACCGGATGGGCGGTGTGCATCGCCGCGGCGAAGCGGCGACCTCGACGGATGCCCGACCGCAGACGGCGTACGGCGCCGCGGTCGTAGGACCGGCCCAGGTCGGCGGCCACGGCGAGGCCGCTCAACCGGCCCTCGCGCAAGGCGAGCGCGGCGCCCCCGACCCCGGTGCACTCCCCGGCGAGGTAGACGCCGGGCACGCTCGCGCGCTGCCACGCGTCCACCACCGCGACCAGTGAGCCGTCCACGTCCACCCGCGTCCGTGCGCCCAGTGCCAGCGGCAGTTCGAGAGCGGGGGTGAAACCCCAGCCGAGCGCCACCAGATCCGCCGCGACCTCGGTGGCGCGCGCGGTGACGGGGCGGCCGTCGCGACCCAGCGGCGCCACCCGGACCGCGCGGACGCGCGTCCCGCCGAGGATGTGGGTGACGACGGTCCTCGTCCGGTACGGGATACGGTGGCGCGCCAGCAGCGCCGCGTACCGCGCCGCCTCCACCGCCTTGGCCGGTTCCCGCGCCGCGCCGCCGGCCTCGCGCAGCCAGCCGCGCAGCGCGTTCGCCTCGCAGACCAGGGGTACCTCCGCCCCGGCCGCGGCGAGGCCCGTCGCCACCGGGAGCAGGAAGGGGCCGGTCCCGGCCACCACCGCGCGCCGCCCGGCCAGGGTGCCGTCCGCCTTGAGCAGCGCCTGCACGCCGCCCGCCGCCATGACACCGGGCAAGTCCCAGCCGGGAATGGGTAGTTGGCGGTCGTATCCGCCCGGACAGAGCACCTGGGCGCGCGCGGCCACCGTCACGGCCGGTGCGCGGGCCGTGTCGTGCGCGGGCCGGGTCCTGAGAGTGAAGCCGTCGGCCCCGCGCTCGGCCCGCCAGACCTGCCGGCCGTACAGCGTCCGTACCCCGGCTCGGGACAGCCGCTCCGTCAAGTCCGCGTACGTGCTCAGGTGGTGGTGTCCCTCGTCGGCGCGCGGTCCCGCCGGTCCGTGCCGCCAGAACTGGCCGCCGGGGCGCGCCGCCGCGTCGACCAGGACGACGCTCAGCCCGGCCTCGGCGGCGGTCACCGCCGCGGCCAGCCCCGCGGGACCCGCGCCGACCACCGCGACCTCGGCCCGCGCGACCTCGGTTTCCGCCGTCGTGGCGCCGCGCGTCATCGGTCGGTGCCTTCGTACGTGGCGGGCGCCGTCTCCAGCCGCATGCCGTCGGCCGCGGGCACCTGGCAGGCGCGCTGGTCGCGGTGGCCGTCCACGGTGATCAGGCAGTCGAAGCAGACGCCGATCCCGCAGAACAGGCCGCGCGGTCGGCCCTCGACGCGGGTCGACCGCCAGGCGACGATGCCCGCCGCCATCAGAGCGGAGCCGACGCTCCGGCCCTCGCGCGCCGGGACCGGCCGGCCGTCGAGGAACACGGTGCAGGGCGCCGCGAGGTCGTCAGCGTGAGGGGGCACGGGGTTCCTCCTGCGGTTCCTCGGTGGGCGGGCTCGTGTCGAAGCGCTCGGGGGCGAAGGGCGCGAGATCCAGCGGTACGGCCTGGCCGGTCAGCGCACCGATGAGCAGGCTGGCCGTGCCCGCCGACAGACCGATCCCGGCGCCCTCGTGCCCGCAGGCGTGCCACAGCCCCGGAGCCCGCGGGTCGGGCCCGATCACCGGCAGGTGGTCGGGGCAGTAGGGGCGGAAGCCGACGTAGGAGCGCAGCGCCGGGACCGAGGCCAGGAACGGGAAGAGCGCGATGGCCTTGCGGGCCAGCGCCGCGGGGACAGCGGGGGAGAGCTGCCGGTCGAAGCCGACGCGTTCGCGCGAGGAGCCGATCAGGACGGTGCCCGCGCGGGTGCCCTCCACGACGGGCGACGTCTGGAGTGCGGCGTCGCCGCTGGCCACATCGGCGACGTACTCGGCGGCGTAGACCTTGTGCCGGATGACGAGGGGGAGCGGCCGGGTGACCAGGACGGCGCCGCGCCGGGGGAGCACCGGCACCCGTACTCCGGCCAGCGCCGCCACGTCGCCCGCCCACGGGCCCGCCGCGTTGAGCACGGCCGGGGCGTGCACCGGACCGCGGTGGGTGTCGACGCCGGTGATCCGTTCCCCGGACGTGCGGAAACCGGTGACCTCCGTGCCGGTCCTGACCCGCGCGCCCGCCTCACGGGCCAGGCGCAGCAGGTGCGCGACGACGAGCACGGGCTGCACCTGGGCGTCCTGCGGGTAGAACGCGCCGGAGACCAGCTCCCGTGACAGCAGCGGTTCGTAGCCGGGCAGTTCGTCGCCGGACACCTCGACCGCCTCGACGCCGAGGGTGCGCTGATGCCGTACGAGCGTGGCCAGGGTCCCCGAACCCTCCGCGGTGGCGGCCACGACGAGACCGCCCTTGGGCTCGTACTCCCACAGGCCGGCGTGTTCCGCGAGGTCGTCACGCCACACGCGCAGCGAGAGCAGGGCCAGATCGAGTTCGGGGCCCGGCTCCTTGTCGGAGACCAGCAGATTGCCCTCGCCCGCGCTGGAGGTGCCGCCCGCCAGCGGACCGCGGTCCAGGACCGTGACGTCGAGACCGGCGCGCGCCGCGAAGTACGCGGCGGCGGCCCCGATCACGCCCGCGCCGATGACGACGAGGTCCGCGGTGTCGGACGCCGTGGCCGGGCGCGGCGCCGTTCGCGACGCGGGCGGGTGCGGTGTGCGCATGGCGGCCTTCCCGGTCGCAGGTCAGGGGCGGGGCGTGGGGTCCACCGGCGGGTGTGGACGCGGGGTCCACCGGCAGGGCACTACAGGAGGAATCCCGCGGGAAAGGGGTCGTCGGGGTCGAGCATGTACTGGGCGGTACCGGTGATCCATGCCCGCCCGGTGACGGTCGGTACCACCGCGGGGACGCCGCCGACCTCGGTCTCCTCCACCAGACGGCCGACGAAGCGGGTGCCGATGAACGACTCGTTCACGAAGTCGGTGTTCAGCGCAAGCTCCCCGCGGGCGTGCAACTGCGCCATCCGCGCGCTGGTCCCCGTACCGCACGGGGAGCGGTCGAACCAGCCGGGGTGGATGGCCATGGCGTGCCGGGAGTGGCGGGCGGTGGAGCCGGGCGCGGTGAGATAGACGTGGTGGCAGCCGCGGATGTCAGGGCGCTCCGGATGGACCGGCTCGTCGGCCTCGTTGATCGCCGCCATGACGGCCAGGCCCGCCTCCAGCAGCCGTCCGCCCTCCCGCCGGTCGAAGGGCAGTCCGATCCGCTCCAGGTCGACGACGGCGTAGAAGTTGCCGCCGAAGGCGAGGTCGTAGCCCACCTCGCCGAGGCCGGGCACGGTGACGGTCCGGTCCAGCGCGTGCGCGTAGGAGGCGACATTGCGCAGCGTCACCGACCTGGCGGCGCCGTCCTCGACCGCCACCTCCACGGTGACCAGCCCCGCCGGGGTGTCCAGCCGGATCACGGTGACCGGTTCGCGGACCTCCACCATGCCGGTCTCGACCAGCACGGTCGCCACCCCGATGGTGCCGTGGCCGCACATGGGCAGCACCCCGGACACCTCGATGAACAGCACACCCCAGTCGGCGTCGGGCCGGGTCGGGGGCTGGAGGATCGCACCGCTCATCGCGGCGTGCCCGCGCGGTTCGTACATCAGCAGGGTGCGCAGATCGTCCTTGTTGGCCATGAACCACGTACGCCGCTCGGCCATGGTGCTGCCCGGCAGGACGCCCACGCCGCCGGTGATCACACGGGTCGGCATGCCCTCGGTGTGGGAGTCGACGGCGTGGAAGACGCGCCGCGCCCTCATCGGCAGCCCTCCGCGATCGCGGCCTTCGTCAGCTCGGTGATCCGCGCGGCGACGTCGTCGGGCAGCGGACCGCGCGGCGGACGGCAGGGGCCGCCGTACCGTCCGGCCATATCCATGGACAGCTTGATGGCCTGGACGAATTCCGTCTTGGAGTCCCAGCGCAGTAGCGCGTGCAGCGAGCGGTAGAGGGCGATTCCGGCCGGTACGTCGGCGGGGTCGTCCGACGTGATCAGACGGAACATCTCGACGGTGGTGGCCGGGAAGGCGTTGGTGTAGCCCGCGATCCAGCCGACCGCGCCCGCGAGCCCCAGCTCCAGCACCATGTCGTCGGCGCCGACGATCAGGTCCAGGCCCGGCGCGGACTCGGCCAGCAGATAGGCGCGGCGCGGATCGCCGCTGAACTCCTTGACCGCCACGATCAGATTCTCGGCGTGCAGTTCGGCGAGCAGGTCGGGGGTGAGGTCGACCTTGGTGTCGATGGGGTTGTTGTACGCGACCACGGGCAGTCCGACCCGCGCGGCCTCGCGGTAGTGGGCGACGACGTCGGAGCGCGAGGCTCGGTAGGAGTTGGGCGGCAGCAGCAGGACGGAGGCGGCGCCGGCCTCCGCCGCTCGCTCGATCCACCCGCAGACCTCCCGTGACCCGTACGCGGCCACGCCGGGCATCACCCCGAACCCCTCGGGGGCCGCCTCGATCGCGGTCCGCATCACGCGGGTCCGCTCGTCGATGCTGAGGGTCTGGTACTCGCCGAGCGAACCGTTGGGGCACACGCCGTGGCAGCCGCCGTCGGCCAGGAACCGGACGTGCTCGCCGTACGCGTCGAGGTCGACCGAACCGTCGTGGCGGAACGGGAGCGCGGTGGCGACGTAGACCCCGCGCCAGGGCTGCGCCTGGGTGTCGGGCATGCGGTTCTCCTCACGGGAAGGGCGGACGCGCCGCCTCGGCGGTGCGAGGACGACGGGGGCCCGGCGGGCGAACGAGGGCTCGCGGGCCGCGCGTTGGGCGCCTGGAGCTGACGGGGGCGCCGCTGCGGGAGCCCGGATCGGTGGTGCGCAACGGGCTACGGACCGGCCGCCGGGACCGCGGGCGCTGCGCTGTCACAGTAGCTGTGCAATGGCACTGACGCCAGACCCCGACGGATCTTCGAGCGAACAGCGCGGGGACGTGCGCCTTTGCCCCTTTCATTCCCGGCTCGCGCATCCGTGGATATCATTGCGCCGCACAATGAAACCTCATTGACCCTCCGCCCTGTCGCCGCCGCGCCCCGCCCGGCTGTCATCCTGACCCCGGACAGACGATGCGCCGGCCGAGCGGCGGGGTGCGGGAGAGCCGAAGGGCGGGGCACGTGAGCGGTGGGCAGAGCGCCGACGGCCGGGAGACGCAGCGGGACCGGGTGCGCAACGAGCTGCGCGCCGCCGTGGTCTCCGGGGACCTGATCCCGGGCGCGGTCTACTCCGCTCCCAGCCTGGCGGCGCGCTTCGGCGTGTCCTCCACCCCGGTGCGGGAGGCCATGCTCGACCTGGTCAAGGAAGGGCTCGCGGTGGCCCAGCCCAACAAGGGCTTCCGGATCACCGAGGTCTCCGACCAGGACCTGGACCAGATCACCGCCGTCCGCCTGCTGATCGAACCGCCCGCCGTACGCGCCGTCGTCCCGCTGGTCCCCGCCGCCGACCTGCCCCTGCTGCGCACGCTCGCCGAGCACATCGTCGTCGCCGCGCGCGCCGGTGACCTGGTCGGATACATCGAGGCCGACCGGATCTTCCACCTCACACTGCTGGGCTACACCGGCAACCGGCACCTGGTGAACGTCGTCGCGGGTCTGCGCGCGCGGACCCGGCTGCTGGGCCTCGCGCCGCTGCTCGCCGACGGCAGCCTCGTCGAGTCGGCGATGGAGCACCACCAGCTCACGGACTTCGTGGAGTACGGCGACGCGGTGGGCGCCGAGCTGATGATGCACCGGCACATCGGGCACGTCCGGGGGCTCTGGGCGGCGCGCTGACGTCCCTTCCGTCCGCGTAACACAGGTTTTACCGGGCGGATCGGACGAAATTTTCTCCCCGCCCCCGCGGCGCTCCGCGCGGGCTCGGCCCCGTGCGGCCCGGGGAGTCAACTCGCAGGTGGCGGGCGGGTGTTGAGCGCCCGGGCGACGATTTCCCGACCCGCTCGCGAGCCCGGTCGGATGGCTTGAACAGTGCCCTGTGCGTCGTCGCCGATTCAAGAACTTCGTGATCGACCGTTGACCGCACCCTTGTCACTCACTTAGCGTCCTGCTCACCCCAGTGGAAGCCAAGTTCCAATGAATGGAAGTTCAGGTGAACGCTGTGAACCCGGACGATCCGTCGGCCCTCGACGCCCGATTGACCAATGTCAGCAAGACCTATCCCGGCGGCGAGACCGCGGTGACCAGCATGAACCTCGGTGTCAGGCGAGGCGAGTTCTTCTCGCTCCTGGGACCGTCGGGATGCGGCAAGTCCACCACGCTGCGGATACTCGCCGGTCTCGAACAGCCCACGGAAGGCACCGTCGCCATCGCGGGCAAGGACATGACCGGAGTGCCGCCCAACAAGCGGCCGACCAACCTGATCTTCCAGAGACTGGCGCTCTTCCCGCACCTCACCGTGGCCGAAAACATCGCTTTCGGTCCGAAGATACGCCGCCAGTCACGGGCGGAGATCCGGTCGACCGTCACCGACATGCTGGACCTGGTCGACCTCGCGGGTTACGCCAACCGCAAACCCGCCCAGTTGTCCGGCGGCCAGCAGCAGCGGGTGGCGATCGCCCGCGCCCTGGCCAACAAGCCCGCCGTACTGCTGCTCGACGAACCCCTGGGCGCGCTGGACCTGCGGCTGCGGGTGCAGATGCAGCGCGCCCTGAAGCAGATCCAGCAGGAGTCAGGGACCACCTTCGTCTTCGTCACCCACGACCAGACCGAGGCGTTCACCATCTCCGACCGGATCGCCCTGATGAACCAGGGCCGTGTCGAGCAGGTCGGCCGGCCCGACGAGCTCTACGACCGCCCCGCCACCGAATTCGTCGCCACGTTCCTCGGCGACACCAACATCATCCGCGGCGCCGTCGCCGACCGGGTGCTGCGCGCGGACGGCTTCACCTGCCGCACGCCGGGGCCCGGCACGGCGCTGTCGGTCCGGCCCGAGGCCATCGCCATGCGGCCCCGGCTGACCAGCGACTTCGACAACCGCTTCACCGCCCGCGTCACGGACCTGACCTTCCAGGGAGCGAGCATCCGCTTCCAGGTGGCCGTGGCCGACTCCAGGCAGGAACTGGTCGTACAACTCCCCGCCAAGGATGCACGGGGGATCGCCACAGGGGACGAGGTCGAGATCGGCTGGCCGTCTGACGCCGCCGTCATGCTCGGCGCCGACTCCTAGGACTCGTCCGCGCGACGGGCCACAGGGCCTGTCCGCGCGACAGTCCTGGCCGAGCGCGGGCCCACCACCAGAAGTGCTGTGACCACCCAGGGAGAGACCATGCACAGCAACACGGGCAGATCGAACGGGGACAAGGCGGCGGCGGCCGGAGCCGCGTCGCCCGCAGGGGAAGGCACCGGCCGTACCCCGGTGTCGCGGCGCTCGCTGCTGACCGGCGGCGGCGCGGTGGCGGCCGGACTGTTCCTGGCCGCCTGCGCCTCGAACAAGCAGCCCGGCACGTCGACGAGTTCGGGCGCGGGCAAGGGAGCGGGCAAGAAGCTCACCATCACCATGACCCCCTTCGCGGGCGCCGATCTCGGCCTCATGCCCAGGGAGTTCGCCAAGGAGTACCAGGACAAGCACCCCAACGTACAGATCAAGATCGACGACACGCTCAACCTCGCCAAGCAGACCGCCGCCTACCAGGCGAATCCGCACAAGCCGCTGAACAACCTGGTCTTCTCCAACGGCGGTGCGACGGCCACCGGCAAGGCCACCGGTATGTACCTCAAGCTGGACTACAGCAAGATCCCCAACACCTCACAACTGCATGCCCAGTTCGTCGAGCGCGACCACTGCGGTGTGGTGTTCGGCGCCGACCAGATGGGGCTGGTCTACAACACCAAGACCTACCCCAAGGGCTTCGCGTCCTGGACCGACCTGTGGTCGCCCGACCAGCGCGGAAAGCTCTGTTTCTTCACCATCCCCTGGTGGGCCATCGGCATGGCCGCCAAGCTCAACGGCGGCGGCTGGGACAACATGGACCCCGGTTTCAAGCTGTGGATCGAGCACGCCAAGAACATCCGCACGATCGTGACGGCCAACCCCCAGTTCCTCAACGTGCTCTCCACCAGCGAGGCCCCGCTGACCTCGCACTACCTGGGCACCTCGACGGCCTGGCACGCCCAGGGCGCGCCGCTGGGCTTCAGCCGTCCCACCGAGGGCGCCTTCTTCGACCCGGTCGGCGTCAACATCAACTCCGGTTCCTCCGACGACCAGCTCGAGGTCTGCTACGACATCGTCAACGAGATGCTCCAGCCCAAGTGGAACCAGCGCTGGGTGGACACCTCGGTCGAGATCCCCGCCTCCAGCACCTCGAAGCTGACCCCGAAGCTCCAGGCCATCCCGGCCATCGCCGCCGGCCCCGACCAGAAGTTCGTGGACGTCGACTGGGACACCGTCGGCAAGAACATGGCCGCCTGGACCGCGCGGTGGAACGAGGAAGTCGTCTCCAAGATCTGACGGCCCCGTTCGTACGACTCAGTTCTGACGGCTCCAGTTCTTACGGCTCAGCTCTCACGGACCGGTTCCCACAGCCCAGTTCTCACGGCTCAGCCCCGACGACGTCCACCCACGACCGGAAGGACCTGCACGATGGCGGACAACCCTCCAGGCGGCATACGAGAAGCCGCCCCGGTGAGCGGGGCGGCGACGGCCACGGCGGAGCGCCCGGCCCCGGAGAAGCCGGGACCCCGCCGAGGACAGCCCAAAGCCTTCACCGGCAAGGGCCGCGACCGGCGCACCGCACTGCTCCTGCTCGCGCCCAGCATCGTGCTGCTGCTCGCGGTGTTCGCCTTCGCCATGGAGTCGCTCGTCGAGTACTCCCTGCAGAAGTACCAACCCGGTGGCGTCAACACCACCAACACTCTGGCCACGTGGACGAAAGTCCTCACCAGCTCCTACTACTGGTCGGTGATCTGGCAGACCGTACTCGTCGGTCTGCTGGTCACCGCGATCACCGCGGTCGTCGGCTACCTCACCGCCCTGGCACTGCACCACACCAAGCGGACCGGCTGGCGCAACGCCGGATACGCGGTGGTCTTCTCCTCGCTGGTCTTCTCCGGCATCGCGAGCGTCTACGCCTGGCAACTGCTGCTCGGCCAGGAGGGTTTCCTCAACTCCGCGCTCGGCCTGTTCGGCATCGGCCCCGTCCATCTGCTCTACGAGCGCAGCGCCGTCGTCATCGCCCTCGTGCACACCCTGCTGCCGCTGATGGTCCTGCCGATCAGCAGCACCTTCCGGCAGATCGACGGCACCCTCGCCGACGCGGCCGACGACTTCGGCGCCTCCCGCTGGCGCACCTTCCGCTCGATCACCCTGCCGCTGAGCGCGCCGGGCCTGATCGCCGGATGCCAGCTCACCTTCGCCCTGACCATCTCCAGCTTCACCGCCCCCAGCCTCCTCGGCGGCGGGCGGGTCGCGACCCTGTCCACCAGCATCTACTCCCTGGTCGGCACCACGGACTATCCGGGCGCCTCCGTCTGCGCCCTGGTGCTGCTGATCCTGGCCCTGGTCTCCACCGGAGCGTTCGTCCTCCTCCAGCGCCGGTTCGCCGAGGCCGACCAGGGCGGAGTCACCATCAGCCCCTCGCCGCCCCGTGGCATCCGCGGACTCGGCGTGTGGATGGCCGTGCTGTACGCCTTCCAGCTCGTGCCCGCCGCGATCGTCGTGATCAGCTCGCTGTCGTCGGTCTCCTACGGGGTATGGCCGCCGCCCGGCTTCTCCACCCGCTGGTACACCAACCTCTACCACCAGGACGGCGTCATGGACGCCTTCGTCGGCAGCCTGTGGATCGGGGCGCTGGTCGCGGTGCTCGCCGTCCTGCTCGGCTCCGCCGGCGCGGTCGCCCTGGTCCGCTACCGCTTCCGGGGCAGCGGGGTGGTGCAGTCGGCGCTCTTCTCGCCCGTCGTGGTGCCCAAGATCGCCTTCGGCTTCGCCGTGTTCATGCTGCTCGCCCGGGCGGGTCTGCCCTCCGGCCGGTGGGCGGTGGTCCTCGCCCACACCGTGGCGACCGTGCCGTTCGTGATCGTGCTGCTGTCCGCCGCCCTGACCCGGGCCGACCGCACCCTGGACTACGCGGCGATCGACCTCGGCGCCTCGCCGCTGCGCGCCTTCCTGCGCACGACGCTGCCGCAGATCGCGCCCGCCCTGCTCATCAGCGGCGTCTTCGCCTTCCTCGTCAGCTTCAACGAGATCGACCTGTCGATCTTCCTGCTCACCTCCGACCAGCAGACCCTGCCGGTGTGGATGTACGGCTACCTCAACAACTACCAGGACCCGACCCCCGCGGCCCTGTCCACGATCATGACCGCGCTCTCGGTGCTCGTCGTCGGACTCGGCGCGCTGCTCCTGCGTGTCGTCCAGCGCGGCCGACGACTGGAGTTGTGACCCACCGCCACCACCGCATCGGGCGACGGCGCACCCGCGTCCGCGTACCCGCACACCACCCGCCTTCGTACCACCAAGGAGACCCCCGATGGCTGAGCTGTTCCCACGGCTGCGCCACGTCTGCGACCTGGACGCCGCCTACCTGCGCGAATACTCAGGACTGCACGACGAGTACGACGGCACGATCGTCGACCTGTCGCCTGCCGGGGTGGTCTCGGCACTGGCCGCGCTGGGCGGTCCCGCGCTGGACGACGCGCACGACGAAGCACAGCTCGCCGCCACGGAGAACGCGATGCGGACCCGGTTCGGCCGTATCCGCCAGCACCGCTGGGACCCGTGGGTCCACATCGAGGCACTGGACCTGTCGCCGTACGACCGGCCCTACGACGACGACGCGGTACGCGTGCGGGCCAGGCGCCGCCACCTGCGGCTCTGGCCGGACGCCGTCGACAACGCGATCGAGGCGCTGGACGAACTGTCGTCCTCCGTCGCCGGGATGTTCCTGCCCGCGGCGCGCGGAATGGCCGCCGAGGTCCGCGCCGACGACGGCGAGGACGGCGTACGTGCCCTGGCCGCGCTGGAACGGCTGACCGCCCACCTCGAACGCGCGGCGCGCGAGGCCGCTCCGGCAGCGGGACTCGGCAGGGCCGACCTCACCGCGCTCCTCGGCTGCGAGGACCGCGTCCCGGTGGACCTGGACGAACTGGCCGCCATGGCCGACAGCGAGTACGCGCGGATGAGCGACATCCTGGACGACGCCGCGGCCCGGCTCGACCCCGCGGGCGCCGACGACCCGGCCGCCAGGACCCGGCGGCTCAGCGCCCGGGTGCGCGCCGACCACGGCGACTTCCCGCGGATCCTCGCCGACACCCAGGCCCAGGTCGCGCTGGCCGCGCGCTTCGTGCGCGAGCGCGAACTGGTGCCCATCGTCGACGAGGCGTGCGTCATCGAACCCAGCCCGCCCGCGCGGAGTTGGGCGGCGGGCCGGGTGAGCTGGACCGCGCCGTGGGAGACGCGCGGCCACTCGCTCTTCCATGTGACCGGGCCCTCGCCGCACTGGTCGCTCGACGACCACCGCGCGTGGCTGTCCCGGTTCAACCGGCCCGCGATGGCCGTGATGGCCGTCCACGAGATCGGGCCCGGCCACTGCAGCCACGCCCTGATGATGGGCAAGGTCGACCGGCCGGTCCGCAAGACGCTCTGGTCCGAGCTGTTCTTCGAGGGATGGGCGCACTACGCCGAGGAGATGATGTGGGAGGAGGGCTACCAGGACGACAGCCCCCTCTACCAGTTCGGCATGGCGCAGGAAGCCATGATGCGGGTCGTCCGCGTCCAGGCCGCGCTCGGCATCCACACCGGCGCCCTCACCCTCGACGACGCCATCGCCCTCTTCGAACGCAAGGCGTTCCTGGCGGGACCGGCCGCGCGGGCCGAAGCGCTGCGCGGTGTGTGGGAGCCGACGTACATCCGCTACACCTGGGGCAAGGTCCTCATGCGGCGGCTGCGCGACCAGGCGAAGACCGCGTGGGGCAGCGGCTTCACGCTGCCACGCTTCCACCGTGAGCTGATGGCCTTCGGCTCCCCGCCGGTCGGCCTGGTGGCCTCCGCGATGGGCATCGGCCCGGCGCCGCTCCCGCAGCCGGGTGCGGGCGCACCGGCGGACCAGGGGAGCGGACCGGCATGACGGCGGGCCAGCGGCCGGTCGTGGACCAGGCACTCGAACAGGGGCGGAAGGACTCCGCCCACGGCGGCACCGCCATGGTCTCCGCCATGCACCCGGCCGTCGCCGACGCGATGCTCGACGTCCTGCGGCGCGGCGGCAACGCCATGGACGCGGTGCTCACGGCCGTCCCCCTGCAAGGCGTGGTCGAACCGCAGATGACCACCCTGGCCGGTGGCATGTCCGTGCTCTACTACGACGCCGCCCGGCGCACTTTCGACTACATCGACGGCGAACTCGACCACACCCGCGACAGCCCGCCGGTCTCCGCCACCTGGGACCACTACGTGACGGTGGACGGCGCCCTGGGCGCCTCCTCCGGCCGCCGCGTCGCGGTCCCCGGCGCGGTCGCGGGCATGCACCTGGCCATGGAACGCCACGGCAGCATCCCCTGGGCCGACTACTTCGCACCCGCCGTCGAGGTCGCCGCCGCCGGCTTCCCGATGTACTCCTTCCTATACGGCGAGGCCTTCGAGGCCGCCGCGGGCCGGTTGGCCGCGCACCCCTCGGGCCGCGCCGAATTCCTGCCCGACGGCCACGTACCGCCCGTGGGGGAGCGGCTGGTCCGCCCGGCGCTGGCCGAGACGATGCGGCGGATCGCCGCCGACGGCCCCGACCACGTCTACCGCGGCGCGTGGGCGTCGCGCTTCGTGGCCGCGGTCCGCGAGACCGGCGGCACCGTGACCGCCCGCGACCTCGACGACTACACCGCCCGCGCGAGCCGGCCGGTGCGGCGCGCCTACCGGGACCACGAGATCGTCGGCGCCCCGCCCCCGTCGTCCGCGGGCGTCCTCATCGGCCTCGTGCTCGGCATCCTGGAACACTTCGACCTGCCCGCCCTGGGCCACTACACCCGCGACGCCGAAGCCCTCGAAGTGCTGCGACGCGCCATGGCGTTCGCCGAATTCTTCACCGAGCGCTTCGTGAAGGACCCGCTGTCCTTCGACGTCCCGGTGGACGAACTCCTCTCGCCCGACTTCACGGCGTCGCTGGCCGCGCTGATCCGCGGCAACACCCGACGCGACCCGGTGCCCGCGAGCGGCGGTACGGTCCGGTCGCCCGGCGCGCCGCACACCAACAACACCGACCACGTCGTGGCGGTGGACGGCGCGGGCAACATGGCGTCGCTCACCCACAGCGTCTACGGCACCACCTTCGGCACCGGCCTGGTCGTGGACGGCATCCACGTCAACAGCGGCAACAGCTTCCCCGGCACCGGCGACGGCGAAGGGCGGCGCGTCCTGTCGCCCTTCCCGCCCACCATGGTCGCCCGCGACGGAACCCCGCACCTCGCCCTCGGGTCACCGGGCCTGTCCGCGCGCGCCACCGCGATCGTCCTGGCCAACCACCTCGGATACGGCCTCGACCTGGCCGAGTCGATCGACGCGCCGCGCTTCCAAGGCGCCCAGACCGACCAGCCGTTCACCGTCGAGGCACGGATCGACCCGCGGGTACTCGACGCGCTCGCCACCCGCTACGGCGCCGACGTACGACTGACCACCCCCTACTTCTGGCACTTCGGATCCGTCCACGCGGTGGAAGTCGACGCGGACGGCCACCGCCACGGATACTGCGACCCGCGGCGCCCGGGACGGGCCACGGGATGGTGACCGACCCGCCCGAACAGCCGCCCAACGCAACCGACTTGGGACGACAGGAGACGCACGTACCCATGGCAGAGGACACCGAAGTCCCCGTACCGGCCCCCACCGAGAACACCAAGTCACCCAGCTACATGGGGCGCATCCTCAACTTGCTGGAGCAGTCCGTGGTCGCCGAGGGCGCACCGCTGACCCTCACCGAACTGGCGGCGGCGGCCGACGCGCCGCTGTCCACCGTGTCCCGGCTGACGGCCCAGCTCGTCACCTGGGGCTTCCTCAACGAGACCACCTCGCACCGCTTCGTGCCCGGCCGACGGCTCGCCGCCATGGCCGCGGCCGTCAGCGAACACCTCTACAGCAACGACCGCCTCCAGCAGGCCACCCGGCTGCTCACCGGCGTCACCGGCGAGAGCACGACCGCCGGACGCATCGTCGGGAACAGCATGTTCATCATCGCCCGCACCGAGTCCGAGCAGCCGCTGCGCGCGGTGAACCGCATCGGCGAGTTCATACCGCCCGACAACTCCGCGCTCGGCAAGGCCATCATGTCCCGGCTGCCCCGCGCCCGGCAGCTCGCGCTGCTGCGCGGCGCCGACGTGGCGGACCCCGAGGCCACGCTGGAGAAGATGCAGCCGGAGCTGGAGGAGGCCAGGCGGCGCGGCTACGCCGTGGACGAGGAGACCTACAGCGTGGGCCTGCGCTGCCGGGCCGCCGCCGTCGTAGGCCCCGACGGCGTCGCGGTCGCAGGACTCTCCATCAGCGGACCCGCCGCCCGCTTCACCCTCGACCTCGCCGAAGGAGCCGTTCCCGCGCTGCGCCAGGAGGCGTCCGCGATCGGCGACATGCGGTGACCGCGCCGGGGCCGGGGACACCGTCCCCGGCCCCGGCGACGACAAGAACCCGAGCACCAGTACCCGTACCAGTACCCGTATCAGCAAGGAGACACAGCGGATGAGCGACACCACAGCCACCGGTACCCCGGCCGCGCAGCCCGGCCACACCGTCGAGACCGTCCCCGTCACCCGCGTGGACAACGGGCACGACCTCGCGCTCACCGTCCACCGCCTGACCGGCGCCCGGCCGGGGCCCACCCTGGTCGCCTTCGGCGGTGTCCACGGCGACGAGGCCATGGGACCCGAGGAGATCCGCAGGTTCGTCTCCTCGGTCGACCCCGCCGAGCTGGCGGGCACGATCGTCGCCGTACCGGTGGCCAACCCGTACGCGTACGCGGCGATGTCCCGCTTCACCCCGCAGGACGGCCTCAACCTCAACCGCATCTTCCCCGGCGACCGCAACGGCTCGGTCACCGAGCAACTGGCCGCCGTGCTTGCCGAGATCATGCTCCAGGCCGACTACTTCGTGGACTTCCACTCCAGCGGCCTGTACTCCACGGTCGAGTACTCCTACATCATGGACGACGGCCGGGAGATGGCCACGTCCTTCGGCGCCGCGCTGCTCTACCACCACGAGCCCTACGAGGGCACCTCCAACGCGTGGGCGATCAAGAATGGCATCTCCTCGACCGTCTGCGAATTGGGCGGCGGCGGGCAGCTCACCGACGCCTTCCTCGACAAGGCCGTACGCCAGGGCCGCAACATGCTCAAGGGCATCGGCATGCTGGAAGGCGCCCCCGAGGCGATCGTCGAGCAGCAGACGGTGATGACCGAACTCGTCACGCTGCGCCCGACCAGGGGTGGCACGATGATCTCCCACTTCACCCCTGACCGGCTCGGCGAGGTCATCAAGGGCGGCACGGTGCTGGGCGAGGTCGTGGACCCGTACACCTTCGAGACGCTGGAACAACTCGTCGCGCCGTACGACTCCAACATCCTGGTGCTCAGCCGCGAGGGCTACTCCCGCACCGCGCCGGGCGACTACGGCTTCATGGTCGGCAACGCCGGCACCACGACCACCGTCGACGAGCTGTTCGGCGCCTGAGCGCGGGGGCGCGAGCCAGCAGGCGACCGGCGTAGCGGAGACGAGGAGCGGCGTACCGGCATGGACATCAGACACGTCCACGTGGTGGACCCCGAGAGCGAACAGATCCTCAGGGACCGGCGGATCACCCTGGAAGGAGACCGGATCACCGCCGTCGCGGCCGACACCCCCGACCCACTCGCGCCCGGCGACGTGGACGGCACCGACCTGTACGCGGTCCCCGGCTTCATCGACTGCCACGTGCACGTCACCTCGGTGACCGCCGACGAGTGGGCCGACACCGGGATGGCGCCCAGTTACGTCACCGCCCACGCGCTACGGGAACTGCGCGCGATGCTCGAACGCGGCTTCACCACCGTCCGGGACGCGGGCGGCGCCGACGCCGGGCTGGCCGACGCCCTGGACGAGGGGCTGGCGCCCGGACCCCGGCTGTACGTGTGCGGCAAGGCGCTGTCGCAGACCGGGGGCCATGGCGACCTGCGCCCCCGTGGCCGCTACCACGCCGACGACCATCCGGCCGTGCCCGGCATCGGCCGGATCGTCGATGGACCCGACGCACTGCGCACCGCCGTACGCGAAGGCGTACGGTCCGGGGCGTCGTTCGTGAAACTCATGCTCTCCGGCGGGATCTCCAGCCCCACCGACCGGATCGACACGCCGCAGTACAGCGAGGAAGAGATCCGCGCGGCGGTCGACGAGGCCGCGCGGGCGGGCGTCTACTGCGCCGGGCACGCCTACACCCCGGAGGCGGTGGCCCGCGCGCTGCGCCTGGGCGTACGCACCATCGAGCACGGCAATCTGATCGGCCCGGACGAGGCCCGCCTGTTCGCCGAGCACGACGCGTACTACGTGCCGACGCTGGTGACGTACACGGTGCTGGCGCAGGAGGGTCCGCTCCACGGGCTCCCGCCCGCGAGCACCGCCAAGGTCGCGGCCGTCCGGGACAGCGGCCTCACCGCGCTGGCCCACGCCCACGCCGCCGACGCCCCGATCGCCTTCGGCACCGACCTGCTCGGCGCGATGCACGTCCACCAGTCGCGGGAGTTCGCGCTGCGGGCCAGGGTGCAGCCGGGCTGGGCGGTGCTGCGCAGCGCCACCACCACCGGCGCCCGGCTGCTCGGTGCGGCCGGTGAACTCGGTGTTCTCGCGCCCGGCGCCCGCGGCGACATCGTCCTGACCCGCCACAACCCCGCTGTCCACGTCGAGCGGCTGGCGGACCCGGAGGCCGAGGTCGCCGCCGTCTTCTCACGAGGCCGCCTCGCGGTACGCCGCTAGGCCCCGGCGCCGCACGCGGCAGCACCATCACACGAGACAGGGAGCCGTATGCACCACCCACCGCACCTCACCAACCCGACCCGCGCGTGCGGGAGTTCGAAGGTCTTCCCGGTCGGCCTGGGCGGCATGCTGCTGTCCATCGAAGGGCGCCCGGACCGCGCCCGCGCCACGGCGACGATCCACACCGCGCTCGACGCCGGAGTGACCCTCATCGACTCCGCCTCCGCGTACCACACAGGTGCCGACGAAGTAGGGCACAACGAGACGCTGATCGCCGACGCGCTGGAGAGCTGGGACGGCGACGCCTCCGGAGTCACGGTGGTGACGAAGGCGGGCCGGGTCAGACCGGGCGACGGGCGGTGGCTCACCGACAGCAGCCCCGACCACCTCGTCCGCTCGGCCGCCGCGTCCCGCGACCGGCTCCGCCTGGACCGTATCGAGCTGTTCTTCCTGCACGCCCCCGACCCGGTGGTGCCGATCGCCGACTCGCTGACGGCGCTGCTCCGGCTGGTCGCGGACGGGACCGTCACCTCGGTCGGTGTCTCCAACGTCACCGTCGCCGAACTCGACCAGGCACACGAGCTGTTGGGTGACGCCCTCGTCGCCGTGCAGAACGAGTTCTCACCCAGCGCCGTACAGCACCGCGCGGTACTGCGCCGCGCGGAGGAACTCGGCCTGGCGTTCCTGGCCTGGCGGCCGTTGGGCACCATCGGCACGAAGGACGACGAACTCACCGCCGCCTTCACCGAGATCGGCCGCGCCCACGACGCCAGCCCGCAACGCACCGCGCTGTCCTGGCTGTTGTCCACCAGCCCGGCTCTCATCCCCATTCCGGGCGCCCGCCGCCCCGAGACGATCCTCGACTCCGCCCGCGCCGCCGAACTGCACCTGGGGGAGGACGAAGTGAGGCGACTGGACGCGGCGGTCGCGCGCCGCGTGCCGTCCTAGGGGAGAGGTGTTCCGAAAAGGCCGCGCCTCAGGAGTGGGGCCGCGCCATCCGTACGACCGCGGTCCCCGCTGGAGATCGACGGTCGTACGGTTCGCGGGCGCGCCGTCCTCCTCGTCGTCCCGCAGCACGGGGGCGGACTGCCGCTCCTTCAACTCGTTCTGCTTGCCCGGCGAGAAACTCGCGTGCAGCATCTCGAAGCCGGTGGACGAGATCTGCCCCTGGCGGCCAGGACCGCGCCGCGGCAGGATTCCGGCCCGCCCGGCCCGCATGAGCATCTGATCGGCGAAGGCCACCAGGGTCAGCAGGATGACCAGACCGGGCAGGGTCATGAAAACGACGAACGTCATGCCCCCCGTATCGTCGTCCGGGCGCCGGTGAGCCATGGGCCGACAGGGGCCGGTCCGGCCCGCGCGCCACCGCGTCGGCCGCGCAAGGCGCCCGGCGGGAGGCTCCCTTGACGGAGGGTGGTGAGTACATGACACTGATCGATGCTTGGAGAGCGCTCTCCAAGCGGCCTCCGGACACCTGGGAGAACGCATGAACTCAAGGCTGAACGGCCTGTCCACGTCGGTGTGGACACGCATGGCCGCCGCCGCGGCCCTCGTGCTGAGCATGGTGCTGGGCGGTCTCGTGACCGCGGGGACCGCTCACGCCGACGTGGCGCCAGGGGTGTCGATCGACCTCGGCGGCGCGGGCGGCGGCGACTTCATCGCGGACACCGGCACCGGCGGCAGGCCCGACACCATTCCCGCGGGCGCTCCCAGCTTCCCGAACTGGGGACGGACCGTCACCCACCCGATCCCCGCCGACATCTGGAACACCTCACGCGTCGGGGACTCCTCCTACAGCATCCCCGGTCTCACCCCGGGCGCCGACTACCAGGTCCGCCTCTACTTCATGGACTGGTACTACACCCACTCCGGCCAGCGTGAATTCGACGTCACGATCGACGGCACCAAGGTCCTGACCGACTTCGACATCATCGGCACGGCCGTGGCGGCGGGCGCGGACGGCCAGGAAGCCTTCGGCGTCGAGAAGGACTTCCCCGTCACCGTGGACGCCTCCGGCACCGTCTCCCTCGACTTCACTCGCGGCTCCGCCAACCAGGCCCAGGTCAACGCTGTCGTCGTGACGCCCGCGAGCTGACGACCCGCCTCCGGCGCGCATCTTCTACGTGACCGCGGTCGGCCGGACGGTGCTGCCGTCCGGCCGACCGCGCTGCGGTACGGGGGGACCGGGACCCCGGTCCGGCTACGGGCGACGGCGAGGCTTGCCGCGCTTCGCGCCACCCGTACCGCCGCTCTTGCCGCTCTTGCCTCCGGAACCCCGGCCCGGCGCGGGCTTGCGGCGCGCCTCCGATGCCCTGTCCGGGCGCTTGTCCTTCGCCTTGTCCTTGGCCTTCGCGGCCTTCGCCCCCGGTGCGGTCCGCTCCGGGAGCGGCCGGCCGCGCGTGCTGTTGACGGTGCGACCGCGCACGATGCCGATGAGGTGTTCCACCAGATCCGTGGTCTCCTCCTGCGGCCAGGACAGGGCGACGCGGGACTCGGGCGCGTCCGGGACCGGCCGGTAGGTGAGGTCCCTGCGGTGGTGCAGTCGCGCGAGCGACTGGGGGACGATCAGCAGGCCCACACCCGCCGCGACGAGTTCCACGGCGTCCGCCGTGGTGGCGGGCCGCTCCTTCGCGGGCTGCCCCGGCGGCGTCTCCCAGATGAGGGTGTCGTCCAGGGGACGCAGCACGATGTCGTCCGCGAGGTCGGCCAGCGACACCTCGTCGACCGCCGCGACCGCGTGGTCCTTGGGGACGACGACCACCGTCGTCTCCGTGTAGAGCGGGATCGCGCTGAGATCCGCGCCGTCGACCGGTAGCCGTACGAATCCGGCGTCCGCGCCGGACCCGCCGTCGTCCCGCAGCGCGCCGAACGCCTCGGCGGCGGGCACCGGCACCAGGGTGAGCGGGACCTCCGGCAGTCGCTCGTTCCAGATCCGCACCCACTTGGTCGGCATCACGCCCGGAACGTATGCGAGCCGGAACGAAGGAGATACTTCCGAACCTGTCACCCCAGCAGGTTATCCGCTGGTGGTCGGAGGTGGCGCACGCGCTCGTTACCCTTGAGGGCATGACGTCGCAGCAGACCGCCCAGACCATGAAGCCCGCGACAGCGGCGAAGAAGCTGGGTGTGTACCTCCAGGCCACACCCGCCGAGTTCCAGGAGGGTGTCGTCTCGCGCACCGAGCTCAACGCGCTCCAGGCCGATCCCCCCGAGTGGCTGGTGGAACTGCGGCACAAGGGACCGCACCCCCGCCCCGTCGTCGCGTCCAAGCTCGGCGTGTCCATCGCGGGTCTCGCGCGCGGCGGCGTGACCGAGGCGCTCACCACCGAGGAGATCGAGGCGCTGAAGCAGGACCAGCCGCAGTGGCTGGTCGAGGAGCGCGCCGTGCAGGCGGAGGTCCGCAAGGAAGCGGTGCGGATCAAGGAGAAGAACGCGGAGCGCGCCGCCCGTACCCGCTGACCATTGTCCGCGGACCTTTATCCGCTGACTCCGGCGCGGATTCGTTGACCACATATTGACCAGTGGTAAGAACGGGGTCCATCATCGGTGCGTCGCCGAACACCTCGGCGTCCGGACGCCGAGACACCGGCACCCGCCCCGCGCGGACAGGACTGGTGGGCCCATGGTCAGCAGCGAGAGCCGCTGGGAGAAGCGGCAGCGGATCCGTACGCACCTCCTCGACCTCGTCGAGGAGACCGCGACCGGCCGACCGCTGCCCGGTGAGCGCCAGCTCTGCGAGACCCTTGAGGTCTCCCGCCCGACGCTGCGCTCGGTGATGGACGACCTGGTGCGCGACGGACTGCTGATCCGGGCCCACGGGCGCGGCGCCTTCGTCGCCGAGGACAAGGTCGCCCAGCGCCTGGGTCCGGCCGCGGGGCCGGGACCGAGCATGGGCGTCGGCGGTGTGGACGGCGCGTGGACCAGCCGCACCGTGGAGTTCACCGCCATGGCCGCCGGACCCAGGATCGGCCGCCGCCTCGGCACCGCCCCGGCCGACCGGATCCTGCGCATCGCCCGGCTGCGGCTGGTCGACGGCGACCCGATGTGCGTCGAGACGCTGCACGTGCCGCTGGCGCTGGTCCCCGGCCTCACCGCCCACGACCTGGAGACCGACTCCTTCTACCGCATGCTCGGCAGCCGGTACGGCATCCTGCTCACCCGCGCCTCACAGCTCATCGAACCGACCGTGGTGGACGAGGCCGAGGCCGAACTGCTCGGCGTGCCCGTCCACACCCCGGCCCTGCTCTTCGAACGCGCCGCCAGGGACGCGGACGGGCGCGTCGTGGAGTTCACCCGCTCCGTCTACCGGGGCGACCGGTACCGCATCCTCACCGAACTGTCGCTCGCCCCCGAGCCCGACAGCGGACGCGTCCTGGGCGGCTCCTGGTCGGCGGCCTCGCGCGTACCGGGCGCCGACACCCTGGTCCTCGACCCCTACTGGAACGACAACGGGTAGCCCCCGCGCCCACCTACGACTCCTCCGTCACCCCCCACCCCGCGCCGCCGCCCCCGGCCGACGCGGTGCACCTCCACGCCCCGAAGGGACGGATCATGCTTCGTCGCAGGCTCATCCTCGCCACGGCCGCCGCCTGTTCGGCCGCCCTCGCCGGTGCCATGGCCGCGGGCGCCATGACGACCGACAGCGGTACGACCGGCCCCGGTACGTCGGCCGCCGCGTCGAGCGGCGCCGCCCACCGGCAGCCCGCCGCCCGTACCGCCGCCTCCGCCGTACAGCTACAGACCTGGCTCTACCCCGGCTCCGCAGGCGACTCCACCTGCACCGCGCCGAGCGAATACGCCGACAACAGGGTCAGGAACGGCGCGCTCAAACCCGAGTACTGGAGCGTCACCAGCAAGGGCAAGGTCACCCTGGAGACCACGGCCGCCGGGCTCTGCAACACCTACAGCGCCGCCAACGTCGCCGACCTCAAGGCGCACTCCGCCTACCAGTACCCGACCGTCTCCGGCATGACCACGGCCGACGTCCACGCCCTGGTCAGCAGCAGTACCAACCGAAGCGCCGCCGTCTCGCAGCTCACCTCCTTCGTGGTGACCAACCAACTCACCGGCGTGGACGTCGACATGGAGGACTACTGGTCCTGGAGCGCCGCCGACTTCACCAACTACAAGACCTTCCTCGGCCAGCTCGCGACCTCCCTGCACGCGCAGGGCAAGAAACTCGTGGTCGACGCGCCCGCGATGACCGAGGACGCCGCCTTCTACGACTACGCGGCCGTCAGCGCCAAGGGCGTCGACGAACTGGACATCATGGCGTACGACGAGGAGTTCGACACCGCGCCCGGCAGCCGCTGCCTGCCGATCACCCCGCTCGCCTGGCTCAAGCAGGTCACGCGGTACGCGCAGAGCAAGATCCCGGACCCGTCGCGGCTGGTCATCGCCCTGCCCTCGTACGGCATCAGCGCGCCCGACCCGTGCGACCTGGACGCGGTCACCGGCAACATCCAGTTCAGCGACATGAAGCACAGCCCTGGCTTCTCCACCGACCCGAGCACGATCGCGGCCCGTCGCGACGCCTCCTCCGGAGAGATTCGCTGGGTCTCCGGAGGGAAGCTCTACGACTACGTGGACAGCACCGCGCTCAACTCCAAGCTGGCGGTGCTGACCTCACTGGGCGTCACCAAAGTCTCGGTCTGGTCCCTCGGCGGCGGGAACCCCTGGTTCACCGGGTGACTCTCCGTCAGTACAGGTGAAGCGCGCGACCCGCGGGACCGGCCCGAGTCCGGTCCCGCGTACGCCGCCTGACGCGCCCTCATAAGGCGCTCGCGCCGAGCTTCACCACGACGGCCCGTTTCCCTCCGCGGTCGGTCGGTGTCAGGCTGTGGCCATGAAGGGGCACATTCCGCAGGAGACAACGAGTTTCGTCGGCCGTACGGCGGAACTCGCGCGGCTGGACATGGCGTTGGCACACCGCCGGCTGATCACCCTCACCGGGCCCGGCGGAGTCGGCAAGACACGGCTCGCGCTGCGGGCGGCGGCGCGCGCGTCGGTCGGCCGCGTCGCCGTGGAAGTCGCCGCGGAACAGGAGCCGAGCGCGGACCGGCGAATCGGTTCTGCGGAAGACACCGACTCCTCCCGCTTCCCCGACGGCACCTGGTGGGCCGACCTCGCCACCCTCGACAGCCCGCACCTGCTGCTCGCCACCGTCAGCGACGCCGTCGACCTCGCCGACCACTCACCGCGGATGCCCGTCGAGGCGCTGTGCGAATGGCTCGCCGACAAGCGCCTGTTACTCGTGCTCGACTCCTGCGAGCACCTGATCGAGGCGTGCACCCACCTCGTCGGTGAATTGCTGACGGCCGCGCCCGGCCTGACCGTACTGGCCACCAGCCGCCGCCCGTTGGCCTCCGCCGTGGAGGAACTGATCGACGTCGCACCGCTGTCGGCCGAAGGACAGGACGCACTCGCGCTCTTCAACCAGCGAGTCACCGGCCGCCTCGGCCACACCCCGCTCGCGGAGCCGGGCGCGGCGGAGGCCGCGGCGACCATCTGCCGCCGCCTCGAAGGGATACCGCTGGCCATCGAACTGGCCGCGGCCCAGGTCGGCCCCGCCACCGTCGCCGACATCGCCGACCGCCTCGGCTCACGCTTCGACGTCCTGTCCCGCACCGGCTTCGTCTGGCCCCGGCGCCACCAGACGCTGCGCACCGCGATCGGCTGGAGCCACGAGCTGTGCACCCCGCAGGAACGGCTGCTCTGGGCCCGGCTCAGCGTCTTTCGCGGCGCCTTCGACCTGGCCGCCGCGGAAGCGGTCGCCACCGGCGGCCCGCTGCGCGCCGCTGACGTCGCGCCGACCCTGGAACGGCTGGTCACCCAGTCGGTGATCATCAGGACGGGCACCGCCGACGACGCGGCGAGCGGCGCAGGACACCGCGAGCGCTACCGCATGCTCGACACGATCCGCGAGTACGGCGCCGAGTGGCTGCGCGAACTGGGCGAGTCCGCCGCGACCGCCCGCCGTCACGCCGACTACTTCACCGGCCTCGCCCGCTGGGCGGACGCGAGTTGGTCGAGCCCCGGCCAGCTCCTCGGCTACCGGGTGATCGAGGACACCCACCCCGACCTGCGCTCCGCCCTCGACCACTTGCTCGTCCACGACCCGGCGCAGGCCGCCGAACTCGCCGGGCTGCTGGTCTACTTCTGGACCTGCTGCGGCCACCTCAAAGAAGCCCGCTCCTATCTGGAGCGCGCCCTGGAACTGCACACCGCGCAGGACCGGGCCCGCGCCCGCGCGCTCACCGGCCTCGGGGCCACCGTCACCCTCCAAGGGGACTACGCCCTGGCCACCGAGATCAGCGCCGAGGTGGAGGCCGCGGCCGAAGCGGGCGGCGACCAGGAGGAGCGGATCGCCGCAGCCTGCCTCACCGGCCTGCTCGGCCTGCTCATGGGCCAGCCGCGCAAGGCACTGGACGCGGTACGCGCGGCGCTCGGCGCCGCGCCCGGCTTCGCCTTCGACTCCCCGGACCGGCTGCGCTGCAACCTCGTCGAAGTGCTCTCCCTCACCGCCCTCGGGGACTTCGCCGAAGGCCGCGAGCGGGCCCTCGAACTGCGCGAGCACTGCGTACGCACCGGCGAGGTCTGGACCCGCTCCTACCTGGACTACCAGCTCTCCGTCGTCGCCCTCTTCTCCGGCGCCCCCACCGAGGCCATCGGCTACGCCCGCACCATGCTGGAGAGCAAACGCCTCATCGGGGACGCCTTCGGCATCGCGCTCGGCCTGGACCTGCTTGCCGCGGCCCTGGCGGCCGAGGGCCGGGCCGAGCAGGCCGCGTCGGTCTACGGCACCGGCGGCGCCTATTGGCGCAGCGTCGGCCACCCGCAGCGCGGCGCTCCGGAACTCCAACTGGTGCGTGAGCGCTGCGAGGAGACGGCCCGCGCGGCGCTCGGCGACCAGGCGTACGCCGCCGCGTACACCCAAGGGTCCACCGCCCACGGCCCGACCGCCCTGGCCGCCGCCCTCCAGCCGGACAACCACACCGCGTGAGCGGCCCGTTCACCCCTGCCGGAGACCCTCGCGCGGCGCGGACCTCGGCCGTCACACCGCGGGCATGTGGCGCTCGAACCAGTCCATCACCCGGGTGAGGAAGTCGATCTGCGCCGCATACGTCCGGACCCCGTGCCCGTGCGGATAGATCACCGGTGCGCCAGGAGGTCCATCAAGTGGCCGCCCCGGCCGGCTACCGCCGCGCGGGCGGTCCCGGCCCGGTCATCGCCGACCTCGACCTCGGCACCTACCTACGCCCCGAGGGCCGGGACTTCCTGCTCGTCGGCGGCACCGAGCCGGAGTGCGACCCCCTCGAATGGCTCGACGCGCCGGAGGCGGCCGACCCGCGCGCCGCGGTGCCCCGCTTCACCGCCCAGGTGAGCCGCGCCGCCCGCCGCCTGCCGGGACTGCGCGTCCCGAGCCGCCCCAGCGGCGTCGCGGGCGTGTACGACGTGGCCGACGACTGGACCCCGCTGTACGACCGCACCGACCTCGGCGGCTTTTACGTCGCGATCGGCACGAGCGGCAACCAGTTCAAGAACGCCCCGCTCGTCGGCCGCCTCATGGCGGACCTGCTGCACCGGGTGGAGGCGGGCCACACCCACGACACGGCGCCGGTCCGGCCCACCCGCGAACACACCGGTCATGTCATCGATCTGGGCGCCTTCTCCCGCGAACGGCCGCCCACCGCCACGACCGGCACCGTCCTGGGCTGAGAGGAGGCCCGCGAGGGAACGGCGCCGCCGGCCGGACATCCGTCGGCCGGGGCCGGGGGGAGGTCGGCCCCGGCCGACGGGAACGTGCCGCGCTGTGGGGTTCGCGGCACCGGGCGGGAAGGAAGTACGCGGCGGCGACGGTCAGTTGGAGAAGTCCTGCGTCATCCAGACCGTGCCGGAACCGTCGCGGTGGACATCTATGCCGATGTGCGTGTAGCCGCTGCTGAGGATGTTGCGGCGGTGGCCGTCGTCGGGGGCCTTCTCGTCCAGCATCATCTGCGTCAGACCGACGGCGCTCGCGGCGATCGCGGAGGCGGAGGAGCCCACGCCGCCGCCCTCGCCGATGTTCTCGCCCGCCGACGTCCAGTGCACCCCGGCGGCCGTCTCGCGGTCACCGAAGGCCGGTTCGCCCGGGCACTGGTGGGACAGGCCGCAGCCGGACGCCATCACCTGATTGTGCGCGGCGGCGCTCTTGTTGAGCCCTTCGAGCAGCGTGTACGGGGCGAGGCCCTCGGCGGCGCGGTTGCGGTTGATCAGGTCGAGCACCTGCTGCACGGCGTCCCCGGCGCTCGGCGGGTTCGTCGTGGCGGGCGGCGCGGGAGTCGTCGCCGAGGGGCTGGGCGCCGCCGCCGTGGGCGCGGTGGTCACCGGGGCGCCGGTTGGCGTGGCCGTCGGCTTGGGGCTCGGCCGTCCGGGGCGCGGGCGGTGCGTGGTGGAGATGGTCGCGGCGGGCGCGGTGGGCCGGAAACCGGCCGGCTTGCCGCCGGGCCTGTGCCCGGCCGACGCGCTCGGGTCGCCGGAGCCGGAGCCGGAGCCGGAGTCGCTGTGTCCGGCGGTGGGCGACCCCTGATGCGGCGCCCCGAGGCAGGCGAAGGCGGTGCCACCACCGAGTACGGCCAGGGCCGCGGCTCCGGTCACCGCCATGCGTATCCGCGGCTTGCGCCTCGCCCTGTGCTGGCCATGGGCGGCATTACGGGAGTGGGCACGGCGGGACGAACTCATCGCTGGCACCTCGTGGTGGGGGAGACGTGTCGTGAGGGGGACCCGCTCACAGGAACGGTCCGGCGGGCACGACCCTAGGCGGCCGGAGCCGCCCGATCCGCCGCCCGAGCCCAACTTCACGTTCCCCTAAGGAAAGCCGCAGATTCCGCTGAGCCCCGCCCCCGGCCGGGCCGGCGAAGGACCGCGGACACCGCGCCTCACCAGGACACCTCGCTGGTGACCTCCTTGGCCTGCGGACGCAGCGTCGCCGTCAGCTCCGAGCGGTGGCGCGCCCCGGTGAAGGTGATGGTGAGGGTGTCCGGCGCGCTCTGCCGGGTGCTCGTGGTGAAGCCGATCGCGGGCACCGCCGAGACCAGGCACACCGCGTCCGCGCCGAACCGTATCGACGCCTGACCACCGGTCGACTCGAAACTGTGCGTCCCGGCGCCCCCTTCGCAGTCCGGCGGCCGGGAGGCGGTCGACGGCGGCGGGGCCGGCGCGGAGGACGGGCTGGTCGCGGTCGCCGTCGGGCGACGAGTCGAGGGGGACGGCGACACCGCGGGCTTGCGGGTCCGCGTCGGCGACTGCCGGGGCGTGGCCGTCGGCGAGCCGATCACCACGGAACTGGGCGAGTTGGTGGCGATCCCGGCCGCCACATCCCGCGCGGACGGCGGCAGCGGCGCCGTCGAACCCACCACGAAGCGCACGGTCAACGACACCGCCGTGACGGTGAGGACCGTGCACGACAGCCAGATCAGGAAATGGCGCAAGGACCGGGGCACCGGGCCATCATGGCCGATCCGTTACGGTGTGCCGCATGGCGAGCGTCCTTGTCGTAGAAGACGATCCCGGCATACGTGCCGAACTGATCGGGATACTCACCCGCGACGGGCACGAAGTCCGCAGCGCCGCCGACGGATTCAGCGGATTGCGCGAGGCGACCAGAACGCCGTTGGACGCGGTGATCCTCGACCTCGGACTGCCCGACCTCGACGGCGGCGACGCGCTGCGCATGATCCGCGGCATCTCCCGCGTACCGGTCCTGATCGTCACCGCCAGGGACGACGAAGCCGAGATCATCCGGCTCCTCAACGCGGGCGCCGACGACTACCTGGTCAAACCCTTCTCCGGCGGACAGCTCACCGCCCGCCTCGGCGCCGTCCTGCGCCGCTCCGCGGGCCCCGACGGCAGGACCGGCGCCCCCAATCTGCGCGAGCCCGTCACCCTCGGGCCGCTGCGCATCGACCCCGGACCCCGCACCGTCCATCTGCACGGACACGAAGTCCCCCTGACCCGCCGCGAGTTCGACCTGCTGTCCTTCCTCGCCGCCAACGCCGACACCGTCGTGTCCAAACGCCACATCCTCACCGAGGTCTGGCGCGACCCCTACGTCGAGGACCAGACCATCGACGTCCACCTGTCCTCCCTGCGCCGCAAACTCGGCGAGAGCGCGGCGGCACCGAGCCTGCTGCGTACGGTGCGCGGCGTCGGCATCAAACTGGTGACGCCGCGGTGAGAGGGACCCTGGCCAGGGTCGCCCTGGCCGTCACCTCGATGGTGGCCCTGTCCTTCCTCATCCCGCTGGGCCTGCTGGTCCGCTCCGAGGCCCGCAACCAGGCGATCACCGCCGCCGAGCAGCGCGCCGCCGCGCTGGCGCCGGTCCTCACGCTCACCGACGACCCGGCCGCCGTACGGCAGGCCGTCTCGGGCCTCGACCCGTCGGGAAACCTGGCGGTCCACCAGCCCGACGGCCGCTCCATCGGCGCCGGCCACGCACCCCACTCCCTGCTGGTGCGCGCACAGCACGACGGCGAGTCACTGGCGCAGGACCTGCCGGGCGGCGGCTGGGTCTACCTCCAGCCGGTCGTGCTGCCGCAGGGCCGCGTCGCCGTCGTCGAGGAATTCGTCCCCGAAGCCGAACTGAACCGCGGGGTGAACGCGTCGCTGACCGTGATGGCGCTGCTCGCCGTCGGCCTGGTCGTCGGCTCCGTCCTGGTCGCCGACCGCCTCGCCTCCCGCGTCGTACGGTCCTCCCGCAACCTCTCCTGCGCCGCCAACGCGCTCG
Organism: Streptomyces sp. NPDC008139; assembly: GCF_042957025.1. Classification (NCBI taxonomy): domain Bacteria; kingdom Bacillati; phylum Actinomycetota; class Actinomycetes; order Kitasatosporales; family Streptomycetaceae; genus Streptomyces; species Streptomyces sp. NPDC008139. The sequence goes on from NZ_JBIBHM010000002.1 coordinate 570,756, forward strand.
GCCGCGGCGATCTGGAGTCCCGCGTCGACCCCATGGGACCGCCGGAACTGCGCGAAGCCGGGCAGGCGTTCAACGCCATGGCCGAACGCATGCTGGAACTCCTCGCCGTCGAGCGGGAATTGGTCGCCGACCTGTCCCACCGCCTCAGGACACCCCTGACCGCCCTCCAACTGGCCACCGAACGCATGGGTACGGGACCGGACGCCGCCCCCGTGGCCGCCGCGGTCGCCCAGCTCGAAACACAACTGCACGCCGTCATCACCGCGGCCCGTACACCGCTGGCCGTCGGACACATGGGCGCACCCCAACTCGCCCGGCCCGAGCAGGTGTTGTGCGCCGCCACGGTGATCGTCCGCCGCCGCGCCGGATTCTGGACGACGCTCGCGGAACAGCAGGGCCGCCCCTGCCTGGTGGAAGTGACCGGCGAGGACGCCCTGATCGACCTGCCGGAGGACGACCTCGCCGCCGTCATCGACGCGCTCGTCGGCAACGTCTTCCGGCACACCGCGCCCGGCACCGCCTTCGCGCTGCGCCTGGTGCGCGCCGCCCAGTCCGTCACCCTCACCGTCGAGGACGCGGGCCCCGGCATCCCGGACCCCGACGACGCCCTCGTCCGCGGCGCCAGCACCGCGTCCACCGGCCTCGGCCTCGACATCGCCCGCCGCGCCGCCGCCGCGACCCGCGGCGCGCTGGACATCGACCGCGGACCGATGGGCGGCACCCGCGTCGCCGTCCGCTTCGGCCTCGCCTCACCGCCGCCCAAACGCGGACCGCTGCACCGCAGGCGGGCCCGCCTGCGCAAGTCGCCGGTCTGACGCGGCGGCCACGAAGGAGTCCTGCCCGCGGCCGAGGGCGTGGGCCGCGGTGGCCGATTCAGCGCTCGGGAGCCGGTCCAGCCCGCGCGGTGAGCCGGGTCCAGCCGGCGGGCGGCGCCAGAAGCGTACGGACATGCGGCCTGCGCGCGCGGAGCCGCACCTCGCCCCGGTAGCCGCTCAGGATGAGGTGGCCGAGGTGTTCGAGCGCCCTGACGGCGAAGCCGTTCGCGGGACACATGCCCTCGCCCTTGCCGAACGGCAGGTAGGACCGCCGCTGTTCATCGGTCGGCCGCTCCCAGCGCGAGGGGCGGAAGTCCAGCGGCGCCTCCCAGACGGCCGCCGACCGGTGGATCGCGTGCGTGCCGATCAGGACGTGCTCGCCCTCGCGGACCTCGGCCCCGGCGATCTCGTGGTCCGCGGCGGCCACTCTCATCAGCCGCCAGGCGGTCGGATACAGGCGCAGCGCTTCCCTGACCAGGTGGTGGACCTGCTCCCGCCGCACCGTCGGGGTGTTGTAGCCGTGCCGGACACCGAGCAGCACCACCCATTCGAGCGTCACGCCGGTGAAGCCGACCGTGGACAGCACGAGGCGTTGCAGTACCTGCGCGCAATCGGCCGTCGACAGCTCGCCGGGCAGCCCCAGCACGAGGTCGACCAGATCCCGCGCTCCGTCCTCCTGAGCGGACAGCCGCCCGAACTGTTCGGCGAGCCCGGCCCGGACGGCGGGCACCGTGCGGTGCGAGCGTCTCAGCACATGGCCCACGATGTCGTCGGCGACCACACTCGACGTCACATACGTGTCGACGAGCGCGTTGATCGCGGTGCGGCTCCGGTCCGCGATGACGGGGGCGAAGTACCGCCGGACCACCTCGACGCCCCAGCGCTGGTGCCGCAGACGGCCGCGACCGTCACGGACCTCGCCGAGGGCCGCGCCGAGGTCGAAGGACGAGGCGGGATCGTGCCGGGCCAGGACCTTGAGCAGTTCACGCGAGGCTTCGCCCCTGACCGCCGGGGGCAGGGACTCCGGCCCGAGGCGGAAGAATCCGGACTGGGACAGATAGTCGCCCGCCTGCTCGACCAGCACGTCACGGGCGGCCTCGGCGTCGGCCACGAACAGGGTGCCGAAGCGCAGCCGGAACGGCCCGTCACGGCCCGCCGCCTGCTCCTCCCACCGCCGCAGGTCCGGCCACAGACTCTTCCTGTCGAGGAACACGGGTCGCCCGCCTTATAGGAAACGGGACGGAACGCGCGCCGCCTACGGCCGCCCGTCCCGCCCCCGCGCGGAGAAGACGTCAGGCGTTGTGCCCGTACCTGTCGCCGTACTGGTTGCGCCGCGCACGCGCCTCCCCGCTGAGCGCGCGAAGGCTCCTGACGATCCATGACATCGCGGCCGTCCTCCTTGTCGGTCCGAGTGGTGCCCGGTCCGGCTGCGGGCGTCAGTCCTGCTGCCCGTAGCCGACGAAGTACCCGTGCCACCGTGCGCGCATCTCGCCGCTGAGCGCCCGAAGGCCGCTGGTCACCCATGACATGGCGTACTCCTTGTCGGTCGGTGCTCCCGGAATGTGACGGTACTCCCACGAGCGAACCGGGCGAACCGCCGAAACCGGCCAAAGACGGCGCGGGGCGCGCCCGGTGGACCGGGCACGCCCCACGCCGTCGGACCAGGGGTCAGCCGAAGATCCACTTCTGGTTGGCGGCCCCGCCGCACGTCCACGTCTGCAACCGCGTCCCGTCCGCCGACGAATTGTCCTTCGCGTCAAGGCACTTGTCCGCGCCCGTGTTCGTCAGGTCGTGGGCGTCGGTGTACTTCCACTGCTGCGCCTTGGTGCCGTTGCACGTGTAGAGCTGCACGGCCGCGCCGTCCGCCGTCGAACCGCCGTCCACGTCGAGGCACTTGCCCAGCGCCCGTACCGTCCCGTCGGCGCCGAGCGTCCACTGCTGGGCCACATTGCCGGTGCAGTCGTGGAGCTGGACCGGCGTACGGTCGGCCGACGAGCCGCCCGCCACGTCCACGCACATGCCGCCGATGCCCTTGATCGAGCCGACCCGGTCGGACCCGCCAGACCCGCCAGAGCCGCCGGTGCCGCCGCCCGCCGTCGTGCCGGAGCCGCTGTCCCACTGCGACGCCCGTACGTAGTCGACCGTCATCGTCTGCGGGAAGGACGTCGAACCGTCGGGCGAGCCCGGCCAGTCACCGCCGACCGCCAGGTTGAGGATCAGGAAGAACGGGTGGTCGAACACCCACTTGTTGCCGCCCGCGTCCGACGGCGTACGCGTCTGGTAGACCGTGCCGTCCACCGTCCAGGTGATCGCGCTCGGGCTCCAGTCCACACCGAAGGTGTGGAAGTCGTCCGCGAAGGTCGCGCCGCCGGGCAGCGTGTAAGGGGACCCGATACCGGCCGCGCCCGAGTAGCCGGGGCCGTGGATCGTGCCGTGGACGGTGCCGGGCTCCCGTCCGATGTTCTCCATGATGTCCAGCTCCCCGCTGTTGGGCCAGCCGACGCTGCCGATGTCGCTGCCCAGCATCCAGAACGCCGGCCAAATGCCCTGGCCGCGCGGGATCTTGATGCGGGCCTCGAAGTGACCGTACGCCTGCGTGAAGGTCGAGGCCGTGTTCAGCCGCGCCGAGGTGTACTTGCACGGCCCGTACCAACAGGACAGCCCGGTGTCGGAGTTGGGCCGTGCGGTGATCACCAGGTGCCCGTCGCCGTCGAGAGCGGCGTTGGAGGTGCTGTCGGTGTAGTACTGCAACTCGTTGTTTCCGTTGCCCGAACCACCCGTCTCATGCGTCCACTTGGCGGGGTCGGGCGCGCTGCCAGCGGGGCCGTCGAACTCGTCGGACCAGGTCTGCCGGCCCTCGGCGGCGTCCGCCCTCGACGTGCCGGGACCGGTCGTCGCCACCAGGACGGCGGCCACAAGAGCGGCGGCGACCAGGACGACCAGTCCGCCGAGCGACCATCTGCGTGCGCGGTGTGCAGCCATGGGTTACGTACCTTGTCTGTGGGGGAGATCAGGGTTCGAGTCGGCGGCGGCCGGGCGTACGGCGTCGGGGGAGGCGGGGGCCGTGGCCGGGGGAGCGCTCTCAAGGGAGCGACGACCGCCGCCGACGGCCCCGATGCTACGCACGGTCACCCTGCCCGCCAACCCGCCCGGACGGCCGCCCACACGCCCGTGACGTGCCCGAACTGCGAGGACGCCGATCGGGCCGAGGCGCTGATAAGCCGCTCTTAACCGGCCCTTAAGACACGGCGGTCGCGATCTTCCGTCACCGGCCGGACCTCCCGCGCGGCCGACCCGGCACCGACCCTCGGCGTGCCCGGGAGGACTCGGCTAGGGTACGGACGAGTCCGGGCCCCGAGACGTTACGGGCAGACCGGCCGCGGGCCGAGCGTGGGGGAGACAAGGTGGGCGCAGCCGTTCCGAGCGGCACGGACGAGCCGAACGCGCCGTCCGCCGCTGAGTCCGAGGTGACCTCCGTCGTCGTGCACGCCTCCGGAGCGGTCGTCACCCGCCGCGCGCGCGTCACGGTGCCGACCGGAACCGCCGAGACCACCGTCCGCGTCGAGGGCCTGCCGCCCACGCTCTACGAACAGTCGCTGCGCGGCCGGGTGGTGAACGGCCCGCACGGGCTGCGCGTGACCGACGTACGGCTGGACGTCGCCGCCACCGTGCACCGGGGCGAGCAACTGCCGTCGCTGCGGCTGGACTTGGAGGACGCCGAGGACCAGCAGTCCCGGCTCCAGGACCGCAAGTACCGCCTGGAGAGCGAGATCGAGGAGGTGGCGGCGCTGCGCGCCGAGCCGCCGCAGCCGCGCAGGGGCGACCCGCCCCGCTGGGCGCCCGTTGAGTCCTTCCTCGCCCTGGCCGGATTCGTCGACACCCGACTCGGCGCTCTGCACGAGCGATTGCGGGCCACCGAGGACCAACTGGCGCGCGCGGACCACGACGTGGACGTCCTGCGGGCGCGACTGCACCAGTCGTCCACCGCCCTGAGCGCCGAGCGCACCGACCCGGCCGTCGGCGCGATCGTGACACTGGCCTGCGAGGTGACCGACGCGAGCGACGTATCGGACGCGTCGGCCGACGTACCGGACGCGCCCGACACCCGCGAGGACTCCTCCCCGACAGACGAGGTCGGGACACCCGCCGACGCCGCGACCGAGATCGACGTGGAGGTCGAGGTCGAGTACCACGTCCCCGGCGCCACCTGGGTCCCCACCTACCAACTCCGCCTGGACGGCACCAGCGGCGCGGGCACGCTCGTCCTGCGCGCCTGCGTCGCCCAGCGCACCGGCGAGGACTGGTCGGGCGTACGCCTCGGGCTGTCCACCGCGGACCTGCTGCGCCGCTCCGACCTGCCCGAACTGCGCTCGCTGCGGATCGGCCGCGCCCAGCAGGAACCGCAGGCCCCGGGATGGCGCGAACCGCCGCCAGGGCTTGCCGAGTTGTTCACCGGCTACGACGGCGCCGCCGCGGCGCACCCCGCCGCGTCGCGCGGTCCGGCCCGGCCGTCGGGCCCGGGCGCCCCCAGGTCCATGAACGCGTGGCTCGGCGGCGTCGAGGACGACCTGGAAGAGGCCGACTTCTCGCCGGACCTGTCGGCGGGCGGCGCGTACGGACCCGCGGAGCCCGGCGGCGCGGCCGAGGCCGTCGGCTACGGCGGTTCGTTCGGCGGTCCCGTGCCTGCCCCGGGAGCGGCGCCGCCCCCGGCCCCGCTCGCCGCGGCGGCGCCCGTGTCCCAGGCGCATGCCGAGCCCGCGATGGACCGCGCACGCGGCAGGTCGGCGCCCGTCGCCCGCAGCGCCCGGAGCAAAGCCGCCGCGCCGCCCGTACCGCCGCCGTCCACCGCGCCGTCCGTGGACATGCTCGACTACGGCCGCCTGACCGTCGCGGGTCCCGACGCGGGCGCCGAGCGCGGCACGCTGCGACCGGAAGCCGCCCCGATCGCCCCCGTGGTCACCGAGTACCGGCGCAGGGCCGAGACCGTCGGCCGCCTCCCGCGGCCCGCGCACGCGGTCGACGTACGGACCTCGGCGGGCGCCTTCGACTACCGCTTCGACACCGCCGCGCCCGCGGACGTGGCGGCCGACGGCGCGTGGCACATCGTGCCGGTCAGCGAGGTGCCGGTCGTGACGGAGTCGCTGCACGTGTGCGTCCCCGCGGTGGACACGGCCGTCTTCGGCACCGTCCTGGTCACCAACACCTCCCCGCACGCGCTGCTCGCCGGACCGGCCGACGTCATGGTCGACGGCGACTTCGTCCTCACCGCGGCCCTGCCGACCCTCGCCCCCGGACAGCGGCAGGCGGTCGGCGTCGGCGTGGCCGAGAGCGTCCAGGTGGCCCGCCGCACCCACATGCGCGAGTCCACCGCGGGCCTGCGCGGCGGCACGACCGTCCTCGACCACACCGTGGAGATCGAGGTCGCCAACCGCCTGCCGTACCCCGTCGTCGTCGAGGTCCGCGAGCGCGTACCGGTGTCGACCGACAAGGACGTCCGTATCGAGGAGCACCGGGCGCGACCGGCCTGGACGGAACCCGAGGAACCGCTCACGGGCCAGGACGGCTCGTACGTCCGCGGAGCGCGCGTGTGGCGCGTGGAGTTGGCACCCGGCCGGACCACGACGCTCACCGGAGGGTTCGAGGTCCGCCTCCCCGCGGGCAAGTCGGTCGTCGGCGGAAACCGGAGGAAGTGAACCGTGACCACCCCGGAGACCCTGACCGACGGAACCGGCGCGTCCGGCGTCGATGACACGCCCGCCGAGCCGGACGCGATCTTCCTCCCGGTCACCACCGTGACCTGCCTGGAGGACCGCGCCCAGGTCGAACGCACGGGCACCGCGCGGCTCACCGCGGGCGTCCAGCGCCTGCGGATCGGCCCGGTCACCCCGCTGACCGTCGACCGGTCCCTGCGCGCCGAGATCTCCGCGGACACCGAGGGGCACGACGACACGGACCTCGGCGCGGACGGTCCGCGCGTGTTCGACGCCCGCGTCATCCGCACCTACACCCCCGCGCCGCCCGGCGTGCCGGGCCCCGACGCGTCCGAGCTGCGCCGCGAAGTCGACTCCCTGGAACGGGAGATGCGCGAGGTCGGACAGCTGCGGCAGCGCCTGGAGAGCGCGCTGGCCGTGGTCCACCAGGCCAAGGCCGATCTGCACCGCGACATCGTGCAGGGCGCGGGAGCGGGCGCCGCCGACCCCGAGCGCTGGGCCGACCGGCTGGAGCGCGTGGACGAGGACGCCGAGACCCGGATCGGCGAACTCCACCGGCTGCGCCGCCGCGAGCACGACCTGAACGAGGAACTGCGCACGGCGCGTACGGCGTTGGCGGCCACCGAGACCGAACCCCCGGTGCTCACGGCCTTCGTGGAACTCGTCGTGGAGGCGCCCGAGGCCGGTCCCGCGCGGATCCGCGTCGTGAGCCTCGTCCCGTGCGCGCTGTGGCGCCCCGCCTACCGCGCGACGCTCGCCGCCGACCGCGACAGCGTCACCCTGGAGACCGACGCCTTCGTATGGCAGGACACCGGCGAGGACTGGAACGGCGTACGGCTGTCCCTGTCCACCGCGCGCCCGACGCTCGCCGCGGCTCCGCCGGAGCTGACCGAGGACGTCCTGACCCTCAGGGAACGCACCGTCGAGGAGCGCCGGACCGTCGAGGTGGATCTGCGCGAGGAGGACGTCACGACCGTGGGCGGCGACTCGGCCGCCGACACCGCGGGCGGCGCGGGACCGCTGCCCGGCCTGCACGACGGCGGCGCGGTCCGCGTCCTGCACGCGCCCCGCCCCGTCACCGTCCCCTCCGACCGGCGCCCCCACCGCGTCCACCTGTCGGCCTTCACCGCCGCCTGCCGCACCGAGGACACCTGCGCCCCCGAACTGTCGCCTCTGGTCGTGACCACCGCGCGGTTCCCCAACGGCGCGGGCCACGTCCTGCTGGCCGGCCCTGTCGACCTGGTGCGCGACAGCGGCTACACCGGCCGGGCCACGATGTCCTTTGCCGGTACGGGCGAGGACGTACGCCTGTCCTTCGGCAGCCAGGACACCTTCCGGGTCGTCCGCCACACCGAGGAACAGCGCGACACCACCGGTCTGGCCGGGATCAACCAGCGCACCGTGATCACCCGCCAGGTACGGCTCTTCGTCTCCCGCCTGGACCAGCCGAGCGCCGAGCACCCCGGCGACACCGGCCGGCCGGGCGCCGACCGCACCCGCGAGGTCGTGATCCGCGAACGCGTCCCCGTCTCCGAGGTCTCGGCCGTCGAGGTCCGCACCCTGCCCGACCGCTGCCGCCCGGCACCCGACGAGACCGACGACGACGGCCTCGTCCGCTACGTCCAGCGCCTGGCTCCGGGCGAGCGCCGCGAGATCACCCTCGTCTACGAGGTCAGCGCGTCGAGCGCGGTGACCGGCCTGTGACGCGGCCCTGACGACCGTACGCAGGACCGCCGTTCAGCCCACTGCCGCCCGGTAGGGGCGGAAGAACTCGCGCAACTCCTTCGCGTACAGCTCGGGTTCCTCGAACGCCGCGAAGTGGCCGCCACGCGCGGGCTCGGTGACGCGTACGGCGTTGGCCGTACGCTCCAGCCAGGCCCGCGGCGGGCGGAGGATGTCGCCGGGGAAGAGCGAGAAGCCGGAGGGCACCTCGACGCGGCGGGTGAGCTGAGCCGACGGGATCGCGGAATTCGCGTGGTACATCCGCATCGACGAGGCGATCGTCCCGGTGAGCCAGTAGATCGTCACGTTGGTGAGGATTTCGTCCTTGGTGAAGCTCCGCTCGATGTCGCCGCCGCAGTCGCTCCACGCCCGCAGTTTCTCCACGATCCACGCGGCCAGCCCCGCGGGCGAGTCCTGGAGCCCGACGGCCGCGGTCTGCGGCTTCGTACGGTGCATGGCGGCGTATCCGCCCTCGGCCGCGCCCCAGGCGGCGGTCCGCCGGAACCAGGCGTTCTCCTCGGGCGTGAGCTCCGCCGGATCACCCGCGAAGACGGGCAGCCCGCCGTCGGTGCGGTGGACGGCCACCACCCGGTCGGGGTGGTCGAGCCCGAGACAGCGGCTCACATGGCTGCCGATGTCCCCGCCCGCCGCGCCGAACCGCGCGTAGCCGAGGACGTCCATCAGCTCCGCCCACAGGCCGCTGACGGCGACGGAGTCGAGCGGCCGTCCCGCGGCCGGGCGGTCGGAGTACCCGTAGCCCGGCATGTCTGGCACGACCACGTCGAAGGCGTCGGCCGGGTCGGCGCCGTGCGCGGCCGGGTCGGTGAGGAGCGGGACGACCTTCGCGTACCGCCAGAAGGAGTCCGGCCAGCCGTGGCTGAGGACCAGCGGCAGGACGGGCCCCGTGGCCGCGACGGCGCGGGCGTGGACGAAGTGGATGCCGAGGCCGCCGATCGGGGCCCGGAACCGGGGGAGCCGGGCCAGCGCCGCCTCCTGCGCCCGCCAGTCGAAGCCGTCCGCCCAGTAGGCGACCAGTTCGCGGAGGTAGGCCAGGTCGGTCCCGAGCGACCATCCCGCGTCCTCGGGCGCGTCCGGCCAGCGCGTCGCGCGCAGCCGGGTCCGCAGATCGTCGAGTGCGGCGGCGTCGGCCCGCGGGGCGAAGGGTTCGGGGCGGGGCGGGGCATCGGGCATGGGACGCATGCTAACGCCGCGTACCCCGGCGGCCCCGGAACGGGGGAGCGTGGCGAATCCGGACGTCGGCCCCTGGTAGCCGACGTTCAACAGGTCGTCTCCCGCAGGGGTCTGGTCTCCGCCGACTCATCACGGAAAGGTAACAGGTATGGACCCAACAGCCGTGATGTTCCGGGGTGTTCGGTCCCCCTGGCGCTTTCCCGCACTGCCCGTCTCCGCTTACCTCCGCCATGTCGAACGGAGCAACAGAGGTCCGACCACGGGATCTCCCGCCGCAGCGTCCTCGCGGCCACCGCCGCCGTCGGCGGCGCGACCGTCGCCGTCAGCGGCGTCACCGTCGCGACCCCGGCCGCCGCCGCGGCCCCCACGCTGCCGAACGGCACCAGCAAGGACGAGGTCCTCGTCGTGGGCATGGACGGCCTGGGCCACGACAGGATCGACGCGGCCAACGCCCCCAACCTCAAGTCCCTGATGGCGAACGGCACCTACGGCACCAGCCTGCTGTACGCGAGCCCGATGGCGGCCACTGTCTCCGGCGCCGGCTGGTCGACCATCGCCACCGGCATGTGGCCGGACAAGCGCGGCGACCCCACCGATCCCGCCGTCCTGCTCGTGATGGGCTTCGGCGCCCAGATGATCTCCTGGCACGAGGACTTCTGCCGCGCGATCGCGGACCGTGGCCGCCACGTCATCCGGTACGACAACCGCGACTGCGGGCTGTCCACCTCCTTCGACGCCCACCCCGTCGACATGGGCCGGTTCATCGCCGCGGTCAGGTCGGGAGGCATCGCCTCCGCTCTGGCCATGGTCCCCTACACGCTCCAGGACATGGCCGACGACGGCCTCGGCCTGCTCACCGTGCTCGGCATAGACCGGGGCCCACGTCTTCGGCTCCTCGATGGGCGGCATGATCGCCCAGACGATGGCCATCCACCGGCCGTCGCGGGTGCTGATCCTGACATCGATGATGTCCTCGACCGGCGAGTCCGATTACGGCCGGCCGACACCCGAGGCGCAGACGGTGCTCTTCGCCCCGAAACCGGCCAGCCGTGCAGGCTATGTCGCCGCGGCGGACAGGGAGTTGGTGTGGGCCTCCCGGCGCTACGGCGACGCCGACGCCCTGCGCGACCTGGCCGCCCGCAGCTATGACCGCGCCTGTCACCCCTCCGGCGTCGGTCGGCAGCTCGGCGCGACGATCCTCGGCGGCTCACGCGCGGACGCACTCCGGAAGCTCGAGGTGCCGACCCTCGTCATCCACGGCCTGGACGACACCCTGATCGGCCCCAGCGGCGGGGAGCGCACCGCGGAGTTGATGCCCGGGGCCGAGCTCGTCCTGATCCGCGATATGGGCCACGACCGCCCCCGTGAGCTGTGGCCCGAGATCATCGGCCTCGTGGCGGAGCACACCGCTTGAGCGATGACCGCGCTGCGGTCGCGAAGCGTCCGTCAGGTCGCGGAGCATCGGCGGACCGGCCTCGCCCCCGTACGGCCCGGCGGCCGTACGGGCACCGCTCCGGGACGCCCTCGTCGACGAGGTGGTTCAGCCGCTCGGCCGGCGCCTTGCGCGGGATGCCGAGGTCGCGCGGACCTGGCAGGGTTCTCAGTGTGCACGCGTGTCGGTCTACGGATACGTCCCCGGACGCGGCCCTCAACGGCCGTCCGCGTACACCACCAGAGCCGCCGACCCGTTCACCGGCGCACCCGCACCAGCCATCAGGAGCTGACCACCATGCTCGACCCCGACGTCCGCCGCGTCCTCGACGGCACCTCACTCGCCCACATCGCGACCGTCCTGCCCGACGGCGCCCCGCACACCGTCCCCGTCTGGATCGGCACCCACGGCGACCGCGTCGCGATCTTCACCGGCCCGCGGTCCCGCAAAGCCCGCAATCTGCGCCGCGACCCGCGCGTGGCGCTCTCCCTCACCCCGGCCGACAACCCGTTCCAGCCGGTCGTCATCCGCGGCAAGGTCGTCGAATGGGTGGAGGGCGACGCCGTCTGGGAGATCATCGACCGGATGGCGACGAAGTACACCGGCGGCCCCTACTCGCGCGACAACGAGCTCGTCGTCGCGCTCATCGAGCCCGAGCACCAGAGCGTGGGCATGGGCTGAGATTCCGCAGGGTCGCGCGCCGCCGTCCGGACGCGTCACCGTCCCACGGCGTAGCCCTGCATGCCGCGCGGATTCGCGGCGGCCGACAGCACGCCCGTCTCCGGATCGCGCGCGACGGCGGAGATCCGCCCCTCCGACCAGGCGTCGCCGACACTCACCGCGTGCCCCCGGCGGCGCAGTTCGGCGACGACATCGGGACCCGTCCGCTCCTCGACGGTGAGGCTGCCCGGCGCCATGGCCCTCGGGTAGAAGGAGCCGGTGAAGCTGTCGGTGTGCCAGTTCGGCGCGTCGACGGCGCCTTGCAGGTCGTAGCCGCCGCGCACCCGGTCGCGGAGCGTCACGGCGAGGAAGAAGTGCACCTGCCACTGGTCCTGCTGGTCGCCGCCGGGGGTGCCGAAGGCGAGGACGGGCACCCCCTCGCGCAGCGCCAGCGACGGACTGAGCGTCGTGCGCGGCCTGCGGCCGGGGGACAGGGAGTTGGGCAGTCCCTCCTCGACCCAGGTCATCTGGAGCCGCGTGCCGAGCGGGAAGCCCAGCTCCGGTATCACCGGATTCGACTGGAGCCAACCCCCGCTCGGCGTCGCTGAGATCATGTTGCCCCAGCGGTCCACGACATCGAGGTGACAGGTGTCGCCGCGCGTGCCACCGTCGACCGCGACCGTCGGCTCGCCCGCCCCGGCTCCGGCCGGCGCCACCCGCGCACCCGCCCCCTGCCCCGCGGCGGTCGCGTACGCACTCAGCTTCGGCGTCCGACCGTCGGGGCCGCCGGGCCGCAGTTCGTACGAGGCCCGGTCACCGATGAGTCGGCGGCGGCCGGTGTTGTACGCGGTGGACAGCAGCGCGTCGAGCGGGACGTCCGACGCGTCGCCGTACCACGCCTCGCGGTCGGCCATGGCGAGCTTCGTGCCCTCGACCAGCCGGTGGACATACGCGGCGGAGCCGTACGCGGGCAGGTCGGCGGCGCGCGACGGCAGCAGGGCGAGCTGTTGGAGAAAGGCCGGGCCCTGACTCCACGGACCCGCCTTGCAGACCGTCCAGCCGTCCCACTCGTACGTGGCGGGCTCCTCGTACGACGCGGACCAGCCCGCCAGATCGGCGGCCGTGAGGGTCCCGGTGTGCCGCTCGCCGCTGGTGTCCATGGTCGGACGGGCGGCCTGGGCGACGATCGCCTCGGCGACGAAGCCCTCCCGCCAGATCCGGCGCGCCGCCTCGATCTGCGCGACCCGGTCCCCGCCGCCGTCCGCCTCCGCCTCGGCGATCAACCGCCGCCAGGTCGCGGCGAGCGCCGGATTGCGCCACAGCTCGCCGGGACGCGGCGCCTTGCCGCCCGGCAGATACAACTCCGCGGACGTCGTCCACTCCGTCTCGAACAGCTCACGCACCGTCTCGACGGTCGCCGTGACCCGCTCGACCGGCGGATGACCGTCCGCCGCGTACCCGATCGCGTAACGCAGCACCTCGGCGAGGGACGCGGTGCCGTAGTCGCGCAGCAACGTCATCCAGGCGTCGAACGCGCCGGGCACGGCGGCGGCCAACGGCCCGGTGCCGGGCACCAGGTCCAGGCCGAGCGAGCGGTAGTGGGCGACGGTCGCGCCCGCGGGCGCCACCCCCTGCCCGCACAGCACCCGTACCTCCCCCTCGGCGGGCCCGACGATGATCGGCACCTCACCGCCGGGACCGTTGAGGTGCGGCTCCACGACGTGCAGCACGAAGGCACCGGCCACGGCGGCGTCGTACGCGTTGCCGCCGCCCTCCAGTACGGCCATCGCGCTCTGAGAGGCGAGCCAGTGGGTGGAGGCCACCATGCCGAAGGTGCCTTGGAGGGTCGGCCTGGTCGTGAACATGCGCTGCGCCTCTCTCGGGTCGGGCAACTCCCGTCAGGGCGCGTCCCGTTGCCCGCGTCGAGGGCCGTCCGCCGCCATGACCTGGCACATCACGGTGCCGCGTCCTGCACGCAGGCTAGCGACCGGGAAGCTGCGGGTCCTCGGCGGTCCACCATCCGGGCCCGCGCGGGCCTTTGACGGTGCGTCAGGCGACCGGCCGTCAGCGCCGCACGGCGCCTATGGTCAGCGGGTGGATGCCCGTACCGGCGCAGTGCTCGGTCTTGTCGGCGAGGAACAGCGCCGCCTTCTGGTTCGGCGGATAGATCCGCAGCCCCTCGACCTTCGTCAGCTTGCACTGGTCGGCGCTGTAGCCGCCCTGACCGTTGCTGTCGTGGAGCTCCGCGTACGCGGTCGCCTTCGGCGCCAGCGAGACGGTGCCGTGCGAACCGCCGTCACGGTCGGCCGCGGGACCGGCCTGCGCCCCGGCCGACTTGACGTACGAGACGCCTGGATAGCCCGTCAGCGTGCACACCGTGCTGCCGGTGTTGGTGAAGACGACCTTCGCGTGGTACTGCCCGGCGCCGACCTCGGCGTCCTTCAGCGCCACGCTGAGGTGGTCGCTGGCGCACGCGCTCGGCCCCGCCGCCTCGGCCGACGCGCCGCCGGAGCCGTCCGCCGACGACGTGGGCGTACCGCCCGGCGCGCTCTGCGTACCGTCGTCCGTCGTGGACGGCGCACCGGCGGTCGGGGAGTCGGACGGCGACGCGCTGACCGAGACGGACGAGCCCGCCGGAGCGGCGGACCCGCCGTCGTCCGAACAAGCCGTCAGGGTCAGGGCCGCCGTGGCCAGAGCCGCGGCGGGCACCATCACGCGTACGGACAGGCTGCGCATCGTGGGACCTCCGTGCGTCCTGGGGCCGGAGGACCGACCCGGTCGTACTTATTCACCGTGTGATGCCACGCCTGCCCCTGTCCTCCCTGGCTACACAGGTGCCCCAGGTCCGGGGGGCCCCTCGGGGCATCCGTCCCGAGGGGCGCGGGGGCTACGCGTTCGGCGCCGGGGCCGCGTCCCGATCCTGCGCGTTCCCGGCCTGTTCGCGCATCGCCCACGGGGACCCGTACGCGACGAGCAGGTCGAGGAAGGGCCGCGCGTCGAACGCCTCGGGGCCGAGGACACCGCTGCCGCTCCAGGTGCCCTCGGCGAGGAGTTCGAGGGCGATCACCGGATTGATCGCCGTCTGCCAGACGACGGCCTGGGAACCGTACTCCCGCATCGACCACTGGTTGTCGACCACGTGGTAGAGGTAGACCTCGCGCGGGCGGCCGTCCTTGGTGCCCTTCACCCAGGTGCCCGCGCAGGTCTTGCCGTGCATACGGTCGCCGAGCGCGGCCGGGTCCGGCAGCACGGCGGCGACGACGTCCCTGGGGGAGACCCGGGCCGGACCGCGGTCGGTGGCGACGGTGACCGGGTCCGTACGGTCCAGGCCCAGGTCGTGGAGGGTCTGGAGCTTGTCGATGAAGTCCTGGCCGAGGCCGTACTTGAACGTCACCCGGCGGGCGTCGACCCAGCGCGGGATCAGCAGCACCTCCTCGTGCTCGACGTTCACGCACTCCACCGGGCCGATGCCCTCGGGGAAGTCGAAGATCTCGGGCTGGCTGAACGGCGCCGTGGTGTACCAGCCGCGGTCCTTCTCCCACACCACCGGCGGGTTCAGACACTCCTCGATGGTGGTCCAGATGCTGAACGACGGCGCGAAGTCGTAGCCGTCCACCGTGAGATTCGCGCCGTCGCGCACCCCGATCTCGTCGATGCCGTCGAAGAGGTGGTCGGCGGCGTAGCGGGCGAAGACATCGGACATGCCCGGCTCCACGCCCATGCCGACCAGTGCCAGCAGCCCGTCCTCCTCCCACGCTTTCGCCTGCGCGAACTGGTCGTCGCCGAGTTTCGTGCCGCACTCCTCGTGGGGCCGCCGCGCGTGCGGCACCGACAGCGACATCGCCATGTCCATATACGTCGCCCCGGCCCGGTGCGCGGCCTGGAACAACGGCATCACGAAACGCGGGTCGGTCGCGTTGAGCAGCACGTCGCACCGCCGCTCCCGCAGCAGATCCTCCACGGAGAGCTGGTCGGAGGCGTCGATCCTGGCCGTGCTGAACCGGTCCGCCGCCTCGCCCAGCGCCGCGACGGCCGCCTCGGCCCGGCCCGGGTCGTAGTCGGCGACGACCATGTGCTCGAAGAAGCCGCGGCGGGCGGCGATCCGGGTGATGGCGCTTCCGACGCCTCCGGCTCCGATGAGCAGTACGCGCATGGCGGGGTTCCTTCCGCTGGTCGAGTGGGTGAACGGGTGAGCGGTGCGGCCGGGGCCCTCGCACGGGGGGTGCTCGCGCCGTGGAGTGATGGAACCGCCGACGGCGCCGTAAGGTCAATGCCGTTGGCGTAAGCTCCCGGCCGTGGCCAAGAAGGTGGTGGACGGAGCCGCGCGGCAACGACGTCGGCCGACGCGGCAGGGCGAGGTGCTCAGTCACGAACTGATCGTGGAGACCGCCCTGCGCATGCTGGCGGAACACGGCGCGCAGGGGCTGACCGCGCGGCGGCTCGGCCTGGCACTCGGCGCCGACCCCAGCTCCCTCTACCGCTACTTCCGCGGCATGGACGCCCTCGTCCTGGCCATCGCCGACGAACTGATGGGCCGGGCCCTGGCGGGCTGGACGCCCACCGGCCAGTGGCGGCGCGATCTGCGCGACCTGGGCCTGCGGATCCACCGCGCGTATCTCGCCCACCCGCAGGCGGCGGTGCTGACCGCCAGCCGGGTCAGCGGCGGAGAGCGCGAACTGGCCGCGGACGAGGCCATCCTGGGCATTCTGCACCGCGCCGGCTTCACCGGCCCCGGCCTGGTACGCGTCTACCACGTCTTCATCGACGGCTGCCTGGCCTTCGCCGCCCTGGACGCGGCTTCGCTGGCGCTGCCCGCCGCCGCCCGCGCGGCCGACGAGGAGATCTGGCAGGACACGTACGCGGCCCTGTCGCCCCGCACCCACCCGCACATCGCCGCGGCCGCGCCCCTGCTCGCCGCCCGGATGACCCGCAGCGCCTATCCCGACGCCCTGGACATGCTCATCGCGCAGGCCGCCCGCGAACTGCCCCCGGCCACGCGCTGACCGACCCGGCGTCCTTCCCCGGATCCGGCCCCTTACCCCTGTATCGAAAGAGCGCCGTAGACCGTTCCGAGCCGGGCAAGCGACCTGAGGAAGCAAACCGCCGGACAATTTGGTTCAGGAGCGTCACATGTACATAGGTATCGGAACCATCGTTCTCGTCGTCGTCGTCGTACTCGTCGTCATGATGCTGCGACGCGGCTGACCTCAGGTCGCACGCGCCGCGGGATCTCCTCCAGAGGTGATTCACGTGAGCGATCCGTCCGATGGCGGGGCACCGGCGGCAACGCCGGTGGCCCCCGCCGTGACCGTTTCCCGGCCCATGAGCGCGGCGGAAGCACGCGTCGCCGCCTCGGAGTTCGCGGACACCCTCCACCCTCCGCTGGCCGTACGGACCCTGCAGAATCTGACCCTCGTGGTCTCCGAGTTGGCCGCCAACGCCCTCCGGCACGCCGGAGCGGTACGCGAACTGCGTCTGAGCGCCGCCGCGAACACCCTTCGCGTGGCCATCGACGACCCCAGCGACACCCCGCCGCAAGGCCGCGCGCCCGACTGGAACGGCGCCAGAGGCGGCTTCGGCTGGATGATGATCCAACGGCTGGCCGACTCACTGGCGGTGACCCGCCGCCCCGGAGGCGGCAAGACCGTCCTGGTCACGCTGGCCCGATAGGGCCGCCGGGGCCGCGCGCCCGCACCCCGCCCGCCCGTGACTCGACCGGCATCCCGGTGGGGTTCGGGCGTGGTCCGCGGGGCAGACGGGCGGCATGGAGACCGCTGACCAGCCCGTACACCCCGCAGGACGACGGACCGCCCGGCCGAGCGTCCTCATCGCCGTACTGGTGATCGCCCTCGCCGTGACCGCCGCCCTGGTGCTCACCGGACACGGCCGCGACCACGGTGGATCCGGCGCCGACGGCCCGGCGGACAAGGGCGCGCCCGGCGCGGGAAGTGCCGACCAAGGAAGTGCCGACCAGGGAAGTGCCGACCAGGGAAGTGCCGGATTCGGCAGCACCGATCCCGACGCCACGGCCCGCCTGCACGCCGACACCGCCGACCTGCTGGTCCTCGAAGGAGTCTCGGGTCGCGTGCGGATCACCGCCGACGCGAGCGCCCACACGGTCTCGGGCACGTATCACCGCCCCGACGGCGGTACGGCGCGCGTGCGCGGTGTCGTCGACGACGCGGCGGGCCTGCGCACCCTCACCCTGGTCTGCGGTACGGACACCGGTGACGACGGCGGCGGCTACGTCGGGGGCGGCACGGCGGGCTCGTGCGACGGCGACCTGACCCTCACCGTCCCCGAGAAGACCGGCCTGCGGCTGCGGCAGACCTCGGGCGAGACCCTGCTCGAAGGACTCGGCGGCCGACTCACCGTCAATGTCGCCTCCGACCGCCTCACCACCCACGCGCTGCACCCCTCCCACGCCGACTTCGCGGTGACCTCCAGCAGCGCCGACCTCGGCTTCAGCGCGCCGCCGGACACCCTCGCCGTGGTGACGACCTCCGCCTCGACCGCCGTACGCCTCCCGGTCCCGTCGGGCGACGCCTACGCCGTGACCACGGCCGCCACCTCCGCCGACGTTCAGGTGAAGGTCCCGAACCGGGACGGCGCCGCCCACCGGGTCGCCCTGACCGTGCACTCGGGATCGCTGGCCGTCCTGCCCGCCTGACGTCAGGTCAGGTCCCTGAACGGCGGTCGGCGGTACGGCCCTTGAGGCGCCGTACCGCCGTATCCGTACCGCCGCATCAGGCCCGTCGTGAGGACACGGAGCGGCATCGAGGCCGACCGCGTCAGACCCCGCGGTCCATCGCCATCTCCGCCAGCGAGACCAGCATCCGCGACCGGTCCCGGTCGGGGACCGCGACGGCCAGGCAGTCCAGGGCGCGGGCGTGCTGGCGGGCGGCCTCCCGCGAGGTGAGGTCGTGACCCCCGGCCTCCTCGATGAGCGCGGTGGCCCGGCGGATCTCGCTGTCGTGCAGCGGACGCTCGGCCAGAGCCGCGAGGCGGTAGAGGCCCGCCAGCCGCCGACCGGCGGGAGTGCCGCTGCGGATGGCCGCGACGACCGGGAAGGAATTCTTGCGCCGCCGCAGGTCCCCGCCGGCCGCCTTGCCCGACAGCCCGCTGTCGCCCCAGACGCCGAGCAGGTCGTCGGCGAGCTGAAAGGCGAGGCCGATGTGGTGGCCGAACGCCCGGAGCGCGCCGACCTGTTCGGGAGCCGCGCCCACCGCCTTCGCGCCGAGCGCGCAGGCCGCCGCGAGCAAGGACGCGGTCTTGCCCCCGGCCATCCGCAGACAGTCCTCCTCACGTATGTCGGTGCGCGTCTCGAAGGCCAGGTCCTCGCCCTGTCCCGCCACCAACGCCAGCAGCGCGCCCGCGAGTTCCTGCACCGACTCGGTGCTCGGTGCCAGGCGGCCGTCCACCTCGGTCAGCAGCTTCATCGCCATGGCCATCAGCGCGTCACCGGCCAGGACGGCCTTCGCGTCCCCGAAGACCACCCAGGCCGTGGGCCGTCCTCTGCGCAGCCGGTCGTCGTCCATGAAGTCGTCGTGGAGGAGTGAGAAGTTGTGCACCAACTCCACCACGGCCGCCGCCCGTACCGCCTGGGCGCCGGGCACGGTGTCCGCGGCGGCGGTGTCGAGGGCCTGCGCGCTGGCGAGGACCAGGGCGCCGCGTACGCCCTTGCCCCAGTCACCCGACGCGGGGTTGCCCCGCGCGTCCCGCCACCCGAAGTGATACCGGGCCACCGCCCTGACCGGCTCGGGCAGTTCGGCGACGGCGCGCTCCAGGACGGGCCCTGTGACATCACGGGCCCAGCGCAGCACCTCCCGGGCGTCAAGCGCGCTGGCACTCGCCGCTCCGGTCATCGGTCCGCCCCCGTGAGCCGGTCCTCCAGGTACTCCTCGGGACGTTCCTCTCCCGTGGCCGCCGAGGTGCGATAGCGCTTCGTGCGCCGCGACCAGTCCAGATTGCCGCGCATCCAGGTCCGCATGCCCTGAAGGTAGCGGTCCAGCGGCTCGGCCCACCGCGGATACGCGGCCAGCGTCTCCCGCTCGCAGGCCAGGAAAAGACCGGTCTCCCGGTCGATGGCGGTGCGCACATGCGCGAGCGCTTCCGCCTCGGACAGCCCCCTGTGGTGTTCCACCACATGGACGAGGTTGTGCACCTCGCCGAGGGCCCGCTCCTTCGCCAGTGAGTACACGTCGTTCGTCCAGCACACCACATTGCACGCGGCGTCCAGCGCGGCGGTGAACTCCCGGCTGCCGCGCACCGATTCGGGGAACTCGGCGGGCTGCACAATCTCGATGAGGTCCATGCACACGTAAATGGCCCCGGTGTGGCGGCGGTTGGCGATGTACGTGTCCTCCGGCGGGACGAGTCCGCCGATCCGGTTCCCGGCCTCCCACTCGGCGGCGCTGCTCAAACACTGCTCCAGGTGGTCGATGAACCTGCGCGGCCAGCCCTGCGGCGCGTCGGCGACCGTACGCTCCCACAGGTCGGCCAACGAGGAGACGACGGTGGGAAGTTGACTGCCCCGTGCCGTGCGCGGCCCATGACCTTCCAGCACGGCCCGCAGCTGGCCGACGACCTCACCGACCTGATCCTGACTGCGCCCGAACAGGCCGTCGTCGAGCTGGTCGTCGACCAGGAACAGCCACGCGAACCAGTCGGCCATCAGCTCCAGGTGCCGCGCGCTCGCGCTCGGGTACACCAGTGCCGCGAACCAGCCGAAGTCGGCCCGGTCGAAGCGCAGTCGGGCCGACTCGCGGTGCACCAGACCCGCCTCGCGCGCCCATGCGGCCAGATGCTCGCGCGCCTGCTCCGCGTGCGGATTGACGCGGTACGGGAAGGGGCTGGTGATCTCCGGTGCCTCCGCGTCCGGCCTCGGCGCATTGTCCCCCCGGCCGTTCACCGGCGCTCCAGCCGCAGATGCACGCCGCCCTTGGGATGCAGGGTGATCAGCGCCTCGGGCACCACTTCGGGCGCACCCTCCGGCAGCACCAGCCGGTGCCCGCTCGCGACGGTGGCGAGCACCAGCGTCAACTCGGTCAGCGCGAAGTGCTTGCCGATGCAGACGCGATGACCGCCCCCGAAGGGCAGATACGCGTGCTTGGGCCGCCCGGCGGACTCCTGCGGTCCGAACCGCTCGGGCCTGAAGCGCTCCGGCTCGTCCCAGAAATCCGGGTGCCGGTGCAGGAAGTAGCTGTTGATCAGTACGTTGCTGCCCGCCGGGACGCGGTAGCCGTCGATCTCGTCGTCCTCGGTGGCGTGCCGCATGAACTGGTAGGCGGGGGAGTAGATGCGCAGCGTCTCGTCCACGATCATGCGGGTGTAGGTGAGGTCGCGCAGATCCTCGAAGGCCGGTGTCCGTCCGCCCAGCACCCGGTCGACCTCCTCGTGCAGCCGCTTCTCGACCTCGGGGTGCCTGGCCAGCAGGTAGAACACCCACGACAGCGTGTTGGTGGTCGTCTCGTAGGCGCCGATGCAGATGTTGAGGACCTCGTGGTGGAGCTGTTCGAGGTCCATCCCGTGGCCGTCGACCTCGTCCACCGTGTGCAGCAGCAGCGTCAGCAGGTCCGTCTCGTCGCCGACGGGCACGTCCTCGGCCAGCCGCTTCTTGACGAATCCCGACACGAAGGCGTCCATCTCGTCGATGGCCCGGCGCAGACGGCGGTGGCTCGGCGTCGGGACGCTCAGCGGCGGGAAGGGGAAGCGGAAGAAGGCGCCGAGGATGGTGTTCGCCGTCGCGAAGGCCCGCTCGAAGGCGAGCGCGGTCTCGTTGACGTCCGCGCTGAACAACGACCGGTTGACGATTCGCAGTGCCAGCGCGCCGACCTCGTCGGTGACGTCCATCGTGCGCCCGTCGCCGTACGCGCTCCGCCAGTGCTCCAGGCTCCGGGCGGTCTCGTCGGTCATGTTGCGGGCGAAGGCGCTGACCGCCTTCGGTGTGAAGTGCGGTGCCATCATGCGGCGCTGACGGCGCCACAGCTCCATGTCCGCGTTGGCGATGAGCCCCTTGCGCAGCACCGGCCGGACGATCTTGAACAGCGTGGCGTTCTTGTCGTACTTATCGCCTTTGTCGACGAGTATGTGCCGGATGTGATCGGGGTGGTTCACTAACACCATGGGTATCCCGAGCGGCCGGAAACGGAATATGTCGCCGTGCCGTTCGAGACCGTGGGAGAGGAAGGCGAGCTGGTCGCGCTTGAAAGCGAGCACTCCGCCCGAGCCGTCATTGAAGGTGACCGAGGGCAGTTCCTTGAGCTGCGGCATGCAGGACCTCATTCGCTGGCGTGTGGGCGCTTCGAACTGTCCAGTGCGTGGCTGACCTGGTGCTCTGTGCGCGCTCGGCGTCCGGGTCGCGACGCTGCGACGGCTGCGGGCCGAACGTCTGACAAACGCCTGGCAGGCGAATTCCGGGCATGTTCCCACCGTCGGTGGCGCAAAAGCGATCCGGCGGGACGGTGTCCATTTTGCCCGAGAAGCGGGGCGTCAGTGGCGAATGCAGAATATGGTGCCGATGCGCCTTCTCCTGTGAATTCGACAAATGCGCGCGGAAGGAATCCGTGCGGAGTTTCGACGGTACCGCCTGACGAATTCAGGTTAGACGAGAAAGCCGCGCGAAGGTGGGCTTTTCGCCGAGCGCCGCGTTCTCCGAGTCCGAGCGCCGCGTTCCCCGCGCCCGCCCGTGGTGGTCAGGCCCCTACGCGTCCGGCCACGGCCGGTCCGTGCAGCAGCTGACGAAGTCCCGGACCACGGGATTGGCGTCGTCGCCCGGTGTCCAGGCCACGCCGACCTCGCTGTCGCTGACGCCGCTCACCGGGCGGTAGGCGATACCGGGCCTGGCGTAGAAGCGGGCGGCGGACGCAGGCGCGAGAGCGACGCCGTAACCGTTGGCGATGGCGCTGAGCCAGTCGTCGGGCAGGTCGGTGACGGCGCCGATCCGTACCGGACGGCCCTCGCGTTCCCCGGCGGCCAGCCATTCGTCCCGCCACGGGCCGGTCTCCGCCGGAGCGGCCACGAACGGCTCGTCCCACAGGTCCCGGAACGCGATCGTCTCCCGCGCGGCCAGTGGATGCGCCTCGGGCAGCGCGACCCAGCGCGGCTCGGTGAACAGCGGCACCACCCGCAGCGCCTCCTGGCCCGGGAACGGCAGCCGCACCAGCGCGACATCGACGTCCCCGTCGACGAGCCCGGCGGTGGGATTCGCCCAGGACGCCTGCCGCATCTCCACCCGCCACCGCGGACGGCGACGTGTGAACTCCGCGATGATGTGCGGAGTCGCCTCATTGGCCGCGCTGGCGAGAAAGCCGACCCGCAGCAGCCGCAGGCCCCGGCGCTCCGCGCTCCTGGTCTCCGTCAGCACGCGGTCCCAGTCCGTCAGCAGCGCGGGCGCGCGCTGCGCCAGCAGACGGCCCGCGTCCGTGGGCATCATGCCGGTACGGGACCGGGTGAACAGCCGCACCCCGAGTTGTCTCTCCAACTGCTTGATCTGCTTGGTGAGCGCGGGCTGCGACACGAAGAGCCGCTCGGCGGCGCGGGTGAGGGTCCCCTCTTCCGCGACGGCGACGAAGTAGCGCAGCAGCCGGGTGTCCACGTCCATGCCCCCAGGCTATAGGTGCAGGTATTGGACGGGAAAGTTGAGTGTGACGAGGCTGGTGGTCGCAGGCGCCCGCACCTTCTTCGAGCCCATGACGTTTCCGACCCCGAGGACAAGCATCGTGTTCACCGCGTATGTGATCATCACCGTCGTCACCATCCTGGCCAACGCGGGCATCGCCGTCGCGGACCTCGCCCGCGCCGAGTTCGTCCTGGCGAACTCGGCGGAGGTGGGCGTCCCGCAGAGCTGGCACATCTGGCTGGCCTCGCTCAAGGCCGCGGGCGCCGCCGGTCTTCTCCTCGGGCTCCTGGGCGTCCGGCCGCTCGGTGTCGCCGCCGCCGCGGGCCTCGTCGTCTTCTTCGTGGGCGCTGTCCTCACTCATGTGCGTGCCCGTGTGCTCTACAACATCGCGTTCCCCGGCGGCTATCTGGCCCTGGCGGTCGCGTCCCTCGCGCTCGCTGTCGCGTACTAGCGGGTCGGGCGGACCGGAGTCCGTTCCTTTACGCGGGCCCGTGCCGCGCTCACCGGCGCGCGTGCGGTCCGGCCCCCGACGTAGCTGTGGAGCGGGTCAGTTGGCGAGCTGGACAGTGGTGTGGAGGTGGGCGGGGTAGGCGGCATCGCGGAGTATGAAGTGGGCGACGTCGGCGCGGGAGATACGGGAGATACGGGGGATGCGGGGGATGCCGCGCAACGGGAGGCGTTCGCCGGTCCGGTCGCGGTCGGTGAGGGGTCCGCCGACGAGCATCACGGGATAGACCAGGGTCCAGTCCAGGCCGCTGGCGCGCAGGATCTCCTCGCCCGCCGCCTTGTCGGCGAACATCGGTCCGAGCGCCTTGTAGACGGCCCAGTACACCGCCGGCGCATGGTCGGCGGTGTCGCCGACGCCGGGTGCGGACAGGTGGACGATCCGATTGACTCCGGTGTCGCGCATGGCCTGCACGATCCGCGGGATCGCGGTGACGGTCAGGGCGGGCGAGGTCAGGCCGTGCCAGGTGGTGGGGCTGCCGAACGCGGTCAGGAGCGCGTCCGGCCCTTCGACGGCGGCGCGTACCGCGGCCTGGTCCTCGGTCGCTTCCCTGGTGCGACGCGGAGCCGGGGCCGGGGTTCCGGCGGGGCGGCCCGGGGGCGGACGGAGGCGGTCATCTCGTGGCCCGCGGCCAGTTGCTGGGCGAGGCGTCGCCGGCCGGTCCCGCCGTTGGCCACGAACACGAGGAGCTTCACGTCGGCCTCCCGGACCGGTGTGCGGGGGCGCGGTCCGCGGTGGTCCCGCGGACCGTCACCCGGCCTGTGCGTTGTCGCCCGCGGCTACCCGGTATAGGCCTCAAGACTCACCACGTGGGGCGCCGCCGGGCCCTGCGCGGTGTATCTGACATAGCGGGCGGGCACCGGTGTCGCGGTGACCGTCGAGGTGGCGGGGCCCGCCGCGGCGACGGGGGCGCCGAAAGGCGTCCAGGCGGCACCGTCGGATGAGACGTCGATCCGGTACGCGGTCGTGGCCCCGGACGCCTGGACCACTGTGCGTCCGACGCGGGTGGTCTTGCCCAGGTCGACGGTGAGCGCGGCCCCGGGCGCTGTGGCCTTCCAGGAAGTGCTGGGGCTGCCGTCGACGGCGGCGACCGGCGGGAAGCTGGGGTCGGCCGTGGTGGCGGTGACGCTCTCGCAGCGCGCCAGGTCCTGAGTCGGGGTCAGGTCGGGGCGCCGGGTGGGGACGGTGGCGCTCTGATGGCCGCGCAAGGTGATCTTCCGACCGGCCGCCGTGAGCGACAGGGTCTTGCCGCCGCGCAGCGTGACCCGGGTGCCGTCGTGGCGCACGGAGAGGTCGAAGGTCGCGCCGTGCCAGTGCAGACCGGTGATGTCGACGCCGGGGAGCTGCGGCGGGAGCATCGGGTCGACGGTGACGGCGTCGGTGCCCAGACGCAGGCCCGTGAAGCCGTACTGGAAGGCCTGCAGGACGCCGCCGATGCCGGTGGTGAAGGTGAACGCGCCGCCCGCGCGTGTCTCGGCGAACTGGTCGAACGGCGCGTACATGTACGGGTCCATGCTGCGCTTGAGGAAGGTGTCGGTGACGCAACCGGGGGTGCCGAGGGCCGCGCTGTCGATGAGGTTGATGGAGTCCGTCATGGACGGGCCGTTGATGTCGGTGCGCGGGGTGTAGTAGTCGAGGTCGGCCTGCGCCTGCTGAGCGGTCATCGGGTAGCCGATCGGGTAGGGCAGCATGACGGTGTCGGCCTGGTTGATCGTGTCGCCGCGGTAGCCGTCGAATTCCGGGTGCACCCCGGTCGCCGGGTCGAGCGGCACGCTCAGCCCGCCGGCGACCTGCGCCCACCGGGGGTCGGGCCGCTCGCCGACGAGCGTCGCGGCGGTGGCGGCGGTGCGCAGGACGGTGATCGCCCCGGCGTTGGTGTAGGCGCTGTTGTTGACGTTGTCGTGGTTCTCGTCGGGGGACTGCACGCCGTTGAGGTCGTAACCGCCCTGCCCGTCAGGGGTGACCCGGCTCGCCCAGAACTGCGCGACGGACTTGATGACCGGCCAGCCCCTGGTCCGCAGCCACGTCAGGTCCCCGGTGGCCTGGTAGTACTGCCACTGCGCGAGCGCGACGTCGGAACCGATGTGGATCTCCCGCGGGTGGATTCCCACGTCCGCGCCGGTGTCCGCGCTCTCCCAGGGGTACTGCGCGCCCTGGTAGCCGTGGGCCGCCGCATTCGCGCGGGCCGCGTCCAGGAGGGTGTAGCGGTAGTCGAGAAGGTTCCTCGCCAGGTCCGGATGTCCGGCGAGCAGGGCGGGATTGGTCCAGGTGTCCGCGTCCCAGAAGACGTGTCCGTTGTAGTCCGCCGACGACAGGCCGCCCGGTGAGGGTCCCCAGGTGACGCCGTCGCGGACGGAGGAGAGCAGGTAGAACGCGCTCGCGCGCAGCTGCTCGGTGAGGTCCTGGTCCCCGGGAACGCTGATGTCGGATTCCCACAGGTCCGCCCAGGCGCGCGTGTGTTCACCCTCGACCTGCCGCCAGCCGCGCTGGGCGCCGCGCGCTGCGTACCCCTGGGCGGCGGTCTGCGGATCGGGGAGCGGGTGCCGCGCCAACGGCGCCGAGCCCTGCGCGGTGTCGTTGGACGACGCGATCCCGACGAATTTCGTCGCCCGATACGTCTTCCCCGCTCTGACCCGCAGGTCGGCGCGTTGCGCGAGGGAGTCGGCGGGCACATCGGTGTACGCCGAGGTCGCCGTGCGACCGTCGTCGACGCGCAGCACCGAGGCGAGACCTGCCCGCATCCCGGTCTGCTGTGCCGTCAGGCTCTCGCTCATCGCCGCCGAGCGGCCGTCGACCCGGCCCGCGGTCACCTGCGTGAGGTTGACCGGTTTCGCCAGCCGGTGGTTGGCCGGGAGGGTGTCGGCCCGTCCGTCGAACATGTCGATCACCGACAGCGGCCCGCTCCAGTTCAGCGGCGTCATGTCGAGCTGGGTGACGCCGAGATGGGCGTCGGCCCGGTCGGTCAGCACCCGGTAGACCAGCCGGGTCGCCCGCCCGGCGGGCGAGGTCCACGTCAGGGACGTGGTCATGATCCCGCGCCGCAGGTCCAGGGACTGCCGGTAGTCCGAGGTCGTTCCCGCCGGTGTCTCCTCGGCCGGGGCCGTGCCCGCCGCGGACAGCGAGATCTCGTCCACGTTCGCCAGGCAGCTGTCCCCGGCGGCGCAGGTGACCGCCGCGGTGTTCACCCCGGCGGTGACCGGCACGTCGAGCGTGGCGGTGGCCCAGGTGTCCCACGAACTGGTGCCCGGCAGGGTGATGCGCACCGGCCCCGCGCCGTTGACCTGCGCGCTGAGTGTCTGCGCGGTGTTGGAGCCCGCGGAATACCGTACGGTCAGCCGCGCGGTACCCGCCGGAACGCCGGACACCTTCACGGTCGCGGCGGCCCCTACGGCCGGTTTCCCGCCCGGCCCGTACCCGGCGACGAACCCCGCCCCGCCGTAACCCTTGTGGCTGGTGTCGGCGAACGCCCCACCGGACAGCGTCCCGCCCTCGGCCTGGCATACCACGCCGAAGCCGCACCCGCCCGAGGCGACGTTCCCGTAGACCGCGCTCCCGTCGGAGACCCCGAGTGTCGACCACGCCGGGATGTTCACCCGCTGCGGCGAGATCCCCGGCCCCTGCCCGTAGAACCCCGCGAGCTGCGACTCCGTCAGCAGGGGCGCCGCGGAGAATCCGGCCCCCTGCGCCGGGACCCGTGTCGAGAAGTATCCGTTCCCCAGGAACGCGGGCGCATAGTCCTTCGACGGATCGCCGGTACTGAGCACCCACCCGCCGCCCGTGTCGTCGTGTCCGGCCGCCGTCGCCTGGGGCGGGCCGAGCAGTCCGATTGACATCGTTGTCAGAATGAGGCCCGTCAACCCTGCGGTCCACGTCCGCCGTATCCCCACAGCCCCGCCTTTCCCTCTGCCGTCCTGTCGGATCCTCCTGGATGCTCCACCCCTGCGCCCCTGTTCCACAATCCTCTGGCCGCTTCGGAGTTCCTGGTGGGAGGGGCGGGTGGTGACCGGGCCAGCGGGCCGGATGTGCGTGCAGGGGTTTGGTGCTGTGGTCCTGTCGGTTGTCGCGGTTTCTGTGACCGCAGGGAAAGGGTGACGGGGGTTGTCACCTTTGGGGTGGAGGTTGGGGGGATGGACAAGAACACGAACATTCAGGATCCCGGCCGGAACGTCTCTCCCGCCGTCTCTCCCGCCGTCTCTCCCGCCGTCTCTTCCGCCGGTTCTTCTGCTGGTTCTTCCGGGGGTTCCTTGGACGGGAGGATCGCTCTGGTGGCGGGGGCCACGCGCGGTGCGGGGCGGGCGTTGGCGGTTGAGCTGGGCCGTGCGGGTGCGGTGGTGTATGTGACGGGCCGTACGACGCGTGGGCGTGTCAGCGAGGTCGGCCGGGCGACGGAGACGATCGAGGAGACGGCGGAGTTGGTGACGGCGGCGGGGGGTACGGGCGTCGCTGTTCCCACTGATCATCTGGTGGTGGAGCAGGTCCGTGCTCTGGTGGCGCGGATCGGGCGTGAGCGGGGGCGGCTGGACATTCTCGTGAACGATCTGTGGGGCGGTGAGCACCTGCTGACCGGTTCGGTGTTCGGGAAGAAGAGCTGGGAGACGCCGCTGGAGGACGGTCTGCGGATTCTGGAGCTGGGGGTGCGTTCGCATGTGATCACCGCGGCGTTGACGCTGCCGTTGCTGGTGCGGTCGGCGGAGCCTTTGCTGGTGGAGGTGACGGATGGTACGGCGGTGTCGAACCGTCGTTACCGGGAGAATCTTTTCTACGATCTGGCGAAGAACGCCCCGATCCGGATGGCGTTCGGGCTGGGGGAGGAGCTGGCGGAGTTCGGGGGTACGGCGGTTGCGGTGTCTCCGGGGTTTCTGCGGTCGGAGCAGATGCTGGCGCACTTCGGCGTGTCGGAGGAGAACTGGCGTGACGCTGTCCTGACCGAGCCGGATTTCGCGGTCGCGGAGTCGCCGTACTATCTCGCGCGGGCGGTGGCGGCGCTGGCGGCTGATCCGGAGAGGTCGGCGCGGTGGAACGGCAAGTCGACTTCGAGCGGGGAGTTGGCGAGGGTCTACGGTGTGCGGGACGTCGACGGCAGTCAGCCGGACGGGTGGGGGTATTTCGAGGATGTGCGGTACGGGGGGAAGGCCGGTACGGCGGACGACTACCGCTGATCCGGCGGCGGGGGGCCGTAGAGGTCGCTGAGGGCCTGCGCGTGGTCGCGGAAGCGGGCGCGCAGGCCCTGCGGGGCCAGTACTTCGGCGTCGGCGCCCAGTTGGGTGAGCTGGGTGAAGGCGACGTCTTCGCTTTCGGCGGGCAGGCGGAGTGTG
This sequence comes from Streptomyces sp. NPDC008139, assembly GCF_042957025.1. Lineage (NCBI taxonomy): Bacteria > Bacillati > Actinomycetota > Actinomycetes > Kitasatosporales > Streptomycetaceae > Streptomyces > Streptomyces sp. NPDC008139. Next base: position 599,727 of record NZ_JBIBHM010000002.1, read on the forward strand.
ACGCGGCCGGCGGCGTCGGGGGTGCCGGCGCGGGCGAGTGCCTCACCGGTCGCGGCGGGGTCGGTGACGGAGGGCAGGCGGTCCAGTCCCCGGGGGGTCAGGCGGACGGTGACGGTGGTGCGCAGCAGTGCCCGGGCGAATTCCGCGGCCCTGGCCTGCCAGTGCGCGGCGAGGTCGAAGGCGGGGTCGCGGGTGAAGGGCTCGCCGGCGCCGGGGGACAGGGCGGTGATCCGGTCGGCGCGGTAGGTCCGCCACGGGTCTTCGTGTTCTGCCGGTGGGCCGGGGACGCGGCCCACGACGTACCAGACTCCGGCTTTGAGGACGAGGCCGTACGGTTCCAGGTGCCGCGTCACGGTGGCGGGCGGTGTTGCGTCGCGTCCCGGCCGTGTGTAGGTGAGTTCGACCGTCCGGTCGGACCATACGGCGCGGGCGAGTTCGGGCAGCAGCGTGCAGGCCGGCGGTTCGCGGAACCAGGCCGGTGCGTCGAGGTGGAAGCGGTGTGCTGAGGACTCGGCTGCCGCGCGCAGCGACGGCAGCAGGGTCGCGGACAGTTTCAGCCGTGCGGTGTCCGCGGCGTCGGACAGTCCGAGGTCCCGCAGGGCCGAGGGCAGTCCGGTGAGGTAGAGCGTCTCGGCTTCTCCGGGACCGAGCGTGGTCAGCCGGGTCCGGTACCCCGGTGCCAGCCGGTATCCGCCCGCCCGTCCGCGCTCCGACCGTACGGGAACTCCCGCCTCCTGCAGCGCCTGCGCGTCCCTGATCACCGTCCGCTCGCTGACCCCCAGTTCCCGGCCGATCGCGGCGGCGGTCATACCGGGACTCGACTGGACCAGCAGGGCCATACGGATCAGCCGGGCAGCGCGCATCCCCCCATGATCCCCCACCCGCCGGCGCCGCGGCGTCCCGTTCCGCTCGGTTCACGGGTACGCGCGGGCCGCTGGTGAGGGGTCAGCCTTTGCAGCCGGGGTCGGGAAGTATGACGGGTGCGGCGTCGCGGGTGGTGACGAAGGCGCGGTAGCCGGGTGCGCCCGCGACGCATTTGGTGGCGATGTTGGCGTAGTGGTCGGGGAAGTTGGTGACGTCGGCGGGCGCGTTGTCACCCTTGTGGTTCGCGACGGGGGAGTCCCCGGTGCCGCGTCTGTCGCTTGCGCACCCGGACAGAGCGGCCAGGGCGATGGCCAGCGATGCTCCCGCGGTCACACATCTCGTCATACGGTGTCTCACCGGCATCCTCATCATCCTCGTCTCTGCCCGCGGGGTCTCCCGCGGGTGCGGATGCCCTCAAGGACACTCCGCGCCCGGCCATGGTTCCCTCCCCCGGCCTGCGTTGGGTGCTCTCGTGCTCGTCTGGTCGGGTGAGTTGGTGGGGTTGTGGGTCGCGGATACGGCGGGCCCGGGCCTGGTTCGGGGGCATCCTGCCGCGGGTGCCGCAGTATTTGGTGGAGGGGGGTTGGGCTTCCGGGACGGTGGCGTGGCGTGGTGAGGACTGGATGCCTCGCTGGTTGGCGGTGGCGGGCTGGTCGTCTGTGTGTCGCGGTGTACGGCGCTTGCTTCTCTGCGTGTGAAGGGCTCTGTCTCCTGGTGTTGGTGGCGGTAGCGTGCGGGCTGGTGCTCTTGGTTGCGCTGGGGGAGTGGCAGGGGGGACGGGTGCTGTCGGGATCGGACTGGGCGACGCTCTTTGTGGCGGTTGCCGGGGTCGGCGGGACTATGGGCGGGGCAGCGCTTGCTCAACGGGCACGGCGATGGGGGGTCGCCGGTCAGAGCGGGCTCGCGGCGCTCGAACGGCTGCAGGACCGAGAAGACCAGGCCGTTCAGAGCAGACGTGAATTCTGGGCCGTGCTCAGTACGGCTGCCCGCGCCTGTCGCGCTGCGGGCAGGGACATGGTGGTTGCCGTCAGGCGTGAAGAGACCGTGGTCGCGGACACCGTTGGTGCCGCACGTCAGGCGTATTGCGACCGGTACGCCCGGGCCCCGGATGGTCCTTGGCGCAGCGGCCGTTGACGTGGCCGACGAGGTCGACCTGTGCCTGGGCGCCGGCTGCCACCTCGTCCGGTACCTGCGGCTGATTCCCTCGGGAGGGGGGCCTCTCTGCCGTGCGGACGCGCAGCTTGTCCGGGCGAAGCGGTGGTTCGCGGAGTCCTCGTCCGACGCGGTGTATCTGCTCCGGGAGGCGCTACGTGCCGAACTGGGTGTGCGCGGTGCGCTGTCCGTCGAACAACTCGGGGCCAAGGTGGTGGCGCTGTCCGATGCTCGTGAGGCCCTCTCAGCAGGAACGACGGCGCCTCCAGGCCCAACAGCCCGAATGACCGGCCCCTCCCCAAGGCAGATCCCGGCTGGCTGTTGGCTCGCGGCCGGGGCCTGGTATCTGTGCGCGTCCGCTGTGTGGCCGTTGCGTCCCTTGTCGGGTTCCGGGGAGCCGGGCGGGTGCCCTCTGCCGGCGGATCATTCCCCGCGGTCTGAGCCGCTTGACCGGCTTGACCTGCCGGTGCTGTCAACTGCCGCCTGCTGTGCCTCTGCGCGGTGGCGGCGGCTCTGTCTCTCGGGCGCGGCCGGGGGCAGCGGCATCTGTGTCCGTGACCGTTTGCATCCGGGCCCCCCGCCGCCTTCCCTCCGGGCTCCCCGCCGCCTCGCCGCCGTCTCCCTGTCGTTTTCCTGCTGGTTTGCTGGTGGTTTGGGGGTCAGGTGTGGGGGCACGTGGCCGCTATGGCCGACGAGACTGGAACACCTGCCGAAGAACACCTTCTCCTGAGCGCTGATACCAATGGTGACGGGAGGCCTGATGTATGGATGACCGATACCACTGGTGACGGCAAGCCTGATCTGTACCAGTTCGACACGACCGGTGACGGTGCGGTGGATGTCACGATCGTGGAAGAGCCCGGTGCGGGGGAAGCGGGACGCACCGTCATCGAGGGCGACGGAGGCCACCCCGTTTCTTCCTGACTGTCGTGCCGGTCGCCGCCCCGCCGTGTTCGCGGGGGCGGGGCAGGCGGGTGTGGTGCGGGGTGCCGGTCTGCCTCGTGCTGCGCGTAGTCGCTCTGGCCGCCCGGAGGGCGGCAGGCCGGTCACCCGTGCGGCCGGCCTGTGGGCCGCGACCCCTGCGGTCTCCGCGGCTTCCTTGCCGTGCTTGTCGTGTTTCTGCTGCCGCGCTGCCGTCACCGACGCGCAGGGTGCGGGCGCGGACGGTCTGCTGCTCTGCTGGTTCGGGCCGTGTCCGGTACGCGTCTCGCGGAGGGCTGCTGTCCTGTTCCGACCCGTGTCCGGTATGCGGCTGTCCCGGTGTCGTGGGCGCCCCCCCCGCAAGGATCTCGCCGCGCGCCGGGCGTGCGAGGTGTGCCAGGACGGGGCGGCGGCGCGTCCGGCAGCGCGCGGTGAAGAAGGCCGCGTCGTCGGGCGGCGTCGTGACCGAGATCCGCGCCCGGTAACCGCTGCCCGCCGCTCGCCGCCGGGGCGCCCGGGCGGACGGCGGGCGGATCTGCCGGATTATCCGGCGCCTGCCCCCCGGCGCCTGGGCCGCCCGGTGATGCGCGTGCCGCGCGCGGGCCTGCGGGGTGCCGCAGGGCGGCGGCTCCGGCGCATCACCGCCGGAGGCCTCCGGGAGGTCTGCTTCAGGGGTCCGCGTCCGCCGCTGGAGTTCCTGCGGCCGGCCTCCGCACCCGGTGGCCGCCGCGGCGGCCCGACCCTTCCCCGGGGCCGGCATCAGCGGCGTCGCCCGCCCCGGTAGCCGCTGCCGTGGTGGCGGTCGCCATCAACTGCACCACGGTAGAAGCAAGTTCGTCTAACGCGCTCATCAGCCCCCTTGGCGCTTTTGGTCATGCATGCTTCCAGAGGAACCGGCGGCTCAAGCCAGCAGAAGCTAAATCGCAAACGTGCACCGCCGTCTAGAACCTGACGCTGTCGGGGATCTTGGTATCCGGGGGCGATCACAAAGATATCGGGCGAGCGCGGTCTTGCCGGCCCGGACCCTGTGTCGACCGGGAGCACGACCTCCGGTGCGGCGAGCCCAGGTTCGACGAAGGCCTGCACCAGCACGGCCGCCTCGCTTCGCGTGACGTCCTCGGCCCACGAACCGGTGAGTCGCCGTCGGGGCAGTCGACGGTCGAGATCAGGAAGCAACTGGGCGACCGCACCAACGGTTCCTCGCCCGTTCCCCGCTCAGGGACGTCGGCAGAGCCGAAGCCGGCGACAGCGATCTGGCCGTAACCCGGGATGACCGTCGCAGAGGCCAGAACAACGCTCATGCCAGGGATCCGAGCCCCTCCTGAGAACGGGGGCGCAGATGGTCCGTCACCATGCCACGACGGATACGCATTCGGATCATGCTGCCACGACCCACAGTCGGCGAAGCGGTTCACCGCCCTGGCACCGAAGAGCGCGCTCGTGCGCAACCGATTCGAGATCCGGCGTGTCGGATGTTCGGGTGGCTCGTCGGGCTCCCCTTGAGCGGCGGTGTGAGGCGGGGTCACCCGTCCGGTCTGACCGATGAACAGCGGGCCCTCGTCGAGCCGTTGCTGCGGGCGCCGCGGACGAGTTCACGAGGCGGCCCGCAAGCGCCGACGCTCCCGGTCTTCGCGCATCACGACCAGCGCATCCCCAGCTCGGCCAGCTCCCGGCGCCGCTCCGCGCTCAGCTTGTCGGCCCGCTGGCGGGCGTTGTCCACGAACAGCCCGAGCCTGCGTTCGACCCCGTCCGCCCCTGCCGGCCTTCCCGGACGGCTTCACGGGCGTGGAACTGCCGGGCGGCCCGGACGCCGGCACCCCGCACGCAGACCGGCAAATGAGCGGCCGGGGGCCGCTCCTCGGGCCTTCGCCGGGCGAGGCGGAGCGTGTTTCCCAAGCATCCATGGCATGGAAGTGCGGGCAGCAGCGCAGCGGATGCGTGCCCGGGCCGGGGTCGGCGAGGGGGCCGGGCGTCGAGCTTCGCACTGCTCCCGACGGTGTCCGGAGCGCTTCATGACCGGTACCAACCCCGGCCGGCCTGGCACCAGGACGAATCTAGGACGGGCCAGGGATTCGTGATCGTAGCGTCGGGGTCAGGCAGAAGGGGGACCGGGGCAACAGTTTGGGGCTGAGGCTGACAGGGGCGGCCGCGAGTTCGGAAGTCCCCACCGCCCGGCCTCAGCGAGAGGCGACAGCCAGCTGTCCCGGTACGGGGCATCAACGACGGGAGGAACCCATGCTGAAACGTGGGAAGAACAAGCGGGCTATCGTCATGGCTGCTGCGGCACTCGCTCTCGCCGGCGGTGCCACCGTCGGCCTCGGCGGGACTGCCGGCGCCGCGGCCTATGGCCCGCCTCCGGCGAGCACGGACTGGTTCTCGCTCTACGTCACCAATAACGCGGGCGGCCGGTATTACCTGGTCTGCAACGAGCAGTCCGCCGCGAACACGGTCTACGTGGGCGCCGAGGAGGGCCGCGACGGGAACGCCGTGGAGCTCAAGGACGTCAACACGGGCTGGACGACTTACGGTGCGAACATCAGGTTCAACGCCGGCGCATGTGAGGAGTTCACCTTCGTCGGCTACGACGGCCGCGGGCTCGCCGGGTACATCAAAACGCCCGCCTTCTACACCACGGGCTGGGTGGACTACAACTGACCTCACCGCAGTCCAGACGGCAGCCACCCAGGCGCATCGTGGCGGGCCCGGCCCTTCGCCGCGCGGCTCTACCAGCGCAACCCCGGTGTATCGAGTTCCGCTCGCCGTCCGGGACTGAGCTTGCCGGTCCGTCGGCGGCTTGTCGACGAACAGCCCGAGATTACGCCTGAGCTTGTTTTGCTTTGGTGGGGACCGTCGGTGTGGTGGTCAGGTTGCGAGTGCGGTTTCGTAGTCGGCGGGGTTGAGGTAGGTGAGGCTGCTGTGCAGTGGGTGCAAGTTGTACCAGCCCTTGGTGAAGTCGAAGATCGCGGTGCGTGCGGCGGCCCGGGTGGGCGGGCGCCTGACCGGCCGCGAGTCTGCGCCTGGCTGGGCAAGCACAAGCACCGCTATGGCACGGACGGATATCCGATGCTGAAGATCATGGCGCTGTGCGAGACCGGTACCCGGGCTCTGCTCGGCGCTGCCTTCGGGCCGACGCCAGAGAAGGAGACCGGCTACGCCGAGCAATTGCTGCCGCTGCTGGACGACGGCATGCTGCTGCTCAACGACCGGGGCTTCGACTCCGATGACTTCCTCGCGAAGGCCGCGGCCACCGGCGCACAGTTGCTGGTACGGCTCAAGGGAACCAGGACGCCCGCCCGCTGGGCGCTGCTGCCAGACGGAACGTTCCTGACCAGGATCAACGGGACCCGGCTGAGGATTATCGACGCGCACATCGCAGTGACAGCCGCCAAAGGGCTGCGGCTGGACGGTCATTACCGACTGGCAACCACGCTCACCGATCACCGCCGACACCCCGCAGCCGAGTTGGTGGACCTCTATCACGAGCGGTGGGAGATCGAATCGGCTTTCTACTCGCTCCGTCACACGTTGCAACACGGCCTGGTGCTGCGCTCCCAAGACGCGGCGGGCATCCAGCAGGAACTCTGGGCTCACCTGACCGTCTACCAGGCACTACGCCGGGCCATGGTCGAGGCCGTGGAGACGGCCCCTGGCACGGATCCGGACCGGGCTTCCTTCACCGTCGCCCAAAGACCAGCTCATCGCCGCGGCCGATGTGCTGCCCGATTCCGGTCCAGGACGCATCACATCAGCCCTCCTGCACCATCTGCTCCCGCCCCGCCGACCGCGCGTCAATCCGCGCCGCGTCAAGTGCCCGATCTCCCGCTACGCTGCACCACCCAGCCAGGCGCAAGTCCTCGGGGCTTCCTCGATCACCAGCATCGTCGTGACCATCAACTCGTCCGCCAAGCCCGGGAATGACGGACGCCGCGACCGCACGCTGCAACTGTTGCGCACCGATCCTCTCCGCACCTGGCGAGCCTGTGAAATTGCCCGCGGTATCGGGCTAAGGGCTGTCCCGAAATTGATCTTGTGCGCTCCTGGTTGCCGGTCGGCCGTCCGATCAGCGGGCCTGACGAAGATTGTGCAGGTGGGCGATACCCAAGATCGCGTAGTGGACACCGTCACCCTTGAGTCGGCAGTCGCGAAGGATCTTCCAGGTCTTCATGCGCGCGAAGACGTGCTACACGAGCCCTGACCTGTTTGTGGGAGCGGTTGTGCTCATGCTTCCATCCGCACAGTTCGCCGCCCGCAGGCCGACGATGCGGGACCACCAGGCCAGTGCCCTGGTGGCCGCCGTCGGCGATGGTCGTGGTCCTGCCGACGGCTGCCTTCGCACCCGATTCTGCCCATGCCTCGCAGTCGTTGCGGTTGCCCGGCACTGGTCGTCCGACCGGCAACGACCAGCCGTGTGTCAGCATCGACGACCACTTGGTGATTGGTCGAGTACCTGTAGTTCTTGGACTGCTCGGCGATGCTGTGATCGCGGGTAGGCACCAGTGTGCCGTCCACGATGAGCACGGTGCCGGCGTGGAACCGCTGCCGCTGCTTGAGTGCCAGCAGCGGCCCGATGTGGCCGATTATCCGGTCGGCGGATGACTTGGAGATACCGAACAGTGGGGCGAGCTGCCGCAACGTCAGGTTGGTCCGCCAGTACGCGGTGACCAGGAGTACCCGCTCTTCCAGCGGCAGTGACCAGGGACGCCCGCGGCGAGTTCGATCGGCGCCTTCTCGGCGCAACAGCGTGACCAGCTTTCGAAAGTCGCGCGAGCGCAGCCCGGTGAACGGGGGTATCCAGGACGGCTCCGCTGCCGTGATCATTCCAGCCACAGCGTGATCTTCTCAAGGCGAACCACGCCCTGACCGCTCACATGGCCAGCGCGGCTTGCCGCGTCGCCGCGGCGCTCAGGTCGTATCGCGCTTCGCGGCCGACGGAGAGGGCGGTTGCTCGTCGCGGCTCTCCGAGGTGAAGGCGTCGCGTCGAGCGAGAGTCACCGACAGAGGCAGGCCCAGCCGCTCGGCTGCGCGGCGCCGGACACGCACCTGAGCTCGGGTCCGGGGTCGGAAAGAGGGGAGCCGTGAGCAGCCGCAGCCGGGGCGGTGATCGTAGGTCAGCCCCTCCGCGAGCACGGTCGCAACAACTGACCATGCCTTCGTGTCGCGTCGCCGGGGCGCAGCAAAGTCGTAGCCGGCGAAGACGAGCTGTTCACGACAGCCAGGACAGATGCGCTTCCGGATCGGCCATGTGCTGCCTTTGAAGGAGAGCCGGCACGCGATGCATACGTAGTGCCGGAAGGCGCCGTTGAACGCGTGGTAGCACATGGTCCGAGAGGATACGCATCGTCCGCGGGCGGGCCCAACCGGATTCCTAGAGCCCGATCTGGCCAGTCGGCCGCCCGGTCAGTGTCCGCGCCACCACACGATGGACCGGACGCACAAATAGCGGGACAACCCTTAGTGGCGCTTCGGCAGCAGATCTGCTGGCAGGCCAAGATCCCTGACCGCCTCTGTCACCAGCGTCTTCATCGGGTTGCCCTTGATCATGGGGCTCATCACGCTGGCCGCTTGAAGCAGCGGGATCACCATCCAGCACAGATCGGACAGTCGGTCGACGAAGGGCTGATCAGAGACGGTGAGGCTGCCGTCGTCTGCCAGCTTCACGTACGCAAGCGAGGTGAGATCAGTGGTGTGCGTGTATGCCGAGAGGTTGCGGTACAGGGGATACATCATCGGCTCTCCGTACGCGTTCACCAGGTTGACGAACTTGCTCAGCTCTCCGACAAGTCGCCGATGGTGCTTCTCCTCCTCCACTGTCGCGAAGGTGAAAACGGGCTTCTCGCCGATGTCGACACCAGCCAGGTGCCACTTCGCCTCGGTGAGGTTGTCGTTGAGCTTCTTCCTGCTCTGCCAGGATTCGTCGATGAACGCGTTGTAGGCAGGCTCGCCGTTGTCGGCCAGCCAGTGCATGGCAAGGGCGTGGCCGATCAGATTGCGCATCAGAGGCACTGCCTCGACGGTGAATCCTCGCTCGTAAAGCACCATCATCGCCTCAGCGGTCCGGTTGGCGAACATCCACCACCCGGCGAGGACCGGGAACACAACCCTGTGCTGGGCGTCGACGATGGCTTGGACGTTCAGGGCGTCGCTGGCTCCGGCTATCAGTTTGGGCACGATCGCGCGCACCCGCCTCGTTGTCCTGTTGTCCGCCCCGAACGCGAATTCCGTCATGTGGAGTGACGCTACGCACCGGACCTGGTTCTACGCAGCCGGATATAGCGATGAGCGAGGTCTGCGCTTGTCCGGGGGCGGCCCCTTTTACCTCGCACGCACCCTCGGTCGGGTGGTTTCGCCGGTTCGCGCCGCGGTGGGTGGTGGGTGGCGCGTACGGTCCGGAGCCATGGACGACGACATCGAGCTGACCGATGACGAGCACCTGCGGGCGCTGGCCGCGCTGGAGGCCGTCGTCGGCAACAACGACGCGGGCCTGGCTGTCCTGGCTGCCAGTGGTGCGGGGGAGCGGCCGCTGCCGGAGCTGCTGGCCGCGTACGGGAAGCACACGCTGGAGCGGATCCTGGTCGCCGCGTTCGGCATCACCTCCGAGACCGGCCATGGTGAGATGGGCCCTCGGCTGGCGGAGCTGAACGCCGACCCGCAGGCCTGCCTGGTCTTCCTCCTGGCCGACGCCCTGCACCAGCAAGCGGTCCTGACCGGCGACGACCTGGCCACGGCCAAGCGGATCGGGATCTCGGTCCTGGGGGTGGTCCACGCGTTCACCGACGCCGACGACTCCGAGGCCCTGACCCTGCTGCGCGCCCTGCGCAACGAGGTCCTGCGCCCCGGCTGACCGGCGGGGGCGGTTGTTCCCCGGTGCGGTCGCCGCTTCGACGCGGCTACTGCTGGCACCCTTTCCGGGATCACTGCCGAGGTTCCTACCGGCCGCTCCAGTACCAGGAGAGGCGTTTGTGCAGGTCAGGCCGCGAGTAGTGATGGTGCCGGGAGCCTCGACATCCCCTCTTGCCCTCCACCCCCCTGCTGCACCCGATGAAAAGGAGACGGGTGCGGCTGGGTGGTGGGCAGGCGCGAGGGGCTGACGGGCTGTTCGGGTGCCTCCGGCGGCCCTGGCGGGGCGCGCAGGCCGCCGCTGCTGCGTCGACCGGACCCTGGCGCTGCGGGGAGACACACCGAAATAGGGCGACGGACAACGTCGGTGCTTCTAGCCTCGACTCATGACCGCAGCCGATGAGAATGGGTCCAGCCTCGCGTATTTCTCACCGTTCTTTGAGGCGGTGGAGGAACGCGTTGGTGACGGCTTCGTCATACCGCTTCCAGATCCCGCACCCGGCAGTGTTCAGGCCAGGGACGAGGCCCCGCTGGGACCTTGGCGGGGAAGCACCCTGATCCGGCAGTCCTACAACGCCGGCGTCTCGCACGGCCAGGCTCTCTGCCGCATGATTTCCGTCGCCGCGCACGTCGACCCCAACAGCCCCTGGACCTTGCTTCGCGGCTGCCTGGAGAACTTCACCACCGCTTCCTGGCTTATGGCCGGCACCCTTGACGAGCGCAGATCCCGAACCCTGGGCCTATGGGCGGAAGACATGCGCAACCGCGGCATGCACGAGGACACGGGGAAGCTTCCCCGCCCGGTGCCCCCTGGCAAATCGGGCTACGAACGACGCGCAGAGATCCAGCAATTAGCCCAGCGCTTGGGCCTGCCGAAAATCCCGAAGCCGACTACAAATGAGACCGTAAAGGCGGGGGCACGGGGCGCTGACATTGATCCAGACCAGGCGTTGGCGGCTTGGCAAGTCGCCTCGGGCTTCGCCCACGGTCGCTACTGGCCCGTGATGCGCGCCTCTGAACCACGAGCAGCACGACATATGGAAGGCGGCTACATGGTGGCGTTCGTCATCGACGATCAGCAGATCGAGCCCGTGGCCACCCTCTGCCTGAATCTGCTGAACCAAGTCGTCGACCGCTACATCGACCGCTGTCTGGGCCCTGATGCAGTGCACGACGGGCGGAGGACGGCGGGGAGCTGACGCCGCTTTGACGGTGGGTCGGGCGAGACTGGACTGCCTGATCACCGCGAGCGGGGAGGCAGGCGTGAGCCAGACGCAGGAGCAGATACAGGAGCCCGGACAGACCGAGACCGAACAGCCGGGGAAGCCGAAGCCGAAGCCGAAGCGGGTGCTGTGTCCGTACGGGTCGGCGTCACCGGAGCGGGACGACGCGATCACGGTGCTGGGGGCGCTGAAGGTGGCGACCGCGACGCAGAGGGGCTGGTGCAGGGGCGGGTGACAGGTTGGGTCACGCGGCCTGGTAGGCCGGTGTGGTCATGACGGTCTCGTATTCGATGGGGGTGAGCCGGCC
>NZ_JBIBHM010000003.1:0-159183 GCF_042957025.1 Streptomyces sp. NPDC008139
ACGCTGTTGAGTTCTCAAGGAACGGAAGCTTCCTTCAGACCGTTTCACCGGCCCTCCGGGCTTTCCCTTCGTCGTGTCTCCGACTTTAGCAGAAGCTATTCGGTCGGAATTACCAACCCCGTTCCGAGCACACACGTTTCCGCGGGTCTCGTCGAGGCGGTTGTGCCAACGTACTGGACTCCCCCGCCCGGAGCAAATCGACCGCGGCCGTTCCGGTCGCGGTGACAGTCACGGTGGCTGAGGGTGGCCGGATGACAGACTTCCGATCGGGAAGGGTCTTCATGTGGTCGCTTCCGCTCGGGCGGAATCCATACTTGACATGACTTAGGCTGCTCTCGCGGCCTCGCCGTCCGGTGACAGGCAGTGACGGCGTCTTGAGCTCCGCATATAGGAGGCTTCCCATGACGACCGTTTCTTCTCCGCTGGCCGGACGGGCCATCGGGCTCGCGGCAGTGCCCGACCCGGTGTTCTCCGGCGCCATGGTGGGACCGGGTACGGCCATCGACCCCGTGCGCGAGTCGACGGTGGCGGTGTCCCCGGTGGACGGAGTCATCGTTTCTCTGCACCCGCACGCGTTCGTCGTCGTGGACGACGAAGGGCACGGGGTGCTGACACACCTCGGCATCGACACCGTTCAGCTCAATGGCGAGGGATTCGAGTTGCTGGTGTCCAAGGGCGACACCGTCAGCCGCGGCCAGGAGGTCGTCCGGTGGAATCCGGCGGCCGTGGAGGAGGCCGGGAAGTCGCCGGTGTGCCCCGTGGTCGCACTCGAGGCCACGGTGGAGGCGCTCGGCGAGGTCGCGGAGAGCGGCGAGATCGAAGCGGGCGGCACTCTCTTCACCTGGAAGTAGTCCCGCGCTCCGCCAGAAGCCAGGCCAGCGGGGGCACGCAACCTAAGCGGCGGCGTCATCGACCCGCCGCATCGACCGGAGACGGGTGAGATGGAGACAACGCTGCGAGGCGTCGGTGTCAGCCACGGTGTGGCGATCGGCGAGGTACGGCACATGGGCACCGCTGTTCTGGAGCCGCCCGCCAAGCAGATCCCGGCGGACGACGCTCCGCGTGAGCAGGGTCGGGCGCGGCAGGCCGTCGAGGCGGTGGCCGCCGATCTGACCGCGCGTGGTCATCTCGCGGGCGGCGAGGCGCAGGCGGTGCTCGAGGCGCAGGCGCTGATGGCGCAGGACCCGGAGCTGCTGGCCGACGCCGAGCGCCGGATCGCGGTGGGGAGTACGGCCGAGCGCGCGGTGTACGACGCTTTCGCCTCCTACCGGGCGCTGTTGGCGGGCGCTGGTGAGTATCTGGCCGGTCGGGTCGCGGATCTGGACGACGTGCGGAACCGGATCGTGGCGCGGCTGCTGGGTGTGCCGATGCCGGGTGTGCCGGACAGCGACGAGCCGTATGTGCTGATCGCGCGTGATCTGGCGCCCGCGGACACGGCGCTGCTCGACCCTGCGTTGGTGCTCGGTTTCGTCACCGAGGAGGGCGGCCCGACCAGTCACAGCGCGATTCTGGCGCGGGCGCTCGGGGTGCCGGCTGTGGTGGCGCTGCCGGGTGCGGGTGAGCTGGCCGAGGGGACGCTGATCGCGGTCGACGGCAGCACCGGTGAGGTGTTCGTCGAGCCGAACGAGGAGAAGCGGACCGCGCTGTCCGAGGCGGCCGCGGCCCGGAAGGCGGCGCTGTCGGCGTCGTCGGGTCCTGGTGCGACGTCGGATGGGCACAAGGTGCCGTTGCTGGCGAATGTCGGCGGGCCGGCCGATGTGCCCGCGGCGGTGGCGGCCGGGGCGGAGGGCGTGGGCCTGTTCCGCACGGAGTTCCTGTTCCTGGACGACTCCTCGAAGGCGCCGACGGAGGACAAGCAGGTTCAGGCGTACCGCCAGGTGCTCGAGGCCTTCCCCGAGGGCCGGGTGGTGGTGCGCGTGCTGGACGCGGGCGCTGACAAGCCGCTGGAGTTCCTGACGCCCGCGGACGAGCCCAACCCGGCGCTGGGTGTGCGGGGGCTGCGGTCGCTGCTCGACCACCCGGAGGTGCTGCGGACGCAGCTCGCCGCGCTGGCGAAGGCGTCGGAGGGGCTTCCGGTGTATCTGGAGGTCATGGCACCGATGGTGGCGGACCGTCAGGACGCGAAGGCGTTCGCGGACGCGTGCCGTGCGGCGGGGCTGCGGGCGAAGTTCGGCGCGATGGTGGAGATTCCGTCGGCGGCGCTGCGGGCGCGGTCGATTCTCCAGGAGGTCGAGTTCCTGTCGCTCGGCACCAATGACCTGGCGCAGTACACCTTCGCGGCGGACCGGCAGGTCGGTGCGGTGTCGCGGCATCAGGACCCGTGGCAGCCCGCGCTGCTCGACCTGGTGGCGGCGTCCGCGGACGCGGCTCGGGCCGAGGGCAAGAGCTGTGGTGTGTGCGGTGAGGCGGCGTCGGATCCGCTGCTCGCGTGTGTGCTGACGGGTCTGGGTGTCACCAGCCTTTCGATGGGTGCGGCGTCGATTCCTTATGTGCGGGCGACGTTGGCGAAGTACACGCTGGCGCAGTGCGAGCGTGCGGCTGCCGCGGCTCGGGCGACCGACAGCGCCGATGAGGCGCGGCGGGCGGCGCAGGGCGTGCTGTCCGGCGAGTGAGCCGACGACGGCTACGGCGGCGGTCGGGCCGGTTGGCGGAGGGCGTTCCACCCGTGCGGGGTGGGGCGCCCTCTGCCGTTCCGTCGTCGGCCCGGTGTTCCGCGCTAGCCGGTCCCGTACTTCGTCCTCTCCCTCATGTGAGGGGTCCGAACGGACCCGTCGGGCCGATGTGGTCGACGGGAGGTGGCGGGAGGGGGAGTCCCGCGTGGTAGACGACGCCGTGCTCGGGCGGTACGGGGTCGCCGGTGGCGGCGTCGGTGCAGTAGGCGTTGAAGACCTCCGCTTCGGTGAGCGGGTGGAGGTGGCCGTCGCGCAGGGACCAGCCGCGTACGGTGTCGGGCCGTTCGTCGTCGTGGGTGGTGCGCAGGACGACGCCTCCGGTCCGGCCGGTGGCGGTGCTGGCGGCCATGACGGTGCAGAGCACGAGGGCGTCGTTCTCTGCGAGTTCGATCGTGTCGTCGGTGTCGGCGTGTACGTGGACGGCGGCGAGCAGTGGGCCGTCGTCGGCGGGGAGGCTGCACACGACGTGGTGGGTGCCGGGGCCGACGGTCTCGATGAGGCGCAGCAGGGTGTCGGAGGCGCGGTCGAAGGCGCAGTGGGCGAGGTCCTGTCCGCAGTCGGGGCAGGTGCCGGCTCGGGTGAGGGCGTCGGTGGCGCTCTCCCAGGTGGCGCGGCGGTCGGCTTCGTGGGCGAGTTGGGCGCGCAGCAGGGTGAGGGACTGGCGGGTGTAGGTGACGGAGGGGCCCGCGGCGGTCGCTTCCGCGGTGTAGTGGGTGCGGGTGGTGGCGCTGTCCGGGGGCCGGCGGGTGGTGGTGCAGTAGTCGGCGTAGGCGTCGGGGTCGAAGAGTGTGACGGCGATGTGGTGGCCCTGGGCGTGCAGGTGGCGGAGGAAGGCGTCGACGGCGTGCAGATACTGTGCGTAGTTGTCGAAGGCGAAGCTGCGGTGGTCGGTCAGGGCCGCGAAGTCCTCGTCGTCCAGGAGCAGGGCGACGACGGTGGGGGCTTCGCGGCGCAGCGCCCTGCGGTGGGCCGCGCGGTGCCGGGGCGGGCGCTGTGCCTGGTCGGTGCGGGCGTGGCGGTTCTTGCGGTGGGTGGTGCGGTTCTTGGTGCTGGACATGCTTCCCCCTCGGTGTGGCACCGGGGTCCCGATGACCCCTAGTGCTCACTCACCGTAACCGGGGGCACTGACAACGGCGGTTCGGCGGCGGTCGGGTGCGGTCGGTCGAGGCGGCGCAGGACCAGGCGGCGTTGCAGGAGCGCGGCGGCGGCGAGTACGGCGCCGAGCGCGATCCAGCCGGTCGGTCCCGTGGCGATGACGACGGAGGTCATGAGCAGCGGGCCGACGCAGCGTGAGGTGGACTGGGCGAGGCCGTGCACGCCGACGTAGCTGCCCTGTGCGTCGTCGGGTGCGAGGGCGACGGACAGTTCCCAGGAGATGGCGGACTGGATCATCTCGACGACGGTGAAGGCGATGGCGGCGGCGAGGATCGCGGCGGTCGCGGCCCATCGCGTGTGGACGACGGCGACGGCCGTGGCGGCTCCGGAGAGCAGGAACCATACGGCGACCCGGCGCAGGGAGTCGGCGGCGACGCGTGGGGTCCTGCCGTGCCGGGAGAGCCGGACCTGGAAGGCGACCACGATGACGGTGTTGACGACGAAGATGGCGGCAGCGAGGCCGTGCGGGGCGTCGGTGCGGGTGATGATCCACAGCGGCATGCCGACGCTGAGCGCGCAGCCGTACAGGAACATCGCCGAGTCGAGGGCGGCGTAGAGGAGGTAACCGCGGTCCCGCCAGGGGTTCGACCGGGCGCCGACTTCGCGGGGCGGGAGGGGAGTTGTGGCCGTGGTGGCGGTCGGTGCGGTGTGGGCGGCGACGGTTCTGCTGGCCGAGGGGGGTTCGGCGCAGCGGGCGACCAGGGCGGCGACGAGGACGAAGGACAGGGCGTCGCCGAGGAGCAGGCCGCGGTAGACCTCGCTGGTGCCGATGGCCAGGGCGGCGGAGGCGCCGAGGCCGCCGATGGTGTAGCCGACGTTGACGACGGTGCGCTGTACGGCCTGGTAGCGGGCGCGGTCGGGTCCCGCGACGCGGGCGGCGAAGAGTTTGGTGAGGACGGAGGCGGAGCGTTCGCCGAAGCTGCCGAGGGCGACCAGGGGCAGCAGTTGCCAGAAGCCGTGGGCGAGCAGGAGCAGCAGGCTGGAGGCGCCGCGCAGGAGTTGGACGGCGAACAGCACGCGGGTGAGCGGCACGCGGTCGGCGAGGCGGCCCGCGACGGGCGCGCCCGCGATGCCGGCGGCGCCGCCGAGGCCGAGCAGCAGTCCGGCCTGGCCGGTGCTGAGTCCGCCGATGAGGACGAAGTAGAGGGCGGTGACGGCGACCCAGAGTCCTGAGCCGGTCTTGTCGATGAGGTTGATCCAGAGCATCCGCCGCCCGTCCGGGCCTCCTGGTATCGGCGGTATCCGCATCGTGTCCGCTCCCCCTCGTCACCGGGTTCGTTCGCCGCTCGTCCGCCACGTACTCGCTTGCCGTACGGCTTTGTATTGGTACATACTCATGTATGTGGCAACACAATATGCGATCAGCGGTGCGACGGCCAGGGAGATTGCCGCGTCGGCCGAACGGGCGGTGACCGAAGGGCGGTTGCGGCCGGAGGACGCGCTGCCGCCGGTGCGGACGCTGGCGGACGGGCTCGGCGTGAGTCCGGGGACGGTGGCGACGGCGTACAAGGAGCTGCGGCGGCGCGGGATCGTGGTGACGCGCGGGCGTGGCGGGACGGTGGTCGCGTCGGCTCCCTCGGTGACCTCGCGGCGTCCGCCCCGGGTGCCCGAGGGGCTGCGGGATCTGGCGGGCGGCCATCCGGACCCGGCCTTCCTGCCGGATCTGGTGCCGCCGGGACGGCTGTCGCCCGGCGCGCGTTCGCACCGCGCCTCGCCCCGGCTGCCGCAGTTGGAGGAGTTGGCGCGGGCGTGGTTCCGCCGGGACGGGGTGCCCGACGGGCAGGTGACCTTCGCGCACGGCGCGCTGGACTGCGTCGCGCGGCTGCTGTCGGTGGAGTTGCGGCCCGGCGACTCGGTGGCCGTCGAGGACCCCGGTTTCCACCATCTGCTCGATCTCGTACCGGCGTTGGGGCTGCGTACGCTCGCGGTGGCGGTGGACGACGAGGGGATGCGGGCCGACGCCCTGCGGTCGGCGCTGCGGGCCGGTGCGCGGGCGGTGGTGCTGTGTCCGCGCGCGCAGAATCCGTACGGCTCGCGGGTGTCGGAGGCGCGCCGGGAGGAGTTGCTCGCGGTGCTGGCCGGGTCGCCCGAGGTGCTGGTCGTCGAGGACGACCACAGCGCGGATACGGCGGGCGGTCCGCTGCACTCGCTGACCACGGCGGGGGCGGGGGGTCCGGGGCGATGGGCGCAGATCCGTACGGTCTCCAAGCATCTGGGCACCGATCTGCGGTGGACGGCGATGGCCTGCGACCCGGTCACGCTCGCCCGGCACGACGGCCGGATGCTGCTGACGTCGGGCTGGGTCAGCCATGTGCTTCAGGAGACGGTGGCCAGGCTGATGACCGATCCGGCGACGGCGGAACTGGTCGCCGCGGCGGGGACGGCGTACACCGAGCGCCGCGAAGCGCTGATCGCGGCGCTCGCGGAGCACGGGATCACCGGGGCCGGGGTGAGCGGCCTGAATGTGTGGGTACCGGTGCGTGACGAGGCCGCGGTCGTCAACGGGCTGCGGTCGCAGGGCTGGTGGGTGGCGGGCGGGTCGCGGTTCCGGATCGGTACGGGTCCGGGAGTGCGGATCACCGTCGCGGACCTGCGGGTGCCGGAAGCGGCCGTGCTGGCCGCCGACTTCGGTCGCGTACTCGGCGACTCCGCGAGCACGTACGGGGGTTGAGGCACCGCACCGTGACAGGGGTGGTCAGTGAGGTGCCAGCGGCGCTATTGACGGGGGCGGCGCCGGTCAAGTATCCAGATCCTGGGCGGCATTGGTACAGACCAAATGGGAGTCCGGCATGCGAAGATCCCTCACACTCCTCCTCGCGCTCTTCGGCACGCTCGTCCTGTTCCTCGTTCCTCCCGCCTCGGCGGCCGGCGGCGTCGGCGCGGCCTTCGCCAAGACCTCGGACTGGGGCAGCGGCTACCAGGCGCAGTACACAATCACCAACGGCAGCGGTTCCGCGATCAGTTCGTGGAAGGTCGAGTTCGACCTGGCCTCCGGCAGCAGCGTCGGCAGCTACTGGGACGCGCTGCTGACCCAGTCCGCCACGTCCGGCGGCACGCACTACACGTTCACCAACCGCGACTACAACGGGACGCTCGCGCCGGGCGCCTCGGCCGTCTTCGGCTGGGTGGGTTCGGGAACCGCCACCCCGGCCAACTGCAAGCTCAACGGGGCTTCTTGCGACGCGGGCGGCAGTGGCGGCGGTTCCGACACCACGCCTCCGACCGTGCCCGGCGGCGTCACCGTGGGCACGCCGACCAGCTCCTCGCTGACGGTGAAGTGGAACGCCTCGACCGACAACTCCGGTTCCGTGGCCGGTTACGAGGTCTCACGCAACGGCGGCACGCCGGTCGCCGTGACCGGCACCTCGTACACCGCGACGGGTCTCGCGGCGTCCACCGCGTACTCCTTCCAGGTCCGCGCCAAGGACGGGGCGGGCAACTACTCGGCGTACAGCGCGGCCGTCAGCGGCACCACGAGCGCGACCGGTGGCGGCGGGAATCCGAGCCCCGGCGTGATCCGCACCGCGCCGTACGTGGACATGGGCGCCTGGCCGACGCCGAGTCTCACGGCGATGTCCCAGGCCAGCGGCGTCAAGAGCTTCACGCTCGCCTTCGTCACCTCGGCGGGCTGCAAGGCGTCGTGGTTCAACGCCTATGACCCGCGCCAGGCGTGGGCGAAGGACCAGATCGACGCCATCAGGGCGGCCGGCGGGGACGTGAAGGTCTCCTTCGGCGGCGCGAGCGGCATCGAGCTGGCCCAGGCGTGCGGTTCGGCCAGTGCGCTGGCCACCGAGTACGGCGCCGTGGTCGACGCGTACAACCTGTCCTACGTCGACTTCGACATCGAGGGCTCGGCGGTCGCGGAACCCGCGTCGATCGCCCTGCGCTCACAGGCGTTGGCGCTGCTCCAGCAGTCCCACCCGAGTCTGCGGATCTCGCTGACCCTGCCCGTGCTGCCCAACGGTCTCGACGCGAACGGGCTGAACGTGGTCACCTCCGCGAAGAACGCCGGCGTCAACCTGGACATGGTCAATGTGATGGCCATGGACTACTACCAGAGCGTCGACTACGGCGACGCGGCGGTCCAGGCCGCCAACAGCCTGTTCGGACAGCTCAAGTCCCTCTATCCGACCAAGTCCGACGCGCAGCTCTGGGCGATGGTCGGCGTGACGCCGATGCTCGGCCAGAACGACGACGGACACGTCTACGACCAGGCCGACGCCCGTCAGCTCGTCGCCTTCGCGCAGAGCAAGCACCTGGGCATGCTCTCGTTCTGGGAGGAGGGCCGGGACGCCAACGCGTGCACCGGCGCCACCTACAAGTGCACCAACATCTCGCAGACGCCGTACGAGTTCTCGAAGATCTTCGCGGCGTACACCGGATGACGGCGGCGCTGACGTGACCGTCGGCGCCTGAAGTGACCTTCTACGAGCGGCCCTTCGCGCGTTCGGCGGCGAGCCGCTCGTAGAAGCGCAGCACCCCGAGGTCGTCCACCGAGCCCGGGTTGACGGCCTTGTCGAGCGCGGTGCCCTGGAGGAGCCGTTTGACGGGGACCTCGATGCGCTTGCCGGTGAGGGTGTGGGGGACGCCGGGGACGGCGATGACCTCGTCGGGTACGTGGCGCGGCGAGAGCTGGGCGCGGATCGCGGTGCGGATCCGGTCGCGCAGCGCGTCGTTCAGTTCCGCGCCGTCGGCGAGCTGCACGAACAGCGGCATCCAGTAGCCGCCGTCGGGCTGTTCGATCCCGATGACCAGCGACTCGCGGATCTCCGGCAGGCGTTCGACGACCTCGTAGATGTCGGAGGAACCCATGCGGACGCCCTGGCGGTTGAGGGTGGAGTCGGAGCGACCGTGGATGACGACGGTGCCGCGCGAGGTGAGGGTGATCCAGTCGCCGTGCCGCCACACGCCGGGGAACATCTCGAAGTAACTCTCGCGGTAGCGGGCGCCGTCCGGGTCGTTCCAGAACCTGATGGGCATGGACGGCATGGGGTTGGTGACGACCAGCTCGCCGACCTCGTCGACGACCGGGCGGCCCTGCGCGTCCCACGCCTGCAAGTCGGTGCCCAGGCACGGCGCTTGGAGCTCACCGATGTGCACGGGGAGGGTGGGGACACCGCCCGCGAAGCAACTGCACACATCGGTGCCGCCGCTGACCGACGCGATCCACAGGTCTTCCTTGACCTCGTCGTGCAGCCAGCGGAATCCGTCGGGCGGCAGCGGCGAGCCGGTGGTGGCCACGCACTTGACGGCCGACAGGTCGACGTCACGGCCGGGGTGGATGTCCGCCTTGCGGCAGGCGATCACATACGCGGCGGAGGTGCCGAAGACGGTGGTGCCGGTCTGTTCCGCCACCCGCCACTGGGCGGCGACGTCGGGGTAGCCGGGGCTGCCGTCGTAGAGCACGACGGTGGAACCGGCCAGGAGTCCCGAGACCAGGAAATTCCACATCATCCAGCCGGTGGAGGTGTACCAGAAGAAGCGGTCGTCCGGGCCGAGGTCCAGGTGGAGGCCGGTCTGCTTGAGATGTTCGAGCAGGATGCCGCCCTGGGACTGCACGATGGCCTTGGGCAGTCCCGTGGTGCCGGAGGAGTAGAGCACCCACAGCGGGTGGTCGAAGGGCACGGCCTCGTACCCGGGCGCGGTGTCGTCGGCGGTCAGGTCCGCCCAGTCCAGGGCGCCTTCGGGTGCGGCCGTGCCGAGCAGCGGGATGTGCACGGTGGCGCGCAACGAGGGCAGCCCTGCCCGCAGTTCGGTGACGACGTCGGTCCGTTCGTGCCGCTTGCCGCCGTAGCGGTAGCCGTCCACGGTGAACAGCACGACGGGCTCGACCTGTTGGAAGCGGTCGAGGACGCCGCGGGCGCCGAAGTCCGGGGCGCAGGAGGTCCATACGCCGCCGACGGCCGCGGTGGCGAGCAGCGCGACGACGGCCTGCGGGATGTTGGGCAGGTAGCCGCTGACGCGGTCGCCGGGGGTGACGCCGAGGCGGCGCAGGGCCGCGGCGAGCGAGGAGACCTGGCGGCTGAGTTCGGCCCAGCTCACCGTGCCGGTCTCGTGGCTCTCGTCCAGGTGCAGCAGGGCGGGGGTGTCCGCGCGGGCCGGGTCGAGGGCCGGGCGCAGCGCGTGCTCCGCGTAGTTGAGGGTCCCGCCGGGGAACCAGCGGGCGCCGGGCATCGAGGCGTCGGCGAGCACCGTCTCGTACGGGGTGCTGAAGCGGACGTCGTACCACTCCGTGATCGCGCGCCAGAAGGCGTCGGGGTCGCGGACCGACCAGGCGTGCAGCGCGTGGTAGCTCGCGGCTGGGTCACCGGGGACGGCGGCCGGGGCGCCGTACCGCTCGGCCGTCCAGTCCTGGAACCGGGTCACCTGCGCGCGGGCGATCCGCTCGGGTCCCGGCGTCCACAGGGGCGCCGGGCTGTCGGCGGGCTCGGGCGTGGTGGTCATATGGGCGGCTCCCCGGACGGTACGCGTCGTCGCGTATCTGCGGCTGGTCCCCTGCGGGCGGAATGTCCCGCCCCGGGCCTGGGCAGGACGATGCCATGTGATCGTCTTCGGCGCCAGGGCGGGGTGGCCCACGGGTCGCGCGGCGGGGGTCGGCAAGGGCTCTGACGAGGGGTTCCGAGGGGGTGGCCCGGACAGCGAGGTGGCGACGGAAGCCCTGTTTCCGGCTTCCGCCGAGGTTCCCGCCAAGATCCCTGGGAAGATCACTCACCGGGCCCGCGCGGGCCCGGCCCCGCCGCCGGAGGGCACGGGCGCGCGGGGTGCGGTCCGGGTCGGCGGCGTCGGCGACCGGCGCGGGTCACACACCGCCTCCTCCAGGTGAACGGTGGCTGAACGAGCGGCGCGACCGGCGGTTTCGATGGAAGGGTGGGGGCATGGACGCTCGGGACCTGCTGCGGTCGGTGCGGACGGCGGGTTCCGCCGAGGGCTGGCGTGCCACACGCTCGGCCTGGCGGCGGCAGCGCACGGACGCGCGGGATCTGCCGCGGCGCGGCGCCGAGCGCGCCCGGGTGCCGGGCGCCGCGCAGGAGGTGGAGCCGCTGCCCGGCGGCGGCCGGGTGCGGTTCGCGCGCTCGGTGCTGCGGGTACGGGTGGCGATCGGCGGCGCTGTCTTCTGCGGTTGGGACGGCGCGGATCCCGACCCGTCGTACGCGCTGGCCGGCGGCCGGCCCGAGGCGGATCTGCGGGCGATTCTCGAACCGGACAAGGACGGCTGGCGGGTGGTGTCCGAGCGCGTCACCGTCCTGGTGTCGCGGCACGGCGCGGTGGAGATCCGCACGCCTGGCGGCGTGCTGCTGCGCAGGGAGCTGCCGCCGCGCTGGTGGGAGCCGACCGGCGGTGAGCCGGGGGTGGGCGCGCGCTGGGTGCAGCGTTCGGAGACCCCGGCCGACGCGCGGGTGTACGGGCTCGGCGGCCGGGCCGTCGGGCCGCGGCTGCCCGCGGGCGGCTACCGGCTGTGGAACACCGACCCGGATGGCTCCTTCGAGCCGGGCGACGACCCGCTGTACATCACCATGCCGGTGCAGCTCGTGGTCGCCGACGCGGGCTGCCATCTGGTCTTCCACGACAACACGTGGGACGGCAGGGTGACGCTGCGGGACGGCGAGGAGGGCGCGGGCTCGGGCCACGACCGGCCGGGCGGCTGCGAGCTGCGGATGGACGGCGGGCCGCTGCGCTACTGGGTGATCACCGGTACGCCGTCGCGGGTACTGAACGGCTGGACGGCGCTGACCGGCAGGCCCGCGCTGCCGCCGAGTTGGGCGCTGGGACACCACCACTCGCGCTGGGGCTTCGGCAGCGAGCGGGAGGTGCGGCGGGTCGTGGCGGGCTACCGTGAGCGCGAACTGCCCCTGTCGGTGCTGCATCTGGACATCGACCACTTCGACGGCCACCAGGTCTTCACCGTCGACAAGGGCCGGTTTCCCGATCTGCCCGGTCTGGCCGCGGAGTTGGCCGAGTCCGGGATCCGGATGGTGTCGATCGTGGACCCGGCGGTGAAGGCGGAGCCCGGTGTGGCGGTCTACGACAGCGGCACCGAGGAAGGCGCGTTCGTGCGGGACGCGCGGGGCCGGGAGGTCAACGGCGTGGTCTGGCCGGGCGACGCGGCCTTCCCCGACTTCACCGACCCCCAGGTGCGGGCGTGGTGGGGCCGGTTGTACGCCGAGCGCCTCGACCAGGGCTTCTCCGGGGTCTGGCACGACATGAACGAGCCGGTGTCCTTCGTGTCCTTCGGCGAGAACACCCTGCCGCGCTCGGCGCGGCACTCTTTGGAGGGCCGCGGCGGCGACCACCGCGAGGCGCACAATGTGTACGGCCTGACGATGGCCCGCGCGGGCTACGAGGGGCTGCGCGAACTGCGCCCCGAACAGCGGCCGTTCCTCTTCTCGCGCTCCGGCTGGGCGGGCATGCAGCGGTACGGCGGCACCTGGTCGGGCGATGTGGCGACCGGCTGGTCGGGGCTGCGCGCGTCCCTGGCGCTGGTCCTCGGGCTCGGCCTGTGCGGGGTGCCGTACTCGGGCCCCGATGTGGGCGGCTTCACCGGTTCACCGTCGCCCGAGCTGTATCTGCGCTGGTTCCAACTGGCCGCGTATCTGCCGTTCTTCCGCACCCATTCGGCGATCGACGCGGGGCGGCGCGAGCCGTGGGAGTTCGGCCCCGAGGTGCTGGAGCACGCGCGGGCCGCGCTGACCGAGCGGGTGCGGCTGCTGCCGTATCTGGAGTCGCTGGCGCACATCGCGCACCGCACCGGCGCCCCGTACGTCCGCCCGCTGTGGTGGAACGCGCCGGGTGACCGGGCGTTGCGCGAATGCGGTGACGCTTTCCTGCTGGGCGACGCGCTGTTGGTGGCTCCGGTGCTCGAACCGGGTTCGCTGACGCGGGCGATACGGCTGCCGCGCGGCCTGTGGTACGACACCGCGACCGGTACGGCGCACCGCGGGCCCGGTCAGGTGCTGCTCGACGCGCCGCTGGGCCGGATTCCGGTACTGGCGCGGGCGGGTGCGATCGTGCCGGTGGCCGGGACGGACGGCGAGGTCGAACTGGAGGTGTGGGCGCCGCGACTCGGCCGTACCGGGGGCGGTGTCGTCTTCAGCGGTGACCCGGAGGGCTGGGGCACCGCGCGGATGGAACGGTTCACCTCTCGGTGGGCGGACGGCGAGGTCGTGGTGGAGCGGGACGGCGCGGACGCCGGGGAACCGGTCGGCTACCGGGTACGGATGCGCGGCACGGCGTCGTAGGGGCCGACCGGTTACCGGGTGCGCGGCGCCGTGTCGTAGAAGCGGGTCGGTTACCGGGTGCGCGGCACCGTGTCGTAAGCGCCGTCGAACCAGCGGCGGGCTGCCAGGGTGTGCAGGGGGAAGCCCAACTCGGCCGGGCGCGGCAGGATCTGGTGCCCGTCGGTCTCGTCGGTCGGTGCGGACGGCGGCAGTTCGGCCGCGCCGCGCTCCGGCAGCAGGCCGAACAGCAGCAGATATCCGCCGTCCTCGTCGGTGAGCGCGTCGGCGAGGGTGACGTCCGCCGCCGAGGCGCGGATGCCGGTCTCCTCCGACAGCTCCCGGACGACGGCCTGCTCCCAGCTCTCGCCGAAGTCGATGAAACCGCCGGGCAGGGCGAGTTGACCCAGGCGCGGCTCGATCGTCCGGCGGATCACGACGAGCCCCGTGCCGTCGGTGTGCCGTACCGGGAGCAGGGCGACGGCGACGGGCAGCGGGTTGCGGTAGCTGACGGCCCCGCAGTTTCCGCAGGTGCGCGGCCATCCGGGGTCGGCGCCGAAGGGCGCGCCGCATGACGAGCAGTGAGAGTCCTCGGCCACGGCGGGACCTTATCGGAGAGCGGTCGTGCGGGTGGGGTGACGGGCGGGTTCCGAGGCGGGCCTACGGGTCGGGCCAGCTTCGGGGCCGAGGGGCGGCTTGCGCAGGACCTGGCGGGTCGGGGACGAGGACTCCAGCAGGACGGGGGCGCCCAGGGCCGCGCCGATCGCGTCCGACCAGCGGCGCGGGTCGCGTCCGGGTGTGTCCCACAGGGCCGGGCGGGCGCGCTGGAGGCGCGCGGTGAGGGCGGCCTGGCGGGCCAGGTCGCCGGGTGGACCCGGCGCGATGCGTTCGACGAGGGTGCCGTCGATGCCGTAGGCGCGGCAGATGCGCAGGCCGCGGGCGCGGGCGGGCGCGTCGAGGTGGGTGACGGCGAGGGCGTCCACTCCCCCGCAGACCTCCACGGCGTACGCGTGCGCGACGGCGTCGAAGTGGCCGGTACGGAAGGCGCCTTGCCAGCGGCCGTGGCCGTTGTGCGGCTCGGGCAGCAGCGGTGTCAGCTCCGGGTCCTCGGTAACGAGCGGGCCCGGTCCGTGCCGGGTGGTGTAAGTGCGCACGACGCCGAGCCGCCGTGCCTCGCCTGGTGTACCCGCCTCGGCCAGCAGCGTCTGGGCGTTGGCGAAGGTGGTGGTGGACCAGGTGGTGTACGGGTGGAAGCCGTGCCACTCGTCCAGGAGGACGCCCTGGGCGCCCTCGAAGACCACCGGGCCCCGCCGCAGGAGGTCGTGCAGCGCGGCGCCGTCGGTGAGGGTGACCGTACGGGCGAAGGCGGCGAGGACTTCCGCGCAGTCCTCGACCGGCGGCGCGGGCAGCGGGCCCAGCTCGTCCGCCAACCGGTCGCGCAGCAGGCGAAGTTGACGCAGCAGCCGGGGGCGCGACGCGCAGTCGCCGACGGTCGGCGCGTCGCCGGGGTGGGCGAGCGCGTACGCGGCGGCCTCGCCCACGCCCATCCCGCAGGAGCCGTGCCGGTCGGCGCCGCGCGCCTGCTCCCGCAGCCGGTTGGCGGCGGCGTGGTACGGGGTGGCGATCGGCGCCGCGCGGTCGACGGACAGCAGGGCGTACGGGTCGGGGACGCCGACCGTGCGCAGGTGGTCGGCCTCGGCGGCCAGCGCGAGCGGGTCGACGGTCATGAACCGCGACAGGTGGGTGCGGACCCCGCGCAGCGTGCCGGAGCCGAACTGCGCGAAGGTGTGGTGGCGGCCGTCGGCGGTGACGACGTTGTGCGCGGCCTGGGCGCCGCCGTTGAACCGGACGACCGCCTGGACCGTACCGTCCTGGCAGAGCCGGTCCACGGTGGCGCCCTTGCCCGCGTCCCCGAATCCGAGGTCGACGACGATGGTGTGCACTACAGCCTCGTGGTGGTGGCGGGACCCGTGTCGCCGTCGGTGAGGGGCGCGTCGGAGACGGCGAGGGCGCTGCCGCGGGCCGCGCCGTCCCTGCCGCGGTCGAGTCCGGCGAGCGCCTTGCTGACGCTGTCGCCCGCCGCCGAGCCGACGTCGGCCAGGTCGGCCAGGCCCGCGGCGAGGTCGATCGCCTCCTCGCCGAGGCCGACGGTCAGCGCGATGGTCTCGCAGACCGCGTCGAGGTCGTCCAGCTCGATGACGTTCTGGCCGAGCAACTTCCGCCAGATGCCCAGCACTTCGGTGTTGCCGACGTAGGACGAGCCCGCCGGGAGGATGTAGTGGACGTGGTAGGTGCGCTTGAGTTCAGCGACGATGTCGGTGATCGGGATGTCCTGCGGGATGCGCTCGCCGAGGACGTCCCACACCTCGCGCGCCTTGACCTTGCCGTACGGCATCTCGTCGCCGATGAGGAACAGGTAGCCGCGCCGCCCGCGCTTCTCGTGGCAGTCCAGCGCGGTGTGCCGGGCCATGGTGTAGAGCGCGAGTTCGTACGACTCGCTCATCTGGCCGCCACCCCCGCCCTCCAGGAGGATGTTGCCGAGGTCGTCGTCCATCCGGTTGTCGGACTCGAACTGCCCGATCTGGAGGGGCACCCGGTCGCAGGTGGCGTCGCCGACCGCGCCGAACATCACCTGCGGGTGCTCGGTGTAGCCCTTGCGCAGCAGCAGGCCGAACAGTTCGGGGAGCTTGGTCTGGAGCACCTGCGGGACGGTGCGCATCGAGCCGGTGACGTCGAAGAGCACGGCGATGGCGAGCGAGGTGGGGTGTTCCGCGGAGTCGCGGCTCTCCCGCAGGGTGATGTTCTTGGGGTCGAGTGACGGGTGGGCCTTCCAACTGCTGCGCGGGGACGAGCCGGTGACGTGGTCGCTGTACGCGAAGGCGCCGGAGCCGGACGCGGCGCGGTAGCGCGCGGCGGCGTCGTAGACATTGGTGGACCAGCTTCCGCTGCCCATGGTGGTTCCCCCTTGTGTCGTGGTGGTGGTGTCGCGGTTGTCAGATGTGCGGCATGACGAACGGGCGGAAGGTGCGCGGCCCGTAGAGCCGTTCCAGCAGGTCGTCCAGCTCGCCGAGGAGCTGCCACGCGTCCTGCGGGCGGGCGTTCTGCGAGGGCAGGACGCACGCGCGCAGGAAGGCGCGCATCGGCGCCGGTGCACGGTCGCCCATGAGCTGCCGCACGCAGAGCGCGGCGAGGTGGATGTCGGTGGCCGGGGAGGCCGGTCGGCGCTCCGGGACCTCGGGCGGATAGGCGTCCCTGTGCCGGTCGACGAGGACCGGCACATGGGTGTCGAAGGCGGTCGCGTAGCACCAGTCGACCAGGACCAGGCCGTGCAACTCGGGGTGGATGAGGACGTGTTCGGGGAAGACGGCGCCGTGCACCAGCCGGGCGCGGTGGGCCCAGCCGAGCGCGGTCAGCAGGCGGCGCCACATCCAGGCCGCGTCGCGCGGGTCGAGGCCGTCCGGGTGGGCGGCGGCGACCTCGGCGAGCGTGTGGAAGCCGGTGAGCGGTACGAGCGCGTTGACGTGCCGCTCGACGCCGTCGGTGTCGCGGTGCCGGAAGCTCTCGATCAGTTGCGGGGCGTACGCGCGGTGCCGCCGTTCGCCGACGGTGTCGAGGCGGCGCAGCACGTCGGCCTCGTGCTCCAACAGGTCGTTGTCACGGGGCCGTTGCGGGATCTTCAGTACGGCCTCGCGCCGGTCGCCGTCCTCGTCGTAGTGGGCGGTCCGCAGGACGGCGAGGTCGCCGGTGGCCAGGACCGGGCCGAGGACGTAGCGGCGGTCCGCGGTGGTGACGGTGGGAGCGGTGACCCTTTCGTCGGTGTGGTGGTGGCGGGCGGACAGCCGGGCGAAGGCCGCGGCGGCCTCCGCGGTGCGGCCGGGCGGTGCGGCGTCGGGGTGCAACAGCCGGGCGAGCCGCCGGTAGTGGCGGACCGCGTCGTGGGCGTCGACCGGGAAATCGGCGTCGAGGGCGGAGAGGGCGTCCTCGAAGGTGCGTATCGGTGCGCCCGCCGGGTCATTGCCGGGGTCGCCGAGGGGTTCGCGACTCGCGCCACGCGTCGGGCCGTTGGTCCGGTCACCGGCCGGGTCACCGAGCGGATTCGTGGTGGCGGTCATCGGACGTCGTCCTCCCGGTCGGGGCGGAGCAGCGCCGGGTGCAGCAACCGGGCATCGCCTGCCCGGTAGAGACGGGCGCGCGGACCGCCCTTGCTGCCGGGGCGGCTGTCGGTCTCGCCGGTGGACTCCACGAAGCCCGGCACGGAGAGCACTTTGCGGTGGAAGTTTCCCGCGTGCAGCGGCGCGCCCCACACCGTCTCGTAGACCGCGCGCAATTCGCTGATGGTGAAGGTCTCGCCGAGGAAAGCCGTGGCCAACGGGGTGTACTCGATTTTTCCGCGGGCGCGTTCCAGACCGTCCGCGAGGATGCGGTCGTGGTCGAAGGCGAGCCGGGGAGCGCTCCCGTGAGAAGCGGGCCGGCGGCCGGTACCACCCCCGTAGATTCCGGTCCGCCGACCCTGCTCGAAGGGACGCGGCGGCGCCGTGTCCGGTTGCCCTTTCGGGAGGATTGCTTCGACGGGGATCCAGGCGGCGCCCGCGGCGTCGCTTCCCGGCGTGGCATCGGGCAGTCCCGGCGCGAAGGCGAGGTACGCGATCGAGACCACGTGCATGCGCGGGTCGCGGTCGGGGACGCCGTAGGAGCCGAGCTGTTCGAGGTGGACCCGGCCGAGCGCCGTGGCGTCCAGGCCGGTCTCCTCGGCCAACTCCCGTGCCGCCGCCTCGTCCAGGGACTCGCGTCCCGCGCGGACGAATCCGCCCGGCAGCGCCCGCTCCCCCGCGAACGGCGGTCCGCCCCGCTCGACGGCCAGTACGTGCAGCCGGTCGGCGCGCAGGGTCAGCGCGACGATGTCGACGGTCACGGCGATCGGGTCGAAGGCGCGCGGATCGTAGGAGTCGAGGAAGTCCCGCTCCCGTCGCGCCGCCGACTCCCCCGCCGTCTCCGGCGTGTTCACCGCGTCCGTCATGATCGCCCCCGTCTCGCGCCGAACCCACCCCGCATGTTGTTCTCAGGGTGAGTCATTCTCAATACGAGAAGACCATAGCACCGACCCCTGACACCGTCCAGCGGCGGCGCTACTCTGCGGCAATGACGAAGCAGACGTTCAGCACTTTCGAGGAGTTCTGGCCGTACTACGTGGCGATGCATTCGAAGGCCGCCACCCGCTGGGTGCACCTGGCGGGCACGCTCACCGGCCTCGCGGTCACCGGGTACGGCCTGGCGCGGGGCCGCAAGCGGTACGCGGCGGCGCTGCCGCTGATCGGGTACGGAACGGCGTGGCCCGCCCACTTCCTGATCGAGAAGAACAATCCGGCGACCTTCGGGCACCCGGCGTGGTCGCTGCGCGGCGACGTCAAGATGATCACCACCATGCTCGCCGGACGGGACGCCGAACTGGCCGAGACGGCGGACAAGTGGCTGGCGGAGCAGGGCGGCACGGGCGACGACGCCTGACACCGCCTCGCACCGGTCCATTCAGGCCAGCGCTGTTCCGCCGACGGGCTGCCCGTGGCACACTTCTGACGATCCGTCAGACGGCGAGTCGGGGAGGCCGCGTGGAGCAGCACAGGCGCACACCGCCGGTGGTCGAGGGCTGGTTCACCGAGGGGACGGGAGCCGACTTCCGGCTGCTCGGCACCCGGTGCCGCGACTGCGGAAGCGTGTTCTTCCCCCGTGAGGACTCCTTCTGCCGCAACCCCGCGTGCGCGGGTACCGACTTGGACGATTTCCCGCTGTCCAGGACCGGGCACGTCTGGTCGTACACCGACGCCCGCTACCGGACGCCGCCGCCGTATCCCTCGGACCCCGAGCGCGCGTGGCAGCCGTACACCCTGGTCGCCGTCGAGCTGGCGGACGAGCGGATGGTCGTGCTGGGCCAGGCGGCGCCCGGAGTGACCCCGGCCGATCTCGCGGTCGGGATGCCGGTCGAGCTGGTGCCCGGGGTGCTCGGGGAGCCGGGAGCCGACGGTACGGGCGGCGCCGACACCGGGCGCGGCACCTGGAACTGGCGGCCCGTGGGCGGTGCCCGATGACCGCCGACATCGCGGTGCTCGGCGCCGGCATGCACCCCTGGGGCAAGTGGGGGCGGCCGTTCACCGAATACGGGGTCGCCGCCGCCCGCGCGGCCCTCGCGGACGCGGGCCTCGACTGGCGCGAGGTGCGGTCGGTGGTGGGCGCCGACACCGTACGCGGCGGCTATCCCGGATACGTGGCGGGCGCGACCTTCGCGCGGGCGCTCGGCTGGCAGGGCGCCCGCGTCACCAGCGTCTACGCCGCGTGCGCCTCCGGGGCGCAGGCCATCGCGACCGCCCGCGCGCAGATCCTGGCGGGCCTCACCGACGTGGCGCTCGTGGTGGGCGCCGACTCCGCGCCCAAGGGCTTCTTCGCCCCCGCGGGGGGCGAGCGGCCCGACGACCCCGACTGGCTGCGCTTCCGGGTCCTCGGCGCCACCAACCCCGGCTACTTCGGCCTGTACGCGCGCCGCAGGATGGCCGTGCACGGTGACACGCTCGACGACTTCGCGCAGGTCAAGGTCAAGAACTCCCGTGCGGGCGCGGCCAATCCGCTGGCCCGCTACCGCGAGCCGGTCAGCGCCGAAGAGGTCGCGGGGTCCGCGGTCGTCGCCGATCCGCTGCGGCTGCTGGACATCTGCGCCACCTCGGACGGCGGCGCCGCGCTCGTGCTGTCGAGCATGGACTTCGCCCGGCGGCACACCTGCACCCCGGTACGGATCCGCGCGGTCTCCACCGTGACCCCCCAATACCCGCGCACCGTACCGGACTTGCCGGACATCGCGAGTGACTCCGCCGTCGCCGTGTCCCCGCCCGAACGGGAGCCGCGCGCCTCGATCGCGGCTGCGGCGTACGAGGAAGCCGGGATCGCGCCGGGAGACCTCGACCTGGCGGAGATCTACGACCTGTCGACCGCCCTGGAACTCCAGTGGTACGAGGACCTGGGCCTGTGCCCGGCGGGTGAGGGCGCCAAGCTGCTGCGGTCGGGGGCGACCGCGCTGGGCGGCGCCATTCCGGTCAACACCAGCGGCGGCCTGGCGTCCTTCGGCGAGGCCGTACCCGCCCAGGCCATCGCGCAGGTCTGCGAGCTGGTGCGGCAGATACGCGGCCGGGCGGACGGGCGGCAGGTCGCGGGCGCGCGGCTCGGAATCACCGCGAACCAGGGGCTGTTCGGGCACGGCTCCGCGGTGGTCGTGGTGAAGTGACCGGGCACGGGGGGACGCGGAGCGGATCGTACGGGTTGGGCGGACGCGTACCGGGTCGGACGGGCCGGGCGAACGCGCACCGGGCCGGACCGTACCGATGTGTGTCGGGTCAAACGGTCGGGATCGGTCGCGGCTCCGCCGTGAAGTGACCTGATCGGTCAGGCTTCTTGACGCTCCGTCACCGCTGGAGAACACTTCCGGGGGCGCGGAGCCGGTCGGCGGGAGGGGCGCCGGCCACCGGCGGTCCGCGCTGCCGCCCGTTCCCGACACGGTCCCGCGCGGACCGGGCAAGGGAGACCGACATGAGCGACCAGCCCGTGAGCTACGTAGCCGCCATCGACCAGGGCACCACATCCACCCGATGCATCGTCTTCGACAGCGGCGGCCGGATCGTCGCCGCCGACCAGCGCGACCACCGGCAGATCCTCCCCAGGCCCGGCTGGGTGGAGCACGACGCGACCGAGATCTGGGCGAAGACGCAGGCCGTGGCGGCGGGCGCGCTCGCAAGGGCCGGACTGCGCCCCGACCAGCTCAGCGCCCTCGGGATCGCCAACCAGCGCGAGACGACGGTGCTCTGGGACCGCTCGACCGGACGCCCGGTGCACAACGCGCTGGTCTGGCAGGACACCCGCACCTCGGCGCTGTGCGCCGAACTCGGCGGCCCCAACGGCCAGGACAGGTTCCGCGACGCCACCGGTCTGCCGCTGGCGCCGTACTTCTCCGGGCCCAAGGTGGCCTGGCTGCTCGACCATGTGCCAGGACTGCGGCGGCGCGCGGAGAACGGCGAGATCGCCTTCGGCACCGTCGACTCCTGGCTGGTGTGGAATCTGACCGGCGGCGTCCACGGCGGCCTCCACGTCACCGACGTCACCAACGCCTCGCGCACCCTGCTGATGGACCTCGACACGCTGGACTGGGACCCGGCGATCCTGGCCGCCATGGACATCCCCGAGGCCGTCCTGCCGGAGATACGGTCCTCCGCCGAGGTGTACGGCACCGCCGTAGGACGGCTCGCGGGCGTGCCGGTGGCCGCCGCGCTCGGCGACCAGCAGGCCGCGCTCTTCGGACAGACCTGCTTCGAGACCGGCGAGGCCAAGAACACCTACGGCGCGGGCAGCTTCCTGCTGATGAGCACCGGGGCACGGCCGGTGCCGTCCAAGAGCGGTCTGCTCACCACCGTCGGCTACCGGCTCGGCGGCGACCGGCCCGCGTACTGCCTGGAGGGCTCGATCGCCATCACCGGGGCCCTCGTGCACTGGCTGCGCGACCAACTCGGCCTCATCCGCGGCGTGGACGAGATCGAGCCGCTGGCCGCGAGCGTGCCCGACAACGGCGGCGCCTACGTCGTGCCGGCCTTCTCCGGGCTGTTCGCGCCCTATTGGCGGTCCGACGCGCGCGGTGTGATCACCGGGCTCACCGGATTCGTCACCAAGGCGCACCTGGCGCGGGCCGTGCTGGAGGCCACGAGCTGGCAGACCCGCGAGGTGGTCGACGCGATGCAGGAGGACTCCGGCGTACGCATCGCCGAACTGCGCGTGGACGGCGGCATGACCGTCAACAGCCTGCTGATGCAGCATCAGGCCGACGTGCTGGGCGTGCCGGTGGTCCGGCCGGTCGTCGCCGAGACCACCAGCCTCGGCGCGGCCTACGCGGCGGGTCTGGCGACCGGCGTGTGGGACGGCCTCGACACGCTCAGGGCGCAGTGGGAGCGCGACACCGAGTGGAAGCCGCGCATGGCGCAGTCGCGACGTGAACTCGGTTACCGGCGTTGGAAGATGGCCGTCGAGCGGAGCTTCGGCTGGCTGGAGGAGGACGGCGAGGAGGGCCCCGCCAGGTAGCGATCGGCTCCGAACTGCGGCCGGTGACCGCCTCTCGGAAATACCGGGCTCAGGTGGCGGCCGGTCCGAGGAAGCGTCCGACCCCAGGCAGCCGCCGGGCTCAGGTGGCTGCGGGCTCCTTGCGCCCCGTCGCCATCTGCGCCGCGTGTTCCACCACGGTGATCAGGACGTTCTTCGCCGAGTCCCGCTCGCGCGCGTCGCACATCACCACCGGCACCGAGGCGTCCAGGTCGAGGGCGTCGCGCACGATGTCCGGCGCGTGCAACTCGGCGCCGTCGAAGCAGTTGACGGCGACCGTGAAGGGGATGCCGCGCCGCTCGAAGTAGTCGACTGCCGCGAAGCAGTCCTCCAGGCGGCGGGTGTCGGCGAGCACGACCGCGCCGAGCGCGCCCTGCGCCAACTCGTCCCACAGGAACCAGAACCGGTCCTGTCCTGGCGTACCGAACAGATACAGCACCAGGTTGTCCCTGAGCGTGATCCGCCCGAAGTCCATGGCGACGGTGGTGGTGCGCTTGCCCTCCACGCCCTCGGTGTCGTCCACCGGGCGGCCCGCCTCGCTGAGCGACTCCTCGGTGCGCAGCGGCCTGATCTCGCTGACCGCGCCCACCAGCGTGGTCTTGCCCACGCCGAAGCCGCCCGCCACCAGCAGCTTGAGCGCCACCGGCTCGTCGGCGGACGGCTTGCGGCGGCGATCCGATCGCGCGAAAGCCATGTTGTGTCTACTTCCCTGCCGGCGTTGTCAGTTGTACGTCGATCTGTCCGTCGGTTGCGCTTGGTCGTACGTCTGCGGAGAGCCTAGCCCTGTTCGAACATGACCGGCACGCCGCAGTGGATCACGATCCACTACAGCGCGCGCAGCCCGTTGATGACCTCGCGCAGGATGTTCTCGTCCACCAACTCGGCCGGTGGGACCGGCTGGTGGAGTTGTACGTGCGACGCCTCCAGCAGGTCCCCGACCAGGACGCGGACCACCCCGACCGGCAGGTCGAGGTCGGCGGCCAGCTCCGCGACGGAGACGGCCTGGACCTGACAGCGTTCGACGATGTCGAGGTGCTCGGGTGACAGCGTGTGGTCGTCCTGCGCGCCTCCGTCGTCCCCGGCCTCGGTCTCCGTGATCACCAAGGCGATCAGGTCGATCTTCGTCTCAGCGGCGTTGCTGGTGCGGCCCCTTGTCATCGCATAGGGCCGCACCACCGGTCCTGCCGCGTCGTCGTACCACCGGTCCGAATCAGAAGTCATGACACCCGTCACCCCGTTGTCAGATCATCCGGTCAGCCGCTGAGTGCCGCGCCGCCGTCGTTCCGAGCCGCGGTGCCCAGGTGGGCACCGACCCGCTTGACCAGTAGCGCCATCTCGTACGCGACCTGGCCGACGTCGGACTCGGCCGCGCTGAGTACGGCCAGGCAGCTTCCGTCGCCCGCCGCCGTCACGAAGAGGAAGGCGTCGTCCAGTTCGACCATGGTCTGCCGGACGCGTCCGGCCTCGAAGTGCCGTCCTACGCCCTTGGCGAGGCTGTGGAAGCCGGATGCGACGGCGGCGAGGTGCTCGGAGTCCTCGCGGGTCAGTCCGTCCGACGCGCCGATGGCCAGGCCGTCGCCGGAGAGGACCAGGGCCTTGCGGATGCTGGCCACGCGCGAGACCAGATCGTCAAGGAGCCAGCTCAGCTCGCGTGTCGGGCTCGATGGTGCGGTCATCGACCGTTCCCCTCAGGTGTCGTTCTCGGTGCGGATGCCGATGGGTCGTCTTGCGTGCCGTCGTTCTCGGTCACTTCCCGGCCGCGCTGCCAGCCGCGCTGGAGTGCCGCCATCCGGTCGCGGACCTCGTCCGCCGACCGCTCGCGGCCGGCGCCCTCGCCGGTCGCGCCGCCGCTGTCGTGGGCGGTGGTCTCCACCCTCAACTGCGGTGCCAGATTGGCCTGCCTGACCCGGCGGGGCAGTCCGCTGCCGCTCGCGCCGGACGCGGTCGTCTTCTTCGCGGCCGTCAAAGGCTGGGACCCGGACGGGGGTTCGGGCGTGGGCCGAGACGGGGACCGGCGCGCGGGCAGCGGCTGGGGCTCGGCCGGAGTCGGTGCCTGCGCCGGGGTCTGCGCCTGCGGCTGGCCCTGTGGGTACAACTCGCCGCGGGCCTGAGCCTGCGCCACGGCCCGCTCCGCGGCCTGTTCCAGCGCTCCCCGGTCGGCCTGCGAGGTCTGCGCGGAGGGTCCGCCGACCGGTCGGCCGCGGTCGGAGACCAGTACGGGCGCGGTACGGCGGCGTCGCGGCAACGGCAGCGGCCCGTCGAGTTCCGGGTCGCCCGCCTCGCCGACCGGCGCGCCGACCGGTTCGTCCGCCGGGTGCGCCTCGTGCTCCTTCTGCGTCTCGCCGCCGATGCCGTCCAGGCCCCACTGCCGGAAGGTGTGCTCGGTGTCGGAGGGCACCCGCGCCGGGCGGGACTCCGTGAGGTCACCGATCTTGGTCGCGCCGGTGTCGTCGCCGGTCTCGGTGAGCAGATTCGCCGGGATGAGGACGACGGCGGTGGTGCCGCCGTACGGGGACTGCCGCAGCGAGACCCTGACGCCCTGGCGCTGCGCGAGCCGGCTGACCACGAACAGGCCGAGCCGGTCGGTGTCCGACAGTTCGAATTCCGGGGTCTCGGCCAGCCGGAGGTTGGACTCCAGCAGCGCGTCGGGCGTCAGGCCGAGGCCGCGGTCGTCGATCTCCAGCACGAAGCCGTTGGCGACCGGCTCGCCGTGCAGCCGTACCGCGGTGTGCGGCGGCGAGAACACGGCGGCGTTCTCGATGAGTTCGGCGAGCAGGTGGGTGACGTCGCCGACCGCGGAGCCGGTGACGGCCAGCCGGGGCAGACGCCGTACCTCGATCCGCTCGTAGTCCTCGACCTCGGCGACGGCGGCGCGGACCACGTCCATGAGCTGGACGGGCTTGCGCCACTGCCGGGAGGGGGCGACACCGGAGAGGATGACCAGGCCCTCGGCGTGCCGCCGCATGCGGGTGGTCATGTGGTCGAGGCGGAAGAGGTCGGCCAGTTCCTCGGCGTTCTCGGTGCGGCGCTCCATCGCGTCCAGCAAGGTGAGCTGGCGGTGCAGCAGGACCTGGCTGCGGCGGGCGAGGTTGACGAAGACCTCGGAGACGCCCTTGCGCATGTCGGCCTGGCGGACGGCGGCCTCGACGGCGGCCCGCTGGAGGGTGTTGAGCGCCTTGCCGACCTGTCCGATCTCGTCGTCGGAGTACTGGAGGCGCGGCACCTCGGTCTCGACGTCGACCTGTTCGCCCGCGGCCAGCCGCCGCATGACGCGGGGCAGCCGGGTGCCGGAGACCTCCTGGGCCTCGCGGCGCAGCCCGGACAGGTCGCGGATCAGGCTGCGGCCGATCCGTACCGACACGATCAGCGAGGCGATCACCGCGACCAGACCGAGGACACCGATGACGGCGGCTTCGACGACCAGCGTGGTGGACAGCGGCCTGGCCTGCTTGCTGAACTTCGCGATGGCCTCGCCGTCGAGCTTGCCGAGGTCGGTCATCACGGTGGCGGCGGTCGCGGGCCACGCCTTCTGGGCGGCCACGACCGGCGCCTCCTCCACGCCCGCGACGATGATCGCGTCCTCGGCGGCGCGCAGCGCCTTGCCGCTGGCGCTCTGCCAGTACGTGTCGAAGGGCGCGCGGGCGTCGTCGGTGAGGGTCTTGAGGTCGACCGCGTAGTAGTTGCGCTGCTCGGCGACCGCGAAGGTGAAGGAGCGCAGTTCGTCCTTGCTGGTGTGGCCGGTGCTGATCGCGGCGGCCATCAGCGCGTCCTCGCGGCTGACCTCCTCCTGCGCCCGGTAGAGGCCGATCACCGCGCGCCGCTGGCTGTCCAGCGTGACGTCGCTGAGCGGGAGGTACTCCTCGAAGAGGTCGAAGGTGGGATCGACCAGCGAGTTGTACGCCTGGTAGGCGTCGTCGCGGGTGATCCGCTGATTGTCGACCCGCTGGCGGAGCGAGGTGAGGCCCTCGACGGCGTTGAGGAGGTCGTCGAGGCGGTCGCGGGACCGCGCGTTGAGGTCGTCGCGGACGCCGGACGCGTCGATGGTCGTCCGCATCTTGGCGATGGACGCGTCGGTGGCGTGTTCCTGCTTGTCGTAGGCGATCCGCGCCTCGGAGTCACGGGTGTTGGCCAGAAAGACCAGAGCGACCCTGCGCTCCTGCTGAAGGTTCCGTACCGCGTCGTCGGCGGGATAGCCGACGTTGTCGACTATTCGCTGGATGTCCGGCCGTCCGAACACCTCGCGCCCGGTGATGGTGGCGGCGAAGGCCCAGATGAGGGTGAGGGACACCAGTGGGATCAGCAGCAGCGCCACGATCTTCCGGCGGATCGTCGTACCGCGAAAGCGCATGGCCTCCCCAACGTCTTCCCCTGTATGGGGATCGTCTGTCGCGTTTAAACGGCGTGAGCCTACTACTGCCGATGCGGTAACTCGAAAGCCAGTGCGCAGGGTTGGGCAGGTCTGGCCGGATACGTACCCCGGAATGCATCGTGAAGATTCGGGGCAGGCACCTTGTATGGACTTCGAACAAGGGCGGGTGTGGACCGAGGACCCGGTCGGCACTCCCCGAATGCCCGATCCGGTACGAGCGGCGGCGGTGCGGGCGGTGCTGATCGTGGCCGTCGCGCTGATCCTCGCGGTGATGGCCGTACTGCTGGCCGCCGGACACTCCTGGCTGTCGGCGCCCGCGCTGATCTCCGCCGTCTTCACCAGCGTCGTCGCCACGTGGGCGGTGTTGGACGTGTGGGTGACGCGACAGGTGTGGAACCAGCGCAACGGGGTGCTCTCCAGCCCGAGCAGCGCGGCCCGTGCCCTGCGCAGGGAGCGGCGCAGGAGGCACCGTGCGGCGCGGTCCGCCGCGCGCGGCCGGCCGACGCGGCGGGTGCACATACCGCGCCATCTGCCCTGGCACCTCGGGGTCTGACTCCGGCCGCCCGCGGTTTGCCGTCGGTACCTGGTGGTCCGGCGGCGGTCCGGGAGCTGATCGCGGTCCGTACCGGCGGCGGCCAGTATCAGCGGCGGCCACCGCCGGCGGCGGGCCGGACTAGCCTCTGTCCGGCTGGAGTTCCCTGCCCGGTTCGGGCACCGCGGCGCGCGCGGGCCCGGAAACGGGCACGTCCGATTCCCCGTCTTCGCCGTCCCGCTTCGGCTCGGGCGGCCGTCGGTACATCCGGGTGGCGGTGATCTCGCCGTGCACCTGCTCGCCCTGCGGGTCGGGGACCGGAAGTCCCGGCCGCAGGTGCTCCTCGACGCTGATGTATTTCAGGCCCGCCCGCAGATCCGCGTCATTGCGGAGCCTGACCACCAGCGGGAATTCGGCGAGTGCCGTGGTGTCGAACAGTCCCGTGGTGTAAATGAGCTGTACGCCCAAGGCGTCGGCCACCGCGCGCTGCAATTCCAGGAGATAGGTGGCGTTGGCGCGACCGATGGGATTGTCGAGGAACAAGGTGCCCGCGTGCCGCTGCTTGTCCCGGCCCCGGTCGTTGCTGCGCAGCGCGGCCATCGTGCAGTAGAGGGCGATGGCGGCGGTGAGGAGCTGCCCGCCGGAGAACACGTCGCCCATCTGTCCGACCGGCACCCGCTCGGCGCGCAGCACCGCGTCCGGTTTGAGGATCTCCACGGCGATGCCGCGCGGTTCGAGCGCGGACCCGACGCCGCGCAGCAGCAGGGACATCCCGTCCCGCCGCAGGTCGGAATTCTTGCGTACGGCGGCTCTGGTGGCCTCGTCGATGACCTCGCCGAGGCGTTCGGTGAGGACCGACTGGTCCGGGTCCTCGAAGCGGATCCGCAGGAATTCCTGGCCCGACCATTCGCCGAGCCCTTCCGGCAGCCGTGACAGGCGCTGCGCCGAGCGCAGGGTGGCGAGCGAGGACTCGACCAGGCCGCGCAGCCGGTCCACGATGCTGTCGCGGTTGCGCTCCAGCTGGGTCAGCTCGTCGGTCAGCACGCGCAGCCGCGGGGCGAAGGCGGTCGCCCAGGCGGCGGCGTGTTCGGGCAGCGCGGCGGCGGGCAGTTCCCTGATCTGCTGCCGCGCGGGCGTCCTGACCTGCTCGTAGCGCACCGCGTTGGCGTGCCGGACCAGGACGTCGGAGGCTTCGCGGAGCTGGGTCTCCGCGGTGGACAGGTCGGCCGCGCAGCCGCGCAGACCGCGCCGGGCCTCCGCCGCGGCCTGCCGGGCCTCCTCGGTACTGCCGGGGTACGGCTCCGGCTCGTCCTCGTCCTGCTGTCCCGGCGCGTTGTCCCGCAGCAGGTCGCGCAGCATCGCGGCGATCTCGTCGAAGCCGCCTGCCGCGTCCTCGGCGGCGCGGTGGGCGTGGACCATGTCGGCGTGGGCGGCCCTCGCCTGCTCCAACGCGTCGGTGCGGGAGGCCAGTTCGGCGTTGGCGGCGCGCAGCAGCTCCTGCGCGTGCTCGGCGTCGCGCGGCAGCAGTCCGTCGGGCAGGTCGGTGTGCCGGTCGCCGTCCGCGGGCGCGAGCCGTTCCGCCTCGCCGCGCAGCCGTCCCAACTGCTCGCTGGCGGTGGAGGCGCGCGACTCCAGGGTCTGTACGAGCTGTTCCGCGCGGGCCGCCGCGGCCTGCCGGGAGGGGCCGTCGGCGCCGTCCGGGCCTTCGAGCAACTGGGCGGCGCGGCTGCGGACCTTGTTGGTGAGCCGGTCCAGTTCGACCAGGGCCGCGTTCTCGGTGCTCTCCGCGCGGGCCTGCTCGGCGCGCAGGTCCGCGCCGACACCGACCTTCTCGTACACCTGGGAGGCCGAGTGGTACGCCTCGCGGAGCGCGGGCAGCGACTCCGTGGCCCCGGGCGCTGCTTGCCTTTCCTGCGCGCTCTCGTCGGGGGCTCCGGCGATCTCGGACCGCTCGGCGCGCAGGACGCGGGCGGTGCGGCGGGCGTCGTCGGAGGCGCGCTGGGCGGCGCGGCGGTCCTCGTCCGCGGCGCGGGCCTGCGCCAGGCAGGCCTCGGCGCGGGTCTCCGCCTCGGCCGCGTCGGCGGCCAACTCCCGTGCCCTGCGCTGCCAGTTGGCGCGCTCGCGGAGCCGGTGGGCGAGACCGGCGAGCGCGTCGGCGCGGCGCCGGGCCTGCTCGGCGGCGGCGCGGCGGGCGTCGTTGTCCCGCGCGCTCTCGGCGGCGGCGGCCTCGGCCTCCGCGCGTTCGGTGCGCAGCGCGGCCAGCTCCGCGCGGGCCTGCTCCGCGCTCTGCCGCGCGGCGGTGACCTCCGCCTCCAGCTCGGCGAGGCGGTCCGGCGGGCAGGAGGCGCGCCACGAGGCGAGGCGGGCCGACAGCGTCCGGTCGTGCGCGAGCCGGGCCGCGAGCGTCCTGATGTCCTCCTCGCGGGCGGTGGCGCGGGCCCGCAGCTCCTGGCGTTCGCCGTCGGCGGCCAGTTCGTCGTGCATCGCCGGGTTCGGCGGGACCAGGAACACGTCCTGGTCCGCGCTGCCCGCCGCCGTCGCTGGCGGCGGCGCGAGCAGCGCCGCCGCGGTGCCGACCGCGACCGTCGAGCGCGGCAGCAGGGCGGCCTGCGCCAGCACGTCCCTGGCCCGCTGGTACGAGCCGGGTTCCGTGACCACGACGCCGTCGACCAACTCGGGGCGGGAGGCCAGCACGACCGCGTGGTCCACCGGGTCCACGGCCTGTGCGAGGTAGCGCCAGCCGGGCAGCGCCGGAATGCCGTGCTCCCCCAGGAATTCGACGGTCGCCAGGACGTCGGGGCCGGGCGGCAGCAGGCCGCCGTCGCCGAGCGCGGCGAGGATGCGCGCGTCGTCGGCCGCCGCGGTCCGCAGCTCGAAGAGTTTGCGCTCGGCGGAGGCGACGGCGCTGTCCAGCAGTTCCCGCAGCGGCTCGGCGAAGCCGTCGAGCTCCGCGGCGGTGAGGGGACCGTCTGCGGACGGCCGCGCGGCGGAGGGGCGCAGGGGCGACGCGCCGGCGCCGTCCCGCTCGGAGGCTCCCGAGCCCTGGCCGGTGCGACCCGCGGCCGTATCCGCGGCGCCGGAGCCCGTACCGCCGTGCCGTCCTGCCGAGCCGTCCCGGGCGTCACGGCCCGTACCGCCGTACGGCCCGGTCGCGCTGTCACCGGCCGAGGCGTCGGAGGTTCTGCCGGCGCGGGCGCCGACCGGGTGTCCGACGTCCGGGCCCGCTGCGGAATCCGTGCCGTCGCGCGGGCCCGGCACGCTCAGGAGGGCGGCGAGGCGCGGGTCGGCGGCGAGCGCGGTGGCCGCCACGGTCGCGGCGGTTCTGGCGGCTTCCGCTGCGGTGAGGGCGTCGGCGGCGCGGGCGGCGGCCAGTTCGGCGCGGGCCTCGGCGGAGGCGGCCTCGCGGGCGCGGGCGGCGGCGCTGTGGGCGGCGTCGGTGGCGGAACGGGCCAGGGCCGCCGCGGTCTGTTCCGCGTCGGAGGCGGCGAGGGCCGCGCGGGCCGGGTCGGCGTCGGGTGCGGTGTCGTCGAGCCAGCCCGCGCTGACCGCCTCCGCGGTCTCCTGCTCGACCTCGGCGAGCCGCTGTCCGAGGTGTCCGCTCTCGCTGCGGGCGCGCTGCGCCTCGGTGGCGGCGGCGGTCGCGTCGCGGTGCGCGGCCTCGGCCTCCGCCTGGAGCGCGGCGGACCGCTCCTCCTCGGCGTCGGCCTGCTGCTCGGCGCGTCCGGCGGCGGCGTGCAGGGCGCGTACGAGATCGGCGGCGGCGCGGGTGCGGGCGGCCAGCGCCGGGGCCGCGTCGCGTTCGGCCTCGCGGATCGCGGCGGTGACGCGGGTCAGCCGGTCGCCCGCGGCGCGCTGCCGCAGTACGGTCTCGGCCGCCTGCCAGGCGGCGTGCAGCGTACGGGCGTCGCCCAGCTCGCGGCGGAGTCCCGCGGCGCTCTTGTCCGCCGCGGCCAGCGCCAACGAGGCGTGCCGGTAGGCCAGTTCGGCGGCGATCAGGGCGCTGCCGCCGCGGGCCTGGTCGGCGTCGGTGACGCTGTGCGCGGCGCGCGCCATGTGCTCGGCCAGTTCGGCGGTCCTGCCGCGCTCCTGCTGGGCGCGGGCGGACAGGCGACGGGCCAGGGCGCGGGTGCGGCGCTCGGACTGGGCGTGGACGCCGCGGGCCTGGTCGCGAGTGGCGGCGGCCTCGACGATCCGCTCCAGCAGATCGAGCGAGCCCGCGGTGAAGTCGCGTTCCGCGGTGAGTTCCGCGCGGCGGCCGAGCTTGTTGGCGAAGCCGTGCACGAGGTCGGCGAGGCCGTCTGTGTCACGGGTGTCGGTGACGGCGCGCAGCAGGAGGTCGGTGAAGTCGGAGTCCTTCTTGACGGCGAACAGGCCCGCGGCCTCGCCCTCATCGGCGTTCATCTCCCGCTGGTAGCGGAAGAGTTCGGGGTCGAGGCCGAGGTCGCCGAGGTGTTCGTTCCACCGGTCGTGGATCTCCTCCCACACCACTTCCAGGTGCGGGTACGCCTTGCCCGCCTCGGTGACCGCGTCCCGGAAACCCTTCATGGTGCGGCGCCTGCCGCGCGCGCCGGACATGCCCTCGACCGGCGGCCGTACGCTGGCGGCCTCGGCGACCGGCAGCGAGTCCAGGCTGAGGCCGGGTCCCGGCCGGAACGAATACCACGCCTCGGCGAATTTCCGCGGGTCGGTGGAGACCTGGCGGCCCCGCCACTCGCTGACCTTTCCGACCACGACCAACTCGCCGGTGACGGTGTGCTGCCACTCCAGGGCGACGTGGCCGCAGTCCTCGGCCAGCAGGAATTTCCGCAGGACGCCGGAGCTTGCGCCGCCCAGGGTGTTGCGGTGGCCGGGCAGCATGACCGAGAAGATCAGCTTGAGCAGGACCGACTTGCCGCCGCCGTTCTCCAGGAAGAGCACGCCCGCGGGCGCCGGGCGGCGCGGCGGTCCTGCGGGCTCGTCGGCGAAGAACTCGCCCTGCGCGGGGGCGGGTTGCGGCACCGGCTCGCCGACGCCCCGCAGGTCCAGGACGGTGTCGGCGTAGCGCGCGCCCGCGGGCCCGATGGAGTAGAGGCGGAGTCGGGAAAGCTCGTACATGCGGCGGACTCTCGTGGCTCGTGGTTCAGGTCGGAAGTGGACTCGGGGCCGGGGGCGAGTGGGGGGCCGGGGCAGGTGGGGCCGGGAGCGAGTGGGAGTCGGGCCCCGGTCAGGTGTGGGCGTGGAACGGCAGACCCGCGTCCGCGGCCAGGTCGAGGCCGCTGTCGTCGGCGGCGGCAGGGACGAGGCTGGCGCTGCCGTCGCCGACCGGGACGATGCCGAGGTCGAGCAGTTCGGCCATGGCGGCGCTGCCCGCCATGTCGCGGACCTGCAACTGGTAGCGGGCGGTGGTGCGGTAGGTGCCGCCCGACTCGTCCCCGGTGCGCTGGAGGAAGCCGGAGTCGACGAGGAAGGCGACGGCCTTGCCGATGATGCCGGTGGTGGAACTGGCCAGCCTGCGGGCGTCCTTGGTGGCGCCGGTCGCGCTGCGCCGGGTGTAGACCCGCCAGGCGGCTTCCAGTCCCGGTGCGTCGCTGGCCGGGTCGGTGTTCTCACCGGTCTCGTCGGCCTGTTCCTCCAGGCGGCGGCAGGCCTGGCGGATGAAGGCGTCGATGCCGTTGACGGTGATCCGGCCGATGTAGCCGTCGTCGGCGAGGTCTTCGGGGCGCGGGAAGGCGAGCGCCGCCGCGGCGAGGTGGGCCAGGCCGTGCAGGAAGCGGTCGCCGGCGTCGGACGCGGCGCGGCGGGCGTAGTCGCCCATCCGGACGGCGAACACCGAGTCCTCGCCCGCCGCCAGGGCCATTCCGGCGCGGGGCGAGACCTCCAGCACGATCAGGCCGAGTCCGGCCGCGACCGCGTCG
Source organism: Streptomyces sp. NPDC008139 (assembly GCF_042957025.1). Taxonomy (NCBI): domain Bacteria; kingdom Bacillati; phylum Actinomycetota; class Actinomycetes; order Kitasatosporales; family Streptomycetaceae; genus Streptomyces; species Streptomyces sp. NPDC008139. The sequence continues at coordinate 32,958 of NZ_JBIBHM010000003.1, forward strand.
GCCAGGCGCGCGAAGGCGGGGTCCTCACGGTGGCGGCGGATCAGTTCCGCGTACTCCGCGTCGCGGGCGGGCAGCAGCTTGGGCTGGAGCCCGAAGCCCACGAGGCGGGCGGCGTCGGCCGCGTCGCCGGGCGTCACTCCCCCGGTGCGCGCCGGTCCGGTGCTCCCGGCCTCGTACGCCGCGGTCTCGGGCGTGTCCGCCGCCGTCTCCCGGTACTCGCTCACTTCTCGCTCTCCTCGGTCCAGGCGATGACGCCGGTCGGCACCGTCGCGTCCGCCGTACGTGGTCGCGCGCCGCCGGGTCGGAAACGGCGGGCGGGCGCCGTGCCGGGCCTCATACGGGCTCCGCGCGCGCGGCCGTCATCGCCGCCGCGTCCAGCCGCGCGGTGCCGACGATGAGGTCGGCGCCGCCGAATTCGTGGTCGTCCAGCGGCGTGCCGTCGTCCACCGCGAAGAGCAGGCGCTGTTCGCCCTGGCGGTAGGCGGTGCCGACCGGCGGGGAGGCGGCGTGGATCGCCAGCAGGGCCAGCAGATAGGGCAGTTCGGGGTCGCGGCGGCGGGCGTCGGCGAGGAGCCCTGACAGACGGCGCGGCGCGTCGTGGGGCAGGTCGAGCAGATCGAGCGCGGATTCGAGCTGTTCCTCGCTGAACCGGCTGTCGTCCGGGGTGGCGACCAGGTCGGGCTCCGGCATCTCCGCGCCCAGGTGCTCCCGCTCCAGCGGCGGGGTGAGCAGCAGTTCGACCAGGTCGGTGACGCGTACGGCGGACGGGGTGCGCAGGCCCGCGCCGCGGGCGAAGAACGCGTCGGTGACCCGCGACGCCCGCTCGACCGGGATCGGCAGCAGGGGCGCGACGAGCTGCCCGTACAGGTCGAGTCCGGCGCGCGCGGGGGGCGCGGCGAACGCCTGCCGGTCCTGCTCGGCGCGGAACAGCGGTCCGGCCTCCAGCAGCCTGGACTGGAGCTGGGTGTGCCGCCGGATGCAGTCCTTGACGATGTCGACCAGTTCGGCGGCGCGGCGCTTGTGCTCCGGCTCCTCCGCCTCGTCGCGCGCCTTGCGGATGTTGGTGAGGATCGCGTTCTCGTGCCGGTAGCGGTCGGCGACGTGGTCGAGGGCCTCGGCGATCATGTCGGGAACGGTCCGCAGCCAGTCGACCGCCCGGACGTTGCGCCGGGTGGCCTCCAGGGTGCGGCGCAGCGTCTCCGCGTACTGCACGGTGCGGTACCTGGCCTGTTCCGCGGCGAGTTGGGCGTCGGCGAGCCTGCCGCGGCTGATCAGCACCTCCAGTTTGACCTCGGCGGCGATCTGCGCGCTGGTGACGTCGGTGTCGAGCGCGCCGACCAGGACGTTGACCGCCTCGTCGGTGGTGCGCAGGTAGACGCTGCCGCCGGGGCCCGGCACCTCTTCGATCAGCTTGAAGTCGTAGTCCCGCCGCACATATCCGCCGTCGGCGCCGAACGTGCCGTAGACGGCGCGGAATCCGCGGTCGGCGCTGCCGACGTTGATCAGATTCTCCAGCACCCAGCGGGCGACGCGCTCGTGCTCGGCCTGGCCGCGGACGGGGGCCTGCGCGGCGACGCGGGGCAGCAGTCTGGCCACTATCTGGTCGTGGTCCGCGCCGGTGTCGAAGTCCATGTTGAGCGTGACCAGGTCGATCGCGGCCAGCGCGATCTCCGCCATCGCGTACACCGAGTACTCGCCCGCGAGGTTGGCCTTGCGGGTGTCGAGGTCGTGCAGCGGCGCCGTGCAGGCGAGCGCCTTGAGCCTGCGGGCCAGGCCCTCGTCGGCGGCCGGGCCCGGGGCGGGCCGGGCGGCGCCCGGCAGCGAGTACGGGATCGTGGTGGTCACGCCCCACACATTAGGCGGTGGCACCGACAACGAACGAAACGGCACGGATCGCCACGGGGCGGGCACCCGGCGCGTCGGCCCGCGGGAGTGCCATGATCGGTCCCGCGACAGGTACGGCACGGGCACGGAAGACTCGCGGGCGGCGCGCGGAGCACCTTCGGCGCCGTTCGTAGGCGGATACGAGGATACGAGGACGGGCTGATCATCATGGCGGACGCGGTCACCGGGGCGGCACCCGGCACGGCTCCTCGGACACCTCCCGGCACGGCTCCCGACGCCGACCCGGGCGCGGTCATCGATCTCAACGCCGACCTCGGCGAGGGCTTCGGCCGCTGGCGGCTGACCGACGACGAGGCGCTGCTGTCCGTCGTCACCAGCGCGAATGTCGCGTGCGGCTTCCACGCGGGCGACCCGTCGACGATGTGGCGGGTGTGCGAACTGGCGGCGGAGCGGGGCGTACGGATCGGCGCGCAGGTCTCCTACCGCGACCTCGCCGGTTTCGGCCGGCGCTCGATGGACGTGCCTCCGGAGGAACTGGCCGCCGAAGTCGCCTATCAGATCGGCGCGTTGGAGGTCTTCGCCCGCGCGGCGGGCACCACGGTGGCGTACGTCAAGCCCCACGGCGCCCTCTACAACCGGGCGGTGCACGACGCCGAGCAGGCGGTGGCCGTCGTCGCGGGCGTACGGCTCGCGGGGGAACGGCCCGTACTCGGCCTGCCCGGCTCGCAGTTGCTGCTCGCGGCGGCCCGCGAAGGGCTGCCCACGGTCCACGAGGCGTTCGCCGACCGCGCCTACACCTCGGGCGGCACGCTGGTCCCGCGCCGCGAGCCGGGCGCGGTGCTGGAGTCGGAGGACGAGGTGGTGGCCCGCTCGGTGGGCATCGCCCGCGACGGGCGGGTGACGGCGATCACCGGCGAGACGGTGCCGGTCGCGGCGCGGTCCTTGTGCGTGCACGGCGACACACCGGGCGCGGCCCGGCTGGCGGCCCGTGTCCGGGAGTCGCTGGAGGCGTCGGGTCTGCGGATCGCGGCCTTCGCGTGAGCCGGGCGGGTTCCGGGGCGGGCGCGGGGCCGCGGGTGCTGCGCGCAGGGGCGGACGCCGTACTGGTGGAGTCCGCGACCGGTGAGGAGACGGAGGCGCTGCACGCCGAGTTGCTGCGCAGGCGGGCGGCCGGGGAGCTGGCCGGGGTGACGGAGATCGTGCCCGCCGCCCGTACCGTGCTGGTGTGCGGGCTCGCCGATCCGCGGGCCTTCGCCGCCGAGGTGGCCGCGTGGGACGTGCCCGCGGTACCGCGGGGGCGGGGCGCCGCCGTGGAGATCGCGGTGCGCTTCGACGGGCCCGACCTCGCGGAGGTGGCCGGGCTGTGGCAGGTCTCCCCCGAGGAGGTGGCAGGGACTGTCACCTCGACGCCCTTCCGTGTGGCCTTCTGCGGCTTCGCGCCCGGCTTCGGCTATCTGACCGGACTGCCCGAGCACCTGCGCGTACCGCGCCGGGCCGAGCCCCGTACCGCCGTACCGCCCGGCTCCTTCGCGCTGGCCGGACCGTACGCGGGGGTGTATCCGCGCTCCTCGCCCGGCGGTTGGCAACTGGTCGGCACGACGGACGCCGTGCTCTGGGACCCCGAGCGGGAGCCCGCGGCGCTGCTGAGCCCCGGCACCGAGGTGCGGTTCACGGAGGTGCGGGGGTGAGGGACACGGCGGCAGGGCAGGCCGAGTTGGCCGTCGTACGAGCGGGGGCACTCACCACCGTGCAGGACCTCGGGCGACCGGGCCACGCGCATCTGGGGGTGCCGCGGTCCGGCGCGCTGGACGGTCCGGCGCTCCGGGCAGCGAACCGGCTGGTCGGCAATCCGGCGGAGGCCGCCGGTCTGGAGACGACGGTCGACGGCTGCGCGCTACGGGCCTCGCACGCGGTGCTGGTGGCGGTGACGGGCGCGCCGTGCGCGGTACGGGTGGACGGACGTCCCGCGGCGTGGGGCGCGCCGGTACGGGTGCCGGGCGGGGCGGTGCTCGACGTGGGGCGGGCGGAGCCGGGGCTGCGCAGCTATCTGGCGGTGTCCGGCGGTGTGGCCGTACGGCCGGTGCTGGGCAGCAGGTCGACGGATCTGCTGTCGGGGCTCGGTCCCGCGCCGCTCGCGAGGGGTGACGTGCTGCCCGTCGGCGGCCGTCGCGGGGACGTCATCAGGGGTTCCGGCGTGAGCTCTGGTGGAGACTTCGTCGGCCTCTTCGGCGAGGGCGACGTGCTGGCATTGCCCGGTCCCGGAGCCGAGTTGATCCTTCCGTTGGCGCGCGGGCCGCGTGACGACTGGTTCGCGCCGGACTCCTTCCGTACGTTGTTCGGCGGCGGTTACACCGTCTCACCCGCGTCCAACCGGATCGGGCTGCGCACGCGGGGCCCGGCGCTGCGCCGGGCCCGCGGCGGTGAACTGCCCAGTGAGGGCATGGTGCTCGGCGCTGTGCAGGTGCCTCCGGACGGCTGTCCTGTGGTCTTTCTCGCCGACCATCCGACCACCGGCGGCTATCCGGTCATCGGCGTGGTCCCCGAGGGTTCGCTGCCGGCCGCCGCCCAGTCACCGCCGGGGACGCCGGTCCGCTTCGTGCCGCTCAGCACGCGCTGACCCGGCGCCGGTGAGCGCGGCGGGGTATACGGCCGCGCCGCCGGGCCCGGCGGGACCTTGAGCGCGGCGAGCGCCGCGACCGTGGCGCGCCGCGTGTCCTCCTCCAACACCGCTGTGCCGCCCTGCCGGTGGTGGCGCAGTTCGGTGCCCGCCAGCCGGAGCAGGTCGGGCAGCAGGTCGGTGCAGCGGTCGGCGATCCACCGAGTGCCGCGGGTGGCCATCCACCACGCGGCGGCCCGTCGGCCGGGCGGCGCGCCGTCCGGCTCGGGGCGGGGCGCGGGCCCCTGGGCGAGGCCCGCGGCGGTGAGCAGGGCGTGGAAGTCGCGGGCGAGCAGCCGGTGCCCGGTCTCGCTGGGGTGCAGCCGGTCGGCGCTCAGCGCTCCGGGCATGGTCGCCCAGTGGCGCTCCGCGGCGTGGAGGTGGTGCGCGCCGTGGTACGCGGACAGGGCGTGCACGGTGTCGTTGAGCGCGCGCATCCTGCGGCCCAGCGGCCGGGCCAGCGGCCACGGCAGCCCGAGCACGGTTCCGGGGTCCGGCAGGCACGCGGTGAGCACGTCGCAGCCCTCGGCGCGCAGCGCGCCCATCACGACGTGCAGTTCGGCGGCGACCACCTGGATGTCGAAGCCGCCGCGCAGCGTGTCGTTCCCGCCGACCAGCACGGACGCGAGGTCCGGCCGGTGCCGCAGCGCCGCTTCGAGCTGCGGACCCGCCACATCGCCCGAACGGGCCCCACTCCGGGCGAGGTTGAGCGTCCGGGTGTCGTACGGGGTCGGCGCGAGCCCGTCGGCGAGCAGCGCCGCCCAGCCGCGCCATCCGCCGTCGGGCAGCGGGTCGCCGACGCCTTCGCTGAGCGAGTCGCCGAGTACGGCGAAGCGCACGGCGCCGGTCACGGCCTGACCCCGTCGGACTCCGGTGCGGCCCGGCGGCGCGCGGACGGTGCGGCAGCGCCGACGGCGGCCCGGTGCGCGGTGAGGAAGGCGTTGACGGCGGCGGGCCAGGTGTACAGCTCGGCGCGGGTGCGGGCCATGGCGCGGCGCCCCTCCTCGGGCGCGGCCAGGACGCGCTGTACGGCGGCGGCGTACTCGGCGGGAGTGTCGGCGCAGCCGCCCGCCGGGCCGATGAGGGTGGGCAGCGCGGAGCGGGAGCTGGCCACCACGGGGGTGCCGCACGCGAGGGCTTCGAGGGCGGCCAGGCCGAAGGTCTCGACGGGTCCCGGTGCCAGCGCCACGTCGGCGGTGGCGAGCAGCGCGGCGAGGTCGGCGCGCCGCGGCACGTGGCCGAGGAAGGTGACCGGCAGCCGGGCGGCCCTGGCCTGGGCGGTGAGCCGGGGCCGCAGGGGTCCCTCGCCCGCGACCACCAGCGCCGCGTCGACGCCGGAGCCGCGCAGGTGGGCCAGGGTCTCCAGTGCCATGCCCGGCCGCTTCTCGGGCGAGAGCCGCGAGCAGAGCACCAGCAGGACGGCGGCGCCGTGCCCGTGCCTCTCGCGCAGCCGCGGGTCCCGGGCACTGGGGTGGCAGCCTTCGAGGTCGACGCCGAGCGGGGCGCGTACGACATTGCGGGCGCCGATCCGCTCGAATTCGGCGGCGGCCCAGGCCGTGGTGCACACCACGCGCGTGTAGGCCAGCGCGGTACGGCGGTTGAGGGCGTCGGCGGCGCGGCGGGCGGGTCCCGAGGGCAGGCCCCAGGTGCCGAGCACGCCGTCGGCGCTCTCGTGGGACACCATCAGGGAGGGGACGCGGTGCCGCCTGGCCCACTCCCCCGTCCAGCGCAAGGTGGTGCGGTCGGAGACCTCGATCCGGTCGGGGGCGAGCGAGGCGAGCACGGCCTCCACGGGGGCGCGGCGGGCCAGTACGCGGTAGCCGCCGGTGCCGGGGATCTCAGGGCCCGGCAGGGTGATCACCCGCCCCTGCGGGGTGAGTTCGTCGGAGGCGGTGGCGCCGGGGACGATCAGGACGGGTTCGTGGCCCGCCGCCGCGTAGCCCTCGCCGAGGTGGCGCAGCGCGGTGCGCAGGCCGCCGGAGACGGGCGTGACGAAGTTGGCGAGCCGCACGATGCGCAGGGCGGACTCGGGGTCGCGGTCGAGGGGGTGCGGGGCGGTGCGGGCACCGCCACCGGGTGACGTGAGGTCGTCCTGGCCGTACATGACGTGGTCCCTGCCGTCGGTGGGGTCGGTGCCGAAGCCTGTGGCGGCGCCGGTTCGCGCGCCGCTCGCCATACCGGCCGTTCGCGTACCGGTGGTCGTACGGTCGCCCGCGCCGCTCATGCCGTCGCCGTTGACGCCGCTGCTCATGTCGGTGTTCATGCCGCTGCCGCCTCGCGCTCGCCGAGCACCTGGTGGTAGTGGCCGAGGAGTTGGTCGCCGACGGCCTCCCACGTACGGTCGGCGACCGCTGTGCGAGCCGCGCTCCCGTAGCGCTCGCGCAGCCCGTCGTCGCCGAGCAGGAACTGGACGGCCGAGCGGACGGCCGCCGGGTCGAGCGGCGGCACCAGCAGGCCGGTGCGACCGTGCTGGACGAGGTCGAGGGGGCCGCCGGCCGCCGGGGCGACGACGGGGACTCCACTGGCCATCGCCTCCTGCACGGTCTGGCAGAAGGTCTCGAACGGCCCTGTGTGGCAGAAGACGTCGAAGGAGGCGTGGATGCGGGCGAGTTCGGTGCCGGTCCTGCGGCCCATGAAGACCGCGCCCGGCAGGGCGGTGCGCAGGCTCGGCGCGCTGGGGCCGTCGCCGACGACGACCACGCGCACACCGGGCAGTTCGCAGAGCCCGGCGAGCAGTTCGACGTGCTTCTCCGGCGCGAGCCTGCCGACGTATCCGACGATCAGCTCACCGTTCGGGGCCAGTTCGCGGCGCAGCGCCCCGTCGCGGCGCGCGGGGTGGAAGCGGTCGGAGTCGACGCCGCGCGGCCACAAGTGGACGCGCGGCACGCCCTGTTCCGCCAGCGCGCTGACGGACGCGGAGGAGGGGGCCAGGGTGCGGGCCGCGGCGGAGTGCACCGCGCGGATCCGGCGCCAGGCGGCGGACTCGCCCGCGTTCAGATACGTCCTGGCGTATCCGGCGAGGTCGGTCTGGTAGACGGCGACGGCGGGGATGCGCAACCGAGTGGCGGCGGCCAGGCCGCGCGCGCCGAGCACGAAGGGACTGGCCAGATGGACCAGCTCCGTCCGGTGCGCGGCGATGGCGGCGGCGGTACGGCGGCCCGGCAGCGCGACCCGCACCTGCGGGTAGCCGGGCAGCGGGAGGGAGGGGACGCGGATGACGGGACAGGGGTCGGGACCGGGGTCCTGGTCGTGCGGGCCCGCGGGCGCGACCACGAGCGGTTCGTGGCCGCGCCGGGCGAGGTGTTCGGCCGTGCGCAGGGCGCAGTGGGCCACTCCGTTGACGTCGGGTGGGAAGGACTCTGTGACGATGGCGACACGCATACCGTGGTTGTCGCCGCATTGAGCGTTGTCAGGGCCACGTGGATCTTTCCCGAAGTGGAACGCCCCATGAGCGTTAGGGCCTGCCCGGCGGATCATGGGCGGTCCAGGTACCGAAGGGGCCGTTCGTGATCCGCCGGACACGCCCTGGGACCCGCGCCGGGTTCTCCGTGGTCCCCCCGCGGGTCGGCCGCCTACCTGGACGTACCGCCGGAACTGAGCCGGCCGCGGACGGCGGTCTGTACTTCGGCCTCTTCCGCGGGGTCGGCGGCCAGTCTGCGCAGCTGCGCCAGGACCCTCACGTCACCGGACGTCGCGCGGTGCGCGGCCAGCTCGCGGGTGCTCTCCTCACAGTCCCACAGGCACTCGACGGCGAAACCGGCGGCGAAACCGGGGTCGGTGACGGCGAGCGCGACGGCGGCGGTGCCGCGGAGCTGGGAGGACGACGTCTCCCGGTAGATGTGCCGCAGGACGGGTGCGGCCAGGCAGGCGGAGAGCCGGCCGACTCCCTCGACGAGCGCGTCGAGCCCTTCGGCGTCCGCGCCGCCGGTCTGTACGGTCCTGCGCAGCGCGCCCAGCACGTGCTCGGCGTCCTGCGGTCCGCCGTGGCGGGCGAGCAGCCGGGCGGCGGCGGAGCCGAGCGGGTCGGTGCGGGCGGCCCAGACGCGGGCGCGGGCCATCGCCTCGTCGTCCCTGAGCCGTTCCAGGGATTCGAGGGCGGCGCGTACGACGAGGTCGTCGGTGGAGACCGCGGCCGTCTCGATCAGGTCCAGGCGCCGGGGGTCGCAGCGATCGGTGAGGTGGCGCAGCGCGGCGGCGCGGGCGGCGGAGGGGCCGTGCAAGGCCGCTTCCAGCAGTTCCGCGTGGTCCTCGGGGCCCGCGACGGCGGCCAGGCAGCGGGCGGCGGGCTGGTCGCGTTCGACCTGGGGGTGGCGGGTCAGTCCCTGCTGCGCCCATTCGAGGACGGCGGTGACGCTCCAGCCGGGGGTCGGGCCCGCGGAGCGCATCTGACGCTGCCAGCGGTCGAACGAGACCTGTTCCGCGGCCTTGGCCACGCGGGTCGCGGTGGCCGGTTGCGAGGCGTCCTCGGCCCAGAGCTGCCACGGGCGGGGTTCGTAGGCCTCGCGGACGGCGCGGGCCAGTTCCGCGTCGCCTTCGGGGGTGTGCGGGAAGCGGGCGACGACGGCGGGGCCCAGCGCGCGCAGTCCCGCCTCGTCGTCGCGGACCGCCAGCTCGTCGAGCGCCCATTCCCAGCAGCCGCCGGTGGCCGCGTACCGCCGCAGCAGGTGCAGCGCGTCGCGGCGGCCGTATCCGGCGAGGTGTCCGAGGACGGACAGGGCGAGGCCGCAGCGGTGCTCGTCGGGGGCGACCAGGTCGTCCGGGTGGAAGAGGTGGTGTTCGATCCCGTCGAGCGGGCTCTCCAGGTCCGAGTAGAGGCGCGCGTAATACAAGGAGCGCGACTCGACCCGCCAGTCGAGCCGGGGATCGCGCAGCACGCACTGCTCCAAAGCGGCGAGGGCTTCCGTCCGCGGCGCCGCCAGGGCATGCAGGGGCCCGTCTCCGCGTCCTCGCTGGAGGAGGCCGAGAAGGGATCCACTGGGCGCTATGTCTGGGTCGAACATGAGGTCAGCATCCGGTGCGGGGGGTTCCATGGCAACGGGATTTCCGCTACCGGTGCCCGGCATCCTTACCGGCCGTCGTCGGTTTCATGCCTGACGGGAACGGGGGATTCCGTGGGGACGGGCGGCGGAAGCCTACCGACTCGGGGTGTGCCGTGTCGCTTCCGGGCGGCGGGCGGGTCTCGAACGGGTGGCGCGGGAACGGCCGGTGGGGTGGCGCGGAGGGTGGCGTTATGCCGCTGGGCTGGTGGCATATGCCAGAAGCACCACCGTATCGGGTATCGCGGAAACCCTTACGGCCGATCGCTCCCTGTGCAACAGTCGTTACCGGCCCTTCCGTCCGCCACGGCCGTTCAGCGCCTGCCAGCAGACACGTTCGGAGTGTGTCATGCCGTTCCCCACGCACGCGGAGCACAACTCCGCGCAGCCACCGGATCCCGGTGCGGTGGACGCCCTGATCTCTCAGGCGCGTCGCCTCAGGACCCAGGTGGATTCGGTGCTGCGCGAAAGCGCCGCCGCCGCCGAGGACCCCCAGTTGCGCTGGCAGCGCGCCCTGTGCGATCTGGCCGTGCACCAGCTCGACGACGTGGACACCCACCTCGGCCAGCTCAGGGACGGCCTGGACACCGGGTATCCGGGCGGCGACCCGCTGACCGCCGACCTGCTGGTGGACCTGCCGTCGCAGACGTCCCTGCCGCCGGGGCCCGACGCGGTCAGCGCGCTGGGCCGGGCGGGCAGCGCGGAGTGGGACCTGCTCACCGATGACGCGCAGTGGTCGGACGAGCTGTACCGGATCTTCGGCCGGAAGTCCGCCGACGGTCCGCTGACCCTGGACGAGCTGCCCTCGTGGCTGTTCTCCGAGGACCAGCAGATCCTCACCGAGATGGTGACCGGCTGTCTGGTGGACGGCCGTCCGATCGACGGCGAATTCCGTATCGTGCGCGCGGACGGCTCCGTCCGTACGGTGCACATGGTCGGCGAGCCGGTACTCGGCGCCGACGGCGACACCGTGTCCATGTGGGCGGTGTTGCGGGACGTCAGTGACCTGCGGCGCAGCCAGCGCACGCTCCGGGAGACCCGTGACTCCCTCCAGCGGCAGCGGCAGATCGCGCAGACCGAGCGTCGGCTGGCGGTTGAGCTGCAGGAGGCCGTGCTGCCGCCCTGGCGCGGCACCCTGCGGTTCCCGCAGGACGGGGGGCCCACCACGATGGACCTGGCAGCGCATTATCTGCCGTCCGGCACCAGCGCCCTGATCGGCGGCGACTGGTACGACGCGATGCAGTTGCCCGACGGGTCCTCCTTACTCACGGTCGGCGACCTCACCGGACACGGGGTGGCCGCCACCTCCGGCATGGCGATGCTGCTCGGCGCGCTGCGCGGCATGGCCGTCGCGGGCCTCCAGCCCGGCCCCCTGATGGGCTGGCTCAACGAACTGCTCGACACCTCGGCGCAGCCCGCGCTCGGCAGCGCCCTGTGCTGCCGGTACGAGCCGTCGACCCGGCTGCTGCGCTGGGCCCAGGCGGGCCACCCCGCGCCGCTGCTGTTCCGCGACGGAGCGGGGCGGGCGCTCGAATCCCCCGAGGGCGTCCTGCTCGGAGCCACCTCCGGCGCCCTGTACGGGCAGGCCGACGAGCAACTGGCCGCCGGTGATCTGCTGGTGCTGCACACCGACGGCCTCGTGCCGCGCCGTTCCGCGCTGGACACCGACACCGAGAGCGGCTCGGGACGACTCCTGGCGATGGCACCGCTGTTCGCCCGCGCCCGGACCGCACAGGACTGCGTGCGGATCGTCGCCGAGGAGTTCGGCACCCCGGAGCGCGAGGACGACGCCTGTGTGCTGATCGCCAGGATCGCCTGAGCCTTCTTTCCAGCTTCCTTTCCCGTGGATACGTTCCGCGTACAGGTCGCGCGCACGAATTCCGTACAGCATTCCTTACAGGTATTTCCGCGCGTGCGCTCCGCGGGTGAATCGCGGTCGTCTTTTCCGAGACCTCCCGAGAGCCCGGTAGGGATCTCGTCCGTGCTGTCGTACGAGCTGTCCGACCCGTTCGGCGGCAGGCCGGCCGGCCGCCGTTACACGGACCGGGTCTTCCCGGTGGTTCCCTTCCCCTTGGATTTCGGCAGTGCCGTCTCGATCTCGGTGCGCAGATCCTGGATCTTGGTGTAGCCGGAATACCGGCCGGTAAGCCGGTACATCTCGCGCAGCCGGTCCCAGGTGCGGTGCGAGGAGGTCTCCCCGATCGTGAGCAGCGCCATCCGGGCGTAGCGGTCGGCCTCCTCCGGGTCGTCGGCGATGAAGCAGGCCGACGCCAGCGACAGATAGTCGAAGATCATCGACCGCTCGTGGCCGCCACCCCGCAGGACCAGCGCCTTCTTGGCGTGGAGCTGTGCCTCGGCCGCGGCCGACGGATCGTGGTCGGCCAGGGTGCGGAAGGCGAGCGCCTGCATCCCGTGCAGGTCGGCCTCGTCAAAATTCTGCATCCAACTGGGCGCCGGTACATCGCCCTTGTCGGACACGAACAGGTCCTCGGCCTCGCCGAGGGTCCGCCGCATCGCCTGGCCTCGGCCCATGGACGCCTGCGCCCACGCCTCGATGGTGCGCAGCATGGCGCGGGTGCGCGGCAGCGCGGACTCGCCGGAGCCTGACTTGGCGAGCTTCATCAGGTCCAGCGCGTCGTCCGGCCGCCCCAGGTGCACCATCTGGCGGGCGGCCCTGGACAGCGCCTCACCGGCCCTGGGCCGGTCGCCGCCCTCCCGCGCCGCGTGTGCGGCGATCACGAAGTACTTCTGGGCGGTGGGTTCCAGGCCCACGTCGTGCGACATCCAGCCCGCCAGCACCGCGAGGTTGGCGGCCACGCCCCACAACCGGCGCTGGAGATGCGCGGGATGGGCGTAGGAGAGCATGCCGCCCACCTCGTTGAGCTGGCCGACCACGGCCTTGCGCTGAAGGCCGCCGCCGCGTGAGGCGTCCCAGGCGCGGAACACCTCGACCGAGCGTTCCAGCGACTCGATCTCCTGGGAGCCGACCGGTACCGCCTCGTACTGGTCGTAGGCGGCGGGGTCGGCGTCGAGCGGTTCGTCGAGGACTGGCGCGTCGGCCGCAAGGGCCGGGTCGGTGTGCAGCCAGTCGTGCATGGCGGTGCTGAGTACGGAACCGGTGGCGAGCGCGGCGCCCGCGCCCACCAGACCGCGTCGGTTGAGCATGAGGTCCATTCCCGTGAATTCGGTGAGGACCGCGGCGGTTCGCTCCGGCGGCCACGGGAGGCCGTCTCCGGTCTGTCTTTTCCCCGTCTGCCGGCGCCGGTCGAACCCGAGATCCTCGATGGTCACGACACGGCCGAGACGCTCGGTGAACAGCGCGGCCAACACCTTCGGCACGGGATCGCGCGGCGACTCACCGGTCTCGATCCAACGGCGTACGCGCGATGTGTCGGTCGAGAGCTGCGGATGGCCCATGGCCGCCGCCTGCCGGTTGACCAACCGTGCGAGTTCGCCCTTGGACCAGCCGGTGAGGCCGAACAGGTCCGCGAGTCGGGTGTTGGCTTCATTGCCCACGTCAAGCCCCCAGGTTCCTCGGCTGAATTGACACTATTCCCCCTGACAATGACCCCGCGACTATTCGCCAGGGTTCGCCAGGGTCCGCTACGTGGTGTGCCACCCGCAGCCGGGTGTCAGGTAGGAACGCGCCACCCCGGTCCGTCTCCGCATTCCCCAGGGTGCGGTACCGGACCGGCCGTGGCGCCCCTGAACCGTTGGCACACGAAGGGATCTGCTTCTCCTCATGTATTCGGCATCGTCCTCCGTGTCCGCACCGCCCCGGCCGTCGTACCCCGCCGTCGCGGAATCCGCCCTCCGCCCCCGCCAGGCCACCGCCGTACGGCGCGTCGGCCGGCCCGCGGGCAGCTCCCATCCGCTCAGCGGGAGACTCGACTTGACCGGCCCACAGGGCGCCCAGTTGCGCACCGCCGTCGCCGCCGTGCAGCGCATCTGCCCCGAGTTCGCCCCGGTCCAGCTCCTGCGCCGCGGCGGCCGTACGGCGCTGCTGATCGGCACCTCGGGGCGCGCTCCGGCCGTCGCGAAGTGTCTGCTCGACCAGTCCCCCGCCTGGGCGGAGCGTTTCCGCCAGGAGATAACGGCCTACCGCACGTTCGTCCGGCACCGGCCGCCGGTCCGGGTGCCGCGGCTGATCGCCGCGGACCCCGAGAGCTGTGTGCTGGTGATGGAGCGGATGCCCGGACGGGTGGTGTCGCCGCAGCGGCACCCGGTGCAGCCGCCGACCAAGGGCGATGTGCGGGCGGCGCTCTCGGCGTACTCGCGCGTCAACATGTGGCGCCCGCCCGCCGGTTCCTTCGACGCGCCGATCGACTATCCCGTCCGCATCAACCGCTACCACGAGTTGGGGCTGCTCACCGACCGGGACATGGGCGACCTCCAGCAGCTTCTGCACGGACTGGCCCATGTGCAGGGGCAGTTCTGCCACGGCGACGCGCAGTTGTCGAATGTGCTGCTGTCGCCCGCGGGTCCCTCACTGGTCGACTGGGAGCACTCGGGCTGGTATCTGCCGGGGTACGACCTGGCGGTGCTGTGGTCGGTGCTCGGCGACGACCCGGCGGCGCGGCGGCAGATCAGCCAGCAGGCGCAGGCGCAGGGCCCGGCGGCGCGGGACTCCTTCCTGGTCAATCTGATGCTGGTGCTGACCCGGGAGATCCGCACCTACGAGACGGCCGTCCAGCGCACGATGCGGGCCGTGGGACCCGTGGCGCCCGGCGCGGCCGAGGCGGGCGAGGAGCAGCGGCTGCTGCTGCGCCGCCTGCACGACGACTGCGGCATGGCCCGCAGGGCGGTGCGCGCCGCGGTCGGCACCCGGTAGGAGCGGACCGGACGGGTACACCGTGGCCGCGGTCGGCCACGAGTTCCGCGCGCCGTCCCGCGCGCCCCACTGGTCCACACCACTGACGAGGAGCAGGCCAGCACGCCGCAGCGGGGAAACTTCCGAAATACGCCGCTGACGTGCGAAGACGGCCTCGTGCACGGATGCCTGACGGATGGTTGACGGATGTTCCGGCAGCCGATACCTCTGTGGTGCCGATCGTTCGGCATCTCTTGGAGGAGGCTGCTTTGCGAGGATCCGCTCCCCCGTCCGACAGACGCCGTGGACGGCGCGCGCTGCGTATGGCCACGGCCGCCGCGGCTGCCGCCGCCCTGCTCCCGGTGTTCGGTGTCGCCCACGCGGCCGAGCCCGGCCCGAGTGCCGCGGGCTCGCTGCAACAGGCGTTCACGGACGCCGCCAAGGCGTACCACGTGCCGCAGAGCGTGCTGCTGGGCGTGTCGTATCTGGAGTCCCGCTGGGACGGCCACCAGGGCATGCCGAGTGTGACCGGCGGCTACGGGCCGATGCATCTGACCGACACCCGTACCGCCCTCGCGGACTTCCCGAGCAAGGGCATGGGGGACGGCGCGGACGACGGGCGCGGGGACGACACCCGGCCGATGATCAGTGCGGCGACCGCGCAGGCGCCCGATCTGGCCGCGCTGCCCGCCTCGTACACCACGCTGGACCGCGCGGCGACGCTGACCGGGCTGTCGGCCGGTGCGCTGCGCGAGGACGCGGCGACGAATGTGGCGGGCGGCGCGGCGCTGCTCGCCGACACCCAGAAGTCGCTGGGCGAGCCGCTGAGTTCGGATCCCGGGGACTGGTACGCGGCGGTCGCCCGCTATTCCGGCGCCGACGACACGGCGACGGCCGCGGCCTTCGCCGACGACGTCTTCGACGTCCTGAAGCAGGGGCAGACGCGGACCACCGACGCCGGGCAGCGGGTCACGCTGGCCGCGGCTCCCGCGGTGAAGCCCGCGGCGGGCCAGGCCGCCAGGATCGGCCTGAAGCAGGTCAACGCGGCGGGGACGGAGTGCCCGAGCGGCCTGGGCTGCGAGTGGATCCCGGCGCCGTACGAGGACAC
The DNA here is from genome assembly GCF_042957025.1 of Streptomyces sp. NPDC008139. Lineage (NCBI taxonomy): Bacteria > Bacillati > Actinomycetota > Actinomycetes > Kitasatosporales > Streptomycetaceae > Streptomyces > Streptomyces sp. NPDC008139. Next base: position 48,413 of record NZ_JBIBHM010000003.1, read on the forward strand.
CGGCGGCGGGGATTACGGCAACTACGACAAGGCCGACCGGCCGAACACCGAGAAGATCGACACGATCGTCATCCACGACACCGAGGGCTACTGGGACACCGCCCTCCAGCTCGTCCAGGACCCGACGTATCTGGCCTGGCACTACACCGTGCGCTCCTCCGACGGGCACATCGCCCAGCACCTGAACACCAAGGACGTCGGCTGGCACGCGGGCAACTGGTACACCAACTCCAAGTCCGTCGGCATCGAGCACGAGGGCTTCCTGACCGATCCGGGCACCTGGTACACGGAGTCGATGTACCGCACGTCCGCGCGGCTGGTGAAGTACCTGGCGGCGAAGTACCACATCCCGCTGGACCGGCAGCACATCCTCGGGCACGACAATGTGCCGGGCCCGACGGCCTCGTACATCTCGGGGATGCACACCGACCCGGGCCCGTACTGGGACTGGGGTCACTACATGGCGCTGATGGGCGCCCCCCTGCGCGCGACCGCCGGCGCCTGGGGCGGCGTGGTCACCATCGCCCCCGACTACGACACCAACCAGCCGGTCTACACCGGCTGTGTGACGGCCGCGGCGGTCTGTCCCGCGCACGGCTCCGACGCGGTCCGGCTGTACACGGCGCCGAGCGAGGACGCGCCGCTGGTCAAGGACATCGGGCTGCACGGCGCGACCGGCGCGAGCACCACGGGCGTCAACGACGTGGGCGCGCGGGCCTCTGCGGGCCAGCAGTTCGCGGTGGCCGAGCGGCAGGGCGACTGGACTGCGGTGTGGTACCTCGGCCAGAAGGCGTGGTTCCACAACCCGGCGTCGCAGCCGACGGCCGTCAACTCGATCGGCCTGGTGATCACCCCGAGGAAGGGGCTGGCGAGCATCCCGGTCTACGGCCGCGCGTACCCGGAGGCGGCGGCGTATCCGGCGGACGTGCCGGTGCAGGGCATCTTCCCGATGCCGTACGCGATCCCGGCCGGACAGCGGTACGTGGTCGGCAATGTGGTGCCGGGCGAGTACTTCTACTCGACCTCCTTCGACACCAGCAACCAGAAGGTGGTGCGTGGGAAGCAGCTCTACTACGAGATCCAGCTCGGCCACCGGGTGGAGTACGTGATGGCCTCCGACGTGACCTTGCTGCCGTCGGTGCTGGGCGCTCCGCGCTGAGTCCGCCGGGCCCGCGGCGGCGGGCCCGAGGGTAACGGGGGGAAGGGCGGCACCGGGATTCCGGTGCCGCCCTTCGCCGTGTCCTGTCGTGTCCGTGCGCTCGAAGCGTGCGTACCTCGAAGCGTGCGTGTCTCGAAGCGTGCGTGCCTGTGCGTCCTGTCGCGTCCGTGTCCTGTGCGTCCGCCCCGCGGAAGGTGTCCGCCGGGCCTCAGCCCGCCTGGAACATCTCCGCGGGCAGCGGCTTCAGAAGCTGGTACAGATCGTCGGTGATCGGCCGGTCCCAGGTGGCGATGGTGACCTGGACGCCGTCGCTGCGGTCGAACTGGGCGCAGGCCACCCGCGACTCGGAGATCTTGATCCGGCGCACGATCAGCAGGCTGTCGCCGTGCATCACGGGGGTGTCCTCGATCCCGGTGACCTCGGCCGGTTCGTCGTTGCCGAGCGCCGCGAGGAGCTGGGCCACCTCGAAGGGCACCTGGCCGTCGTCCAGCTCGCGGGCGGGCGAGCCGACCGGGAGGTTGCCGATCAGCATCGCGGGGCCGCGTCCGCCGAACAGGTCGTAGCGCAGATAGATGCCCTGGCAACTGCCGTCGGGGCCGGGCAGCAGCCCGGCGCCGAGGTCACCGGGCCAGTCCCCCGGGTCCATCGCGAGGACATCGAAGTCCGGCCCGGTGGGCGTGGCTGCGCTACGGCGGCGGAGGAAGGACATGCCGCCATCGTACGGGTAGCGACCGCCGCCGGGGACCGGGCCCGCGCCCCTTCCGTGCCCTCGTCGCGCGACGCCCCGGCCGGTGCGATCCCGCACGGCGGCCCGCCCCCGGGCCGCTCCCCCGGCCGTCAGCGGCCGTAGGCGTCGTCGTCCGGCGGCGCGGGCGCCGCGGGGATTTTGCGCAGGGCTTCCGGCAGCCCGGTGGGGTCGGTGCCGAGCTTGCGGTAGACGGCGTTCAGGGTGCGGACGACGTCGCGCTCGCCGGTGCCGAGGGCGGCGGCGATGCGGCGGTGGTCCTCGCCCTGTGCGGCGCGCAGGGCGGCGGCGTGCTCGCGGGCGGTGAGGGCGTCGGAGTCGGCCGAGTGCGGGTGCCGCGGGCGCGACCCGGCCAGCTCCAGCTCCTGGCCGGCCCGGTCGGCCAGTCCGTCCGCGCCGCACGTCCGGGCGGTGTCGAGTCCGCGGTGGAGCTGTTCCGCGGCCCGCTCGGGCTGTCCCGCCCGGCGCAGCGCGGCGCCGTGGGCGACGAGCGAGCAGGCGAGCTGGTGCGCGGAGGGCGACTCCTCCAGCCGGTCGACGGACTCCTCGAGCAGCTTCAGCCCCTCCGGGCCGCCGGTGACCTCGGCGGCGACCCGCAGCGCGTGGCCGACGGCGGAGGCGGCGCCGAACTGGCGGGCGCGGGCGACGGCGTCCAGCGCGGTCGCCCTGGCCCGGTCGGGGGTGTCGTGGGCCTCGGCGAGCGCGAGGTGCAGTTGCCAGGGGCTCCAGGCGGGGTTGCGCATCCCGCGCGGGTCGAGCCTGCCGCCGACGCCGGTCAGTTCGGCGACGGCTTCTTTGTACCGCCCCTGGGCGAGCAGCAGTTCGCCGTGCACGGCCTGGGCGTCGGGGAAGGTGACGGCCGCGGGGAACGGCTCCCGGAAGTCGTACGCGGCGGCGAGCGCGACGGCTTCCTCGGTCCGGCCGCGGGCCAGCAGGATCTCGATGAGGACGGCAACCGAGTACCACTGGACGGGGGTGCCGCGGCCGACCCGCTCGGCCAGCCGCAGCCCGTCGCGGGCGAAGTCCTCGGCCTCCGCGAGCCGCCCGCGGCGGTAGCGCAGGTAGCCGAGCAGCAGATAGCCGAAGGACAGGTGGGCGCCGCGCCAGCCGTGCCGCTCGAAGCCCGCGATGCCGGTGGTGAACAGCTCCTCGGCGCGGCCCGGCTGGTCGGCGTACATGTAGGTCATGGCGACCAGCACGGGGACCTCGAAGCCCCAGCCCTCGTTGGCCCAGGGCAGGCCGCCGTCCAGGGCGCGGCCCGCGTGGCGCAGGACGGTGGTCGTGGGCTCGCCGCGCAAGGTGGCGTCCCAGGCGCGCAGGCCGATGATGTACCGCTCGGTGAGGTCGCGGCCGGTGAGCCGGTCGGCGAGCCTGGCCAGCCGCCGGGAGCGGCTGGGCGAGTCGGGTTCGTCGGCGCGGAAGGCGTCCCACATGAACTGTTCCGCCTGCATCCGCAGCCTGGTGCGGGCGCCGGTGGCGGTCCGGGCGGCGTGCGCGACGACGTCGGCGGCCTCGCCGAGCCGGTCGCTGTGGGCGAGGGACTGGGAGAGCCGGAAGACGATCCCGTCGCGCAGTTCGGGGTCGGTGATCGGCTCTTCGAGCGCGGCCCGCAGGTGGTTGACGGTGACCGAGGGCTCCAGGAGCTGGGAGGCGGAGCCCAGTTCGTAGAGCACGGCGGCCCGGTCCTCGGGCGGCGGGGGTTCGCGCAGGGCACGGCCCAGGTACGCGCGGGCCGCCTCGGGGGCGCCCGCGCGCAGCGTCTCCCGTGCGGCGGCGCGCAGTTGGGCGACCACCCAGGGGTCGCCCTCGGGGTGGGTCTCCAGCAGATGGCGGGCCGCGGCGGCCGGACCGAGGCCCTCGTCGACCACCGACCAGGCGGCCTGGCCGTGCAGGGCGACGCGTACGGCGTCCGGGATCGCCCGGTAGACGGCGGTGGCGATCAGCGGGTGGACGAACTCCAGGGTGCCGCTGCCGGTGACGATCCGGGCGTCGCGCAGCCGGTCGGCGCAGTCGGCGGCCTCTTCGCGGCCGAGTCCCGCGACAGTGGCGGCCAGCGTCGGGGAGATCTCCGTGCCGAGGACGGCTGCGGCCCAGGCCAGGCGGACGGTGGAGGGGCCCAGTCGTTCGAGCCGCGCGATCAGACCGCTGCCCTTGGCCGCGGCGGCCAGGTCGCGCAGCAGGTGGGCGCTGGACTCGTCGGGGCGCAGCCCCCGGTCGCGGACCTTCTCGGCCAACTCGACGGCTTCGAAGGGGTTTCCGGCGGTGACGGCCCAGCACTCGCGGCAGAACGCCTCGTCGGCGTGCGCGCCGACCGACTCCCTGATCAGGTGGCGGATGGCGGTCGCGGTGAGCGGTTCGAGGCCGATCGGGCGGTGTCCCGCCCGGCCGGGCAGGCCCCGGAACGACTCGGCGCCCGGCGGGAGTTCGTCCGGCCGGTAGGCGACGACGATGAGCAGGGCCAGTTCGTCGGCGCGCGGCGCGAAGGCGGCGAGCCAGTTGAGCGACTGCGGGTCGGCCCAGTGGGCGTCGTCCAACACCAGCACGACGGGGGCGCGTTGGACGGCGATGTGGGTGAGGACCCAGTCCAGGCCGTCGCGCAAGCCCTGCGGGTCGGGGGCGGCGCCTTCCGCCGTGCACAGTCCGAGGGCCGGGCCGACGATGCCGTACCAACTGCCGAGCCTGGCGCGGATTTCCGTCTCCGGGGCTCCGACGAGCTGGGGTTGCAGCAGTTGCCGCGCGACGTGGAAGGCGACCTGCTGCTCCTGGTCGCCGCCGCGCGCGGACAGTACGGTGCAGCCGCGTTCCGCGGCCCTGCGGCGTACTTCGGTGAGCAGTGTGGTCTTGCCGAGGCCGGCGGACGCGGCGAAGGCGATGAGACCGCCGTGCCGTTCGGCGGGGCGCGCGGCGGTGCCCCCGTCCGTACCGGCGTCGTCGGCACGTAAGCCGGTGAGATCGCTCAACGCCTCGTCCACGGCGACGAGTTCGGCGTCTCGTTCGAGCAGCGCGCGCCGATTGCGCGAGTGGCGCTGCGACATGGTCAACCCCCCTGCCTGCCGGTGGTGTGCGCCCGGCGCACGACATGCGGGGACGTGCAGGACGGACAGCCGACCGGTGGCCTCACAGCGTACGCCGTCGGCTCCGCTGTGTAAGGGGGAACGGCCGTGCCGGTTCGCCACTGGCAGGGGACGTGACCGGCACGGCGGGAGCGGCGGCGACCTGGGAGATCTCCCCGCCGCCCAGCACGGGCGAGACTGCCACGCGAAGCCGTCGTCCCACCAGGCACCGCAGCCCCCGCACCGCCCTGGAGCACCCGTGCGCCCCATATGCGCCCCCCTTACCCGCCGTAACGCGCCGTCTCGTCCGCGGGCCCTGCCGTACGCCCCTCGTGCGCGCGTCAGCCCCCGCGGGATGTCGGCGACTCTCGCTCATCGGCTCGCCGCGCGCCTCAATCCCACGCGGGCCCCAACTCGCCCCGCGCTTCAGCTCGACGCGGGCCTCAATTCGTCCCGCGCTTCAGCTCGACGCGGGCCTCAATTCGTCCCGCGCCTCAACTCGACGCGCACACCGGCTCGATGCGCGCGTCAGCCCCCTCCCTCCGGTCAACTCCCCTGCCGGGCCTGCCCCTCGCGCTGCCGCGCGTGATGGCGGGCGACGCGGGCGCGGTTGCCGCAGGACGGTTTGCACCACTCCTGGCGGGCGTGCTCCTTGACGAAGTAGCGGACGCAGCGCGGGGCGGGGCAGGCGCGGAGCAGCGTGCGCTCGGGTCCGGCGAGGAATGTGATGGCGGCGCGGGCGACGGCGGCGGCCAGCCGGTCGGCCGGAGCCGCGTCGGTGGACACGGTGTGAGCCGCCGCGGGTTCCGCGCCGTCCGGCCAGTCCAGGCGCGGGGCGACGGGGACCAGGGCGGACGCGGTGTTCAGCCGGTCGAGCGCCTGCCGGGCCGACGGCAGTCGGCCGGCGTCCGCGCGGCTGGGCGGGCCGGGAAGCACGGCGCGGGCGAAGAGCGCGCGGACCGCCGTACGCACCTCGACGACGGCGGTGCGCGCGGCCTCGTCGGCGGTGAACCGCGCCGCCGTGCTCGGCACTTCACCGAGAACGCCGCTGAGCGCGTCGGCGTGCTCGCGCACCCACCGGGTCAGCCCGGCGGGGTCCGCGAGGTCGTCGGCGACGCCGCCGTGGCCGTCGTGCCGGATGGTGACGGCGAGGTCGAGCGCGAGATGATCACCGGTCATACCCTAATGCTATCGTCGTCGTAAGCCATTAACGAATGAGGGGGGTACCTGTGTCCGACCTTCGCGAGATCCTGCGCGGTCTGGATGTGTTCGACGGCGACCTGCCGCCTTTCGACATCGCGGAACTGCCCGCGGATCCGCATGAGTTGTTCATCGAGTGGCTGCTGGCGGCCGTCGCGGCCGGGGTCCGCGAGCCGCACGCCATGACGGTCTCCACGCTGGGTGCCGACGGCGACCCCACCGCCCGCGTGCTCATCGTCAAGAACGTGTCGGCGGCGGGCTGGGAGTTCGCCTCCGACACCGGCAGCCGCAAGGGCCGCGAACTGGCCGCCCACCCCGCGGCGGCGCTCACCTTCTACTGGTCACCGCTCGCCCGCCAGGTACGGATTCGCGGCCGGGTCGAGACCGCGGGCCCCGAGGCGAGCGCGGCGGACTTCCTGGCCCGCTCCCCCGGCGCTCGCGCCGAAGCGCTGCTCGGCCGCCAGAGCGCACCCCTGACCGACCTCGCCACCCGCGACGCGGCCGTGCGGGAGGCCGCGGGACGGATCGAGCGCGACCCGGACCTGGTGGCCCCCGGCTGGGCGCTCCACACGCTGCGCGCGGACAGTGTCGAATTCTGGCAGGGCGACCGCGACCGCAGACACACCAGAGTCAGCTACGTCCGTACCGAGGGTGGTTGGGAGCGAGGTCTGCTGTGGCCGTGACCGGACCCACGACCGGCCCGACGACCGGAGGACCCGCGCTCGCGGCCGTGCTCGACGCGGGGCAGACCCGGCTGCGCACGCTGCTCGACGGTCTCGACGACGAGGCCGTCCGCGCCCCCAGCGCGCTGCCCGGCTGGACCCGCGGCCATGTCCTGACGCATATCGAGGGCGTCGGCCTCGCGCTGGCCCGGCAGGCGCGCTACGCGCTGCGCGGCAAGCTGATCGAGGTGTACGACGGCGGTCGCAGCGGCCGGGACGCGGCCATCGAGGCCGGCCACGGCCGCTCCGCACCGGTGCTGACCGCCGCGCTCGGCGACGCGCTGGACGAGATCGAGGCGTCCTGGGCCGCGGTCGGCCCGGACGACTGGGACCGGCCGGTGAGCTACCGCGACGGCACGGTGACCACGGCGGGGCTCGCCTGGTGGCGCGAGCTGGAGATCCACACGGCGGACGCGCTGCTCGGCCCGACCCCGGCGGACTGGTCCCCCGAGTTGTGTACGCACCTGGTCGACTTCCTGTCCGCGCGGGTGCCGGACGGGATACGGCTCACGCTCGGCACACCGGGAGACACGGCGGACGACACCTGGTCGTTCACGCGGGGCCAGGGCACACCCGTGCTCGTACGCGGTCGGCTGACCGACCTGGCGGCCTGGCTGGCCGGACGGGTGCCGCCGCGGGCGCTGACCGGCGATCCGCTGCCGACGCTGGGCAGTTGGCCGTAGCGGGCCCGCTGACCACGGTGACCCGCGGCGGGCGGCGGGCGGCGGAAGCCTCCCGGCCGCGGGTGGGCGGCGGCCGATGCCGTCCGCCCCGGGCTGCGCTCAGGTGAGGTCGAACTCGCCGTCCCGCGCGCCCAGCACGAAGGCGCGCCACTCGGCGGGGGTGAAGATCAGGGCGGGCCCGTCGGGGTTGCGCCCGTCCCGCATCGCGATGTAGCCCTCGACAAAGGCGATCTGTACGTCGCCGGTGCCCTGGCTGCTGGAAAGCCACTCCGCGTCCGTCAAGTCGACCTGCGGCTTCTTCCCGTTGGCCAACGGCTGTCCGATGGTGCTTTCGGCCACGTCCGCTCTCCTCCTACGTCGTCGTCCGTCCTCCAGCCTATCCACCGGATCCGGAGCCCGCACAAGTCCGCGGAAACCACCCGGCGCACGGTGTACTTCAGGTAGTGGGGGGCTCGCTGCCCACCACCCACATGGAGAAGAACTGCGACCCGCCGCCGTAGGCGTGTCCCAGGGCCCGCCTGGCGCCGGCGACCTGGTGCTGCCCTGCTTCGCCCCGTACCTGAAGGGCCGCCTCGGCGAAGCGGATCATGCCGGACGCGCCGATCGGGTTGGTGGACAGCACGCCGCCCGAGGGGTTGACGGGCAGGTCGCCGCCCAACTCCGTGACGCCGGACTCGGTGAGTTTCCAGCCCTCGCCCTCGTCGGCGAAGCCCAGATTCTCCAGCCACATCGGCTCGTACCAGGAGAAGGGCACGTACATCTCGACGGCGTCGATCTCGCGGCGCGGCGCGGTGATACCGGCCTGCCGGAAGACGTCGGCCGCGCAGTCCCGGCCGGCCCGCGGGCTGACGTAGTCCTTGCCCGCGAACATCGTGGGTTCGCTGCGCATGGCGCCGCCGTGCATCCAGGCGGCCGGTCGCGGCGCCCGGTCCGCGCCCGCGGCGTCGGTGAGCACCATCGCGCAGGCGCCGTCGGAGGACGGGCAGGTCTCGGAGTAGCGGATCGGGTCCCAGAGCATCGGCGAGGAGCGCACCTTCTCCAGGGTGATGTCGGTCTCGTGCAGGTGCGCGTAGGGGTTGAGCAGGGCGTTGCGGCGGTCCTTGTAGGCGACCAGCGAGCCGACGGCGGCGGGCGCTCCGGTACGGCGCATGTAGGCGCGTACGTGCGGTGCGAAGAAGCCGCCCGCGCCCGCCAGCAGCGGCTGCTGGAAGGGGATCGGCAGCGACAGGCCCCACATGGCGTTGGACTCCGACTGCTTCTCGAACGCGACGGTCAGCACGGTGCGGTGGACACGTGCGGCGACCAGTCCTGCGGCGACCAGCGCGGTGGAGCCGCCGACCGAACCCGCGGTGTGCACCCGCAGCATCGGTTTGCCGACCGCGCCGAGCGCGTCGGCCAGATACAGCTCCGGCATCATGACGCCCTCGAAGAAGTCGGGCGCCTTGCCGATCACGACGGCGTCGACGTCCGCCCAGTCCAGTTCGGCGTCGTCGAGCGCGCGGCGGGCGGCCTCGCGGACGAGTCCCGCGATGGACACGTCGTGGCGCGCGGCGACGTGTTTGGTCTGGCCGACGCCGACGACGGCCACGGGCTCCTTGGGCATGGGTTACTCCCCTTCCAGGACGGCCACGAGATTCTGCTGGAGGCAGGGGCCCGAGGTGGCGTGGGCCAGCGCGCGGTCCGAGTCGCCGCGGTGGATCCGGGCCGCCGCCTCGCCGAGCCTGATCAGCCCGGCGGCCATCATCGGATTGGCGGCGAGCGGCCCGCCGGAGGGGTTGACGGCCACGTCGGGGCCGAGCCGCAGCGCCCTGCGCAGGACGACCTCCTGCGAGGTGAAGGGCGCGTGCAGCTCCGCGGTGTCCACGGGCGCGTCGAAGGCCCCGGCCCGCTCGGCCGCGAGCCGCGTCGAGGGCGAGTCGGTGAGGTCGCGTACGCCGAGCGAGGGCGCCTCGATGCGGTGGTCCATGCCCCGGATCCAGGCGGGCCGCGCGCACAGCCGCCGGGCGGTGTCCCCCGCCGCGAGCACCACGGCCGCGGCCCCGTCGCCGACCGGCGGGCAGTCGGCGCGGCGCAACGGGCGTACGACATAGGGGTCGTCGGCTGCGGGCGCGGTGGTGAGCTGCGCGTTCGGGTTGGTGCGGGCGGCGGCGCGGCTGCGGGCGGCGATCCCGGCCAGCTCCCGCTCGTCGGTGGCTCCCGCGTCGATCAGCGCCTGGGCCTGGAGCGCGGCGAGCGCGACGGAGTCGGGCCACAGCGGCGCCATGTAGTACGGGTCGAGCTGCCGGGTGAGGACCGAACGCAGGTCTCCGGGCGAGGACTTGCCGTAGGAGTAGACGAGCGCGGTCTCGGCCTCGCCGGTGAGGATCCGCACCCACGCCTCGTACAGCGCCCAGGCGCCGTCGGTCTCGACGTGCGACTCGGAGATCGGCGGCCAGGCGCCGACGCCGTCCAGCGCCATGGTGAAGGAGAAGGCACGTCCCGCGAGGTAGTCGGCGGAGCCCGAGCAGGTGAAGTCGATCTCGCTGGCGGCCAGTCCGGTCTGCCCGAGCGCGTCGTGCAGGACGGGCATCAGCAGTTCGACCTCGGAGACCTCGTCGGTGCGCGCGCGGTGGCGGGACTGCGCGAAGGCGACGATGGCGACGTCGGGCATCTAGACCAGCTCCCGGTAGGTGTCGTATTCGGCGTCCGGTTCCCCGGTGGGGCGGTAGTGGTCGGGGTAGCGTCCGCCCTCGGTCCAGACCGCCTCCACCCGCAGGCCCATCCGCACCTGGTCGTACGGCATTCCGGCGATCCGTCCGTGCAGCGGGAGGTCGGCGCCGTCGAGCGCGATGTGCGCGTAGACGTAGGGGACTTCTATGTCCATGGCCTTCAGGTGGGCGCTCTTGATGTTGACGATGCAGAAGGTGGTGACCGTGCCGCGCGGGCCGACCTCGACCTCTTCCGCGGTGGCGACGCCGCAGGTGGGGCAGGCGCCGCGCGGCGGGACGTAGACCTTGCGGCAGGACGGGCAGCGCTCGCCGACGATCCGCCGGTCCTCGGCGGCGCGCAGGTAGCCGGTCTGGGCGCGGCCGGGCGAGTAGGTGTAGTCGAGGCGGGCGGGGGCGACGATGCCGGTGACGGGGTCGGCGAAGACGCCATCGTGGGCGGTGGCCGCGCCGCGCGTTCGGTCGTCGTCGTACGGCTCGAAGCAGGCGATGTCGGTGATGGCGCCCTGGCGTTGCCCGGCCCAGCGGATGGCGACGCGCATGCCGGTGCTCACGTCCTCGGGCGCGGCGGCGTCGAGCGCGTGCAGCAGGGCGGTGTCGGCGCCGTCGAGGCGGACCAGGACCCAGGCGAAGGGCGTGGTCAGCGGCTGGTTGGGGCGCGGGGCGGGATTCCAGGCCCAGGTGGTGACGGTGCCGGTGGCGCCGACCTCGACCAGGTCGCGCACCTCGGCCGCGGTGACCGGGTCGTACTCGACGGGGGGGACGAGGACGCGGCCTTCGGCGGTCCGCACGCCGAGCACGGTGCGCTCGCGCAGCCCGGTGAGGAAGGCGCTCTGCACGGGGCCGAGCGAGCGGGTGAAGGGGAATTCCACGACGAGCGGGGCGCTGAGCACGTCCGGTGTGTGGCCTGGTGTCATGGGTTGGCCTCCTGGGGTGGGGCGGCTCATCGGGGGTGGTTCGCGGTGCGTTGTCCGAGCGCGGTGGGCGTCCGGTGCCGGGGTTCAGGGGCCGGGGTTCAGGCGCCGGGGTTCAGGCGGCCGGGGTTCAGGCGCGGCGGAAGACCGGCTGCCGCTTCTCGGCGAAGGCGCGCGGCCCTTCCTTCGCGTCGGCGGTGGCGAACAGCGGCCAGCCGCGCTCGAGTTCGAGTTTCAGCCCCTCGGTCTCGGGCAACTCCGCGGTGTCGTAGACGCTGGCCTTGACGGCCTCGACGGCGAGCGGACCGTTGGCGTTGATCAGCTCCGCGGTCTCCAGGGCCCGGTCCAACGCGGTCCCGTCGGGCACGACATGGCCGATCAGGCCGATGTCGCGGGCCTCGTCGGCGCTGTACGGGCGGCCGGTGAGCAGCATCTCCAGCGCGTGGGTGCGGGCGATCTGCCGGGTGAGCCGTACGGTCGAGCCGCCGATCGGGAAGAGGCCGCGACGGACCTCGAACAGGCCGAAGACGGCGCTCTGTCCGGCGATCCGGATGTCGGTGCCCTGGAGGATCTCGGTGCCGCCCGCCACGCACGGTCCTTCGACCGCGGCGATCACGGGTTTGCGCGGCCGGTGGTGCCGGAGCATCGCCTTCCAGTGCAGATCGGGGTCGTCCTTCAGCCGGGCCCGCGCCCGCGTGGCGGTCTCGTCGGCGCCCTCCGACAGCGCTTTGAGGTCCATCCCGGCACAGAAGGCGCCGCCCGCTCCGGTGAGCACGATCGAGCGGATCGCGTCGTCCTCGTCGGCCTCGACCCAGCCGTCGTACAGCCCCACGAGCATCGGCAGCGAGAACGCGTTGCGCGCCCGCGGCCGGTTCAGGGTGAGGACGAGGGTGGCGCCCGCACGCTCCACGGTGAGGTGTTCCGTACCGCCCATCACGGTGCTCCTTCCGTCCGGTACTGGAACAGGTTGCAGTAGCCGCAGGCCGGGGACAAGGGTTTTCTGACTACTCGTCAGATTTGTTGGACGGGAACCCTTCCCACCGCACGCCCGGACCGCTCTAATGACCGCGAGCCCACCGCCACTTCACCTTCACCGACGACCGACGCGGGACCGCGCGGGACGGGAGACGCCGTGGAGTACAACCTTGCCGACCTCTTCGAGTCGGTCGTCGACGCCGTGCCGGACCGGGAGGCGCTGGTGTACGTCGACCACCCCGGCACCGGATCCGAGCGGCGGCTGACGTACGCGCAACTCGACGCGGCGGCCAACCGGCTCGCCCACCACCTCCTCGCCGCCGGCCTGCGCCCCGGCGAACACGTCGGACTGCACCTCTACAACGGGGTCGAATACCTCCAGACCGCCTACGCCTGCCTCAAGGCCCGCCTGGTGCCGGTCAACGTCAACTACCGCTATGTGGCCGATGAGTTGGTCTACCTCTACCGGGACGCCGACCTCGCGGCGCTGGTCTTCGACGCCGAGTTCACCGACCGCGTGGCCGCGGCCCTGCCGCAGGCGCAGCGGCTGCGGCATCTGATCCGGGTGGGCGGCCCGCCCGTCGCCGAGGACGCGGAATCCGCCCTGGAGACGGTGGAGTTCGCCGACGCGGTGGCCGCGGAATCGTCCTTACGCGACTTCGGCCCGCGGTCGGCCGACGACCAGTTCGTCATCTACACCGGCGGCACGACCGGCATGCCCAAGGGCGTGATGTGGCGTCAGGAGGACTTGTTCTTCTCGGGGATGGGCGGCGGCGCCCCGACCGGTGAGCCGGTCAAACGGCCGGAGGAGCTGGCGGAGCGGGTCGCGGCCGGCGGCGAGGGCCTGGTCTTCTTCCCCACCCCGCCGCTGATGCACGGCACGTCCACGCTCACCGCCTTCATCGGCTTTCACTTCGGCCAGAAGGTGGTGGTCCACCGGAAATTCGTGCCGGAGGAGGTGCTGCGCACCATCGCGAAGGAACGGGTCACCAGTGTCTCGCTGGTCGGCGACGCGATGCTCAGGCCGCTCGCCGACGCGCTGGCCGGACCGCTCCAAGGCACCGACTGCTCCTCGCTGTTCACCCTGTCCAGCTCGGGCGCGGTGATGTCGCAAACGGTCAGGGACCAGTTCCAGTCGCTGGTGCCCGGGGTGCTGATCCTCAACAACTTCGGCTCGTCGGAGTCCGGTTTCAACGGCACCGCGACGGCCGACGCGGGCCCCGACCGCGGCTTCCGCATCTCGGTCGACTCGCACATCGCGGTGGTCGACCCGGCCACGCTCGAACCGGTGACCGGCGCGGCGCCCGGCCGTATCGCGCTGCGCGGCCACGTACCGCTCGGCTATTACAACGACCCCGCCGCGTCCGCGGCGACCTTCTTCCGGCGGGACGGCGAACGCTGGGTACTGCTCGGCGACATGGCCACCGTGGACGAGGACGGCGTCGTGACGGTGCTCGGGCGGGGCTCGCAGTGCATCAACACCGGCGGTGAGAAGGTCTATCCGGAGGAGGTCGAGGAGGCGCTCAAGGCGCATCCCGACGTCTACGACGCGCTGGTGGCGGGGGTGCCGGACGAGCGCTGGGGCCATCGTGTGGCGGCGGTGGTGCAGCCGCGCGACGGGGCGGACCCGCTCACCCTTGAGGACGTGCAGGCGCACTGCCGTGCGCGGCTGGCCGGGTACAAGATTCCGCGCAGTCTGGTGGTGACCGAACGCATCCAGCGCTCCCCCAGCGGCAAGGCCGACTACCGGTGGGCCCGTTCGATCGCCGTACAGGGGGCCGGATCCGGCGGGTAGGGTCCGATCATGACCGTACATGATCACCAACGCGGCGCCGGGCGGAACTCCGGCCGCGAGTCGCCGCATGCGCCGCGCTCCTCCCTGTCCCCGCTCTCTCCCGGCCTCGATCCGGCCCGCACCGCGCTGGTGCTGGTCGACCTCATGGACCGGATCGTCGCGTTACCCCTGGCTCCGCACAGCGGGCCCGACGTGCTCACCGCCGCGTGCGGCCTCGCCACGTCCTTCCGGGAGGCGGGGGCGACGGTCGTCGCCGTCCGCGCTCAGCGCACCGGCCCCGCGGAACAGCCGCCGGGCAGCGGCCTGGTGGAGGGCGTGGCGCGGGACGGCGACCTGCTCGTCGTGAAGCGGACCGTCGGCGCCTTCCACGACACCGGCCTGCACGACCGGCTCCAGGAGCGCGGCATCGACACCCTCGTCATGGCCGGGATAGCCACCAACATGGGTGTGGAGTCCACCGCGCGGGCCGCCGCCGACCACGGCTACCGGCTGGTCTTCGCCGAGGACGCGATGTCCGGCCTCACCGCCGCCGAGCACCGGGCGACGGTCTCCCTCGACTTCCCCCGGTTCGGCACCGTCGTCTCCGCCGCGGAGGTGGAATTCGCCGGTCCCGGCTGAACCCGCCGGCCTTCGGGAACCTAGGAGTGGCGGCGGGGTGTCCCGCCGCCTTCTTTTTCACCCTGGTTTCTGTACCTACTAGTATGTACACTCAGTTCCATGGACACGGCGGAGCGGTTGATCGAGAGCGCCCAGGAGCTGCTCTGGGAGCGGGGCTATGTCGGGACCAGCCCGAAGGCCATACAGGACCGGGCGGGTGCCGGGCAGGGCAGCATGTACCACCACTTCCGGGGCAAGCCGGACCTGGCGGTGACGGCGATGCGGCGCAGCGCGGCGCAGCTCAGGGCGCAGGCCGAGGAGCAACTGGCGGGCGGCGAGACGGCCGTGGAGAAGGCGCTGGCGTATCTGCTGCGCGAGCGCGACGCCCTGCGCGGCTGCCGGGTAGGCCGGATGGCCATGGACCCGGACGTCATCGACAGCGCGGAGCTGCGACAGCCGGTGGCGGAGACCTTCGGGTGGCTGTGCGACCGGCTCGCCGGGATCATCGCCGACGGCATGGACAGCGGCGAGCTGCGGCCGGGCCTGGATCCGTACGACACGGCCGCCGCGATAGTCGCCGTCGTCCAGGGCGGTTACGTCCTGGCCCGCGCCGCCGACTCGCAGGAGCCGTTCGACCGGGCGGTGCGGGGTGCCACGGCGCTGCTGACGGCGGCGCGTACGGCGTCCTGACCACCGCCACCCGGCGGCGCTTCTCGACCCGACACCCGACAGGACCCGTCCCGCCGCACGACGGCGGCGCACCGCTCCGAGGCGGCGCGGAGGCCAACATGGGGGAGCCACCGACCATGCACGCGATGAACTACCGCGTCACCCTGCCCGCCGACTACGACATGGGGATCATCCGGCACCGGGTGGCGACCCGCGGCCACCTCCTGGACGACTTCCCCGGCCTGGGCGCCAAGGCATACCTCATACGTGAGCGCGGGGTCGAGGACTCGCCGGTCAACCAGTACGCCCCGTTCTATCTGTGGAACACCCCGCAGGGCATGAACGGCTTCCTGTGGGGTCCCGGATTCCAGGGGATCGTCAGCGACTTCGGACGGCCGGCGGTCGAGCACTGGACCGGGCTCGGCTTCGCGCGCGGACCGTCCTTCGGCGCCGTTCCGCGCGCGGCGGCCAGGCGGACGTGGCCGCTGGAACCTGGCGCCGAGCCCGCCGCCGTGATCAGTGCCGCGCTCGCGGAACTGCCGGAGCTGGCCGCACGCCCCGGCGCGCACAGCGTCGCGCTCGCCGTCGACCCCCGGCAGTGGGAGCTGCTGCGCTTCACCCTGTGGGAGCAGACGGCCCCGCCCGCCCGCGGCGAGGAGCGGTACGAGGTGCTGCGTCTTTCGGCACCGGAGTTGGACACGATCGAGACGGGACAGCAGTGGTGACCACCCCTACGGCTGATACGGCGCGTACATCCCGTACGACCCATACGGCCTATACGACGATGACGCCGAGCACGATCGACCGGGATGCGGGCTACCGGCTGCTGGCCGAAATGGCGGGCCCTTCCACCGTCGAGTCCACCCTCACCGGCCTCGACTCGCTCGCCCCCGGCTTCCCCGACTGGATCGTCACCGCCCTCTTCGGCGGCACCTACCAGCGCGAGGGGCTGGCCCTGCGGAACCGGCAGATCGCCAATCTGGCGGCGCTGACCGCGATCGGCGGGGTCGAGCCGCAGCTCGACGACCATGTCCGCAACAGCCTGCGGATCGGCATGTCCCCACGGGAGATCGTGGAGGTGATGGTGCACCTCGCACCGTACGTGGGCGTGCCGAGGGCGTTGGCCGGGCTGCGGGTGGCGGCCGGCGTCTTCGCGGACGGAGCGGACGGCGCGAGCGGCGCGGACGATTCGGGTGGCGCGGACGGAGCGGACGGCACGGGCAGGCCGGGCGATTCGGGTGGCGCGGACGACGCCGATGGCACGGCGCCGGGCGGTGCGCAATGAGCGGGCGGTCCGGGACGAGGGCGGTGCGTACGGTCCTCGGGGACATGCCGCCCGACCGGCTCGGGGTGTGCGACGCCCACGACCATCTCTTCCTGCGCATGCCCGCGCTCGCCGGACAGGAGCTGGACGATCCGGCGGCGGCCGGTGCCGAGTTGGCCGCCTTCCGGGCGCTCGGCGGAGCGGCGGTCGCCCAGTGGACGCCGTTCGGCCTCGGGCGACGGGCGGCCGAGCTGCCCGCGCTGTCGCGGACCTCGGGCGTGCACGTCGTGGCGGCGACCGGACTGCACCAGGCCGCCCACTACGCGCCCGAGCTGTTGGAGCGGCTGCGCGCGGACGGCCTGGCCGCCTTCTTCACCGCCGAGCTGACCCGGGGGCTGCTCGACGGCGACGACCCGGACGGCCCGCGCGGCACCGCGAGGGCGGGCATGATCAAGGTCGCCGGGATGTTCCACGGCCTCGACGGCCACGCCCGGCGGGTCCTGGCGGCAGCGGCCGAGGCCCACCACGCCACGGGTGCGCCGATCGGCGTCCACCACGAGCTGGGGACCGCCGCGGTCGACGTCCTCGGCGTACTCCACGGCGAAGAGGGCGTACCCACCGCCAGTGTCCTGCTCGGCCACCTCAACCGCTTCCCCGATCCGGGCGTCCACCGCGAACTGGCCGCCTCCGGCGCGTTCCTCGCCTTCGACGGCCCCTCACGCGCCCACCACGCCACCGACTGGCGGCTGATCGACTGCATGGTCGCGCTCGCCGAGGCCGGCCACACCGCGCAGCTGCTGCTCGGCGGCGACACCACGACGGCCGCCGCCCGCTCCTCGACCGGCGGCGGTCCAGGGCTGCCGTACCTGCTGCGTACGCTCCGGCCGCGCCTGGAAAGGGAGTTGGGCACGGCGGCGGCCGAGGCGGTCTTCGTGACCAACCCGGCGCGGGCGCTGTCCGCGGAGTGGCCCCTAGGGCGTGTCCGGTAGGCCGCCGGTCGCCGCGCCCTGGGCGAGGTCGGCGACCACGGCCGCGTGGTCGGAGGGCCAGACGCCGTCGATCGGGCGGTCACCGGCCCGGTGGGCGCGCTGGACGGCGCCGCGCGTGCCCCCGGCGGTCGGCATGCCGACGAAGATGTAGTCGAGGCAGGTGGGCCGGTTGCCGAAGTTGGCCGAGTCCTGCTGGGTGATGTCCCACGTGCCGTTCGGCAGCGCGGGGTCGGCGAACCGCCAGGCGTCGACCAGCACGAGCCCCGGAACGGCGGGCGCCGTCCGGTAGCCGCCCATCAGCCGGATCTCGTCGAAGTCCGGTTCCGCGTTGAAGTCCCCGGTGACGACGGGCGGATGTCCGCCGGTCGACCGCTCGGCCACGAAGGCGGCCAGCTCCCGCACCTGGAGGCAGCGGACCGCGGAGTCGGCGGCCCCGGAGTTGAGGTGGGTGGTGAAAAAGGGCAACGGGCCGCCGGGCGCGTCGATCAGCGTGTGCAGCGCCGTCTTGCCGTCGTCGGCGGCGGCGCCCGCGGGCAGCCGACGCTCGGCGGTTTCCAGGATCGGGTGGCGGCTGAGCACCGCGACGCCGACGTCGACGGTGGTGTCACCGCCGTTGCGCCCGTGCCAGCGGTCCTGCACCGGGGCGCGCGACCAGGCCCACTCCATGCCCAGCTCGTCCGCCAGCCACCCGGCCAGATTCTCGTCCGCGCTCCCCCACACCTCCTGGAGGCCCACGACGTCGGGCCGGACGTCGACCAGCGTCCGCACGATCGCGTCCCGCCGCTCGCGCCAGTTCCCGAACCGCCACCAGAGATTCCAGGTCATGACGCGGGTGGTGTCCGCCGACCCGGAGCCGCCGTCGAAGCCCGTGTCCGAGCCGCTGCCGATATCCACTCGCCGGTTCCCCTCGCCGCGCCTACCGTGTCGGGATGTCCACTGAGGTGATCATTCTCAACGGCGGATCGAGTTCCGGGAAGTCCAGGATCGCCCGCTGCCTGCAAGATGTGCTGCCGCGGCCCTGGCTGGCCTTCGGCTGCGACACCCTGGTCGACGCGCTGCCCGCCGCGATGCGCACCTCGGAGGACCCCGAGGGCGGCATCGGCTTCGGGCCCGACGGCTCGGTGTCGGTCGGCGACGACTTCCGGCTGCTGGACATCGCCTGGGCGCGGGGCATCGGGGCGATGGCCCGCGCGGGCGCCAGGATCGTCGTGGACGAGGTCTTTCTCGGCGGGCCCGACTCCCAGGAGCGCTGGCGCACCGCCCTGACCGGCCTCGACGTCCTGTGGGTCGGGGTGCGCTGCGGCCCCGAGGTGGCGGCGGCCCGCGAGGCCGCCCGCGGCGACCGCGCCACCGGCATGGCCCGCTCCCAGGCCGATCTCGTCCATCGCGGTGTGCGCTACGACCTGGAGGTCGACACCAGCCGCACGCCATCGCTGGCCTGCGCCCGTACGATCGCCGCCCGCGTCACCGGCTGACCGCCGCCGGGCGACGGCACCGGGCACCCACGACGGCCACGCCGCCGGTCGATCACGGTGTCAGGCGGCGCGGCTCCCGTCGCCGGAAGGCAACGACCGTACCTGTCGGGCCTCAGCCCCGCGCCCCGCCCGCCGGCCGACCGGCCGGGACCGGGGACAGGAAGGCCCGTACCTCGCGGAGGAATTCGTCCGGGCGGTCGTCGTGGATCATGTGACCGGCCTCGATGGTGACCAGGCGGCAGTCGGGGATGCGGTCGGCGACCCGGGCGAGCTGGTCCTGGCGCAGGTGGCTGCTCGGGCCGCCCGCGACGAGCAGGGTGGGCGCGGTGATCGCGGTGAGGTCGCGCCACCAGGCCGGGTCGGGGTCGTTGCGCTGCGCCGCGACGGCGGGCAGTAGACGCCAGTCGTACGGGGTCGGCTCCTCGGGGGCTGCGGACGGGACGGGGCGCGGCGGGTCGGCGGGGAAGGGCAGCGGGCCCTCCTCCAGTACGAGCCGCCGTACGGCGTCCGGCCGCGCGATGGCCGCCAGCGACGCGGCGAACGTGCCCAGCGAGTGGCTGACCACCGTCACCCGCCGCAGTCCCAGCGCGTCGAGGAAGCCGAGCACGTCGTCCCGCAGCAGCTCGAAGGAGTAGGTGCCGGGGTGTTCGCTCGCGCCGTGGCCGCGCAGGTCGGGCGCGTACGTGCGCCAGCCGTCGGCGGCCAGCGCGTCCGACACCGCGCGCCAGGACGTACGGTCCTCGCCCAGCGCGTGCAGCAGCAGGAGCGGTGGCCCGTCCGCTGGACCGGCCACCTCGTAGGCGAGCCGCACACCGTTCGCCTCGACGTTCAGAATCTCACCCATACGCCGAGGCTACGCCGCCGAGGGCCGCTCACAGCGGGCGTTCGCGCTCGGCCCAATAGGGCTCGCGGAGCCGTCGCTTGTAGAGCTTGCCGTTGGGGTCGCGGGGCATCTCGGCGACGAAGTCGACGGTCTTGGGCCGCTTGTACCCGGCCAGTTTCCGGCCGCAGTGTTCGAGGATGTCGTCGGCGAGCGCCGGTCCCGGCTCGTGTCCGGGGGCGGCCTCGACCACGGCCTTGACCTCCTCGCCCCACTCGTCGTGCGGGATGCCGAAGGCGGCGGCGTCGGCGACGGCGGGGTGGGTGAGGAGGGCGGCCTCGATCTCGGCGGGGTAGATGTTGACGCCGCCGGAGATGATCAGGTCGATCTTGCGGTCGCGCAGGAAGAGGTAGCCGTCCTCGTCGAGATAGCCGAGGTCGCCGACGGTGAAGAAGTCGCCGATCCGGTTGGACCGGGTCTTGGCCGCGTCCTTGTGGTAACTGAAGCCGCCGGTCTTCATGTTGATGTAGACGGTGCCGACCTCGCCGGGCGGCAGCAGGTTCCCGGCGTCGTCGTGGACGGCGATCTCGCTGATCGGCCAGGCCCGCCCCACGGTGCCGGGCTTCTTCAGCCACTCCTGCGCGGTGGCGAAGGTGCCGCCGCCCTCACTGGCCGCGTAGTACTCCTCCACGCACGGGCCCCACCACTCCAGCATCGCCCGCTTGACGTGGTCGGGGCAGGGCGCGGCGCCGTGGATCGCGTGCCGCATGGACGTCACGTCGTACCGCCCCCGTACGTCCTCCGGCAGGGCCAGCAGCCGGTGGAACTGCGTGGGGACCATGTGCGTGTGGGTGCAGTGGTAACGGTCGATGACGCGCAGCATCTCCTCCGGCGTCCACTTGTCCATCAGCACCACCGGGTGCCCGATGTGCAGGGCGGCGCCCGCGAATTGGAGCACGGCGGTGTGGTAGAGCGGTGAGCAGACGAGGTGGACGTTGCCGTCGAAGGGCTTGATCCCGAAGATCCCGAGGAATCCGCCGAGATACGTCTCCTCGGGCGGCTTGCCCGACAGCGGGCGGCGGATTCCGCGCGGGCGGCCGGTGGTGCCCGAGGTGTAGTTCATGACCCAGCCGCTGGTCCTGGCTTCGGGCGCGGTGGCGGGCTGTCCCGCGAGCAGGTCGGCGAAGGGGCGGAAGCCGTCGATGTCGCCGACCGCGTACCTCCGGCCCGCGGGAAACCCCGCCTCGTCGGCCGCCTCGCGGGCGGCCTCGGCGAAGCGCTCGTGCGCGATGAGCACCTTGGCGCCGGAGTCGGCGAGTATCCAGCCGATCTCGGGGGCCACGAAGTGGTGGTTGACGGGCACCAGATAGAAACCGGCCTGGAAGGCGGCGAGATAGGCGGTGAAGAACTCGACGCCGTTGGGCAGGACGACGGCGAAGGCGTCGCCGGGCTCCAACCCGGCCGCGCGCAGCCCGTGCACGAGCCGGTTGGACGCCGCGTGCAGCCGCTCGGCGCTCCACTGCTCGCCGTCGGGCCCGGTGAGAACGGTGCGGCCCGGGTCTTGTTCGGCCTGTGCCCAGAAGCCGTTGGGCGTGGACGTGCTCATCCGGTCCTCCTCAGCGGTCGTGTCTGCCGGAGCAGATCTGTTCTGCGTGGGCGGGCGGTCAGCGCCGGTCGCGCCCTGGGCCGGGGGCGGCGCCGTCCTGCGCGCCGCGTCCGGCGATACGGTTCAGCCGGTCCATCGCGCGCTCGAAGCCGCGCGTGAGGTCGTCGAAGACGGCCTGGACGGGGCGCTCCTCGGTCATCGCGCCGACGATCTGGCCGACCGGTGTGCCGAGCAGCGGGCCGACCTCGTAGCGCTGGATGCGGGAGACGGCGTCGGCGACCAGCAGGCCCTGGAGCGGCATCGGCAGGGTGCCGGGGCCTGACGGGTCCTCCCAGGCGTCGGTCCACTCGGTGCGGAGCTGGCGGGCGGGTTTGCCGGTGAGGGCGCGGGAGCGGACGGTGTCGCCCGAGCCCGCGGCGAGCAGCTTGCGGGTGAGGGCGGGCGAGTGCAGATCGGCCTCGGTGGCGGTGAGCCAGACCGAGCCGAGCCAGACACCCTGCGCGCCCAACGCCAGCCCGGCGGCGACCTGTTCGCCGGTGCCGATGCCGCCTGCCGCGAGCACCGGCAACGGGTCGACGGCGCGCACCACTTCGGGGACGAGCACCATGCCCGCGATCTCGCCGGTGTGGCCGCCCGCCTCGTAGCCCTGGGCGACCACGATGTCGATGCCCGCCTCCTGGTGGTGCCGCGCGTGCCGGGCGCTGCCGGCGAGCGCGGCGACCAGCACACCGTGGTCGTGGGCCCGGCGCACGACGTCGGCGGGCGGTGAGCCCAGCGCGTTGGCGAGCAGCTTGATCGGGTAGTCGAAGGCGACGTCGAGCTGGTCGCGGGCGACCTTCTCCATCCAGCCGGTGATGCGCCAGCCCGCGCGCTCGTCGGCGGCGAGTGCGGGGACACCGTGTTTGGTCAGCAACGCCTCGACGTAGGCGCGGTGTTCCGGCGGGATCATCGCCTCGACGTCCGCCTCGGTGACTCCCTCGACCTTCTTCGCGGGCATCACCACGTCGAGGCCGTACGGCAGTCCGTCGGTGTGCCCGTCCAACCAGTCGAGGTCGCGGACGAGTTCGTCGGGGGCGGAGTAGCGGACCGCGCCCAGGACGCCCATGCCGCCCGCGCGGCTGATCGCGGCGGCGACCGCGGGGAACGGCGTGAAGCCGAAGACGGGGTACTCGATGCCCAGCCGTGTGCTCAGCTCGGTCTCCATGGGGGGCAGGATGCCGCAGCCGGTGTGGAGAGGGAAGAGATTTTCTGACACGGTGTCAGATTTCTGCGACCGGCGCCCGTCACGCGGGGCCGCGACGCCCGAGCGCGCCACACGTCGGCGACGGTCCCGGCCCCCTCGTCACGACGGCGGCGCTCCCGGCCGCCCCCGTCACATCAGCGGCTGTCCCCGACCGTCGGGCCCCGCCGTACCGTCATCACCGCGGCGGCGACCGCGGTCGCCGCCAGGATCGCGGCGGCCGTGCCGAGGGCGGTCCGCACGGCGGCGCGCGGTGTGCCGTCCCCGCGAGGTAGACGCCGCCGATCACGGCGACGCCGATGGTGCCGCCGAGTTGCTGGACGGCGCTGAGCAGCCCGGCGGCCGAGCCGGTCTCCTGCCGGCCGACGCCGCTCAGCGCGGTGGTGAAGGCGGGGTGAACAGCCCGGTGCCCAGGCCCGCGACGGCGAGCGCGAACAGCAGCGCGGTCGCGTACGCGCCGGGCGCGGCGGACCGGTAGGCGAGCCGCCGCGACCGGCTCCACGGCCGCCACCGTCGCCCGCAGACTCGCCGAGCTGCGCACGCGCGGGGCGCTCTTCCTCGACGTGGACATCGAACCCGCGGGGCTGGGCGTGACCGTTTCGGCGCTGCTGCGGATGCAGATGAAGCCCGCGCATCTGGACGCGGTCGCCACGGAGTTGGCGGGGCGCCAGGAACTGGCGATGGTCGCGGCGACGACCGGGCCGACGAATCTGGTCGCGCAGGCGCTGTGCGGGGACGCGGAGGAACGGCACCGCTATCTGACCCGCGAGGTCGCGCTCGACCCGATCGCGCGGATCGAGACGGCGCCGGTCCTGCGCACCTACAAGGCCGCCGCGCCCCTCCGGATCGGCTGAGGACGGGGCCGAGGGGCCGGGACCGGATCGGACCCGCCGCTCACAACCGCTCGGGCGCGCCCTGCTGTTGGGCGGAGACACGGCGGTACAGGGCCTGCGCCTCGGCGGTCCTGCCGAGCTGTTCCAGGCAGTGCGCCTCGTCGTTGCGGCTGGTGAGGGTGTCGGAGTGGTCGGCGCCCAGCACGCGCTCGCGCGCCTCGGCGACCTCGTGGTAGACCGCGAGCGCGGTCGACCAGCGGCCCAGCCAGCCCAGGCCCACCGCTATCTCCCGCTTGCTGACGAGGGTGTCGGGGTGCTCCGCGCCCAGCACCCGCTCGCGCACCGCCGCCACGTCGCGCGCCTCGGCCAGCGCCCGGTCCCAGTGGCCTAGCCGTCCCAGATTGACCCCGAGCGCGTGCCGGGCCCGCAGCGTCTCGGCGTCGGTGGAGCCCCCGATCCTGGTCCTGGCCTCGACCAACTCCTCGTACAGCGCGAGGGCGTCGCCGCTGCGGCCGAGCCGTCCGAGGCAGATGCCGGTCTCGTAGCGCGCGGCCAGCGTGTCGGAGTGGTCGGCGCCCAGCACCCGGGCGCGCGCGGCGGCCACGTCGCGGTAGGTGGCCAGCGCCTCGGCCCAGCGGCCCGCGCGGCCCTGCGCGTAGCCGACCTCGAAGCGGGTCACCAGCGTCTCGGCGTGATCGGCGCCCAGCACCCGCGCGCGGGCGTCGGCGACCTCGACGGCCATCGCGTACGACTCGTCCGTCCGGCCGAGACGGCCCAGGTTGAAGGCCAGATTGTGCTTGCAGTGCAGGGTGTCGGGGTGGTCCGCGCCGACCGTGCGCTCGCGCGCCGCCAGCACGGCCGAGTAGATCTGGTGGGCCTCCAGGTAACGGCCGAGGCTGCCCAGCGCGTACGCGGCCTCGTGCCGGGCCACCAGCGTGTCCGGGTGGTCGGGGCCGAGGACCCGGCGGCGTACGTCCGAGATGTACTCGTACAGCCGCAGCGACTCCTCGGTGCGGCCGAGCCTGCCCAGGCAGAAGGCTGCCTCGTGGCGGCTGGCCAGGGTGTCGGGGTGTTCGGTGCCGAGCGCGCGGTCGCGGGCGGCGGCGACGGAGGTGTGCAGGTCGTACGCCTGACGCCAGTTGCCGACCCGGCCGAGGTCGATGCCCTCGGTGTGCCGGGCGGCGAGCGCGGCCAGGGTGTCGGGGCCCGCGGCGGCGACGACCACGCGGGTGGACCAGGCGCCGGTGAGTTCGTGGTGCGGCGCGTCGGGGATGCGGTGCGCGCGGGTGGAGCGCGCGGCGGAGCCCGTGGTCAGTCCGCTGGCCCAGGACGGCAGCGCCGAGGGACGCTCGGCGGCGGCCGCGCCCGCCGCCGCCCGCATGGCCTTGAGCCGGCCGCCGACGTCAGCGGCGTCCTGCGGGCGGTCCTCCGGGTCCTTGGCGAGCAGGTCGAGGATCAACCGGTCCAGTTCGGCGGGGAGTTCCGGCCGGGACATCCGCGGCGGGTCGGGCGCGGTGTCCCGGTGCCCGACCAGGATCGACCAGGCGTCCTCCAGGTCGAACGGCGGCCGTCCGGTGGCCAGTTCGTAGAGCACGCAGCCCAACGAGTAGAGGTCGCTGCGCTGGTCGACCTCGGAGACCGCGCCGATCTGCTCGGGCGACATGTAGTGCGGGGTGCCCATCGCCATGCCGGTGCCGGTGAGCCGGGAGGTGAAGCCGATGTCGTGGCCGAGCCGGGCGATGCCGAAGTCGCAGATCTTCACCGCGCCGTCGCTGAGCCGCATGATGTTGGCCGGTTTCAGATCGCGGTGCACGATGCCCTGGGTGTGCGTGTACGCGAGGGCGTCCGCGACCTGTTCCGCGATGTCGGTGATGTCGGGGACCGGCAGCGGATGGCGCCGCGCGTCGTCCAGCACCTGGAGCAGATTGCGGCCGTCGAGCAGTTCCATCACCAGGTAGAGGACGCCTTCGTGTTCGCCGAAGTCGTGCACGACGGTGACCCCGCGGTGCTGGAGGGACGCCGCGACGCGCGCCTCGCGGCGGAAGCGCTCCTGGAGGATGCGGGTGAATCCCGCGTCGCCCGCATGGCCGACCGGTTTCAGGCACTTCACCGCGACCCGGCGGCCCAGCGACTCGTCCAGCGCACGCCAGACCTCGCCCATGCCGCCGCGGCCGATCAGTTCGTGCAGCCGGTACCGCCCCTGGATGAGGGTCCCCAGTCCCTCGGGGCCGTTCCCCTGCCCGCGTCCCGGTCCGTGTCCCTGTTCGCGCCCCTGCTGGTAGGTCTGTTCGCGTCCCTGGCCGTGTCCCTGTGGATGTCCCTGGTCGTGTCCGTCGTGATGTCCAGCCGCCATCGCGTGCCGCCGCCCCCGTGGTCCTCGGTGCTTCCCCGGTCCCAGTATGGCCGCGACCGCCGACAAGCGGCACAGCGCATCAGGGCAAAACGGCCGCGGACTCGCGAACCCGCGGCCCCGCCGGGCGGGTGACGGGTGACGGGCGCCGGGCCCCACCCGTCGGACCGACGGACGGGCGACGGCTCCGACCCGCCGGACCGCCACGGAGACGCGCCCCCGCGGGGGCCGGACAGCCGGGCGCCCGCCGACGCGAGGTCGAAGGGGCCTTTCGCGATCCGCCGGACAGGCCCTAGCGGCGGACGCGCGGCATCCCCAGTCCGATCCAGGAGATGATCTCGCGCTGGATCTCGTTGTTGCCGCCGCCGAAGGTGAAGATGACGGCGCTGCGGTAGCCGCGTTCCAGCTCGCCGTGGAGCACGGCGCCCGCCGAGCCCTCCTTCAGCGGCCCCGCCGCCGCGGTCACCTCCATCAGCCAGGCGTACGCGTCCCGCCGGGCCTCGCTGCCGTAGACCTTGACCGCGGAGGCGTCCTGCGGGGTGAGGGTGCCGCGCTGGAGGGCGTCCACCATCTGCCAGTTGAGCAGCTTCATGGCGTCGAGCCGGGTGTGCGCGCGGGCCAGCCGGCCGCGGACCCAGCCGAGGTCGATGACCCGGCGGCCGTCGTCGAGCTTGGTGTCGGCGGCCCAGCGCTGGACGTCGTGCAGGGCGCGGATCGCCATGGTGCCGTGCGCGGCCAGCGTGACCCGCTCGTGGTTGAGCTGGGTGGTGATCAGCCGCCAGCCCTTGTTCTCCTCGCCGACCCTGCGGGTGACGGGCACGCGGACGTCGTCGTAGTAGCTGGCGGTCGTGTCGTGCGAGGCCAGGGTGTTGATCACCGTGCAGGAGTAGCCGGGGTCGGTGGTCGGCACCAGCAGCATGCTGATGCCCTTGTGCGGCGGCGCGTCCGGGTCGGTGCGCACCGCGAGCCACACCCAGTCGGCGGTGTCGCCGTTGGTGGTCCAGATCTTCTGACCGTTGACCACGTACGTGTCGCCGTCGCGCACCGCGCGGGTCTTGAGCGCGGCGAGGTCGGTGCCCGCGTCGGGCTCCGAGTAGCCGATGGCGAAGTCGATCTCGCCCGCGACGATCTTCGGCAGGAAGTACGCCTTCTGCTCGTCCGTGCCGAACTGCATGATCGTCGGACCGACGGTGTTGAGTGCCATCAGCGGCAGCGGCACCCCGGCCTGGGCGGCCTCGTCGAAGAAGATGAACTGCGCCATCGGCGTCATCCCGCGCCCGCCGAATTCGGTGGGCCAGCCGATCCCGAGCCAGCGGTCGGCGCCGAGCTTGCGGATCGTCCGCCGGTAGAAGTCCTTGCGTGCGGCGGGGTCGTCGTGCCGGGCGTAGGCGTTGTCCGGTACGAGACCGGCGAAGTAGTCGCGCAACTCGGCGCGCAGCCGCCGCTGTTCGGGCGTGTATTCCAGGTCCACGGCCCCTCCTGAACTCTTCGGGACTCCCGTCGGGACGCACCGGCGGTGCCGGCCGCTGCCCCGATACCGGCGCACACAGTAGAACGCGTTCCAGAAATTCGGAAGGGCCGTGCGAGGGGCGGCGACGGCCGATACCCCGGCCGGGGAACGGGGGCGGCGGGGTGCCACGGCGGCCCACGACACCCCGCCCGCGGGCAGCCGGGATTCGCCGCCGCCGTGGGTGATACTGCAATTTCGCTGGTGGGCGCCGTGTCCACCGGCCCATGGACGGACGCGAGGGACGCACACACGTATGGCCGACGGGCAGGACGACCCCCACGAGGACGACCGGACCGGGCCGCCGGGGGCCGGCGGGGAACCGGTGGCCGAAGACGGGGAACCGGTGGCCGAACGCGGGAAATCCCCTGAGGAGGACCCGCCGTCCGTGCCGGGCGCCACAGCCCTCGGCGTCCGGCGGTACCGAGGGCGGCGGACGATGCGGGTGACCGCGCTCGCCGTCTCCGTCCTGGTCCTGCTGACCGCCGCGACCGGCGCCTTCCTCTACCTCCGCCTGGACGGCAACATCCGCGACCTGCCCCTGTTCGGCGGGGTCGGCGGCGACGCGGGCACCGAGCGGCCCGACGCCTTCGGCAGGACCCCGATCAATGTGCTGGTGATCGGCTCCGACACCCGCGCGGACCCGGAGGACTGCCGCCTCGGCGGCGACTGCGGCCCGGGGCAGAACGCGGACGTGGGCATGGTGCTGCACATCTCCGCCGACCGCTCGCACGCCTCGGTGCTCAGCATCCCCCGCGACACGGTCACCGACCTGCCCGCCTGCCGCGACCCGCACGGCGGTGTCACCGAGCCCCGGCACGCCCGGATCAACTCCACGCTGCGCTACGGCCCCGGCTGTACGGTCGCGGCCGTGCACGCGCTCACGCGGATCCCCATCGACCACTTCGTGATGGCCGACTTCGCGGGCGTGGTCCGGATGTCCGACGCGGTCGGCGGCGTGCCGGTCTGCGTGGACCGCAATGTGTACGACTCCTACTCGCACCTGAAGCTGGCCAAGGGCAGGCACGAACTCCAGGGCACGGCCGCGCTCCAGTTCCTGCGCTCGCGCCACGCGTTCGGCGACGGCAGCGACCTCGACCGTACGGACGCGCAGCATCTCTTCCTCGGCGCGCTCGCCCACCGGCTGCGCGAGAACAGCACGTTCACCGACCCGGCCTCGCTGCTGGACCTCGCGGACGCGGCCACCCAGGCGCTGACCGTGGACACCCGGCTCGGGAGCGTCTCCCGGCTGGTCGGCCTGATCGACGACCTGCGCAAGGTGCCGTCGGCGCGGATCGCGTTCGTCACCATGCCCAACATGCCCGATCCGGAGGATCCTTCCCGCGTGGTCGTCTCGCACTCCGGGCGCCGCCTCTTCGCCGCCATCGCGGCCGACCTCCCGCTGACCGTCACGGACTCCAGAGCGATCGACGGCAAGCCCGACGATCCGACGGACGCCACGGGCTCCACGGATTCCCCGGACTCCACGGCGGGCGTCACGGGTGGCGACGACGGCGACCCCTCAGGGGACGCGACGCAGGACCCCTACGGCGGCGAGGCGGCCACCGCCACCCCGCGCCCGACCCCGACCCCGCCCCTGACCCACGCCTTCGGCCGTACCGCCGGTGGAAAAGCCGCCTGCGCGCGGGTCGCCACCGAGCCCGCGGTCACCGTGCGTGGCGAGACCCTGACCCCGAGCGCCGCCTTCCGCGCGACCCCCTGGATCCCGGTCTCCGCGCCCTGACGTCCCCGCTCACCCGAGCATGCGGGCGCGGAACGCGCTGTGCGGCGCGTATGCGGCGATACTGGGGGGAGACGCGACAGCCCGGCCGGAGCATGCCGTGGGCCGACCGGGCAAGGCGGTCCCCGAACCGCGTCCGGCCCCTTGACCTGGACGAGGGCTCCCGGGCGCCGCACTGCCGACCTTCTCAGGAGGTACTGATGAAGATGCTGATCAACGTCGCCGAGACCGTGGTCGCCGACGCGCTGCGCGGGATGGCGGCGGCGCATCCGGAGCTGACCGTCGACGTCGAGCGGCGGGTGATCGTGCGGCGGGGGGCGCCGTACGAGGGGAAGGTCGGTCTGGTGTCCGGCGGTGGTTCCGGGCACGAGCCGCTGCACGGCGGATTCGTCGGGCGCGGGATGCTGGACGCCGCCTGTCCCGGCGAGGTCTTCACCTCGCCCGTGCCGGACCAGATGGTACGGGCCGCCGCCGCGGTCGACAGCGGGGCCGGGGTGCTGTTCATCGTGAAGAACTACACCGGTGACGTGCTCAACTTCGACATGGCCGCCGAGCTGGCGGAGGACGAGGGCGTGCAGGTCGCCAAGGTGCTGGTCAACGACGACGTGGCGGTGGTCGACAGCCTCTTCACCGCGGGACGGCGCGGTACCGGTGCGACGCTCTTCGTGGAGAAGCTGGCGGGCGCCGCAGCCGACGCGGGAGCGCCGCTCGACCGGGTGGCGGCCGTGGCCCGCCGGGTCAACGAGTCCTCGCGCAGCTTCGGCGTGGCGCTCAGCGCCGTGACCACGCCCGCCAAGGGCGCCCCGACCTTCGACCTGCCCAGCGGCGAGCTGGAGCTGGGCATCGGCATCCACGGCGAGCCGGGGCGCGAGCGCCGGGCCATGATGACGTCCGGCGAGATCGCCGATGTGGCGGTCGACGCGGTCGTGGAGGACCTTCAGCCGGACGGACCGGTGATCGTGCTGGTCAACGGGATGGGCGCGACGCCGCTGCTGGAGCTGTACGGCTTCAACGCGGAGGTGCACCGGGCCCTGACCGAACGCAAGGTCCCGGTCGCGCGCACACTGGTCGGTAATTATGTGACCTCGCTCGACATGGCGGGCTGCTCGGTGTCGATCTGCCAGGTCGACGAGGAACTGCTGGGGCTGTGGGACGCGCCGGTCTCGACGCCCGCGCTGCGCTGGGGCTGCTGAGCGCCTGCTCTCCCGCGCCGTACCGACCGCTCCCGGCAACCGGCCGCCACCGCCGAAAGGACCGTACAACCGTATGAATGCCCTCCCCTCCCCCGGATCCGCCGGCTCCACCGTCGACGCGGACTTCGTGCGGCGCTGGCTGGACACGGCCACCGCCTCCGTCGACCGCGAGTCCGAGCGGCTGACCGAACTCGACTCCCCCATCGGCGACGCCGACCACGGCAGCAACATGCGGCGCGGTTTCATCGCGGCGCGCGACGCCGTCGAGCAGGAACCGCCCGGGACGCCCGGCGGCGTGCTGGTGCTGGTGGGCCGGACGCTGATCAGTACGGTCGGCGGCGCGTCGGGGCCGCTGTACGGCACGCTGCTGCGCAAGGCGGGCAAGGAGCTGGGCGACGAGGAGGCCGTCGGCGCGGACCGGCTGCGGGACGCGCTGCGCGCGGGGGTGGACGGGGTCGCCCAGCTGGGCGGCGCGTCGGCCGGTGACAAGACGATGCTGGACGCGCTGCTCCCGGCGGTCGACGCGCTGACCGGCGCGCTCGACGCGGGCGGCTCGCTGGCCGAGGGCCTGGCGGCCGCGGCCTCCGCGGCCGACGAGGGCGCGAAGGCCACCACGCCGCTGCGCGCCCGCAAGGGCAGGGCCAGCTACCTCGGCGAGCGCAGCGTCGGCCACCAGGACCCGGGCGCGACCTCGGCGGCCCTCCTGGTCGACGCGCTGGCCGCCACGGCGCGGGACGGTGCCGCGTGACCGCCCCGATAGTCGGCATAGTGCTGGTGTCGCACAGCGCCTCCGTCGCGGCCTCCGTCGTCGCGCTCGCCACCGGACTGACCGGCGGCGCGACCGATGTGCCGGTCGTCGCGGCGGGCGGCGGCCCGGACGGCGGGCTCGGCACCAGCTCCGATCTGATCGTCTCGGCCGCCCGGACGGTCGACCAGGGCGCGGGGGTGGCCGTCATCGCGGACCTGGGCAGCGCCGTACTCACCGTCAAAGCGCTGCTCGCGGACGAGGAACTGCCCTCCGGCAGCCGGTTGTTGAACGCCCCCTTCCTCGAAGGCGCGGTCGCCGCGGTCGTCACGGCCTCGACCGGCGCGGATCTCGACGCGGTGGCCGCGGCGGCCGAAGACGCGTACACCTACCGCAAGTTGTGATCTGAGGAGCCGGAGATGTCCGCGGGCCCCCGCCGTCCCACAAGGGTGACGGCGGGGGCCCGCGGGCTGCTGCGGGTCAGCGTCCGTAGCTGATCAGGGCGCGGACCATGCGGCAGGTGATGTCGGACGGCGGGTGGACGCCGATGCGCTCGGCGGTGTCGTGGATCCGGCGGTTGCTCGCCTGCGCCGGGTCGTAGACGCCCGAGTCGAGCAGGGCGATGACCAGGCGCATCGTCTTGAGCCGGCGGTTGTGCGCGATGTACCACTCACGCGGCCGTCCGGCGGGAAGCGGCTTCTTCGGCAAGGACAGTAGGGGCAGTGCGGCAACGGCCATCGGCATCCTCCTGAGGCGTCGGCCAACCCTCTCGAACACTGTCGATTTTACCGCCAAGCACTGACAAAGGCCGCTGCTCAGACGGGGGTTGGGGGATGTTCTTCCGACCCGCGCGAGGGCCCTTCGCACGGCACTGCGCGGCACTTCGCAGGACACTTCGCCGAGGGCCTTCGCGGTCCGCCGACAACGTGGCAGATGTGCGTGCCGGGCGCCGGGACGCCGCGGAGATCCACACGACAGGCCCTAGCCGCCGAGCAGCCGTACGGCGTGGTGGGCGGCGGCGAAGCAGCGCGGGTCCTGGTAGGTCGCGTACTCGCGCCGCGCCACCTCGGCGATCTTGATGGCGTGTTCGTCGCGCAGTTCGACCGCGGCCTCGACGATCCGGCGGCGCTCCGCGGGGTCGTGGGCGTCCACGGCCGGTGCGGCGGGATCGGGTTCGCCGCGTCCGGTGAAGATGTTGAGCAGTGTTCCCGACACGTCGCGGACCGCTTCGTAGGAGGGCAGAGCGAGCTGCGGCGGCAGGTGCGGCAGCGTCATCCGGACTGCGGCGGGCGCGGTGACGGCGTGGATGGCGGGCACCGGATTGCCGCCCGGCCGCATCAGGGTGTAGCGCCCGGCGCCGATCGCGGTCAGCTCGGCGAGCGCGGCGTCCACCGACTGTTCGAGCCGCGCGTCGGCGGCGGCGAACAGCTTGGACTTCGGTTGACGGCCGAGTGTCCTGACCGCACCCACGGCCTTCGCGCCGCGCGCGAGGGCGCTGTCCGGCGGCTGGTAGAGCGCGGCCCAGAAGGCGAGGCCGTTGGCCAGTTCGTGGAGTTGTACGGTGCTCGGCGCGCCGACGGCGGTGATGCCGCGTACGGCGTGCGCGGTACGGATCACGCCGTGGGTCAGACCGGCGAACATGCCGGGAGTCAGCCGGGGCCACCACTTGACCAGGGTCTCCAGCCAGCCCGCGCCGTCGATCTCGCGCCGGAACAGCGTCGCCCAGTCGGCGAGCCGCCGGGCCTCGCCGAGCGCGGCGCGCCAGGAGTCGGGGTCCGCCGCGTCGATGGGGGCGAAGAGGTCGGGCGGCGCGCCGAGGCCGCGGTGGCCCGCGTACCACTCGACCCAGTCCGGCACCTGGTCGCCATGGCCGAGGGCGGCCAGCGCCTCGGCTCCCATCGGGGCGTGGAGCGCGAATCCGCGCAGCTGATTGCCGGACCCGAGGAAGAACCCGGCGTGACCGAGCCGTTCCAGGGCCTCGTTGACGGCGGTGTCGTACGTGTCGTCGTGTGTGTTGTCGTAAGCGTCGTCATGACTGGGGGTGGCGTCGGGCATGGCGGGCACGGTCCCCTCGGGATTGCGCGGTAGCGGCGGGTCGGGCGCGGGCAGTGCGGTGCGGCGAGTCGCAGTACGGTGCGGTGCGGTGCGGGAAACGGGCCCCGCTCCCCCTCGAACCGGGGAACGGAGCCCGCGCACCGCTGTCGCCCTGTACCGGTTCAGCCCCTGGCGGGGGCCGGGTCGGCGAGCGAGGCGGCGGCCTCCGCGGCGGCGATCTCGTCCGCGCTGAGCGGCAGCCCGTGCGGGTTGGCCGAGGCGCCGTCGATCTTCTTGACGAGCAGGCAGGACAGCGCGCCCAGCGCCATCACCACGACGGACACCAGCAGCGTCGGGTGCATGGCGTCGATGAAGCCGTGCCCGAAGACCGCGGTGCCCGCGTCCTGGATCCGGTGCGCCGCGTCGGCGGGGACGTCCGAGGGGAGCTTCAACCCCGAGGTGTTGCCCGCCACTTCGAGGTGCTTGCCCGCGTTGTCGAAGCTCTTCACGAACCCGTCGCGGTAGTCCGCCGGTACGCTCCCGGCCCGCTGCGCCGCCTGGTCCTTGAGGGAGGAGGCGAGCCGGCCCTGGAGCACCGCGCCGACCACGGCGCCCGCGAGCACGGAACCGACCTGCCGCAGCGCGTTGTTGACGCCGGACGCTGCGCCGGTGAGCTTGGGCGGCACATTGCGCATGACCTCGGTGGCCATCGGGGTGAAGGTGCAGCCCGCGCCCATGCCCATGATGAACAGCGGTGCCACGATGCCGGTCCAGCTCTGGCCGACATCGGCCACGGACATCACCCACAGCAGGCCGCCGCCGTACAGCACGAGACCGCTCATCAGGATGTACTTGCCGCCCAGCTTCTCGGAGAGCACACCCGCGGGTCCGGCCATCACGAAGGTGCCGACGGACAGCGGCAGCAGCACGATGCCGGATTTCATGGCGCTGTAGCCGAGGATGGACTGGAGGTAGACGGTGATCGGGAGGAAGAGGCCCACGATGCCGAACGAGATCGCGATGCCGACGAAGTTCATGATCGTGAAGTTGCGGTCCTTGAACAGCGAGAACGGCACCAGGGGTTCGTTGTCCTGCTGGCCGCGCTGGTAGACCAGGAAGGCCGCGAAGACCACGGCGGAGGCGGCGATCGACGTCCAGATCCAGCCGTTCCAGTTGTACTTCTGCCCCTCGATCAGCGCGAAGGAGAGCAGGAAGAGCGTCAGCGACAGCAGGACGACGCCTGGAACGTCGAAGCGGTGCTTGACCGTTCGTTCCGCGTGGGGAATGAACAGCAGGGCGCCGGCCACCGCCAGGACGCCGAGCGGGATGTTGACGAAGAAGATCCAGCGCCAGTCGATCTTGGTGACGAGCACGCCGCCGACGGCCGGGCCCGCGGCGCCGGACACACCGGCCACGATGCCCCAGATGCCGAGCGCGACACCGCGCTTCTCGTGCGGGAAGACGTCGATGATCAGGGAGAGGGTCTGCGGCAGCAGCATCGCGGCGCCGATGCCCTGGATCGCGCGGAAGGTGATGAGCTGCGACGGGTTCTGCGACAGACCGCAGGCCAGGCTCGCCAGGGTGAACAGCGCGACGCCGTAGACGAAGAGGTTCTTCTTGCCGGTCAGATCGCCCATCCGGCCCGCGGTGATCAGGAGTACGGCGAGCGCCAGGGTGTACGCGTTGGTGATCCACAGGATCTGGTCGAGTGACGCGTTCAGGTGCTCCACCATGTCCGGAATGGCGATGTTGACGATCGTCAGGTCGAGCAGTGTCATGAAGAACCCGATGGACAGCACCGTCAGGATCGCCCACGGGTTGCCCCGCAACTTGTTCACAATTCCTCCTTGCCGTGGGCGTGGCAGGCGCTCACGGTCGCATGTGTCGTTCGAGGCGGCGACGATCAGCTCTACGGCCCCAAGAGGAGCCCTCCGCGAGCGGATGTGACATCGCCGTCGGGCGGTGAGGCAGGGATCACAGGCGTGACACCGGCGCGGCCACCGGCGGGAATCGCCGAGGTGAACGCGCGGGTGCGGGGGTGTGCTCGCCCGGCGCCCACGGGGCGGTCAGGGCGGCGAAAAGCCCCCGTGTGAAGGGGAGTTCCCCCACGGAGGCTGTTGTGGGGCAGGACAAGCCCCTGGGAAAACCGTGACAGACGCCTTCTGGCCCGTCAACCGGCGGCTACAGGTGGGTCACCTCGCGCAGCACGGCGACCTCGCGGGGTTCGAGCCCTTCGAGAATGGTCAGGGCGGTGCGGCGGACCCCGGCCGCGGCGGCCGTGTCACCGGCGGCGTGATGGGTGTCACCCAGATAGCTGAGCGTCACGACCTCCTCGGCGAGGTCGCCCAAGGCCCGGGTGATCTCCAGCGACCGTTCGAAGGCGGCGACGGCCTCCGCGTACTGCCCGAGCCCGTGGTGGGCGTAGCCCAGATTGTCCCAGGCGACCGCCTGCATCGGCCGGTCGCCCAGCACACTGTAGAGCGCCAGGCCCTGCTGACACTGCGTCAGAGAGGCGGAGAAGTCGCCGAGTCTGCCCAGCAGCCAGCCCGCCGCGTTACGGGCCCGCGCCTCGCCGTGCTGGTGCGCGACGACGTTGAACAACTCCGCAGCCTGCTGGGCGTATTCGAGCGCTTCCTGGTAGCGGCCGCGGTGTTCGAGCACCGAGCTGAGGCCGAAGTAGGTGTGCGCGAGACCGGTGCTGTCGTCGAGGTCGCGGTAGACCCCGGCGCAGTGTTCGAGGTGAGTGAGGGCGGCCGGGTAGGCGACCAGCCACGAGTAGCTGGTGCCGAGACCCCGGTGCACGCCGGAGCGCCGGGGGCCCCAGGGGTCGGGCGGCGAGGCCGGGTTGGGGCCGCGCCGGTCGGAGACGCCCATCAGGATCCAGCCGAGCCGGTCGGAGTGCACGTCGAAACCGTTGACGTCGGCCTGCGTGACGGTGGCCATCAGGACCTGCTCCTCGGCCTCCATCCACTCCGCCGCCCGCCGCGCGTCGGCGAGCGTCTCGGGCACCGCGCCCGGCTCCGGGTCCCCCAGCGTCAGCGGGATCGGCACCGGGCTCAGCAGCCTGGCCGCCGCGTGGGCGGTGTGCAGGTAGTGGTCGAGCACCCGCAGCAGGACCGTACGGCGCTCCGCCTCGCTGTCGTGCGTGGCGGTCAGCTCACCGGCGTACGCGCGGAGCAGGTCGTGGAAGGTGAAGCGGCCCGGCACATGTTCCATCACCAGGTGGGCGCGGGTCAGGTCGTACAGCGCGCGGCGCGCCTCGGCGACGGTCACCCCGGTCAGGCTCGCCGCGGCCGGGACGGTGATGTCGGGTCCCGGGTGGACCGACAGCAGCCGGAACATCCGCCGGGCGCTCTCCGACAGGTGCCCGTACGACCAGGAGAAGACCGCGCGCAGGTCGGTGGAGGCGTCACCGATGTCGAGGGTGTCGAGCCGGTGGCGTACGTCGCGCAGCGCGGCGACCAGGTCGGCGAGCGACAGCCGGGGCGAGACGAGGGCGCGGGCGGCGGCGATGCTCAGGGCGAGCGGCAGCCGGGCGCACAGCTCGACCAGTTCGGCGGCGGCCTCGGGTTCCGCGGCGGTGCGCTCGGGGCCGAGGCGGCGGGCCAGCAGGTCCAGCGACTCCACCGCGCTGAGCAGGTCGAGGGTGACGGGGGTGGCGCCCTCGGCGGCGATCAGGCCGGTCAGTTGATTGCGGCTGGTGATCACCACGGCGCAGGAGGTGCTGCC
This sequence comes from Streptomyces sp. NPDC008139, assembly GCF_042957025.1. Lineage (NCBI taxonomy): Bacteria > Bacillati > Actinomycetota > Actinomycetes > Kitasatosporales > Streptomycetaceae > Streptomyces > Streptomyces sp. NPDC008139. The sequence continues at coordinate 85,156 of NZ_JBIBHM010000003.1, forward strand.
GGGCAGCAGCGGTCGGACCTGGTCGGTGTCGCGCGCGTTGTCCAGGACGATCAGGACCCGGCGGCCCGCCAGCAGGGTGCGGTAGAGCGCGGCGCGGGCGTCCAGTTCCTCGGGGACGCTCTCGGCGGGCACCCCGAGCGCGTCGAGGAAGCTGCGGATCGCCTCGACCGGCGCCAACGGGCGGGAACCGGGCGCGAATCCACGCAGATTGACGTGGAGCTGGCCGTCGGGGAAGCGCTCGGCATTGCGCTGCGCCCAGTGGATGGCCAGCGTGGTCTTGCCGATGCCCGCGGTGCCGTCAATGGCCGAGATGACGGCGGTGCCGCCGAACTGCACGGCATGGTCGAGGAGTTCGTCGAGCAGCTTGAGCTGTCTGCGACGGCCGGTGAAGTGCCGTGAGGCGGCGGGGAGTTGGCGGGGCACGCGGGCCGGGGCGGCGACCGGTCCGCCCTCCGTGGCCCGCGGTTTCTCGGGGGCGGCGACCGAGGGATCATTGGCGAGAATCCGCTGGTGCAGCAGGTCGAGCGCGGGCGGTACGTCCAGGCCCATCTCGTCGGCCAGGCGGGTGCGCAGCCCGTGGAAGGCGGCGAGCGCCTCGCTCTGTCTGCCGCCGCGGTGCAGTGCAAGCATGAGCTGGCTGACCGGCTTCTCGCGCAGCGGGTACTCGGCGACGATCGCGGACAGCGAGGCGACCACTTCCGTATGCCGCCCGAGGGCCAACTGGTGGTCGGTATAGGTCTCCTGAACCGCGAGCCGCCGTTCGTTCCAGGCCGCTGCCCTGGCCTCGATCACCCGCCCCGAGAGCCCGGCGAGCGCGGGTCCGTGCCACAACTCCAGGGCCGCGCCCAGAAGTTCCGCACACTCGGTGAGGTCGCCCGCGACGCGCGCCGACTCCGCGGCGGCCACCTGACGGTCGAATTCGGCACTGTCCAGCGCGCCTTCGCTCACCGCCATCCGGTATCCCGCGTCTCCGACGGCCGTGATGTCCCCGGTCCCACCAGGGGCGGCGACCAGCGCCGAGCGCAGTCGCGACACCGCGTTGCGGATCTGCTTTCCGGCCGTGGCGGGCGGAGTCTCGTCCCAGAGGGCGTCGACGAGGTGACTGAGCGATACGGTCCTGTTGGCTTCGAGGAGCAGCAGCGCGAGGACTCGCTGTTCCCTGGGCCCGCCGAAGGGTATTCGGGTCTGACCGGACCAGGCCTCCAAGGCGCCGAGGACCCGAAACCTCACGCCGTCCCCCTTACCGGGCTCGCCCGGCGTTGTGATCGGAAACTGCATCATAGACCGCGGGCTCCAATGAGGACCAGTTGAGGACGAGTTGAGGCCGCCGTGCCCAATGCTTGAGCCAGGCCTTTCAGTTGCGTAGTCGATGTAGTCGATTGATTAGTCGATCAGTGCGGTGAAGGCAAACAAGCTTGGCGGTCTTCCGCCACCCAACGGGGGTGTGGCGTGAAGATCGGCTCGATGGCACACGCCTCGGGTCCCGGCGGCCGGCGGCCGGGGCACGCGCGGTGCCTCCCCTGGGCGAGGCCCGGGTTCGGAACCGGCACGGGGCGGCTCCGCACCCGGGCCTCGTTCGTACCCCCGCGCGGGCCGGTGTCCTCGGTGCGGCTGTTACGGGGCCGGGTATCCGGGGTGCGCCGCTCCCGTAGCGGCGGCGGGCGCGAACCACGTGGGGTCGTCGCGCAGCGCCATTTCGATCCGGCCGCGCGCGATCGGGCCGAGCGACGGCAGTTCGTCCAGCGCGAACCAGCGCACGTCGAGCGATTCGTCGTCGTTCACCCGCGCCTCGCCGCCGACGGCCCGACAGCGCAGCACGATGTCGATGTACTGGGCGCGGTCGCCGTTGTCGTACCTCACCGGCTCGTTGGTGAAGACGCTCAGCACCTTCTCGACGACGGCGTGCACCCCGGTCTCCTCCTCGATCTCCCGGACGGCCGCCTCGGCGGGCTGCTCGCCCGGGTCGGGGATGCCACTGATGAGCGCCCATTTCCCGGTGTCCGTACGGCGGTTGAGCAGGATCCGGCCGCGGTCGTCGAAGACGACGGTCACCACACCCGGCAGGAGCAGCAGGGTGTCCCCCGCCTTCGCGCGGATGTCTCGGATGAATTCGGGAATCGCCATGCCCAGAGCGTACGAGAACGACGGTGAACGCCACACCAGCACCAGGTTTCCCAAGTGGTGCCGGGTTCCCGTACGACGTATCCACAGGTCGGGGTGTCACCCGTTACGGTGGCGACAGACAGCGCCCACGCGGGGAACGCGGGTGTGACGGTACCCCGTCGCGCCCGGGTGGCAGGGGGTACCGGGGGATGGACACGACGGCCGGCGAGACGCCGGGCGCCACGCGTACGAAGGCGGCCGGAGCGCCGCGCCCGCCGCGGCGCGAACCGCGTCCGTACAGCGGCACCACCGACGCCGTCGGCATCGCCCTCCTCGTCTGCTGCGGCGTCTGGACGCTGATCGCCGCCGCGGGCCGCGCCGCCCGCCCCGAGGGCACCCTGCTCGCGATCCTCGCGGTCAGCGCCGGATACGCGGCCGGCCGCATCCTGGGCGCACTGCTGCCGGTGCTCGCGCCCGCCGTCGCGGCCGTGGCCGTACTCGCCCTGGTCCTCGTCCCACCGAGCCGGCTGTCCGCGCACCCCGACGCGCCGCCGCTCGGCTATCCGAACGCCGACGCCGCGCTGCTGGTCCTCGCGGTCGGCGCCGCCTGCTGCGCCGCGTGGGCGGTCCAGGGCAAGGGGTGGCGGCTCGGACTGCGGCTCGTCGCGGCGGGCGCCGCCGTCACCGCGTTCGCGCTGGGCTCGGCGGCGGGCTTCGCGGCGGGGATCGCCGTCGTCCTGTATTCGCTGGCCGCCGCCCGGATGCGGCGGCGGCTGCTCGGCCTGTGCGGGCTGGCGCTGGCCGCCGCGCTCGCCGTCGGCGGCAGCTACGCCGTCGCGGTCGACGCCCTGCCGTCCGGTCTGTCCGAATCGCTGACCGGCCAGCTCACCCAGCCGCGGGTCGAGCTGTGGCACGAGGCGATCGACCTGGCCGAGCGGCACCCGCTGCGCGGGGTCGGGCCCGAGCGGTTCACCGAGGAGAACGCCGGTCCGCCCGCGGACGCCACCACCGCCGTCGCCGCCTCACCGCCGTCCGCGCCGCTCCAGCTCGCCGCCGAGCAGGGCATTCCGGGCGCGGCGCTGCTCGCCGTCGCCTTCGGCTGGCTGCTGTACGCCCTGTGGCGCTCGCCGCGCCCCACCCCTGTCGTCCTCACCGCGGGCGCCGCCCTCACCGGGCTCGCCCTGCTCGCCACCGTCGACCACGTGCTCAGCTACGCCGTGGTCACGGCGGGAGCCGGGTTCCTCGCGGGCATGGCCACGGCCCGCCCTCTGCCGGACGACGGCTGCCCGCCGGTGGCCGCATCGACGCCCGGCCCCTTGCTGCCGGACGACGGATTCGGTCCACTGCGCTGACCGGGTGGCGCGGCCTCGGGGCCCGCCCCGGATACGGGTGTGCGGGCCTGGGCGCCTCCGGCCCGCGGGACGCGGGTCAGGCGCCGGAGGTGTGGCGGCGCAGCGTCAGCAGGTCGCGGATGGTGTCCACGGCGCCCTGCGCGTCGTCTACGGTGACCGTGAAGCGGCGACCACTGCCGAGGTCGATGACCAGGCCCTGGCCACGGCGGACGACGACCGCGGTGCCCTCCTCGGGGCGCCAGCGGTAACCCCAGCCGCCCCAGTTGCGCGGGCTGACCAGGGGCGCGAGCTGGGCGCCGCTGACCTGCTCCAGCGGGATACGGCGGCGCGGCACTCCGATGTGGCCGCAGCGCACGTCGACCGCGTCGTGGTCGACCCGAACCCTGACGTGCGTGAAGGCGACGGTGCCGAACAGCACCAGCAGTCCGACGGCCACGCAGCCCACCACGGACATCACCAGCGGGGCCAGGCCCGAGGCGGCGTCGGGGCCTTCCACGGCCAGCTCGATGCCCAGCGCCATGCAGGCGGCACCGCAGGCGGCGAGCACCCATTGCATGCGGTTACGGGCCCGCCCCGTCCAGACCTGGGGCGCGCCGCTCTCCGGCCGAGGAGGGTGCGTCATGCTGTGAAGGATACGGGGATACCCACCAGAAGGCAGCCCTATGCACTCAGGCGGTGGCGGGTGTCACCAATGAGGCGCCTTCGGCGTACGCCAGCGCCGCCGCGGGGAGCGGGGCCGACCGGCCGTTGAGGACGACCTCGATCCGGCCGCCGCCGGTCGCCCGGGCGGCGGACCCCGCACGGCGCAGTGCCTGCGCGGCGACGGCGTCCGCCGAGCCGTACAGCACGGCGCCGGGGACGGCCGCGGCGATCCGGTCGGCGACGAGTTCGTAGTGCGTGCAGCCGAGCACGATGGCCCGCGCTCCGGCGGGGGTCAGCGCCGCGGCGGCGGCGACCGCGGCGGCCACGGCCACGGTGTCGCCGTGCTGCACGGCGTCCGCGAGACCGGGGCAGGGCACCTCGGTGATGTGCGCGCCGTTGCCGAAATCCGCGATCAGTCCGCGCTGGTACGCGCTGCCCGTCGTCGCGGGTGTCGCCCAGATCGCGAGGGAGCCGCCGGCCGCCGCCGCGGGCTTGATCGCGGGCACGGTGCCGACGACCGGCACGGCAGGTTCGAAGGCGGCCCGCAGCGCGGGCAGCGCGTGCACGGTCGCGGTGTTGCAGGCGACGATCAGCGCGTCGGGCCGGTGCGCGACCGCGGCCCGCGCGCACTCCAGCGCCCGCCCGGTCACGTCGTCCGCGCCGCGCGGACCCCACGGCATTCCCTCGGGGTCGGACGACAGCACCAGATCCGCGTCCGCCCGCAGCCGCCGTACGGCCGCCGCCGCCGCGAGCAGTCCGATCCCGGAGTCCACCAGTGCGATCTTCACCCCGCCACTCTAGCGACGCCCCCCGCCCCGCCGCCCGCGTCACCACCCACGGGCCGTCCATGCCCCGATGCCGGCCCCCGAACCCCCGACCGCCGACCGCCGCGCGGCCGTCAGCGGTCGGGGGTTCGGTCCGCTTCGAGTAGGGCGGGGCGCGCCGGGCGGCTGGGGACCGCGTCCATACGGAGGGGGCCATGGCCGCAGCCCGGACCGGAGCTGTCGCCGCCGCAGGCGGTTGGTACCGCCGTCGCCGCGCGGCCGTCAGCGGTCGGGGGATCCGCGGTCGGGGAGGGCGGGGCGCGGCGGGTGGCGGGGGGTGGGTGCGGCAGACTGCGGGGCGTGACGGTGTTGATGGTGATCGCAGGGGTGTCGTTGCTGGCCTGGGTGTGGCTGGTGGTCGGGCAGGGGGGATTCTGGCGGACCGATGTGCGGCTGCCGCGGCGGGGCGCGCTGGACGAGTGGCCGTCGATCGCGATCGTCGTGCCCGCGCGGGACGAGGCGGAGGTGATCGGGGTGAGCCTGCCGTCGCTGCTGGCCCAGGAGTATCCGGGGCACGCCGAGGTCTTCCTGATCGACGACGGCAGCACCGACGGCACCGGGGACCTGGCCCACGCGCTGCACGACAGGCACGGAGGTCTGCCGCTGACGGTCTCCTCTCCCGGCGAGCCGCCGCCCGGCTGGACGGGCAAGCTGTGGGCGGTACGGCACGGCATCACGCTGGCCGCCGAGCGCGGCGGCCCCGACTACCTGCTGCTGACGGACGCCGACATCGCCCACCGGCCGGACAGTCTGCGCGAGTTGACGGCCGCCGCGGTCTCCTGCGACCTCGACATGGTCTCGCTCATGGCACGCCTGCGCGTGGAGACGGGCTGGGAGAAGCTCATCGTCCCGGCCTTCGTGTACTTCTTCGCGCAGCTCTACCCCTTCCGCTGGATCAACAAGGCCCGCTCCCGTACGGCCGCCGCCGCGGGCGGCTGCGTGCTGATCCGCGCGTCGGCCGTGGCCGCCGCCCGCGTGCCCGACTCCATCCGGCAGTCGGTGATCGACGACGTGGCGCTCGCCCGCGCGGTGAAGCGTTCGGGCGGCAGGATCTGGCTCGGGCTCGCCGAACGCGTGGACAGCGTGCGGCCCTACCCGGACCTGGGCGAGCTGTGGCGGATGGTCTCGCGCAGCGCGTACGCGCAACTCCGGCACAATCCGGCGGTGTTGCTCGGCACGGTGCTGGGGCTCGCGCTGATCTATCTCGTGCCGCCGCTCGCGGCGGTCGGCGGCGCGATCGCCGGGGCCTGGCCGCTGTGCGCGCTGGGGCTCGCGGCGTGGGCGGCGATGGCGGCCAGTTACGTACCGATGCTGCGGTACTACGGCCAGCCGTGGTGGCTGGCGCCGACCCTGCCGTACACGGCGGCGCTGTATCTGCTGATGACCGTCGACTCGGCGGTCGAGCACTACCGCGGCCGGGGCGCGGCCTGGAAGGGTCGCACCTACGCGCGGCCCGACGCCTCCGTTTAGAGCGCGCGGCGTCCAGCCCGTCGGCACGGAGCCCGTCGAGACCCGCGCCAAGTCCGTTCAGTCACACCTCACTTGCGGCCCGGCGTCCAGTTCAGACCCCAGCCGTACGCGTAGTCCGTCGTGCGCTGCGGGCTCACGCCGCGCCTGGGCACCAGATAGCGCGCCTCGCGCCGTACGACGAGGTCGTCGCCCTCGCGGACCAGCAGCGCGAGGGCGCAGACGTTGGACTGCACGGTGCACTCGTCGAGGACGAAGTCGACCGGGGCGCCGTACTGCGGCTGGAGCGTGACGGTGGCGTGCAGTCCCGCGAAGCTGCGGGCGCCTTCGTAGATCGTCACGAAGACGAGGATCCGCCGGAAGTGGGCGGTGTGGTCGAGGTTGACGGTCAGATTCTCGCCGGACGCGCTGCCGCCGGTGCGGTCGTCGCCGTCGAGCAGGATGAACGGCGGCTGGTAGAGCGAGCCGAAGGCGTTGCCGAGGGCCTGCACCACGCCCTTGCTGCCGTCGGAGAGTTCGAAGAGCGCGCACAGGTCGAGATCGACGCCGCCGCCCTTGCGGAACCGCCCGCCGCGGGCCGAGTCGACCCGCCAGCTCAGATTGACCCGCAACGCGCCCGTGGCGCCGCCCTGTTTGGTGAGCGAGACCGCTGGCGCGTCCTTCGTGAGCGTGACCTTGGACAGCCGTACGGGCGCGGGCGCCGACGGCGGAACGGGCGGCGCCATCGGAGCGGGCGGTACGACGGGTACGACAACGGTCGGCTCCACAGCGACGGCACGCGTCGCCTCGGGCAGAGGGTCGGACATGGAATCGGACATGGGCTCGGGTACGGGATCGGGCATCACCTCCGGCAGCCGCTCCGGCAGTTGATCCGCCCGCAGCCCGTACGCGGCGCCCAGCCCCGCGAGCCCGGAGCCGTACCCCTGCCCGATCGCCCGGAATTTCCAGCCGCCGCCGCGCCGGTAACACTCGCCGAGGACGTACGCCGTCTCCGTGGTCGCGCCCTCGCAGTCGAAGCGCGCGACCTCCGCTCCCCCGTCGGTGACGCGCAGCCGCAGTCCGGGGATCCGGCCGAAGGTGCCGCCGTCGGAGCGGGCGACGATCAGCACGGAGGTGACGGCCGTTTCGACGGACGTGAGGTCAACCGAAAGAGTGTCAGTGACCGTGCCTGCGGCCGGGTCCGGGCCCGGCGTTCCGCCAGCCGCGTAGCGCACCGCGCCGGAGGGGTGCACGGGTGCGGCGGCGTGCACCAGATCGTCCGCATCGCGGGCCCCGGTGTCCGCCACGAGCAGCGCGCAGACGTCGGCGCGCGGGATGCCCGTACCCGCCCGCCTGGTGAATTCCACCTGGAGGACCGCCGTGGGCAGCGGCATGTTCTCGCCCTTGCGCAGCGTCATCGGATGCCCCCTCGCACGTGCGCCGAGACGTCCGGTAACACCAAGGACGCACGGCTTTTACCTGATCACATCATGAGACGCTGACCGTTTTCCCCGGATTCGCTCATATTGGGGACAGGACCGCGCAACACGCAGCGCAAACAACCCGCTAATCGGTCTCCCCAACGACCACATCGTGGGCTTAACTTATGGCTCATGAGCTCCCCCCGCGGTTCTTATGGTGGCGGCTACAGCGGCTACTACCCCTCGTCCTCGTCCTTCCCGGACACTCCGATCTACGACAGCCTCGTGGCCGAGCGAGGCACACCGCAGATCGCCCCCATCCGCGTGCCGTCCTACACCCCGTACGAGACAGGCACCGGATACAGCGGCTACCCCGGCAGCAACCTTCCCGCGCTGCCCGCGCTCCCGGCTCTGCCGTCGGGGCCGTCGGCCCCCACGCCGCAGTACACCCAGCCGCAGCCCGCCGCGCAGAACGGCTACCCGACGCCCGCGTACCAGCCGCCGCCCGCGCCGTACATCCCCCAGCAGACCGCCGCTCCGCGCGGCGGCTTCAACGGGAACGCCTTCAACGGCGGCAACGGCGGCGCTTTCAACGGCGGCGGCTCCAACGGGGCGGGCACCGGCAACGGTTACAGCAACGGCGGCGGGTACCCGGCGCAGCCGCCGCAGCCCTCCCCTTCCGGCTACGAGGCCGCGCGGCCGGTGCCGCCGCGTCCCGTGCCGCCGCGGCAGGCGCCCGGCGGCCACCCGGAGGAGCAGTATCCGCGGCGCAACCTCGGCCAGGGTGTTCCCCCGGCCGCCGGAGGCGGTTACTACCAGGGCTGATCAGGTACCTCCTGGGCCGATCGGCCCGGCACGTGTGCTGGCAGGATGGCGGTATGACCTCGACCGTCCTCAGCGCGCTGCACATCTACCCGGTCAAGTCGCTGCGTGGAATCAGCATGCGGACAGCGGTCGTGGAGCCGTGGGGGCTCACCGCTGACCGCCGTTGGATGCTGGTCGACCGCGAGCGGGGCAAGGCCGTGACACAGCGGGAACAGCCGCGCATGGCGCTGCTGGCCGCCGAACCCGTGGGGGGTGGCGGTCTGCGGCTGACCGGTCCCGGGCTGCCGCCCCTCGATGTCGCGGTGCCTGAGCCGGGTCCGCTGGAGACGGTGACGCTCTTCGCCCACAAGATCGAGGTCGTGCCCGCTGGGCAGGCGGCCGACGACTGGTTCAGCGGCTATCTCGGCCGCCCGGTGCGGCTGATGCACATGGACGACCCCGCGGTCCGGCGGCCGGTCGACCCCGGTTTCTCCGCGCCGGGCGACATGGTCAGCCTCGCCGACGGCTTTCCGCTGCTGGTGACCACGACCGCCTCGCTCGCCGCCCTCAACTCGCTGATCGCGCGGGGCGAGCGGGCCGAGGAGGGCCCGCTGCCGATGAACCGCTTCAGGCCGAACGCGGTCGTGGACGGTACCGAGGCGTGGGCCGAGGACGACTGGCGGCGGGTACGGATCGGCGAGGTCACCTTCCGCGTCCCCAAGCCCTGCGGGCGGTGCGTGATCACCACCACCGACCAGGGCAGCGCCGGACGCGGCAAGGAGCCGCTGCACACCCTCGGGAAGTACCGCAGGATCGGTTCAAGTCTCGTTTTCGGCCAGAATCTGATCCCCGAGAACCCCGGAACCCTACGGGTCGGCGACCCGTTGACCATCGTGGAGTAACGCGTCGCCGCGGCGCTCCCGCGACCCCCGCGGATCCACACGCATGAGTCGCGCCGTTTGCGGTAGTTGAACGGGTGTGAAGGGGGTTCCGTCCATGAATCGCCAGAGTCGGCAGCGTCACCGCACGCGGCTCAGGAAGCTCGGCTGGCGGTGGCGGCGCAATCCGCTGCGGCGCCGCTCCGATCTCGTCGAGGCATGGCTCGGTGTGGCCACCGTGGTGCTGCTGTGCGCGACCCCCGCGCTCGGCTGGTGGGCGGGCAGTTCGGTGGACCGGGCGCTCCAGCGGGTGGTGCGCACCGAGAACGCGCAGCGGCGGCTGGTCCCCGCCACCGTGCTGGATCCGCCGGACACGACGATGCCCGTGGTCGCCGACAAGGTCGGCACCGCCGATCCGCGCCGCGGCGATCTGCTGCGCTGGAAGTCCCCGGACGGCAAATCCGTCTACAGCGCGACGGTGCCCGGCGACATCGAGGTCTGGCGCAAGGGCGGTATCTGGCTGTGGACGGACCGCTCGGGCGAACTGGTCGCGCCACCGCTGGATTCGGCCACCGCCGCCACGCACTCCGTACTGGCGGGCACCGCGGCCGCGACGTCCGCCGCCGGATTCCTCATGATCGTACGGCAGTTGGTGATGTGGCGGCTGATGAGCCGCCGGCTGACGGGCTGGGAGCGGGACTGGGCCCGCGTCGGCCAGGACTGGGGCCGCGCGGGAGCGGGCGGCTGAGCGGCGCGACGACCGGGCGGGACCGCGGGCGGACCGGTGTTCGTCAACAGCCGCCTTCCACGCACGCTACGGTGGGTCCCCGGTCAGCAGATGCAAGAGGTGGGGGCACAGCAGCCCGATGGCACATGGCGTGGTCCAGGTGACCAATCCGAACAGCTCGCGGTGGCGCCGCCGCACGGGCGAGTACGAGTCCCTGGCCGCCGCGGTCGAAGCGGCGGCGGACGGTGACATCCTCTCGGTGAGTTCAGGCACTTACCGGGAGAATCTGGTGCTGGACCGCGCGGTGACACTGCGCTGCGCCGATGGCGCGGGGACGGTACGGATCGCCCCGGCCTCGGGCGTGGCGCTGACCGTACGGGCCGCCGCGACCGTCCAGGACCTCGTGGTCGAGGGCCAGGACATCTCGGCCGCCGCGCTGCTCGTCGAGGCGTGCGCGCCCGAGTTGACGGGCCTGCGGATCAACACCCGTTCCGCCGTGGGCCTTGAGGTGCGCGACGGCGCCCGGCCCACGGTGCGGCAGTGCACGGTGGACAATCCGGGCGGCCTCGGGATCAGCGTGCTGGACGCCGCGGGCGGGCTGTTCGAGGAGTGCGAGGTGGTCGCCGCGGGCCAGAGCGGGATCGCCGTACGCGGCGGAGCCGCGCCGCGCCTCGAGCGCTGCCGGGTGCACAACACCTCGGGTTCGGGCCTCTCGGTGACCGGCGAGGGCAGCGCCCTGGAGGCGGTGGGCTGCGAGGTCTACGAGATCCGCGGCAGCGGTGTGCAGGTCTCCGCGCGCGCCTCCGCGCACTTCACCGACTGCCAGGTGCACCGCACGACCGGCGACGGGATCTCGCTGGACACCGACGGGGTGCTGGCGATGGCCGACTGCGACATCCACGACATCCCGGAGAACGCGGTCGACCTGCGGGCGCGTTCGGTGCTGACGCTGACTCGCTGCCAGGTCCGCCGCTTCGGCCGCAACGGCCTGTCGGTGTGGGACCCGGGCACCCGCGTGGACGCCAACCAGTGCGAGATCCACGACAGTACGGGCGACTACCCGGCGGTCTGGGTGAGCGACGGCGCCGTGGCCATACTGGATTCCTGCCGGGTCCACGACGTGCCGGACGCGCTCTTCGTCCTGGACCGGGGCTCGCGCGCCGATGTCGTGGACACCGACTTCTCGCAGATCCGCAACACCGCGGTGTCGGTGAGCGACGGCGCGAACGTCCAGCTCGACGACTGCCGGATCCGGGAGGCCGCCACCGGTGCCTGGTTCCGCGACCACGGCAGCGGCGGCACTCTCGCGCAGGTCACCATCGACGACACCGCGACCGGGGTGATCGTCACCAAGGGCGCCGACCCGGCGCTCGACCGCTGCACGGTCACCAACGCGGCCGAGTCCGGCATCTACGTCTCGGCCGAGGGCCGCGGCACCTTCACCGCCGTCCGGGTCACCGGCAGCCGCGGCTACGGCTTCCACATCATCGACGGCTGCCGGTCCACGCTGACCCGCTGCCGTACCGAGCGCTGCGCGCGCGGCGGTTACGAATTCGCCGAGCCGGGCCCGGTCACCGAGGACTGCACCAGCGACCGGGCGGCGACGGAGGCCGATCCGGTGCCGGTGCCCTCGGGCGCCGCGACCGTGCAGCAGGCCGCGGCGACACAGTCGTACGGGCTGCTCGGCGGTGTTCCGGAGCAGCGCCCGGTGGCCGAGACCGCGCCGCCCGAGCAGGTCGCGCGGGACAGCGACGACGTGCTCGGCGACCTGGACGCGCTGGTCGGCCTGGACAGCGTCAAGCGCGAGGTGCGCACGCTGATCGACCTGATCGCGGTCGGCCGCCGCCGCCAGGAGGCCGGGCTGAAGGCGCCCTCCCTCCGCCGCCACCTGGTCTTCACCGGCTCCCCCGGCACCGGCAAGACCACGGTGGCCCGGCTGTACGGGGAGATCCTGGCGTCACTCGGTGTGCTCCAACGCGGCCATCTCGTCGAGGTGGCGCGGGTGGACCTGGTGGGCGAGCACATCGGGTCGACGGCGATCCGTACCCAGGAGGCGTTCGAACGCGCCCGCGGCGGTGTGCTGTTCATCGACGAGGCGTACGCGCTGGCCCCCGAGGACTCCGGGCGGGACTTCGGGCGCGAGGCGATCGACACGCTGGTGAAGCTGATGGAGGACCACCGGGACGCGGTGGTGGTGATCGTCGCCGGGTACACCGCGGAGATGGAGCGCTTCCTCGCCTCCAACCCCGGTGTGGCGTCGCGTTTCTCACGGACCATCACCTTTGGCGACTACACCGCGGAGGAGCTGCTGCGGATCGTGGAGTCGCAGGTCCTGGAGCAGGAGTACCAACTCGCGGACGACGCGGGCGAGGCGCTGCTGAAGTACTTCACGGCGATCCCGAAGGGGCCGGGGTTCGGCAACGGCCGCGCGGCCCGGCAGACGTTCGAGGCGATGGTCGAGCGGCACGCGGGACGGCTGGCGCAGGTCGAGGAACCCACGCACGAGGAGCTCCAGTTGCTCTACCCGGAGGATCTGCCAGAGCTGCCCTGAACGGGCAGCGAGGTCGGCGCCGGGGCGGACCGTACGGCCCGCTCCGGTCCTGACCGCGCCAACTCGGCGAGCAGCGCCGTGCGTTCCTCGGCGAAGGCCGGGTCGGCCTGGAAGTCCGAGTGCCCGAGCACCGGTTCCGGCAGCGGGTGGTACAGACTGCGGCCGTACGCGACGGGGTCGAGCAGCGGACCCCGGTCGACGTACGGCGCGGCCGAACTGCGGCGCTTGTCCTGTGCGTTGGAGCGGCCGCCGAGGCGGACCGGGCCGCCGATCGGGTCGGTGCGGCGCCACAGATTGCGCCAGGCGTGCATGTCGTCGTGCAGCGCGCGCAGCCGGTCGGGCCCGAAGTGGGCGGGGAACCAGCGGCCGTAGAGCCGGGCCAGCGGACAGCCGTAGGTGAGCAGGGCGACGCGGGCGCGGGTGGCCGGGTCGAGCTGCCAGACCGCGGCGGCGGCAAGGACGCTGCCCTGCGAGTGGCCGGACAGGATGATCCGGCCGCCGGTGCGCCGCGTCCAGGTCTGGATCCGCCAGCTCAGGTCGGGCACCGCGCGCTCGGCGTAGCAGGGCGGCGCGAAGGGGTGCGCGGCGCGCGGCCAGAAGGTGCCGACGTCCCACAGGATGCCGACCGTACGGCGCGCGGAGGCGTCGCGGTACGCCCGCCGGCCCAGCGCGATCAGCGCCACCACTCCGGCGCCGACCATCCAGGAGCCGAGCGCCTGCGCGGTGCCGGCGACCGCGTCGAGGACGCCCGGCGCCCCGGCGGCGGTCTCCCCCGGTGTGCCGCCCGAGCGCAGGGCGCCCACGAGAGCCCCGGCCCCCAGGGCGAACGACGCCGCGCACACCACGGCGATCAGCATCGGCGCGCTGTCGGTCAGCCCGGCGCGGGCGAGGGTCCCGGCGATCTGCCGGGTCCTGGTCCTGTGGTGCGGCTCGTCCGGGTACATCCGCTCGACCTCCGCGCGCAGCTCCCGCTCCCGGCGCCGCAGCCGCCACATCACCACGGCGGCGCACAGCATGAGCACCGCGAGGACGGCGGGGATCACGGACGCCTCCCAGGTCAGCACGGCGGGCGGCCCGGCCAGCGAGCTGCCCTTCTCGCCGGGCGTCGGACCCCGGTCCAGCCAGTCCGCGCACCGCTGCGCCACCCCGCCGGTCAGCACTCCGCCCATCGCACAGGCCAGCAGCGCGACGGCGGGCCCGGCGAGCCCGCGCAGCGCGACCCCGCGGTCGGCGGGCAGGTCATCGGGCGCGTCGTCAGGCACGTCGTCACGCACGTCGTCAGGCACGTCCTCAGGTGAATCGTCGGGCGCGTCGGCGGACCCGCGAGGGGCCGCGGACGTCGGCGCGTACTCCGGCGGAGGCGAGCGGTGCAGGAGCAGCGCCGTCACCGCGAGCGCGGCGATCAGCGCGCCCTGGAGCACGGTGAGCGCGGTGAACGTCTGCGCGGCGGGCAGCCGTCCGGCGGAGGTCCAGCCGGGCCGGTGCCAGGCGCCGTAGACGACGGCCGCGGTCAGGGCCGCCGCCGTGCCGTTGAGCAGGACCCGCGTGGTGAGCCGGTCGGTGGTGTCGTCCACGTCGTTCTCGGTACGGCGGGCCCGGCACGCGGCGACGACGGCCGCCGTGCCGAGGACCGCGAGCAGCCCGGCGAGCGTCCAGCCGGCCGCCGGGAGCGCCCGCCCGCCGTGCCCGTGGTCGTAGCGCAGGGCCGGGACGCACAGGGCGGCGGCGACGGTGAGCAGGCCGGCGGCGGTGTGGGCGGTGCGCAGCCGGGCGACGGACCGGCGGCCGTACCAGAAGCCGGGCAGCGCGAGGGCGGGGGTGCCGGAGCCGGGCGGCGGGGCCTGCCGGTCGTTCGGGCGCTGCGACTCGTACGCGTACCAGGTGCGGTGGGACAGCCACCACAGCAGGCAGGTCAGGGCGAGCGGTGCGGTGGAGGCCAGGGCGAGGCGGCGGCCGGGCTCGCTCCACCAGCCGCCGCGCTCGACGGCCGCGAAGCCGAGCCACGCCTTGTCGCGGGCGCAGGCGGCCCGGCCCGCGCACTGCCACGCGACGATGTCGAGGGCGACTTCGCAGGCGGCGGCGACCAGCAGCACGGTGAGGGTCAGCGCGATCAGCCGGACGAGGACGTCGTAGGCGCGGCGCAGCCGGTGCCGGGTGGACGGCGGCCGCATCCAGTGCGCCAGGTTGGCGATCATGAACGGCAGGAGCAGCAGCCACAGCGCGCGGCTGCCGTTGCCCGAGGTGAGGTTGGACCAGCAGTACGCCTCGGCCACCGGGCCGTCGCGGTGCTCCTCGGGGTGCTCCTCGGCGTCGGCGTCGCGGACGCGGCGGTGTATCCCGGCGATGTCGTCGCCCGCGACGCAGACGATGCGGGAGTCGTCGAGCATGAGGGCGGGGGTGGTGCCGCCGACTCCGTGGACGAGGAGTTCCAGCGCGAGCGTCTCGCACGTACCGGCTTCGGGTCCGGTGTTCGCCTCGGGGTCCGCTTCGGCTCTCGCCTCCGCTTCCGCCGCCCGCGCGTCCGTTCCGCCTCCCGCTCCCGCTCCCGTTTGTGGTGACACTGCGTCCCCCGTCCCTCGCTGTTCCCTCCGGTGGTGCCCGCCCGGCCGGCGGGCAGCCGCCAGGCCCGGCAGCCGTGCCGTAATCGTGATGTCGACGGTCGGAAGTCGTACCGGTCCGGTCACCTGACGTACACGCGATGTCGCCGCTCATGGAAAGATGACCGCAGCACGTCGGTGGACGGCATCGCGGACAACGAGACGGACGGGACGGGGTCACGGGTGAGCGACAACCAGAACCTGCTCGCGGAGCAGCGGCGGGCCCTGATCCTCGACGAGGTGCGGCGGCGCGGCGGTGTCCGGGTCAACGAGCTGACGCGGCGGCTGAACGTCTCCGACATGACGGTGCGGCGCGATCTCGACGCGCTGGCCCGGCAGGGCGTCGTGGAGAAGGTGCACGGCGGCGCGGTGCCGGTCGTCGAGGCCAGCAGCCACGAGCCGGGCTTCGAGGCGAAGTCGGCGCTTGAGCTGGGCGCGAAGGAGGCCATCGCGCGGGCGGCGGCGACCCTGGTCACGCCGGGCAGCGCCATCGCGCTCGCGGGCGGCACGACCACCTTCGCGCTGGCCCACCATCTGCTGGACGTGCCGGATCTGACCGTGGTCACCAACTCGGTGCGGGTCGCGGACGTCTTCCAGTCGGGGCAGCGGCGGACCGGCGCCCACAGCGGCGAGGCGAGCGCGACCGTGGTCATCACCGGTGGTGTGCGCACCCCGTCGGAGACGCTGGTCGGCCCTGTCGCGGACCGGGCGATCCAGTCCCTCCACTTCGACCTGCTCTTCCTCGGCGTGCACGGCATCTCCGTGGAGGCGGGCCTGTCGACGCCGAATCTCGCGGAGGCCGAGACCAACCGGCAGTTCGTACGGTCCGCCCGCCGCGTCGTGGTGATCGCCGACCACACCAAGTGGGGCACGGTGGGCCTGAGTTCCTTCGCCTCGCTGGAGGACGTGGACACTCTCGTGACGGACGCGGGCATTCCCGAGGTGCTGCGCGCGGAGATCGCCGAGCACCTGTCGGAGCTGATGGTCGCCGAGGAGCCGGAGGGCTCGACGGGCGCGGCCGACAACTGACCACCCGGCCAAGGGCGTTCAGGACCTCTGCTCAGGCCGGCCACGGACTCGGCTCAGGTCGTCCAGGACCTCGGCTCAGGCCGTCCAGCGGCTCAGCGGTATTCGGCGAAGCGTGCACGCACGGCGAGGAGCACCAGCAGACCGGCCGCGCCGAGCGCGCCCGCCGGGATCTGGGGCCAGGCCGCCAGATCGTCGTGGGCGGCCCTCGCGTGCGTGTCGAAGTCGTCGAGCTGGCGGCCCGCGAGAACGTCCAGGGTGGTGGCGAAGTCCCAGAAGTCGAAGGCCACGTCACCGCGTCCGACATTGGTCAGGACGACCGCGGCCTCGTCCGTCCTGCCCCGCGACTTCAGTGACCGCAGCCGCTTGTCGTCGGCGAGGAAGTGGCGGTAGCGGGTGAGAACGTCCTCGTACGCGGCGCGTTCGGCCGCGGTGGCGTATCCGTCGGGGCTGAGCAGTCCGTCGAGTTGCTTGACCAGACCGTCGAACTGCCGCTGATCGGCGACCCCGTAGGCCGCGTCGTGGACGAACCAACGGCTCTCGCTCGCGGCGGCCTGCGCGGCGGTGGCGCGGGCCTCGGCCAGCCGGGACCAGGGGCGCAGCCCTTCGCGGCCGGCGGCGGTCACGGCGTCGGCGGACGAGGTGAGGGCGAGGGTACCCACGAGGGTGACGAGCAGCGCGGCGGCGGTGGCCGCGACCAGCGCCAGGTTGAACAACCGCCGGTAGTCGGTGGCCAGTTCCCACTGCCACCACAGGAGGAAGCCGAGCGTCAGCAGGCCGACGACACCGATGACCAGGGCCCAGCACAGGGCGGCCGAGTGGGCCGCGGACTCCAACTGCGCCGCCTTCGCCTCGTACCCGGCGGACAACTCCGTGGCCTCGGGCAGGAGCTGGTCGTGCATGATCTGCCCGGCCTGGACGTTCATGGCCACGGCGCGCGGCGGCGGGTGGCCCGCGGTGCGGTCGGGCTGCTGTTCGTCCACGTACGCGGCCCGGCCGCTGAGGTCGTCGTAACGGCCGAGCCCGTCGAGCAGGTCCCGCACCCGGACGCTCTGCGAGCGGTCGGCGGCGAGCTGCCGCAGCAGATCGCTGATTTCGGCGCGCCGCTGCTGCGCGGTGATCAGCGCGATGAGCTGGTTGCCGACCTCGACCTGTGCGTCGGTGGCGGATCGGCCCGGCGCGAGGGTGTCGGCCCGCTGGGCGTCCAGGTCGGCCAGGGCGAAGCGCAACTGACCCGCCACGGCGGCCCGTTGGGTCACCGCGTCCCGCAGCCCCGCGGTGTCGGACCGTACGCCGATCGCCCCGGCGACCGCGACGGCGCACAGCGCGGCCAGCAGCGCCAGCGCCGTCACGGCCCTGGCGCCGAGCCGCCGCGGCCCGGCCTTCCCCCGTCGAAGGCCGCGCCGCGGCGCGCGTATCGTCTCCAGTTGCCTGACCGTTAGGGCCACCACCGCCGGCGGGTCGCCCGCCGGGGGCCGCGTCACCTGAGACGTCGTCATGCGGCGACGCTAGGCGCGTCCCGCGAAACCCCGGTGGCCCCGGAGCGACCGCCCGGTGTCCGGCCCGTAACAGAACTGCCGCGAAAGGTACGTGCGACCGCGAACCGGCCGCGCGGGCGCCCAGGAGTTCAGCGCGGCCCGCGCGTCGTGGTCTTCCCCGTCTTCCCCGGAGCACGGCCGCCGCCGCTCCCCTCCCCGTCACCCTCGGTCGGGGATTCCGGCTGCCACAGCGGGTGTTCCTCCTTGATCCACCAGCGCGGTACGTAACCGGTGCGCAGGCCGCGCCGCGCCTCGGGGTCCTTGCTGGCGAACCAGACGTGTCCGGTGATCCCGGCGGCCAGCAGGAGCGCCAGCCAGTCGTGCACGAAGGTGGCGCCGGTGCGGTAGAGCAGCGGGGACATCCGGGGGAACCACATGATCAGCCCGCTGCCGGTCATCACCAGCACCGCGCCGACGCTGAAGGCGGCGAAGAGCTTCTGGCCCGCGTTGAACTTGCCCGCCAGGCTCGGCTCGCGCCTGCGGGTGCGCAGCGCGGCCCGCAGCCAGCGCCAGTCGTGCGGGAAGAACCGGCCGAGCCCGCTCGCGTCCCGGCGGAAGGCGCGCGAGGCCAGTCCCAGGATCACCGGTACCGGGAGCAGGATGCCGGACCACTCGTGGACGGTGACGACCAGCCGTCTGCGGCCGACGATCTCCGACAGCGGCGGGAAGTACAGACAGGCGGCGGTGAACACGCACACGCCCATCAGCCAGGCCAGTGAGCGGTGCACCCAGGTCTCGGCGCGGGTGAAGCGGCGCAGCCCGGTGACGGCCCGCGCCTCACGTAGTCGGGTCATCATGGCGGCCGTTCGACTTGCCGACCCATCCGTCCACGTCATAGCCGTAGTGCTCCCAGTAGCCGGGTTCGACGTCCTTGGTGACCGTGATTCCGGACAGCCACTTGGCGGACTTGTAGAAGTACATGGGCGCGGCGTAGAGCCGTACGGGGCCGCCGTGCGCGTCGGTGACGGGCTTGTCGTTCATGGTGAGGGCCACCAGCATGTCGGGCCGCCTGGCCTGCTCCATGGTGAGGCTCTCGGTGTAGACGCCGTCGAAGCAGTTGAAGCGGATCGCTCCGCCCTCGGCCTGGACGCCCGCCGCGTCGAGCAGGGTGGACAGCCGCACCCCGGAGAAGGCGGTGCTCGGCACCCGCCAGCCGGTGACGCACTGCACATCGTGCACCATCCGCACCTGCGGCAGCGCCCGCAGATCGGCGAGGCGGTACGAGACGGGCTTGTCGACGAGGCCGCCGACGGTCAGCCGGTAGTCGTTCTCGCCCCGGTGCGGGATGGAGTTGGACACCGAGTAGAAGCGGAAACCGCCGCCGCCGGGCAGCAGTCCGGTCACCCCGGTGGGGTCCTTGGCGCTGACCGACGCCAGGATCGTGTCGAGCCTGCCCTGGACGGCGCTGCCCACGCCGACGCCGACGGCGCCGAGTCCCAGCATGCCGAGGATGACTCGGCGCCCCACGGGGGCGCCGCGCCCTTCCGATTCCGCGCCTTCCGGGGAGTCCGGAGCGTCCTGTGAGTCCGGAGCGTCCTGTGAGTCCGGGGTGTCCCACGGTTTGGGGGTGTCCGGCGTTCTGGGGGTGTCCGGCGAATTCGGGGTGTCCGGGACTGCCGACGGCGGAAGCGGTTCCGGTGACCTCACCGGGTGGGACGTGCTGTCTTCCATTCCTCGATTCGAGCACGCCGGAGGCCCGCTGGCCAGGGTCGGCGGGCCTCCGTCAGAGTTTCGTCACATCCGGGTCCGTTTATCCGCGTCCGCTGTGCGTTCCGCGAGGTCGCGGCGGGTGCGGGTGCGGGGCCGTGCGGCGGCTGTGCCACCATGCCGGTCATGGGTGACAAGGATCAGTCGGACATCGCGCACTACGAGCGGCCGGAAGGGCTGCCGCCGGTCAACGGGTACAGCCACGCGGTGGCGTTCACGGGGCGCATGGTCGCGGTGTCGGGTCAGGTGCCGCTCGAGGCGGATGGCACGCTGGTCGGCGAGGACGACGCGGAGGTCCAGATCCGGCAGGTGTTCGTCAATCTCGTGGCGGCGCTGGCCGCCGCGGGCGCGACGCCGGACCGGATCGTGAAGCTCACCGTCTTCCTCACCGATCTCGCCGACCTCGCCGCCTTCCGGCGGGTGCGGGACGAATTCCTGGTCCCGCAGAGGCTCCCCGCGTGTTCCCTGGTACGGGTCGCCGGGCTGGTCAACCCGGCGTTCCGGGTGGAGATCGACGCGCTGGCGGCGATCTGATCAGGCATCGGGTCCGGAGCCGGACCGCGCGCCGACCTCGTACCTGACCCGGCGTCAATCCGGCCAACTGCCGTCCGCCAGAAAGGCGTCGATCGCCGCCGCGTACGGCGCGATGTCCAGGCCCTGCGCCGCGAGCCAGGCGTCGGAATAGTACTTGTCGAGGTAGCGGTCGCCCGGATCGCAGATCAGGGTGACGACGCTGCCGGTGCGCCCCTCCGCGACCATCTCTGCGATGATCTTGAAGGCGCCCCACAGCCCGGTGCCGGTGGAGCCGCCCGCCTTGCGGCCGATGGCCGTGTCGAGGGCGCGTACGGCCGCGACCGAGGCGGCGTCCGGGACCTTCATCATGCGGTCGATCGCGCCGGGCACGAAGCTCGGCTCCATGCGCGGCCGTCCGATCCCCTCGATCCGTGAACCCCGTTCGCAGGAAACGGACTTGTCGCCGGTCAGCCAGCCGTCGAAGAAGCAGGAGTTCTCCGGGTCGGCGACGCAGATCCGTGTGTCGTGCTGCATGTAGTGCACGTAGCGGGCGATGGTCGCCGAGGTGCCGCCGGTCCCCGCGGTGGCGACGATCCAGGCCGGGTCCGGGTACCGCTCACGGCGGAGCTGCTGGAACATCGACTCGGCGATGTTGTTGTTGCCGCGCCAGTCGGTCGCGCGCTCGGCGTACGTGAACTGGTCCATGTAGTGCCCGCCGGTCTCGGCCGCGAGCCGCGCGGAGACCTCGTAGACCGTGCGCGGGTCGTCCACGAGATGACACCGGCCGCCGTGGAATTCGATCAGCCGCTGCTTCTCGTGCGCGGTGGTGCGCGGGAGGACCGCGACGAAGGGCACGCCGATGAGACCGGCGAAATAGGCCTCGGACACGGCAGTTGAGCCGCTGGACGCCTCGATGACCGGCTTGCCGGGGCGGATCCAGCCGTTGCACAGCCCGTAGAGGAAGAGCGAGCGGGCGAGGCGGTGCTTGAGCGAGCCGGTCGGGTGGGTGGACTCGTCCTTGAGGTAGAGGTCGATGCCCCACGACTCGGGCAGCGGGAAGCGCAGCAGGTGGGTGTCGGCGGACCGGTTGGCGTCGGCCTGGACCTTGCGGACGGCTTCCTTCAGCCAGGCGCGGTAGCCGGTGTCGGTGCGGTCGAGGTCCACCGTGCCCGTACGGCCGCCCGCCCGGTCGCTCGCCCCGGCCGCACCGGTCGCCCCCGCCGTTCCGGCTCCCTCGCAGGCTCGTCCCGCGCCGCTCGCCCCGTCCGATCGCTCGCCGGTCTCGTCCGAATCGTTCGCGTCCATGCCGTGGATCATAAGCGGCTAAACCACCGGAAAGCGGTCCAGCACTGGCCCGGGCGCCCTTTGCGCAGGCGGGCGACGGGTCCCGGAAGTTGCGGATTCGGCCACCTGGGGAGACTCTGAAATCGCATCACGGAGTGCTGTAGCAGTCACTCTACGCATTTTCGCTCAGGTGTTCCCATCGGAGCGGCGTACGTCCCGGACCCGCCCCGCGGTGTTCCGGCCCCCGCCGCGGAGGGAGTCGCAGCCGTGATCATGCAAGCCGACCAAACCGACAGAGAGTGTGCGCTCGAACTCGACGCGCATCCGTACCGGATCCAGCAGATCCGGCGCATCGTGTCCGCCCAGCTTCGCTACTGGCGCCTCGACCCGCTGATCGACGCGGCGTCGCTCGGCATCAGCGAACTGCTCGCGAACGTCCACCGCCACGCCAAGCCCGACAAGCACTGCTCGGTGCGTCTGTCGCACGCGTCCGACCGCCTCACGGTGGCCGTCGCCGACAACGACCCGAGGCTGCCGAAGCTGGCACCGGCCGCCGCGGAGCCGCTGGCGACCGCCGGTCGCGGGCTGGCCATGGTGGAGGCGGTGAGCGACAGTTGGGGCACCGATCTACTGCCCGAGGACGGCGGCAAGGTCGTGTGGTTCGTGCTCCGCACACCGATGCCGCGGCCGTCGCTGGTCCCGCTGCGTGCCGCTGTGGCCGTCGAGCCCCCGCGTGAGCGCATCGCCGCCGTCGCCGCCAGTATCGCCGTACCGGTCGCCTGACCGACCCGGTGCGCAGGCCGCCCGTCACGGCGATCCCGTACGGTGCCTGCGCGGCGATCCGCGAGGCCACGGAACCGGCCGTCGTATCCCCCGTGTGGATACGGCGGCCGGTCCGTCTGCGCGCGCCCCTCCGCCGTGCCCCGTGCCCCGCTGTCGTGTCTCGCTGTCGTGCCTGGCCGCCGTGCCCCGCTGCCTCACTCGGCGGCGACGGCCCGCAGGACGTCCGGCCGGGCCGCCCGTCGGGCGGGCCGCCGGGCAGCGCGCTCACGCCGTACCGCTCTTGCCCTCGCGCAGGTCACGGCCGAAGCGCTCGTCCAGGACCGACAGCCGGCGCCAGTACTCGTCCTCGTCGATCTCGCCCGCGGCGAAGCGGCGGCCGAGCAGGGTGACCGGCGAGTTCTCCGCGGCCTCGGTGGCCGCCTGCGACCGCCAGGGCGCCGTACGCCAGGGGCCGCCGCGCCCGCGTCCGCGCCAGACGGTGCGGCGCAGCACGGTGATCACGGTGACGACCACGGCCGCCCAGATCAGGGGCAGGAACAGGATCCACGGGCCGGGCCCGCCGTCATGCCAAGCCAGGGTGTTCATCGCCCGTCAACTCCTCGGTGGATGCCGTGTCGGGAGGTTTCTTCCGACACCACCGAGCCTCGTCCTCCACGGCCCGCCCGTCGTCGTACCGCCAGCGGCACCCGCGCTACCACCCGCGGAGTACGCGGCGGTCCCGGCACTGCTCCCGGCGGTGCGGGCACCGACGCCGGCGGTCGAGGGCGGACGCTGTCGTACCCCTGCCCTAGGGTCGGGGACATGTGGCGCTGCACGGGACTGGGCTGGGGTCAGGGCGGTCCCGAGTGGACGTGGTGGCATCCGGTGCACCGCGGCCGGTCGAGCCCGCTGCGGCTCGGCGGACCGCTGTCCCTGGCCGTCGGCGCGGACGCGGTACGCACCTGCGCGGGGGTGTGGCGCGGCGGCCGGTACGTGACGTGTCCTTACGCCGCGCAGTTGCCTCCCGACGTACGGCGCGATCAGTGCGAGCGGTGCGCGGCGCTGGACCGTTCGTATTCGGTGGCGGCCGACACCAAGGCGGACGATCCGCGGCCGTACGCCGTCTATCTGGCCTGGTTCGGCCCCGGGCTGCTCAAGGTGGGCATCACAGCGGCCGAACGCGGCGCGGCCAGGCTGCGGGAGCAGGCCGCCGTCTGCTTCACCTTCCTCGGCGAGGGGCCACTGATGACGGCCCGCCGTACCGAGGCGATCCTGGGCTCGGCCCTCGGCGTCCCCGACCGCGTCTCCGCTCCGGCCAAGCGCGCCGCCCGCCACGCGCTGCCCGACGCGGAGGCCCGCGCGGCCGAACTGCGTGGCCTGCACGCCTCGGTGGCCGGCCTGCTCCCCGACACCTTGCGGGCTCGGCCCTGCGAAGTCGTCGACCACGCCGTCCTGTTCGGCCTCTCCCCCGGCCAACTCCCGCCTCCGGCAGCCCGCATCACCGCGCTGCCGCCGGGCAGCACTGTGACCGGGACGGTCAGGGCGGCGGCCGGTTACGACGTCTACGTGCGGGTCTCGGAGCCGGAGGCGTCCTCCCTCCCGGAGGGGGCGGAAGGCTCGGGCCGCCTTCTGCTCCTCGACACCCGGCTCGCCCAGGGCTGGTCCCTGCTGCGCCCGCCGTACGGGGCGCCGACGGACGTCCCGACGGCCGTCACCGCGCCGACCAAGGAAGCCCCGCCGCCACTCTTCTGAGGGGTCGCCGCTGTGCGGTTTGTCTTGCCCGCCCGCCCACCCGTGCGGGTGCTTTTCCGTCTGCGGGTGCCGCCTGTGCCTGGTCGGTGCCGGTCCGGGGCACCTCCTCGAAATGCGGCCGCCTGCTCCCTCGTATCCGGTGCCGTTCCTGTCACCGCATTTCTGCGGGGGCACCCCGGCCCGTCCCCTCCCGGTACGTCGGCGCCCGACGGTCCGGTGGGGGTTGCCGGGGAGGAGGTTCTTCCGGCGAACCGCCCTGGGCAAGTTGCCCCCCCAGTGGGTCGGAGAACGCCCCCTGAGGGCGGAGGACGCTCGGGGCACCCTCACGGTCTTTGACACCCATCCCGGCCACCCCCACCGGCGGGCGGACGCCGACGGGCGAGGAGGGGACGGGCCGGGGTGCCCCCGCAGGGGGACGAACGGGCAAGGCCAGAAGCAGGCGCAGGTGCCCGCACGTTCGTCGCCCGAGGAGGTGCCCCGGACCGGGACCGACCGGGCACAAGCGGCACCCGCAGACGACAAAACACCCGCACGGGTGGGCGGGCGGGCAAGACAAACCGCACAGCGGCGAACCGCCAAACGAACGGGCTCCGCTCACCCGCCCAGCAGCGCCAGCGGATCATCCAGTACCGGCTGCCACGCCAACTCCGCCGCCCCGACAAGGCTGTTGTGGTCCAGAGCACAGGCAAGCAGCGGCACACTACCGCTGCGCCCCCAAAGGCTGTGATCGGCGACAACGGCCCGCAGACGCTCCGGATCGGCGTCCAGCAGATAGCGGTGCAGGCCGCCGAGAAGGATGCGATCGGGGTTGAGGACGTTGACGAGCCCGGCCAGACCGCGGCCGAGGCGGTCGATGAGGGTGTGCGCGGCGTCGCGGACGGAGGGGTCGGACGGGTCGTCGTACTCCCTGCGGAGCAGGTCGATGGACTGCTGGAGCAGCGAGCCCTCGGGCCCCGGCGCGCGACCGGCCGCTTCGAGGAAGGCCAGCGGGTCGGCCTCGACGTCGAGACAGCCGCGGCTGCCGCAGTGGCAGGGGCGGCCGTCGGGCAGCACGGTGAGGTGGCCGACCTCCAGGGCGAGCCCTGAACTGCCGGTGTGCAGACGGCCGTCGAGGACCAGGGCGCCACCGACACCGCGGTGTCCCGAGGCGACGACGAGCAGGTGCTGGGCGTCGCGTCCCGCGCCGTGCCGGTGTTCGGCGAGCGCGGCGACGTTGACGTCGTTGCCGATGAAGGAGGGGACGGGGTCGCCGTCTGGTCCCGTGATGCCGGCGCGGGCGATCTGGCTCGCGAACACCTGCCGTACGGGGGCGCCCGCGGGCCACGCGAGGTGCAGGGGGTTGAGTGCGGTGCCCTCGGGCTCCGCGACGGCGGACGGTACGGCGAGGCCCGCGCCGACGCAGACCCGTCCCGACGCGCTCAGCAGCTTCGCTCCGGCCTCCACGACCGCGGCGAGCACATGCGCGGGGTCGGCGTGCACGGTCATGGAGCCGGGCGCGGTGGCGACGATCTCGCCGCCGAGTCCGACCAGCGCAGCCCGGAATCCGTCGGCGTGCACCTGGGCGGCGAGCGCGACCGGTCCGCCTGGGGCCACGTCGAGCCGGTGGGAGGGACGGCCCTGGGCGCCGGAGGGTCCGGTGGGCCGGGTGTCGACCCGGATCAGTCCCAGCGCCTCCAGCTCCGCGGCCACCGCCCCGGCCGTGGCGCGGGTCACTCCGAGCTCCGCGGTGAGCAGGGCGCGGGTCGCCGCGCGGCCGGTGTGCACGAGGGAGAGTGCCGGGCCGAGCGCGCCCCGACCCCTCTCAAGCCTTGTCCGAATCTGTGTCACCCCTCTATTCTGACTTTGTGCCGACGCTAAACAAAATAGGGACGGCCCTCGGCCGATCCCACCACACTCCCCCACCCTCTCCTGCCCTACGCCGCCTGCGCGTCGCCCTGACCGTCTTCTTCGCCGTCGACGGCTTCCTCTTCGCCGGGTGGGTCGTCCGCATTCCCGCGATCAAGGCCCAGACCGGCGCGACCGCCGGTCAGTTGGGCCTCGCGCTCCTCGGTGTCTCCGTCGGCGCCATCGCCACGATGGTGCTCACCGGACGGCTCTGCCGCCGCTTCGGCAGCCGCCGGGTGACAGTGCTGACCGGCATCCTCCTCTCCCTGAGCATCGCCCTGCCCCCGAGGACGCACTCGGCACTCGCCCTCGGCCTCGTCCTGCTGTTGTTCGGAGTGGCCTACGGCGGCATGAACGTGGCGATCAACAGCGTCGCCGTCGACCTGGTCGCGGCCATGCGCCGCCCGGTCATGTCCAGCTTCCACGCGGCGTACAGCATGGGCGGGCTGCTCGGCGCGGGGCTCGGCGGCCTGCTGGCACCGCACCTGTCGGCCGCCACGCACCTGCTGCTGCTCACCCCGATCGGCCTGCTGACGGTCTTCCTCGCCGGACGCGTCCTGCTGGCGCACCCGCTGCGGCAGCCGTCGGCGGTCGCGGCACGCCAGATGGCCGGACCCGTACAGGCCCGTACGGAACCGCCGCTCGCGGACGGCCCGGCCCGTACGGCCGCGGCACCTGCCGACGCGGTCACCCCGACGCCGACGGACCCGGTGCACGCGCCCGCCGCGAAGACGGCGCCCGGCAAGCCCGCCAGGACCGGGCTGATCGTCCTCCTCTTCGGTCTGATCGCGGCGTGTTCCGCGTACGGCGAGGGCGCGCTCGCCGAATGGGGGCCGCTGCACATCGAGCAGGATCTGCACGGCGGGTCGAGCATCGCGGCGGCCGGTTACGCGGCGGTCGCGGGCGCGATGATGCTCGGCCGCCTTTCCGGTACCGCGCTGATCGAACGTCTGGGACAGACACGGGCGTTGGTGCTGGGCGGCCTCACCGCCTCCGCGGGGATGCTGATCGGCGCGCTGGCGCCGTCCACCCCGGTCGTGGTGGCCGGTTTCGCCGTCACCGGGCTCGGCCTGGCCAACCTCTTCCCCACCGCCATGGCCAGGGCGGGCGAACTGACCGGCCCCGGCGGCGTCGCGGCGGCCTCCACCCTCGGCTACGGCGGCATGCTGCTCGGCCCGCCCTCGATCGGCTTCCTCACCGACGCCGTCGGCCTGCCCACCGCGCTGACCACCGTCTCCGCACTGGCCGCGGTCGCGGCGGCAATCGCCTACGGCGTACGGAACAGCGCCGCGCGCGCCGAGAAGTGACCGACGGAACAGGCGCTCACCGCCACGTATCACGGCATGCTGGTCCCCGGCCGCGAGATCCACTGCCGGAAGCGTAGGGCCCGGAGACCGGGCGGAGCGAAGGCGTCGGAGCCTCACGGGCCGGAACCGTACGGGTTCGGAACCGCAAGGAGGAGCGATGCGCATACCGTCCTGGCTGACCACCGCCACCGGCCCGCTGCACCGGGAACGGATCTCCCGCGGCTATCTGTACGTCGTCGGCGCCGCGCTGGCACTGATGCTGCTGGACACCGCGGTCTTCTCGCACCGCAACGCCTCGCTCACCGCCGTACTGCTGGTGCTGCTGACGCTGCCGTGGACGCCGCTGATCTGGGCGCTCTTCGCCGCGGTCGGCGGCATGGACACCCGTGGCACCGCCTTCGGCTGGTCCGGCTGGACGCTGACCGTCGTGGCCGCGCTGATCTCCGCGGCGCTCAACGCCGTACTGCTCGGCTACGCGGCCAGGTACGCCCGCCGCCGCGCCGATGCCAGGGGCGAGCGCTCCGCCGACGGCTCGACGGCCGCGGAGACGGGCGCCCGGCCCACCCGCTGAGCGGGCCGCCGGCCCCATTTACTCCCTCGCCCGCACGGTGACCGCCCTGCGAGAATCCGCGCATGGAGAGCGATCAGCGGACGGGGAGGCGGACGGGGAGCATGGAGACGGCCGAGTTCATCGACACGCTGCGCGACGAGGGCACGCTGCTCGCCGACGCGGCGGGCAGCGCCGGTCTCGACGCGCCCGTGCCGCCGTGCCCAGGCTGGCGGGTGCGCGACCTGCTGGCGCACACCGGCGCGGTGCACCGCTGGGCCACCGGGTACGTCGCCGAAGGCCGCATGGAACGCGAGCCGTTGGACCCGGCGGTGCCCGACGACCCGGAACTGGTGGACTGGTACCGGGGTACGCATCGGCGACTGACGGAAGCGCTGGTCGCCGCCCCCGCCGATCTGACGTGCTGGTTCTTCCTGGCGGCGCCATCGCCGCTGGCCTTCTGGGCGCGGCGCCAGGCCCATGAGACGACGATCCACCGGATCGACGCGGAGGCGGCACTCGGCCGCGACCCGTCCCCGCTGGACACCGGCTTCGCGGCGGACGGCGTGGACGAACTACTGACCGGCTTCCAGGCCAGGCGGCGGGCCAAGCTCCGCACCGACCGGCCGCGCACACTGCGGGTCCGGGCGACCGACGTGCCGGGCGGCGCCCGCGAGTGGCTGCTGCGGCTCTCGCCCGAGGCCCCGACCGCGGAGCGCGACGCGTCCGGTGAGGCGGACTGCACCGTCACCGACTCGGCGGCCGACCTCTATCTGGCGCTGTGGAACCGCGCGCCGTACGAGCGGCTGTCGGTGACGGGTGACGACGCGCTGGTGGAGCTGTGGCGGCGGACGGCGAAGATCACCTGACGAACGGACCGGGACCCGCGGATTGACGAACGGGATCAGCTCTGGACGAGCATCCGTTCCAGCACGGCGCGGTGGCAGGGGCGGGCCTGCTCGTAGCGGGCGCGGCCGGTCTCGGTGAGGCCGACGCGTACGCCCCGGCGGTCCTCGCTACAGATGCCGCGGTCAACGAGACCGTCCTTCTCCAGCCGGGCGACGAGCCGGGACAGCGCGCTCTGGCTGAGGTGGACGCGGTCGGCCAACTCCTGGACGCGGAAGGTGCAGCCGCCGTCGCGGGGGTCGCCGGAGGCGAGCAGGTCCAGCACCTCGAAGTCGCTGGCGCCGAGCCCGTACTGGTGCAGCTCACGGTCGAGTTCACATGCCGTGCGCGCGTGAACGGCAAGGATCTGCCGCCACTCGTCCACGAGCGCCCGCTCACCCTTGTCGCCGGTCATGTCTGCACGGTAGCAGAAAGCGAACCCTTCATGCACGGACATTAAATGCGCTTGCATTGAATGCGTGCGCATGTAAGTCTCGCCTCCATGACCTCTCCGTCTTCTACCGTCCCCCGCACCGAGGAGCGATGGAGTGCCCTGCAGTGGGGCACGCTCCTGGTGCTCTGCGCGGCGCTCTTCCTCGACGCACTCGATGTGTCGATGGTCGGCGTGGCGCTGCCTTCGATCGCCCACGACCTCGACCTCTCCACGTCCTCGCTCCAGTGGGTCGTCAGCGGTTACATCCTCGGCTACGGCGGCCTGCTGCTGCTCGGCGGCCGCGCGGCCGACCTGCTCGGCAGGCGCCGCGTCTTCCTCATCGCGCTCGGCGTCTTCGCCGTCGCCTCACTGCTCGGCGGCCTGGTCGACTCGGGTGAACTGCTGATCGCGACCCGCTTCATCAAGGGCCTCAGCGCCGCGTTCACCGCGCCCGCCGGACTGTCGATCATCACCACGACCTTCGCCGAGGGCCCGGTCCGCAACCGCGCCCTCACCATCTACTCGAGCTGCGGCGCCACCGGCTTCTCCATGGGCCTGGTGCTCTCCGGCTTCCTCACCGAGGCGGGCTGGCGCTGGACGATGCTGCTGCCCGCGCCGGTCGCGCTGATCGCCCTCGCCGCCGGTCTGAAGCTCATCCCGAAGAGCCCGCGCGAGAGCGGCAAGGGCCGCGGCTACGACCTGCCGGGCGCCGTCACCGGCACGGCCTCGATGCTGTTGCTGGTGTTCACCGTGGTCTCGGCGTCCGAGGCGGGCTGGGCCTCGGCCCGCACGCTGGTCTCCTTCGCCGCCGTCGCCGTCCTGCTGGCGTCCTTCGTCGCCATCGAACACCGCTCCTCGTCCCCGCTGATCCGGCTCGGCGTCCTGCGCTCGTCGAGCCAGATCAGGGCCAACCTCGGCGGCGCCACCTTCTTCGGCTCGTACGTCGCCTTCCAGTTCCTCGTCACGCAGTACATGCAGAACGTGCTGGGCTGGAGCGCCCTGCACACCGCGCTCGCCTTCCTGCCCGCGGGCTCCCTGGTGGCCGTCCTCTCCACCCGGATGGGCCCGATCGTGGACCGGTTCGGCACACCACGGGTGATCGCCGTCGGCTTCACCTCGCTGGTCATCGGCTACATCCTCTTCCTCCGGATCAATCTGGACCCGAACTACGCGGCGGCCATCCTGCCGTCGATGCTGCTGCTCGGCGCCGCCTTCGCGCTGGCCTTCCCGTCCCTCAACATCCAGGCCACCAATGGCGTCAAGGACCATGAGCAGGGCATGGTCTCCGGACTGCTCAACACCTCCTTCCAGGTCGGCGGCGCCATCTTCCTGGCCGTGGTCACCGCGGTGGTCACCGCCGGCGGCGGCGATCACCCGGCGAACAAGCAGGCCATTCTCGACAGTTACCGGCCCGGCCTGTGGGTCGTCACCGGCATCGGTCTCGTGGGCCTGCTGCTGACCCTGTCCGGGCTGTTCACCCGCAGGAAGGCGTCCTACGGCATCCTTGTCGCGTCGTCCGCCGACTTCGAGAACGGGGGCGCGGGACGGTCCGGCGCCGTCGGTTCCGCGGCTGCCAGGGGGTCTGCCGGTTCCGCGGGCTCCGCCGAGGCGGCCGACGAGCCGGAACAGGTCGCCGTGCGGGACTGATCGCCCGGTCGGCAGACCGCTCGGCCGACTGTCCGATTCCGTTACCGCTTCCCTTCCGATGCCCTCCGACTCCCTTGGTGATCCGGGCACTTGACGACCGGCCCCGCGCGAAAGGCATCGCGCGGGGCCGGTCGCACCATGGCAGACTTGGCCGCATCGCGATTGCGACGGGAGGGGCGGGGGATGCGCGGAAGCCGTACGCAAGCGGAACGCGACGCCATCACAGTCGAAATGGTCTTCGCCATGGTGTCGGGCGCCGTGCTGGCGGCGATCGGATTTCTGGCGGTGGTGAGCCCGGTCATGGCGGACGAGGCCCACGGCACGGCCCGCGAAGGGTGGTTCACCGCCGCGGTGATCGTCGCCGCGGCCGCCTTCTGCGGGCGCGTCGCCCTGACGCTCCGCCGCTTCGAGCGGCGGGGGCACGCGCTGCACGAGCGGATTCCGTTACCGGGGGCACCGGTCGGCGCGGACGCGGGCACCGAGAGGGGCGCGGGCGCCGAGTCGGGCGCGGGAGCCGGTCCGGATTCGGGGGCGGAGTTGGGTACGGCGGCGGCCCGTTCGCCTTCGGACGGTGGGTCGGTGACGTCGGGTCAGCCCAGCCAGCCGGGACGGACGAGCCCGGACTCGTAGGCCATCACGACCAGTTGGGCCCGGTCGCGCGCCCCGAGTTTCACCATCGCGCGGCTGACGTGCGTCTTGGCGGTGAGCGGGCTCACGACGAGGCGGCGTGCGATCTCGTCGTTGGACAGCCCGATGCCGACCAACGCCATCACCTCCCTTTCCCGCTCGGTGAGTTGATCCAGGCCGACCGCCCGCGCGGGCTCCTTGGAACGAGCGGCGAATTCGGCGATCAGCCGACGGGTCACACCGGGCGACAGCAGCGCGTCGCCCCCCACCACCGCCCTTACCGCACGCAGTAGTTCCTCCGGCTCGGTGTCCTTCACCAGGAAGCCGGAGGCTCCGGCGCGGATCGCCTCGAAGACGTATTCGTCGAGTTCGAAGGTGGTGAGGATGACCACCTTGACCTCGGCCAGCGCCGGGTCGTCGGTGATCCGGCGGGTGGCGGCCAGACCGTCCGTCAGCGGCATGCGGATGTCCATCAGCACGGCGTCGGGGGTCATGTCGCGGACCAGCCGCAGCGCCTCCTCGCCGTCGGCCGCCTCCCCCACCACCTCGATGTCGCTCTGCGCGTCCAGCAGCGCGCGGAATCCGGCGCGTACCAGCACCTGGTCGTCGGCCAGCAGCACGCGGATCACGAACGCTCCTCGGTGGCCTCGGTGGCCTCGGCGGCCTCGGCGGCCTTGGTGAACTCGGTCGCCTCAGCGGCTCCGTCGGCGGCGGTGGGCCGGTCGGCGCGGTCCTGCGGCGGCGGCTCGGCCGTGCCCGATCGTACGGCGCGCGGCGCCGGCGTGGCGGCCGGTGGGGTCGGGTCCTCGGGGCGGTCGGCCGGGGCGGAGGTTCCGGGCGTCGGGCCGATTGGGGCCTCGGTGCCGCCACCCGGTACGCCCGGCGCGACGATCGGCAGCAGCGCGCGGATCCGGAAGCCGCCGTCGGGGCGCGGGCCCGCCTCCAGCGTGCCGCCCAGCGCGACGCTCCGCTCGCGCATGCCGACCAGGCCGTTGCCGCCGCCGCTCTCGCCGCCCGCGACGGCGGGTCCGTCGTCGTCGACGGTCACTTCCACGCTGCCGGGCCGATAGCCGAGGCGGATACGGGCGACGCGGGAGCCGGAGTGCCGCACGATGTTCGTCAGCGCCTCCTGCACGATACGGAAGGCGGCGAGGTCGACGCCGGGCGGCAGCGGGGCCGGTGCGCCGTCGACGGTGACCTCGGCCTTCAGGCCCGCGGAGCCCGCCTGTTCGACCAGTTCGGGGAGCCGGTCGAGGCCCGGTGCGGGCGAGCGCGGTGCCTCGCCGGGGGCGCGGAGCGTACTGAGCACCTGCCGTACCTCGCCCAGCGCTTCCTTGCTGGCGGCCTTGATGGTGACCAGCGCCGTCCGCGCCTGCTCCGGCCGCTCGTCCATCAGCGCGAGGGCCACGCCCGCCTGCACATTGATCACAGAGATGCTGTGCGCGAGCACGTCGTGCAGTTCGCGGGCGATCCGCATGCGCTCCTCGTCGGCCTTGCGGTGCTCGGCCTCGGCCCGCTCGCGGCGGTCCCTGGCGATCTGCTCCCGCCGTACCCGGTACAGCTCGGCGGCGGCCAGCACCGCGAGCAGCCAGGCACCGGCCGCGGAGGTCTCCGCCCAGGACGCGCGGCCGTCTCCGGAGGGCGGCAGATAGCGGTAGAGCCACTGGCCGATCAGCGTGTGTCCGGCGAAGAACACCAGGGCGATGGTCGGCACGGCTCTTCTGTGGCCCGCGGCGACGGCGCTGAAGAAGGCGACGACGAGGCTGGCGAAGACCGGGCCGTAGGGGTAGCCGAGCGTGATGTAGAGCAGCGTCACGCCGCAGGTCGCGGCGGCCACGACGACCGGTGCGCGGCGACGGAAGAGCAGCAGTCCCGGGCCCGCGAGCAGCAGGAGGTAGCCGAGCCAGTCCAGGTCGACCCGGCCGGTCTGGCGGCCCGATGCCACGCGGGTGCCGACGACCTGGACGAAGGCCAGCGCGAGTGCGGGGATCCAGACGGGCCGCGCGAACGGGAATCCGTGGCGCGGCGGCCCTGTCGGCTCCTCGTGGCTCATGCGTTCCACGCTAGACCGCGGTCCAGGACGCGGCGTCCGCTGTACGGGGGCACCGCGACTACTTCGCGGGGAGTACGCCGCCCGCCGCCGACGCGTCCGCGGGTATGTCGTCAGGGGTGTCCGCCGAGGCGCTCGCGGGGGCGCCGAGGCCGACTTGGCGGGCCAGTCCCGCGGCTGCCAGGTCGAGGAATTCACGGCGGGCCTCGACCACCCGGTTGAACTGGCCGAAGACCTCGAAGCTGATCAGCCCGAAGAGCTGCGCCCAGGCGGCGACGAGCGCGGCGACCGTCCGCACCGGCAGATCGGGGGCCAGTTCCGCGGCGAGCCGGGCGGCGTCGGCGCGGACGGGGGCGGCGAGCGGATTGCCGGGCGGCTGCGTGAGCAGGCCGTCGCGGTGGGCGTCGCGGACGACGGAGAACAGGGCCAGGGCGGCGCGTGAGGCGGGGCCGATGGTGTCGAGCGGCGCGGTGTATCCGGGTACGGGTGAGCCGTAGATCAGCGCGTACTCGTGCGGATGGGCGACGGCCCACTCGCCGGCGGCGCGGCAGATCGCGACCCATCGGTCGGCCGGTGCCGCGCCCTGCTCCGCCGCATGCGCCAGGGCGTCCTCCGCCGCCGCGCCGATCGCGTCGTAGGCGTCGATGATGAGAGCGGTGAGCAGATCGTCCCTGCTCGGGAAGTAGCGGTAGAGGGCGGATGAGACCATGCCCAGTTCGCGTGCGACCGCGCGCAGCGAGAGCCGCGCCGCTCCCTCGGCTGCGAGCTGGCGTCTGGCCTCTTCCTTGATGGCCGCGGTGACTTCGATCCTCGCCCGTTCCCTGGCTCCTTTGATCACGCTCATGGCAGTCAGTGTGCCATCTTCAAGAGCATCAGCCAAGAAAGAGAGCAGTGCTCTTGCTTTTTCTCGCGAGGCGCTGACACACTGTTCTCAAGCGAGAGCACCGCTCACAAAGGCGGTCACGACAGCAGTCGAGAAATCGGAGAGATCGCCATGTCTGAGCAGGTCGCACACGTCAAGAAGCCCGGCTGGTTCACGGTCAACGTCCTCAATCGCACGGTCGGCTGGCTGACCCGGCGCGGCTTGAGCGTCTGGGGTTCGCGGGTGCTGGCCGTCCGGGGCCGCAAGAGCGGTGAGTGGCGGCAGACCCCGGTGAATCTGCTGACCTTCGAGGACCGGCGGTATCTGGTGGCCCCGCGCGGCCACGTCCAGTGGACCTACAACATGCGGGTGGCCGGCGGCGGCGAACTGCACCTCGGCAAGAAGGTCGAGGAGTTCACCGCCACCGAGGTGGCCGACGACGACAAGCCCGCCATCCTGCGCGCCTACCTCAAGCGCTGGAAGGCCGAGGTCGGAGCCTTCTTCGACGGCGTGGGCCCGGATTCGACCGACGAGGAGCTGCGCGCGATAGCGCCCAACCACCCCATCTTCCAGGTCCACGCCACCGACGGGAAGTGAGGCGCGGGAGTACCGCACAGCACCCGGAGCCGGTCCGGGGCCGACGTCAGGCCCGGTCGACGGCCTCCAGTGCCTTGCGGGCGAGCGGGTGGGTGCGGACGAGTTCGGCGAGCGAGCTCTTGCCGCGGGTGATGCCCGCGAAGGCGCGCCAGGCGGGCGGGAATGTGGTGAGCACGGCGTGCAGCATTCCGGGGCGCCGTTCGAAGAGGGTCAGCATGCGGCGGCCGACCCCCATCTCGACGCCGAGGCCGGCCTTCACCGCGAAGGTGTAGTTGAGGGCCTGGCGCCTGGCGTCCACCGCGTCGTGGGACTCGGCGATGCGCACCGCCCACTCCCCCGCCAGACGGCCGGAGCGCAGCGCGTAGGAGATGCCCTCGCGCGTCCAGGGTTCGAGCAGGCCCGCGGCGTCGCCGCAGACCAGGACCCGGCCGCGGGAGAGCGGGGAGTCGTCGGCGCGGCAGCGGGTGAGGTGGCCGGAGGAGACGCTGGGCTCGAACCCGGCCAGGCCGAGGCGGGCGATGAAGTCGTCCAGGTAGCGCTTGGTGGCGCTGCCGTCGCCGCGGGCGGAGATCACGCCCACGGTGAGGGAGTCGCCCTTGGGGAAGACCCAGCCGTAACTGCCGGGCAGCGGGCCCCAGTCGATCAGCACCCGTCCCGCCCAGTCCTCCGCGACGGACGTGGGGACCGGGATCTCCACCTCCAGTCCGAGGTCGACCTGGTCGAGCTTGACGCCGACATGAGCGCCTATCCGGCTCGCACTGCCGTCGGCGCCGACGACGGCGCGGGCGTAGACGGTCTCCTCGACGCCCTTGCCCGCCGGGCCGCCGCTGCCGTTGAGCACGACGGCGACGGTGCGACGGTCGGGGACACCGGGACCGTGCTGCTCCACGCGGGAGACGGTCACTCCGGTGCGCAGCTCGGCGCCCGCCTCGCAGGCGGCCTCCACGAGGGCGTTGTCGAATTCGGGCCGGTTGATCAGCCCGAAGAGCATCTGCCGGGAGCGCTTGGTGCGCGTCAGCTTGCCGTTGAGGCTGAAGGTGACCGCGTGCACCCGGTCGCGCAGGGGCAGTTCGAATCCCGGCGGCAGGGCGTCCCGTGAGGACCCGATGATCCCGCCGCCGCAGGTCTTGTACCTGGGCAGTTCGGACTTCTCCAAGAGGAGGACCCGACGGCCCGTCACGGCCGCGGCGTGGGCCGCGGTGGCCCCCGCGGGGCCCGCGCCGATCACCACGACGTCCCAGACCGCGAGCGCCTCGCCGTCGTTCGCGCCGCTGTCCTGCGCCGCCTGCTCACCGCTCACGTCTGTTTCGCTCCCGCTCGGCCTGTCCGGCTGTGTTGCCCCTGTTCAGCCGCATCCTATTGCGCCCGTCCGGAACATCTCGCTGTGGCACCATCGGCAGCGACCCCGTTGTGTGCACCAACGACCGATGTTGCCACCTGATTCCTGCTAGGAGCACCTATGTCCAGCACCCCGCTCGCCGATACTGTCGCCGCCTTGCTTCCCCGTGCCCGGACGGAGCTGGCGGAGCTGGTGTCGTACGCGTCGGTGGCCGATGAACGACAGTTCCCGAAGAGCGAGTGCGAGAAGGCGGCCGTCTGGGTGGCCGACGCGCTGCGGGCGGAGGGCTTCCAGGAGGTGTCCCTGCTGGACACCCCCGACGGCACGCAGTCGGTGTACGGCTGGCTGCCGGGGCCCGAGGGCGCGCCGACGGTGCTGTTGTACGCGCACTACGACGTGCAGCCGCCGCTGGACGAATCCGCGTGGCTGTCCCCGCCCTTCGAGCTGACCGAGCGGGACGGCCGCTGGTACGGGCGTGGCGCGGCCGACTGCAAGGGCGGCGTGCTGATGCACCTCACGGCGCTGCGGGCGCTGCGTGAGCACGGCGGTGCTCCGGTGAACATCAAGGTGATCGTGGAGGGCTCCGAGGAGCAGGGCACCGGCGGCCTTGAGCGTTACGCCGAGGAGCACCCGGAACTGCTGGCCGCCGACGCGATCGTGATCGGCGACGCGGGCAACTTCCGGGTGGGGCTGCCCACGGTGACCTCGACGCTGCGCGGCATGGTGCTGGCGGAGGTGCGGGTCTCGACGCTCGAAGGCAACCTGCACTCGGGGCAGTTCGGCGGGGCGGCGCCGGACGCGCTCGGCGCGCTGATCCAGATCCTGGCGTCGCTGCGGGACGCGGACGGTTCGACCACGATCGACGGTCTCGACTCGTCGGGCGAGTGGCCGGGGCTGCGCTACCCGGAGGAGGACTTCCGGCGTGACGCCAAGGTGCTGGACGGTGTGGAGCTGGTCGGCAAGGGCAGTGTCGCGGACCGGATCTGGGCGCGTCCCTCGGTGACGGTGCTGGGCATCGACGCGCCGCCGGTCGTCGGCGCCACCCCGTCCGTACAGGCCACCGCGGGCGCGTTGGTGAGCGTCCGGGTCCCGCCGGGCACCGCGGCCGAGCAGGCGGCCGAGGCGCTGACCGCGCATCTGCGGGCGGCGGCTCCGTGGGGCGCGAAGGTGGAGGTGACGCAGCGCGGCAGCGGTCAACCGTTCCGCGCGGACACCGGGAGCCCGGCGTACACGGCGATGGCGGACGCGATGCGGGAGGCGTACGGGGAGGAGTTGGCGGTGGCCGGGCAGGGCGGTTCGATCCCGCTGTGCAACACCCTGGCGACCCTGTATCCGCGAGCCGAGATCCTGCTGATCGGCCTCAGCGAGCCGGAGGCGCAGATCCACGCGGTCAACGAGAGCGTGTCGCCGCAGGAGTTGGAGCGGCTGTCGCTGGCGGAGGCGCTGTTCCTGGGCCACTACGCGGCCTCCAAGTCTGCGGGCGGCGCGGCCTGACCGACCCCCGGGACCCGGCCGCCGTCACCGTCGTCCACGCCGGGTGGGCGGCGGCGGGGGCAGCGGCGGCCGGGCGGGGCGGGGTCATTCGGCCGGGTGCCCGGCCTCCAGGTTGAGCGGGCGGCCCTGTTCACGGGCGCGCAGCGCCCAGCGCAGCCGGTCGAGGCGCGCCGGTGGGAGCAGTCCCGCGGCCTCGTCCTCGGTGACGAAGCGCCAGCCGCGCAGTTCGGCGCCGGGCAGCAGCAGGCGGCCGATGTCCGCTTCCGCGACCCGGCCGCCGTCGAAGATCAGGCGGAGACCGCCGTAGCCGGGCGGGCGTGGCGGTTCCCAGTCGACCACGAGGAGTTCGAGGCCGCGGGCGAGTTCGAGCCCCAGCTCCTCGGCGACCTCGCGGTGTCCGGCGCGCGCGGGCGACTCGCCGCGTTCGACGACGCCGCCGGGGAACTCCCAGCCGGGTTTGTAGGTCGGGTCGACCAGCAGGACGCGGTCGGCGTCGTCGAAGAGCAGGACGCCGGACGCCACGGTCTCCGCGGTCGGTTCGGGGGTCTGGACGATCCCGCAGGCCCCGGCACCGCGCCCGACGGCCTCGGTGACCCGCAGCGCGGTCTGACGTGGGGTCAGGCCCGCGGTGGACAGGATGTGCGCGTCCAGGGCGAGCCACGGCAGGGCGTTCTCGTAGTCGGCGATGCGGTCCAGCGCCCAGCGGCGGGCCCGGTCGTTCGTTCCGGTGCGGTCGGGGTGGTCGTCCCTGGTGGCGATGCGTTCACGCAGGATCGTTTCTCCTGGTTCCAGCAGTACGTGCCGGACCTCGACGCCACGGGACGCGAGGCCACCGAAGATCTCGTCGCGGTAGTCCTGCCGCAGCAGGGTCATCGGGGCCACCAGAACGCCGCCCACCTCATTGAGGAGAGCGGCGGCGGTCTCGACCACCATTCGCCGCCATATGGCCAGGTCCTGATAGTCGGTCACTTCTTGGAGCCGTTTTTCCGGCAGCAGTTGACGCAGACAGCCGCCGAGTACCTCGGGGTCGTACAGGGTGCTTTCCGGTATCAGCTCCAGCATCTCCAGTGCGGCGCTGGTCTTCCCCGCGCCGAACGCCCCGTTCACCCAGATGATCACGGTGCCCCCTTTTCCGTAGACCCCTACGAATTGCCCGGATCATCGTGGGCGGCAAACGCGCCGTGGCCCGCGGCGGCGCGTACCGGCCGCAGAGGTCGGCGCGGGGAGGCCAGCGTGACGGACACCGGACCGTCGCGGTGCGGGCCGTCGGAGCGCGGTCCGGGCCGCGTCTCCTCCTCCGCGGGCGCCACCCTGTGCTCGCAGCGGACCGGGCAGCCGCCCGCCGCGTCGAGCCGGGCGCCGCACGCGATGCGGTGGAGGGTGCGGGTCGCTCCCGCCTCCCTGTCCTCGGAAACGCCCCGCCCCTCAGCGGGACTCCGCCACGGCGACGGCAGGGGCGGGCCTCGGCGCGGCGCCCGGTTTGCCGCGCAGCGGGACCTCCTCGACGAACTGCGCGGCCAGGAAGGCGGCGGCGCAGACGGCCGCGGCGACCATGAAGATCTGATGCGTCCCCGCCGCGACGGAACGCACGTACGCGTCCCGTCCCGCGCC
This sequence comes from Streptomyces sp. NPDC008139, assembly GCF_042957025.1. Lineage (NCBI taxonomy): Bacteria > Bacillati > Actinomycetota > Actinomycetes > Kitasatosporales > Streptomycetaceae > Streptomyces > Streptomyces sp. NPDC008139. The sequence continues at coordinate 124,366 of NZ_JBIBHM010000003.1, forward strand.
GCCCGCGCCCGGCAGACGCCCCTCGGTGGCCCGGGTGAACAGCGAGCCGAAAACGGCCACGCCGAGCGAGCCGCCGATCGTACGGAAGAGGGTGACACCGGCGGACGCGACGCCCATGTCCCGCATCCCGACGCTGCTCTGGGCGATCGTCGTGGGCATCTGCATCAGCAGGCCGAGTCCCGCACCGGCCACCACCATGTAGCAACTCGTCGCCGTGCGGGAGGTGTGCACGTCCATGGTGGCCAGCAGCATGCCCGCGGTCATCAGCGCGGCCCCCACGATCCGGAAGACCTTGTAACGCCCGGTCTTCGACATGACCTTGCCCGCGACCTGCGAAAGAACCACGACCGGGATCATCATCGGCAGCAGCAACAGGCCGGAGCTGGTGGCCGACGCGCCCTGGACACTCTGCTGGTACAGCGGCGGATATCACCGAGCATCGCGGCGCCCGCCGCGAAGATCATCATCGACGAGAGCCGGAAGTTGCGGGCGTCGAAGACCCGCAACGGCAGGACGGGTTCGGCCACGCGGCGCTGCGAGGCGACGAAGGCGGCAAGGCCGAGCGCGGCGGCGACGGCCCGCGCGCCGATCTGCCAGGGGGCCCAGGCGTAACGGTCGCCCGCCCAGGTCCCGGCGAGCACGACCGAGGAGATGGTGAACGTCATGAGGACGATGCCGAGCCAGTCGATCCTGGCCTTGCCGCGGGCAGCGGGCAGCGGGCAGCGGGCAGCGGGCAGCGGGCAGCATCACCTGGCACCACACCAGCGCGAGCAGGCCGAGCGGCAGATTGATGCAGAAGGCCCAGTGCCAGCCGAGGTGGCCGGTGACGAAACCGCCGAGCAGCGGGCCGCCGATGGTGCCCAGCGCCATGACCGAGGCGGTCATTCCCTGGTAGCGGCCCCGCTCGCGCGGCGGCACCGGCGCGCCGATCAGCGCGAAGGCGCCCACGGCGAGACCGCCCCCGCCGAGCCCCTGAAAGGCCCTGAAGGCGATCAGCGCCGTCATCGACTGAGCGGCACCGGAGAGCGCGCCCCTGACGAGACACGGCACGCGGTGGCGCGGGCACAGCGCGACGCGGTCACCAATCGCCAGAGGGCACGCCAGGTCTTTTGAGGGGCGCGGGGAACTGCGCGCTCAGCCAGCGCGCGCCCGCGGATCGCAGCCGACCCCAGCGGGGCAATCACCTCTTCGGATTGTCGGGCCACCGGCCCGACGAGAGCCGAACACGCCGCGGGCCGCGCCCCCACAGGAACCGCCCCCGCGGACGCGAAACCGGCGGCGAGCCGCCCCGTCAGATCGTCGTCGTAAAGGCGTCCAACCGCAGCGCCTGCGCGGCAGCCGCCGCCGCCCCGACCAACCCGGCATCCGTCCCGAGCTTGGCGGGCACGACATCGACCCCTGCGGCGAAAGAGAGCGTGGCGTACCGCGCGAGGTGCTCCCGGAGAGGATCGAAGAGAATCGGTCCGGCCCCCGCGACACCCCCGCCGATGACGGCGACATGGATCTCGACGAGCGTCGCGGTCGCCGCGATCCCGGCCGCGAGCGCCTGCGCGGCCCGGTCGAAGGAGGCCAGCGCGACGGCGTCCCCGCCGCGCGCGGCCTCGGCGACGGCCGCCGCCGTGGGCGCGGCACCGGCGGGCGGCACCCAGCCTCCGTCCAGCGCGCGGCGCGCGATGTTCGGCCCGCTGGCGATCCGCTCGACGCAGCCGCGCGACCCGCACGGGCAGAGATCACCGTCGAGGTCGACGCTGATGTGACCGATGTGCCCGGCATTGCCGGTGGGCCCGGGAAGGAGGGCGCCGCCGAGGACCAGACCGCCGCCGACCCCGGTGGAGACGACCATGCACAGCGCGTTGTCGTAACCGCGGGCGGCTCCCTGCCAGTGCTCGGCCGCGGTCATGGCGACCCCGTCCCCGGTGAGGACGACGGGCAGGCCGCCGACCGCGTCGGACACCCGCGCGACGAGCGGGAATTCGCGCCAGCCGGGCACGTTGACCGGGCTGACGGTGCCGTGCGCGGCGTCGACGGGACCCGCGCTGCCGATGCCGACGGCGACGACGCGGGGCCACACGGCGGTGGCCCGCAGCTCGGCGATCACGTCGGTGACCGCCCGCACCACCGTCTCGCCGTCCTCCCCCGCGGGCGTCGCCCGCAGCGCCCGCGCCAGCAGTCGCCCCTCCGCGTCGATGAGCGCCCCGGCGATCTTCGTACCGCCGATGTCGATTGCGGCCACGAGTGGACCGGTAGCGCCTTGGGGGTGCATCGCTCGGGGATCTCCTCTTTCCTGACGTTCCTGACGAATATCCTGGCGAATCGCCCGGGGTTCCGCGGAAACGGCACCAGAGATAGTCTCGCCTAACTCTGACAACGTTGTCCAACTCTTCCCGCAGGGAATACTACGATCGTGACCCACAGTTCTGGACGAGTTCCCCGGCCCACCATGAAAGATGTCGCCGCCCGAGCGGGCGTCGGCCTCAAGACGGTGTCGCGGGTGGTGAACGAGGAGCCCGGCGTCACCCCGGACACGGTAGCCCGCGTCCAGGCGGCGATCGACGCGCTCGGCTTCCGGCGCAACGACAGCGCGCGGCTGCTGCGCACCCGCCGCACCGCCAGTGTCGGCCTGGTGCTCGAAGACCTCGCCGACCCGTTCTACGCCCCGCTCAGCAGGGCGGTCGAGGACGTGGCGCGGGCCAACGGCGCGCTGCTGTTCACCGGGTCGAGCGCCGAGGACCCGCGGCGTGAGCAGGAGTTGGTGCTGGCGTTCTGCGCCCGCCGGGTGGACGGGCTGATCGTGGTGCCCGCGGGTGACGACCACCGCTATCTGGTCCCGGAGATCGAGGCCGGCGTGGCCACGGTCTTCGTCGACCGTCCTGCGGGCCGGATCGACGCGGACATGGTGCTGACCGACAACGCGGGCGGTACCCGCGACGGTGTCGCGCATCTGATCGCGCACGGACACCGCAGGATCGGCTTCATCGGTGACCAGCCGGGCATTCACACCGCCGCCGAGCGGCTGCGCGGCTACCGCGAGGCGATGGCCGACGCGGGGCTGACGATCAGGCCCGAGTGGTACTCGATGGGCCCGACCAACCCCGAGCGGGTCCGCGCCGTCCTGGCGTCCCTGCTGTCCGGTCCCGAGCCGGTGACGGCGCTGTTCGCGGGCAACAACCGCGTCACCGTCACGGCGGTGCGCGTGCTGTCCCACCACCCGCGCCCGGTCGCCCTGGTCGGCTTCGACGACTTCGAACTCGCCGATCTGCTCGACCCGCCGGTCAGCGTCGTCGCCCAGGACTCGCCGGGGCTCGGACGCAGCGCGGCGCAGTTGCTCTTCCGCCGCCTGGAGGGCGGCGCGGACGCCGCCCCCGCCCGGCTGGAGCTCCCCGCCCGCCTGATCGCCCGCGGCTCCGGCGAGATCCCCCCGTCCGACTGAGCACCCGCCGAGCCCGTACGGCATCGGTCCTTATCGGGCGGGCATGCGCCCGCCGCGTAAGGGGCCGTTCGCGATCCGCAGGACAGGCCCCTAGGGGCTGTTGTGTGGGTCTCCGTGGGGAAGGAGCGGTGTCCGGTGCGTGCGGATGCAAGGCGGAGGAGGGAGGCGACGCGGAGCGTCGTCGACCGACGACAACGCGGCAGACGTGCGTGCCGGGCGCCGGGACGCCGCAGTGATCCGCAGAACAGGCCCTAGCGGCCCGCCAGCGTGTCCAGCTCCGCGCGGCCGAGGCCGGTGCGCTCGGTGACCTCCTCGGCGTCGATGGCGCCGCAGTCGAGGCCGCGCAGCAGGTAGCCGCTGAGGGCGCGGGCGGTGGCGGGCTCGTCCATGACGTCGCCGCCCGCCTTGGCGACGTAGGCGGCGAGGCGGGCGGCGGAGGCGTCCAGGCCCTCGCGGTAGAAGGCGTAAACGGCGGCGTAGCGGGTCGGCAGGTGGGCGGGGTGCATGTCCCAGCCCTGGTAGTACGCGCGGGCCAGTGAGCGGCGGACCAGGCGGTAGTGCAGGCGCCAGGCGTCGTGCACCTGCTCGGCCGGCCCGACGGGGAGCACGTTGGTGGAGCCGTCGGACAGCCGGACGCCGGTGCCCGCCGCGGCGACCTGCATGACCGCCTTGGCGTAGTCGGCGGCCGGATGGTCCATCGACTGGTGGGCGGCGCTGACCCCGCACGCGGCGCTGTAGTCGAAGGTGCCGTAGTGCAGGCCGGTGGCGCGGCCCTTGGCGGCGTCGATCAGCCGGGGCACGGTCACCGTGCCGTCGGGGCCGAGGATGGCCTGGGTGGTCTCGACCTGGATCTCGAAGCCGATCCGCCCTCGCGGCAGTCCCGCCGCCCGCTCGAACTCCTCGCACAGCCGCGCCATCGCCGCGACCTGCGCGGGGAAGGTCACCTTGGGCAGTGTCAGCAGCAGCCCGTCGGGCAGGCCGCCGCCGTCCAGCAGGGCGGTCAGGAAGAGGTCGAGCGTACGGATGCCCCGGTCGCGGACCGCCGCCTCCATGCACTTCATCCGGATGCCGACGTACGGCGGCGCGCTGCCGTCCGCGACGGCGGCCGTCACGGTGCGGGCGGCGGCCACGGCCGCCGCGTCCTCCTCGGTGTCGGGGCGCGGCCCGTAGCCGTCCTCGAAGTCGATCCGCAGGTCCTCGACGGGCTCGCGCTCCAGCTTGGCCCGCACCCGGTCGTGGACCTCGGCGGCCAGCCCGGTGGACGGCCCCCGGGGAAGGCCGAGTACGGCGGCGAGCGCGGCGGCGTCCGGGGCGTGGGCGTCGAGTGCGGCCAGCGCCTGGTCGCCCCAGGCGCGTACGGTCCGGGGGCCGAAGGCGTCGGCGGGTACGTAGACGGTGTGCACGGGCTGCCGGGTGCCGGGGTCACCGGGGTATCGGCGGGCCAGTTCGGCGTCGGTGCCGGCCAGGCCGGCGCCGATGTCCGCCCGTACCGCGTCCGCCAGTGTCGTACCGGCCGCCGCCGCGCCCGCTGAGCCCTGCGCCATGTGCCACCCTCCCGGAAATTCAACAAATCGTTGAAGTGAAGCTAGCCGTGCCGTAGGCCGAGGTCAACACCCCACCAGGGGGGCGCCGGACGGACGACGGCCCCCGCACGCGGTTGGCGTGCGGGGGCCGTCGGGAGGGGTCGGTCAGCCCTTGCGGGCCTTGATCTCCTCGGTGAGCTGGGGAACGACCTGGAAGAGGTCGCCGACGACGCCGTAGTCGACGAGGTCGAAGATCGGCGCCTCCGCGTCCTTGTTCACCGCGACGATCGTCTTGGACGTCTGCATGCCCGCGCGGTGCTGGATCGCACCCGAGATGCCGTTGGCGATGTAGAGCTGCGGCGACACCGACTTGCCGGTCTGGCCGACCTGGTTGGTGTGCGGGTACCAGCCCGCGTCCACCGCCGCGCGCGACGCGCCCACGGCCGCACCCAGGGAGTCCGCCAGCGCCTCGATGACCGAGAAGTTCTCGGCGCCGTTGACACCGCGACCGCCGGAGACCACGATCGCGGCCTCGGTCAGCTCAGGACGCCCGGTCGACTCCCGCGGGGTCCGCGAGACGACCTTGGTGCCGGTGGCCAGTTCACCGAAGGCCACCTCCAGCGCCTCGACCGTCCCGGCCGCCGAAGCCGCCTCGACCGGCGCGGAGTTCGGCTTCACCGTGATGACGGGGACGCCCGTGCTGACCCGGGAGCGGGTCGTGAAGGCGGCGGCGAACGCCGACTGCGTGGCCACCGGGCCGTCGGCGCCGGCCTCCACGTCGATCGCGTCGGTGATCAGGCCCGAGCCCAGGCGCAGCGCGAGCCGCGCGGCGATCTCCTTGCCCTCGGCGGAGGACGGCACCAGGACCGCGACCGGGCTCACCGCCTTGGCGGCGGCCTCCAGCGCGTCGACCTTCGGTACGACGAGGTAGTCGGCGAACTCCGGCGCGTCGGCGGCCAGTACCCGCACGGCGCCGTGCTCGCCCAGCACGGAGGCGGCGGCGTCGGCGCCGGGGCCGAGGTGGACCGCGACCGGCTCACCGATCCGGCGGGCCAGCGTCAGCAGTTCGAGAGTCGGCTTGCGGACGGCACCGTCCACGTGGTCGACATAGACGAGGACTTCACCCATGGAAATGCACTCCTACGAAAAAGTTTGACGGGGCGGATACGGACCGGAACGGCCGGAAGCGGGCCCTGGGCCAGTGCCCGGGAGGGCGCCCGGCATCCGGTCAGATGAACTTCTGGCTCGCCAGGTACTCCGCGAGTTGCTTGCCGCCCTCGCCCTCGTCCTTCACGATCGTGCCCGCCGTCCGCGCCGGACGCTGCGTGGCGTCCTCGACGGCCGTCCACGCACCGGCCAGGCCCACCTCGGCCGCGTCCAGACCCAGGTCCGACAGGTCCAGGGCCTCCACCGGCTTCTTCTTCGCCGCCATGATCCCCTTGAACGAGGGGTAACGGGCCTCGCCCGACTGGTCGGTCACCGAGACCAGCGCCGGAAGCGACGCCTCCAGCCGCTCGCTGGCCGCGTCGCCGTCGCGGCGGCCGGTCACCTTGCCGTCCTCGACCGACACCTCGGACAGGAACGTCACCTGCGGCACGCCCAGCCGCTCAGCCAGCAGCGCGGGCACCACGCCCGCCGTGCCGTCGGTCGAGGCCATGCCGGTCACGACGAGGTCGAAGCCCGCGCGCTCGATGGCCTTGGCCAGCACCAGCGACGTGCCGAGGATGTCCGTGCCGTGCAGGCCGTCGTCCTCGACGTGGATCGCCTTGTCCGCGCCCATCGACAGCGCCTTGCGCAACGCGTCCTTCGCGTCCTCGGGACCCACGGTCAGCACCGTGATCTCCGCGTCGTCCGCCGCGTCGGCGATCTGCAGCGCCTGCTCGACCGCGTACTCGTCCAGCTCGGAGAGCAGGCCGTCCACCGCGTCGCGGTCAGTGGTCAGGTCCTCGGCGAAGTGACGGTCGCCCGTGGCATCGGGCACGTACTTCACTGCGACTACGATCCTCAAACTCACGCCAGCTCTCCTACCTACTGCATCGTTGCAACGTCTTCGTCCAACTGCCCCGGAATCCGCCCCGGAATGGCAGCATAGGCGTCCGCGGCGGCGGCTCCCCGCCGGGACGCAGCAACTGCCCCGACAGAAATATTACTCGCCAGTACACAGAGCTGGTTCCCCGTTAGCAAGGACCTTGAACTGTGATGTGGCCGACGCCGCCGCCGTCAGTGGCCGAGTGAGTTGAAGCCGCCCTGGTGGTAGAGGAGCGGGCGGCCGGGACCCTGGGGGTCACCGGCGACGGCCTGGGCGATGACGATCCGGTGGTCGCCCGCCGGGATGCGCGCCACGACGCGGCACACCAGCCAGGCCGGTACCTCGTCGAGCAGCGGGACGCCGTGCGGGCCGGACGCCCAGGCGGTGGCGGGGCCGAAGCGGTCGGCGCCGCTGCGGGCGAACGTGCCGGCCAGCACTTCCTGGTGCTCGCCGAGTATGTGGACGCCGACGAACGACGCCTCGGCGACGGTCGGCCAGCTCGACGACCCCAGGCTGATGCCGAAGGAGAGCAGCGGCGGCTCGGCGGACACCGAGGTCAGGGAGGTGGCGGTGAAGCCGACGGGATCGGGGCCCGCGGCGGTGATCACGGCGACCCCGGCCGCGTGGCGGCGGAAGACCGAACGGAAGACTGCGGGGTCGAGAGCGGGGCCGGGCGCGGGGTCGAAGGCCGAGGAGTCAAAGGCGGCGGGGTGATCGCTGATGGCAGTCACGGTCAGATCCTTCTGAAGCGGTCGAGCGGCGGAGTGCGGGTCGTGGGCGCTCAGCAGCTCGGACAACGCGCGCTGGAGTGCCGACCGAAGTCGACATCGGCGCGCGCGTACAGATACGCGTACAGAAAGTGGTCTTGCGACATAACGTCAGAGTGACGATTCGGGCGGGGTCACGTCAAGACCCGCCCGGAATATGGAATTTCCGTCACACCGCGCTCCCCCTAGGCTGACAGCCCCTCAGATCGGCCCGCCCGGCCGGCTCGTCAGACAGCCGCGCCCAGCGCGGCGATGACGTCCGCCTTGCGCGGCTGACCGGCGGCCCTGCGCACGATCGCGCCGTCCGCGTCGAGGACGAACACGGTCGGTGTCTTGAGGACGCTCAGCCGCCTGACCAGCTCCAGGTGCGCCTCGGCGTCGATCTCGACGTGCCGGACGCCGTCCACCATGCCCGCCACCTCGTCGAGCACGCGCCGGGTGGCCCGGCAGGGCGCGCAGAAGGCGCTGGAGAACTGCACCAGGGTGGCGCGCTCCCCCAGCGGCCCGCCGAGGTCAGCGGCCGTCAGCCGCTCGTCGCCGTCCTTCGTCCGCACCCTGATTCTCCCGTCCCTGCGCCGGTGCACCAGCCCGTAGGCGCTCGCGGCCAGCAGTACGGCCAGGCAGACCACCAGTCCCGTCAACGCCGTGCTCCTCGTCCGCTCACACATCTCGTACGTCTCATACGCCTGGTCATACGTCCGGTCATACACACGGTCGTACGCCCGGCGGCTTCCCGCCCGCGTCTGTCCGATCCGTGCAGCGTTCATGCGAACGCAATGATTCCCGCGGTCGCGTTCCGTCGCTGGTCGGCCATTATTTCAGCCATGGAGATCGATGTACGAGGGCCCCGTTTCGGTGCGTCCCTCACCACGGTGGTGCTGGCGGTCGTGCTGATCACCGGCAGCGGCTGGCTGCTGGCCGTTCAGGCCGCGGTCTTCGCGGTGGGAGCGGTGGCCGGAGTGCAGAATTCGCCGTACGGCTGGGTTTTCCGCACCCTGGTGCGGCCCAGGCTGGGGCCGCCGCCCGGTACCGAGGACGCGGCCCCGCCGCGGTTCGCGCAGGCGGTGGGTTTCGGCTTCTCCGTGATCGGTGTCGTCGGCTATCTGGTGGGCCCGCAGTGGCTGGGCCTGGCGGCCACCGCATGCGCGCTCGCCGCCGCCTTCCTCAACGCCGCTTTCGCCTACTGCCTGGGGTGCGAGGTGTATCTGCTGCTGAAACGGGCAGCAGCCTGATGGGTTCCGCCGCAGGTCGTGAGAAGAATCTCGCCTTGGCACCGGTCCCCGGGATGACAGGGGGCCCGCTGGCGGGGCACCATCGCTCAGCGGCCGAACAACTTACGGGCGCGTAACTTCCGCCGGGAGCGCCGCCCCGGAGAGAGCAGGTGCCCCGACATGGCCGAACTCGTCTACCCACCGGTGATCGCTTGTGCCCGCACCATGTTCAAGGTGCAGGGGCTCAAATTCGACATCCGGGGCACCGAGAACGTCCCCCGCCAAGGCGGCGCCCTGCTCGTCAGCAACCACATCGGCTATCTGGACTTCGTCTTCTGCGGTCTGACGACCCTGCCCGCCAAGCGCCTGGTGCGCTTCATGGCGAAGGAATCGGTTTTCCGGCACAAGGTGTCGGGTCCGCTGATGCGCGCCATGAAGCACATTCCGGTGGACCGCTCCGAGGGCATGCACGCGTACGCGCACGCCTTGGACGCCCTGCGCGGCGGTGAGATCATCGGGGTCTTCCCCGAGGCGACCATCTCGCAGTCGTTCACGTTGAAGTCGTTCAAGTCGGGTGCGGCCCGGCTGGCGATGGAGGCCGGTGTGCCACTGCTGCCGATGGCGCTGTGGGGCACTCAGCGGCTGTGGACGAAGGGGCACCCGCGCAATCTGGGCCGCAGCAAGTTCCCGGTCACGCTGCGGATCGGCGAGCAGATGCGCCCGCAGGAGAACGAGAAGGCGGGAGCGCTCACCCGGCGGCTGCGGCTGCGGGTGCAGGAACTGCTGGACGACGCGCAGCGTACGTATCCGGGCAAGCCTTCGGGCCCCGCCGACCGCTGGTGGCTGCCCGCGCATCTGGGCGGCACCGCCCCGACGCCTGAGGAAGCTGCGGCCAGGGACCGCGAGCAGCAGCCCGAGCCGAGCTGAGGCGACGCCCGCCGGACGCGGGACGCGACGGCGTTCTCACGGCAGTTCGGTGGGCAGCGTCCTGGCCAGTTCCGACCGGTCGCGCGCGCCGCGCAGGGCCTCCAGTACGGCCGTGGGCGGCGCCGCGTGCACGAGCGGATAGTCGGCCTCGCCGATCGCCGGGCGCGCCGCCCACGCGAGCCGTTCCTCGTCCAGCGAGAAGCGCGCGTCGACGCCGGGTTTGTTGCCGCGCGCGTCCAGCCGTGACCAGTGGTCGCGCCCCGGCAGCAGCAGGGCGATCAGGCCGTGGACCACCGGGTCCGTACCGTCGTCGTCCGTGAGCCGCTGGTAGCAGAGCCCCGTGGGGATGGACGCGGCGCGCAGCAGCGCCGTCAGCGCGTGCGACTTGGCATAGCAGATGCCGGTGCGCTGCTCCAGCACGTCGGAGGCCCGCCAGGTGACGCGGTCGTCGCCGGAGTCGAAGGAGTGCGGGATCGCGTCGCGGACGAATACGAAGGCGGCCCGCGCATAGTCATGCGGTCCGGTGGTACGGGCCAGCAGCGCGGCCACGGTGTCGCGCACCCGTGGGTGGCCGTGGTCGATGACGTCGTCGGCGGCCGTATACGCCGAGAGGTCGGCGGTCTCCAGGATCAGCTCCATGTGCGGGAGCCTAGGAAACCGCCGACCACTCAATCAATCGAATTACTGCCAACCGCATACTCATGCGACCGATTCCGGGACGCTAGGCCCGCATCTCCTCCTCGAGCGCGGCGGCGAAGCCGTCCACGTCCGACTCGGTCGTGTCGAAGGAGCACATCCAACGGACCTCGCCCGTCGACTCGTCCCAGAAGTAGAAGCGGTAACGCTTCTGCAGCCGCTCGCTGACCTCGCGCGGCAGCAGCGCGAAGACGGCGTTGGACTGCACCGGCCGCAGCACGGTGACCCCGTCCACGCCCTGTACGGCCTGCTCCAGGCGGCGGGCCATCGCGTTGGCGTGGGCGGCGCTGCGCAGCCACAGGTCGCCCGAGAGCAGCGCCTCGAACTGCACGGAGACGAACCGCATCTTGGAGGCGAGCTGCATCGACAGCTTGCGCAGGTAGTCGATGGCGCGCACCCGCTCGGGGCTCAGGACGACCACGCACTCGCCGAGCAGCAGGCCGTTCTTGGTGCCGCCGAACGAGAGGATGTCCACGCCCGCCTCGGTGGTGAAGCGGGCCAGGGGCACGTCGAGGCCGGCCGCCGCGTTGGCGATCCGCGCGCCGTCCAGGTGCACGGCCATGCCGAGCTGGTGCGCGTGGTCGCAGATCGCCTTGATCTCCTCGGGCGTGTAGCAGGTGCCCAGTTCGGTGGTCTGGGTGATCGAGACGACCTGCGGCTGGGCCCGGTGCTCGTCGGAGAAGCCGTACGCCTGCCGGTCGATCAGCTCGGGGGTGAGCTTGCCGTCCGGGGTCGGGACGGTGAGCAGCTTCAGGCCGCCGACCCGCTCGGGGGCGCCGCACTCGTCCACGTGGATGTGCGCGGACTCGGCGCAGATCACCGCGCCCCAGCGCTCGGTGACGGCCTGGAGGGCCGTCACGTTGGCGCCGGTGCCGTTGAAGACCGGGAAGACCTCCGCGCGCGGGCCGAAGTGGCCGCGGAAGACCTCCTGGAGGTGGCCGGTGTACTCGTCCCCGCCGTAGGCGGGCTGATGGCCGCCGTTGGCGAGGGCGAGCGCGGTGAGGATCTCCGGGTGCACCCCGGCGTAGTTGTCACTGGCGAAGCCGCGCACCTGCGGGTCGTGGCGGCGCACGGCGTCGCTGGCGAGCTGTTCTGTCACGGTCGGGGCGTCAGCCACTGTCGGGTCCCGTTCACTTCCGTAGGGCTCTGGTCCCAGACGTCCGCGATGGCCTCGGCGAGGTCGCGTACGTCGGTGAAGCCGGCGAATTTGGCGTTCGGGCGCGTGGCCCGCATCTCATCGTGCACCAACGCCTTGATCACCAGCACAGTGGCCGCCGCCGTGGGTCCGTCGGCGCCGCCGAGCTTGCGGAAGGAGTCGCCCAGCGCGAGTGTCCACGCCTCGGCCGCGGCCTTGGCCGCGGAGTAGGCGGCGTTGCCCGCGGTCGGCGTGGTGGCGCCGGACGCGCTGATCAGCACGTACCGGCCGCCGTGGCTGCGCATGAGGCCGTCGTGGAAGGCGAGCGAGGTGTTCTGCACGGTACGGATCAGCAGCTTGTGCAGCACGTCCCAGTCGCCGAGGTCGGTCTCGGGGAAGGACGCGGAGCCGCGCCACCCGCCCACGAGGTGGACCAGGCCGTCGACCCTGCCGTGGTCCTTCTCGATCCGGCCGGCCCAGTCCTGGCTCGCCTCCAGGTCGAGCAGGTCGACGATCTCGCCGGTGATGTCAGCGCCGCCCGCGTCGTACCGCGCCGCGTCGACGGCCTCGGCCAGCCGCTCGGGGTCGGCGTCGGCGGCGATCACATGGCCGCCCTCGCGCGCGAGCCGTTGCAGTACCGCCCGCCCCGCGGAGCCGCCCGCGCCCGCCACGGCGATCACCGCTCCGTCGAGACCACCCGTGTACGTGTCGGTCGTCATGTCCGCCTCCTCGGCCGCACCGGTCACGCGGCGCCCCGAAGTGAGCTCTCGCCGGTGATTCCCTTGGTCGAGGTGATCACCGTCCGCAGCTTCTTCGCAAGGGCCTCGTAGAACATGCTGAGCGGAAACTCGTCCGCCAGCACGTCGTCCACGAGTTTGCGCGGGGGCTGGGACAGGTCGAGGGCGTCGGGGCCCTTCGCCCAGACCGAGCCGGGATGCGGGGAGAGGTAGCTTGCGACCAGGTCGTAGGCGGCGAACCAGTGCACGAGCTTGGGTCGGTCGATGCCGTCCCGGTAGAGCGTCTCGATCTCGGCGCAGAGCTGGTTGGTGACCTGCGGTGCGCGCTCCCAGTCGATGTGCAGGGTGTTGTCTGTCCAGCGTACGGCGTCGTGCTTGTGCAGGTACGCGAAGAGGAGCTGTCCGCCGAGTCCGTCGTAGTTGCGGACGCGTTCACCGGTGACCGGGAAGCGGAAGAGCCGGTCGAAGAGGATCGCGTACTGCACGCCCAGGCCCATCGGGTGGCCCTCGGCCTGGAGCTTCACGGCCTCCCTGAACGTGGTCAGGTCGCAGCGCAGCTCCTCCAGCCCGTACATCCAGAACGGCGCGCGCTGCTTGATCATGAACGGGTCGAACGGCAGGTCGCCGTGGCTGTGCGTGCGGTCGTGGATCATGTCCCACAGGACGTACGTCTGCTGCGCCAGGTCCTGGTCGGCGATCAGCCGGGCCGCCTCCTCGGGCAGTTCCAGGCCGAGGGTGTCGACGGCGGCGGCGGTCACCGCGCGGAAGCGGGCGGCCTCGCGGTCGCAGAAGATCGCGCCCCAGGTCCAGCGCTCGGGGGCCTCGCGGACGGCGACGGTCTCCGGGAAGAGCACCGCGGAGTTGGTGTCGTAGCCGGGGGTGAAGTCCTCGAAGGTGATCGGTACGAACAGCGGGTTGTCGTACCGATTGCGCTCCAGCTCGGCCAGCCAGTCGGGCCAGACGACACGCAGGGCGACGGCCTCCAGATTGCGGTCCGGGTTGCCGTTCTGCGTGTACATCGGAAAGACGACCAGGTGCGGGAGGCCGTCGCGGCGGTCGGCCGCGGGCTGGAAGGCGAGCAGCGAGTCGAGGAAGTCCGGGACGCCGAAACCGTCGTCGGACCAGCGGCGCAGGTCGGCGACCAGGGCGCGGTGGTACTCGGCATCGTGCGGGAGGAGCGGGGAGAGCTGTTCGACGGACTCGGTCACCCGGAGCACGGTCCGCTCGGCGTCGTCCCTGCTGGGCGCGCCCTCGGCCTCGAAGTCGATGGAGCCGTCCTTGCGCTGCCAGGGCCTGATGGCTTCGACGGCCTGCTTCAGCACCGCCCAAGCGGGGTGGCCGACGATGCCCACGCCGGATGTACCGCCGCCGTCCGCCACCTTCGCCGAAAGAACTTCGCCCATGACCCCTCCTCCACAAAAGAACCTGTCGTCCGGACACCGTATCCGTGACCTTGTTGATCCATCAAGGGGAGCCGGTGGAGATTGTCCTGCGTGATGGTCAACAGGCCGCTGTTTTTCCTGTCGACTGCCGGGACGGGTCACTAAAACTTGCGCGTCGGGGCCGGTTGAGCACTCGGCCCCGAGTCGTCACGGCGTGTTCGGCCCGCCGTCGGCCGGTCTCGCTAGGGTGCCGGTATGAGCTTCCTCACCGTCGGCCACCGCGGGGTCATGGGCGTCGAGCCGGAGAACACCCTGCGCTCCTTCCGCCGAGCCGAGAAGGCGGGCCTGGACCAGATCGAGCTGGATCTGCACCTCAGCAAGGACGGCGCGCTGATCGTCATGCACGACGCCGACGTCGACCGCACCACCGACGGCGCCGGGCTGGTCCGCGACCTCACGCTGGACGAGATCCGCGGCCTGGACGCCGGGTTCGGCGAGCGCGTACCGGTCTTCGAGGAGGTCCTCGAAGCGGTCGGCCGGCCGATCCAGGCCGAGATCAAGGACGTGGCGGCGGCCCGCGCGCTGGCCGACACCCTGAGCGCGCACGGCGCGACCGACCGGGTCAGTGTGCTGTCCTTCCACGACGAGGCGCTGGCCGAGATCCGTACGCTGCTGCCCGACGTACGCACGGTGCTGGTCGCCAGCGACCTCGGCCCGGAGATCGTCGCCCGCGCCCAGGCGGTGGGCGCCCGCCTGGTCAGCCTGGAACTGCGGCAGTTGAACCTGGACGTCGTCGAGCGCTGCCAGGCCGCGGGCATCGCCGTCATGGCCTGGACCGTCAATACCGCGCAGGAGTGGGCCCTGGCCCGCGCCCTGCGGCTGGACGGCGCCGCCACCGACCTCCCTGAGGAACCGGCCACCGCGTAGCGCCGCGGTCCCGCACCGGCGTCAGCCGGCATCGCCGCAATCCCGCAGCTCCGCGCAATGTGCCGGACACAAAGGTCCGGCATCCGGACAACTGGCCGAATCGCGTGGACAGACGCGCCCGCGCGGTGCCAAGGTCCCGCCATGCGTCCCGCGATCTCGCTGTCCCCGCGCCGTGCCGCGCTCGCCGCGGCTGCCCTGCTCACCCTCGCACTGGCCGGCTGCTCGCCCCAGGTCGACACGACCGACGCCGGTCCCTCGTCCTCCGCGGCGTCGGCCGGTGCGACCGGCACCACCACCGCCACCACGGCGTCGTGCGCACCCGGCACGCTCGCCACCCGTACCCCCGGCAAGCTCACCGTCGGCACCGACAATCCGGCGTACGACCCCTGGTTCTCGGACAACAAGCCGTCCAACGGCAAGGGGTACGAGTCGGCGGTCGCGTACGCGGTGGCCAAGCAGCTCGGCTACGCGCCGGACCAGGTCGTCTGGCAGACCGTCGCCTTCAACAAGGCGTTCGCGCCCGGTGCCAAGAACTTCGATTTCGACATCAACCAGGTTTCGATCAACGACGAGCGCAAAAAGGCCGTCGACTTCTCACCCGGCTACTACGACGTACGGCAGACCGTCGTCGCGCTGAAGACCTCGAAGATCGCGAACGCGCACAGCGTCGCGGACCTGAAGAACGCCAAGCTCGGCGCCCAGGTGGGCACCACCAGCCTGGACGTCATCGACAACCTGGTGAAACCGGCCAAGCAGCCCGCCGTCTACCAGCGCAACGACCTCGCCGTGGCCGCGCTCAAGAACGGCCAGGTCGACGGCATCGTGGTCGACCTGCCGACCGCCTTCTACATCACCGGGGCCGAGGTCACCGACGCCAAGGTGGTCGGGCAGTTCGCGGCGGCGGGCTCCTCGCCCGAGCAGTTCGGGCTGGTCCTCGACAAGGGCAGCAAGCTGACCGCGTGCGTCTCGCAGGCCGTCACGGCGCTGCACGGCGACGGGACGCTGGCCGCCCTGGAAAAGCAGTGGCTGTCGGACGCCGTCGGCGCCCCGGTGCTCGGATGACCGTGCGGGACGACCCCGCACAGGTCGACACGTACCAGCCGTCCGCGCGGCGGATCGAGCGCGAGCTGTACCGACGCGCCCGCAGCCGCCGCGCCCTGGTGGTGGCGAGCGTCAGCACCCTGGCGACCGCCGGGGTGCTGATCGGGCTGATCGTCAGTTCGCCCGGTTGGCAGCGCACCCGTGAGACGTTCCTCAACGGGCACTACGCGCGGCTCGCGCTGCCCGACGTGCTCCAGGGGCTCTGGCTCAATCTGCGGCTGATGGTGGTGTGCGGCGCCGTCGTGCTGGTCGCGGGGCTGCTGCTGGCGGTCGTGCGCACCCTGCGCGGCCCGGTGTTCTTCCCGCTGCGCGCCCTGGCGACGGCGTACGTGGACTTCTTCCGCGGGCTGCCGCTGATCATCTGCCTGCTCGCGGTGGTCTTCGGCGTGCCCGCGCTGCGGCTGAGCGGCGTCACCAACGACCCCGTGCTCCTCGGCGGCCTGGCGCTCTGCCTGACGTACACCGCCTATGTCGCCGAGGTGTTCAGGGCCGGGATCGAGACCGTCCACCCGAGCCAGCGCGCCGCGGCCCGCTCGCTCGGCCTCAGCAGCGCGCAGACGATGCGGTACGTGGTGCTGCCGCAGGCCGTGCGCCGCGTGGTGCCGCCGCTGCTCAACGACCTGGTGTCGCTCCAGAAGGACACCGGCCTGGTGTCGATCGCGGGCGCCGTGGACGCCGTCTACGCGGCGCAGATCATCGCCAGCCGCGACTTCAACTACACGCCGTACGTGGTCGCGGGGCTGATCTTCGTCGCGCTGACCATCCCGATGACGCGGTTCACCGACTGGGTGACGGCCAGGATGAACCGGCGGCAGTCGCAGGGAGGTGTCGTATGAGCGGCACGAGCGGGGAACGGCTCGCCAAGGACGTACCGCCCCAGGCGCGGGACCTGGCCGATCCGGACCGGAGCCGGGACACGCCCGTGCTGCGGCTGGAGTCGGTCCGCAAGACGTACGGCTCCTCCGTCGTCCTGCGGGACATCGCGCTCGACGTGCCCGCGCACACGGTCACGGCGCTGATCGGCGCGTCCGGCTCAGGAAAGTCCACGCTGCTGCGCTGCGCGAATCTACTGGAAGAGATCGACGACGGAGCGATCTTCCTGGACGGCGAGGACATCACCGACCCGCGGGCCGACCAGGACGCGGTACGGCGCAGGATCGGCGTCGTCTTCCAGGCGTACAACCTGTTCCCGCACATGACGGTGCTGGACAACATCACGCTGGCGCCGCGCCGGGTGCACGGCGTGCCGCGGGGCGAGGCGGAGGAGCGGGCGCGGGAACTGCTGGCCCGGCTGGGGCTCGCCGACCGGGCGGCGGAGTACCCGGACCGGCTCAGCGGCGGCCAGCAGCAGCGGGTGGCGATCCTGCGGGCGGTCGCGACCAGGCCGCGGCTGCTGCTTCTCGACGAGGTGACCGCCGCGCTCGACCCGGAGCTCGTCGGCGAGGTTCTGTCGGTGGTCCGCGACCTCAAGGAGCAGGGCATGACGATGGTGATCGCCACCCATGAGATGGCGTTCGCCCGCGATGTCGCCGATCAGGTCTGTTTCCTGGACGCGGGCGTGATCCTGGAGCGCGGCACTCCCGCCGAGGTGTTCGGTGCCCCGGCCGAGCAGCGCACGCGGGACTTCCTGCGACGGATCACGGAGGCGGGGCGGCTGTGACGGCCGGCGCCGGGCGGCAGGGTTCGAGGCGTCGGGTATCGGGTGGATCGGGTGTCGAGTGGCGGGCGTCCGGGTCTCAGACCAGCTTCTTCGTGAGCAGCTCGAACTCCAGGTCGTCCCTGGTCGGCAGCCCGAAGCGCTCCTCGCCGTACGGGAAGGGGCTGGTCTGCCCGGTGCGCTGGTAGCCGCGGCGGACGTACCAGGCGATCAGGTCCTCGCGGACCGAGATCACCGTCATGTGCAGCTCGGCGACGTCCCACTCCTCGCGGGCGAATCGTTCGGCCTCGGCGAGGATCACCTTGCCGAGGCCGGCGCCCTGGAGCGCGGGCCGTACGGCGAACATCCCGAAGTACGCGTGGTCGCCGCGGTGTTCGAGCTGGCAGCAGGCCACCACCTCGTCGCCGGACTCCACCACCGTCAGCCTGCTGTCCGCGCCTTCGATGACGGCCAGCACGCCCTCGGGGTCGGTCCGCTGCCCCTGAAGGATGTCCGCCTCCGTCGTCCACCCCGCGCGGCTCGCGTCGCCGCGGTAGGCGGACTCGATCAGGCCGACCAGGACGGGGACGTCGTCGGGGGTGGCGGCGCGGAAGCGGGGAGCGGCGATATCCATGCGGGCAAGGCTATCCCCAGGTCCGGGCCGCGCTCACGGGTCCTGCCGAGGTCTTCGCGGGCGGGCGGCGTCGGCGCGCGGCAGGGCGCGTGTTCGACGTGGGCAGCGCGCGTGTTCGGCGCGCGGCAGAACGCGTGTTCGGCGCGCGGCAGGGCTTCGCGGCAGGGCTGGTGTTCACAGCGCGGGAGCGGTCTCGCGCAGCGCCAGCTCGAAGCGCCGGACGCCTTCGGTGATCTCGGCGGCGCCCGTGGTGTAGGCGAAGGTGATCCGTACGTACGGGGCGGGCGACTCGGCGGGGAAATAGGGGCGGCCGGGGGCGACGGCCACGCCCGCGCGGAGCGCGGCGCCGGTCAGCGCGGTCTCGTCGGTGCCGTCGGGGAGCCGCAGCCACAGGTGGTAGCCGCCGGTGGGCACCGGGTCGGGGACGAGTTCCGGCAGGCGGTGCCGGAGCGCGGCGAGCATGGCGTCGCGCCGCTCGCGCAGTGCGGCGGTGACGGCCCGCAGATGGCGCGGCCAGGAGGGCGCGCCGACGAGTTCCAGGGTCGCCTCCTGGAGGGGCCTGGGCACGAAGAAGCTGTCGACCACCTGGATGGCGCGCAGCCGTTCCATCACCGGGCCCCGGGCGATCAGCGCGCCGACGCGCAGATTGGGCGAGGTCGGCTTGGTGAGCGACGCGAAGTGGACAACGGTGCCGTACGGGTCCTCGGCGACCAGGGGTGGCGGCAGCGGGTCGCCGTGACCGAGCCGCCGGGCGAAGTCGTCCTCGACCACGAAGGCGCCCGCCGCCCGTGCGATGTCGAGCACCTGGCGGCGGCGCCCGGCGGCGAGCACCGCGCCGGTCGGATTCTGGAAGAGCGGCTGGCAGAAGAAGACCCGCGCGCCGCTGGCCTCGAAGGCGTCGGCGAGCAGATCGGGGCGGACGCCGTCCGCGTCGACCGGGACCGGCACCGGTCGCAGCCCCGCCGCGCGGGCAACGGAGAGCGCGCCGGGGTAGGTGGGCGATTCGACGAGTACGGCGGAGCCCGGCGCGGCCAGCGCGCGCAGCGCCGTGGTGAGGGCGGCCTGCCCGCCGGAGGTGATCAGCACCTGCGCGGGCGGGACTCCCGCCTCGCGACCGAACCAGTTCCGCAGCGCGGTGAGCCCTTCCAGCGGCGGCCGTTCCCAGGCGCCGGGCCTGCGGGCGGCGCGGGCCAGCGCGGCGCCGAGCGCCCGCTCGGGCTGGAGGCCGGGGTGCAGATAGCCGCCGTTGAGGGGGATGACGCCCTGCGGCGGGCCGACCAGACAGCCCAGCACTCCGGAGGCGTCGACCACGCGCGGTGCCACGTCCGGGTCCTCTGCGGTGAGCGCGACCTGCTGCCAGGAGGTGTCGACGGCGGTGGCGGTCGCCGTGCCCTCGGCGGCACGGTAGGTGCCCGCGCCGGGCCGGGTGACGACCAGTCCCTGCGCGGCGAGCGTCGCCAGCGCCCGCGAGACCGTCACCGGGCTGACCCCGAACCGCTCGACCAGGGCCCGGCTCGACGGCAGTTTCGCTCCCGGTGAGAAGCGGTCCAGCTCTCCTCGGAGGGATTCTGACAGCGCACTGGCACTGCTATCGTCATTCATGAAGGATAAGAATAGCGCTACTCCCCGCACCTCAGTAGCGGTCGGGGGCACCGCGCTCGCCTGTCTCGGTGTGGCCGCCTTTTCGCTCACCTTCCCTTCCACCCACTGGGCGCTGAGCGGATTCGGCGCGTGGTCGGCGGTGACGGTCCGGGCGGTACTGGCCACCGCGGTCGCCGGGGCCTTCCTCGCGGCGGGCCGGGCGAAGGTGCCGGACCGGGAGCACTGGGCGGGCCTGGCCGTCGTCGCCTGCGGTGTTGTCATCGGCTTCCCGCTGCTGACCACCCTCGCGCTGCGCACCACCGACACCTCGCACGCCGCCGTCGTCGTCGGCGCGCTCCCGCTGTGCACCGCGGTGCTCGCGGCCGTACGCACCGGCGCGCGGCCGTCCCGTACGTTCTGGATCGCGGCCGTCGCGGGCGCGGCGGTGGTCACCGCCTTCTCGCTCGGCGAGAGCGGCGGCGCGCCGACCGCCGGGGACGGCTTCCTCTTCGCCTCGCTGCTGGTCTGCGCCGCCGGTTACGTGGAGGGCGGGCGGCTGGCGTCGGTGCTTCCGGGCTGGCAGGTGGTCGGCTGGGCGCTGGTCGGCACGCTTCCACTCACCCTGCCCGCCGCGGTCGTGTCGCTGTCGCTGGAGCCGGTACGGCTGACCGGCGAGTCGGTCGGCGGACTGGTGTGGGTCTCGGTGGTGTCGCAGTTCCTCGGCCTGATGGTCTGGTACCGCGGCATGGCGGCGATCGGCGTGACCAGGGCCAGCCAGCTCCAACTCGCCCAGCCCGTGCTGACGTTGGTGTGGTCCGCCGCGCTGCTCGGTGAGCACCTGGGCCGCGCCACACTGCCCGCGGCGCTCGCCGTACTGGTCTGCGTGGCCGTCACCCAGCGCTCCGGTGCCCGGCAGGCGCGGGAGGTACGCAGGTCGCGGGCCGCGGCGCGGGCGCGCGGGGCCGAGGCGCCGGACGCCGACCCGGAGGCATTGCGGTCGGGCGACGCGCACGAGTTCGTGGCACACGGCGATCCGCGACGGCGCGCGCCGCGGTGACACGCTCCCCCGACTACCCCGATGCGCTCGGGTGTGCGCCCTCGGACCTGGGCAGTTCTCCTGGGACCGCCGAACAACCGTCCGGCGGGCCGGTCGTCACGGACCGACCGAGGGTCACCGCACGGACCGGGGCGCACCGAAGAGGCGTGGGGATGAGGGGGAGGACGGCATGCACGGACCACCGCTGGTGGCCTGGCTGCTCGTGGCGCTCAGCACCGTCGCCGCGGTCGCGTGCCTGCTGCGCCGCGAAGCGCGCGACGAGGCGGTGATGGCGGCGGGCATGGCGGTGATGGCCGTCCCGATGTCCGTCCTCGACCCGCGGCCGTGGGGGGCGCCGCTGTTCGCCGTCGTCCTCGGCGTGGTCTTCGCGCTGGCCGGGGTACGGGCACTGCTGCTGGTCCGACGGCCCGGCCACCATCTGCACCACTCCGTGTGCTCGGCCGCGATGGTCTACATGGCCGTGGCGATGGGCGGGGCGCCCTCGGCGCACGGCGGCCACGCCGAGCACATGGCGGCCACCGGCGCGGGTACCCCGCTGCTCACCGGCCTGCTGCTGCTCTACTTCGCGGGCTACGTCCTGCGCACCGGCACCACCCTGGTCGCGCTCCCGGCGCAGGCGCACGGCGCGCTGGGCGGCGGCCCGCTGATATCCACCGGCCAGGCGGAAGGAGGCGCGGGCGGCGGCCGGGACCGTGTCCCGCTGCGGCACGCGCCGGAGGTCGCGGCGGCCTGCCGGGTGGCGATGGCGCTGGGGATGTTCGCGATGCTGCTGACCCTGTGACGGACTCGCTGCCGTGAGTCATGCGTCACATCGGGTCGTGGTCCGTCCCCCGCGATCCCCGCGCCTCCTAGGCTGATCACCATGACGGTCCCGTTCGTGCTGCTGATTCTCGGCGCACTTGCGGCGGCGATGGCGCCGCGTCTGCTGTCCCGTGCCAAGTGGCCGGAACGCGAACCGGTGCTGGCCCTGTGGGTCTGGCAGTGTGTGGTCGCCGCCGTACTGCTGTGCTGCGTGCTGGCCATGGCGCTCTCCGCCTCGGCCGCCTGGGCCGCGGTCCGCGGCAATCTCTTCGCGTTCGCCCCGAGCGGCGTGGTCGACGCCTACGCGCTGTCCGAGTACGGCCGCTGGGCCGGGACCATCGCCGTCCTGCTCGCGCTCGGCGGTGTGTGGACCGCGGCGATGCTCACCCGCGAGGTGCGCGGCACACGGTCGCGGCGCAAGCAGCGCCGCGCGGAGCTCCGCGTGCGCGCGCCCCGGCTGCCCGGTGAGACCGTCACGCCCGGCGAGCGTCTGGTGGTCCTGGAGGACGCCCGCTCCGACGCCTGGTGGCTGTCCGGCGCCGAGCCCCAACTGGTCATCACCACGGCCGCGCTGCGCCGGCTGAAGGGCCGCCAACTGGACGCCGTGCTGGCCCACGAGCAGGGACACGTACGCGCCAGGCACGACGTGCTGCTGCACTGCTCGGGCGCGCTCGCGGGCGGCTTCCCGCAGGTGCCGGTCTTCGCCGCCTTCCGTGACCAGGTGCACCACCTGGTGGAACTGGCGGCCGACGACACGGCCTCGCGCCGCTTCGGCCGCCTCACCACCGCCCTCGCGCTGGTCGAACTCAACGCGGAACGCGGTGTCTTCGGCCCCTGCCCCACGCCGCTCGCCGCGCTGCCCGGCCGCGTGCACCGTCTGCTCGATCCCGCGCCCCGGCTGCCGCTCGGCCAGCGGGTGCGGATGACGGCCTTCGCGCTGCTGGTCCCGGCGGTCCCGCTGCTGATCGCTTTCGGCCCCGGCCTCGGCGCGCTGACCTGAGCGGCGGCGGGCGAGGCGGGGACATGGCCGTCAAAGGCGTGATGTTCGACTTCTCCGGCACCCTGATGCGGGTCGAAGCGGCCGAGTCCTGGCTGCGGTCGGCGCTCACCGCCGAGGGCGTCACGGCCACCGACGACGAGGTCGCGGCGTACGCCGGAACGCTGGAGCGGGCGGGCGCGCTGCCCGGCGGCGGACCTCCCGAGCGGATTCCGCCGCGATTGGCGGCGGCCTGGGCGCGGCGCGACACCAGCGCGGCCGAGCACCGGGCGGCGTACGGCGGGCTGTCCCGTACCGTCGCGCTCCCCTGGGATGTGCACGACGCGCTCTACGACCGGCACATGGCGCCCGCGGCGTGGAGTCCGTACCCCGACACCGAGCGCGTGCTGCGGGCCCTGCGCGACCGGGGCGTGCCGGTGGCGGTGGTGAGCAACATCGGATGGGATCTGCGGCCCGTCTTCGGGGAGCACGGGCTGGACGAGTTGGTGGACATCTTCGTGCTGAGCTTCGAGCACGGCGTCCAGAAGCCGGACGAGCGGCTGTTCCGGATCGCCTGCGACGGGCTCGGGCTGGAGCCCGCGGACGTGGCGATGGTGGGCGACAGCCGTGCGGCGGACGGTGGCGCCGCCGCGCTGGGCTGCCCGGTGTTCCTGGTGGACCATCTGCCGGTGTCGGCACGTCCCGACGCGCTGCTCGGCGTCCTGGACCGACTCGCCTGATGCGGCGCCGCGCACCGTACGCGCCGAGCGCTCATGGACCGGCCGCTGAAGGGGCAAGCGCTTTCAGGACAAGAGCCTCGACGACAAGCGCTTTCGGGATCGGCGCCGGTCCCGGCGATCCCCCGCGCCGCCGGGACCGGCACCAGCCCCCGTTTCCCGGACAGGGCGAAGCCCGCCGGGCTGCGCTGAGTATATTGGCTCGCAGCCAGTCAACGCAGGAGTAAATAATGTCCCCTCGGAGCGCATCGGTCAATGAAGCAATGCGTCAGCGTTCCCGGGAACGGTTGCTCCAGGCAACCGTGGAGTTGGTCGAGGAACGTGGCTACGAGGCCACCACGCTGGCGGACATCACCCAGCGGGCGGGGTCGGCACGCGGCCTGGTCTCGTACTACTTCGCGGGAAAGCGCGAACTGTTGCAGTCCGCGGTACACCGGCTGATGCACATGGAACTGGCCGCCGCGCTGGACCGCGAGCCGCGGTCGGAGGACGGCCAGGAGCGGATGGCGCGGGCCATCGACGCGATTCTCGGCCTCACGCAGACGCACACCACCCTGATGCGTACGCACATGGCGTCGATCCTCCAGGCGGAGGGTTTCATCCAGTGCCCGGAGCAGCAGAAGCTCGCGGCGCTCCTGAGCCAGGCGGTGGACGACGCGGGGATCGTGTCGGGACCCGAGGGTCCGGAGGCGGAGTACCGGCTGCTGCGCGCGCTGCTGATGGGCGCGACCGTGGCGCTGCTGCTGCCGGGCGCTCCGATGCCGCTGTCGCGGCTGCGGGCCGAACTCTTCGAGCGGTACGGGCTGGAGTGGACGCTGGGGGTGCCGCCGAAGGGCTGCGCGGTGGCCCCCGCGAAGGTCGGCGCGGGCGGGGACGAGGGCGGCGAGGACGGCGGGGACCGGCGACCGGTGGGCTGAAATCGTGCGCCTCGGCCAGGCCGCCGGGTGCAGCGCTCTGCCGCGACGCGTCCGGAGGGCGCATGCTGGTGACATCCCGCCGAAGGGAGCACCGTCGTGTTACGCGTCGCAGTCGTCGGTTCGGGTCCGAGCGGGGTGTACACCGCGGACGCGCTCACCCGTCAGGAGTCGGTGCCGGATGTCGCGGTTGACGTGCTCGACCGGTTGCCGTGCCCGTACGGCCTGGTCAGATACGGTGTCGCGCCCGACCACGAGAAGATCAAGTCCCTCCAGGGCAGCCTGCGCAAGGTGCTGGAGGACCCGCGGGTCCGCTTCCTCGGCAACGTCGGCGTGGGGCCCGCGCCGCTGACGCCGGAGCGGCTGCTCGGCCTGTACCACGCGGTGGTCTACTGCGTGGGCGCCGCGACCGACCGCAGACTGGGCGTGCCCGGCGAGGAGTTGCCCGGCAGCTACTCGGCGACCCGCTTCGTGTCCTGGTACAGCGCGCACCCCGACGAGCCGCCGGACGGCTTCGCGCTGCGGGCCCGCTCGGCCGTGGTCATCGGCGTGGGGAACGTCGCGGTCGACGTGGCGCGCGTGCTGGCCCGGCGCGCGGACGAACTGCGGCGCACCGACGTACCGGAGCCGGCGCTGCGGGCGCTCGCCGACAGCCGCGTCACCGACATCCACATGGTGGGGCGGCGCGGGCCCTCGCAGGCGAAGTTCACCACCAAGGAACTGCGTGAGCTGGGCGCGCTGGCCGACACCGATGTGATCGTGCGCGAGGACGAGTTGGCGCTCGACCCGGCGTACGCCGACCCCTCCGGTCTGCCGACGGCGGCCCGGCGCAATGTGGAGGTGCTGCGCTCGTGGGCCGCGCAGCCGCCGCGCGGACGGCCGCGCCGACTCCATGTGCGGTTCTTCCTGCGCCCCACCGCGTTCCTCGCCGACGAGGCCGGGCGGGTGCGCGCGGTCCGTTTCACCCGAACGGGTCCTGACGGGCGCGGCGGTGTGTCGGATACAGGCGGCGGCGAGGAGATCGCCGCGGGACTCGTCCTGCGCTCGGTCGGCTACCAGGGGGTGCCGCTGCCCGGCCTGCCCTTCGACCCTGAGGGCGCGGTGGTGCCGAACGACGCGGGCCGTGTACTGCGCGACGGTACGCCCTCCCCCGGCGAGTACGTGGCGGGCTGGATCAAGCGCGGGCCGACCGGTGTGATCGGCACCAACCGGCCGTGCGCCAAGGAGACCGCGACGGCGCTGATCGCCGACGCGCCGGGTCTGCTGACGCGAGAGCTGTCGGCCGATCCGCTGGCCGGACTGCGGGCCGCGGGCATACGGACGGTCGCCTGGCAGGGCTGGCTGGCGATCGAGGCGGCGGAGGCGCAGTGGGGCCGTTCCCTGGACCGGGGCACGGTCAAGATCCCCGACTGGGAAGGGCTGTTGACGGCGGCGGGCCACGCGTCGGCGCCGCCCGCCGAGGGACCGGCCTGAGGCCCGTCACGGACGGGACAGATCGAGGCGCGTCGAATCCAAGCACTCGGGTCCAAGCACTCGGGTCCAAGCACCCGGGTCCGGGCTTTCGGGTCCAGGCGCCCTACGCCTCATGGTCAGCCGTCGAGCCGGGCTGCCTGGCGGGCCGCCGCGTCGAGGACGCGGTCCAGCAGACCGGGGAAGAGCGCTTCGAGGTCGTCCGTGCGCAGCGCGTTCATCTTGGAGGTGCCGCGGTAGATCTGGCTGATGACGCCCGCCTCGCGCAGCACCCGGAAGTGGTGCGTGGTCGTGGACTTGCTGACCGGCAACGGCACGTCGGAGCAGGCCACTTCACCGCGGGCCGCGGCCAGATTGCGGACCACGATCAGCCGCATCGGGTCGGACAGCGCGTGCAGCACCTCTTCGAGCCGGATCTCCCCGGCGCCGGGGTGCTCCAGCGCGCGCCCGGCGGCAGCCGGGGCGCCGGGGCCCGCGGCCGACGACGACGGTGCCGGTGCCGGTGGCGGTGGCGGTGGCGGTGGCGCGTGGGACGGAATCGGGAGTGTCATGAACGTCATATTACGATACCCGTCGTAGTTTGACGTCTGCCGTACTACGGCGTCTATCGTAGAAGCCGTCACCAGTGCGCGGCGACAGGCCCCGACCGGTGGAGCCCCGCGACGGAGTCCGACGACGAGGAGAGTGCCGTGAGCGCGCTGTTCGAGCCCTTCACCCTGCGGTCCGTGACCATTCCCAACCGGGCCTGGATGGCGCCGATGTGCCAGTACTCGGCGGCGACCGAGGGGCCCGACGAGGGAGCGCCCGGCGACTGGCACTTCGCGCACTACGCGTCGCGGGCAGTCGGCGGCGCCGGACTGATCCTGGTCGAGGCGACCGCGGTCAGCCCCGAGGGCCGGATCAGCCCCGCCGACCTCGGGATCTGGAACGACCACCAGGTGGCGGCCTTCAGCCGGATCACCCGCTTCCTCAAGGACCACGGCACCGTGCCCGGCATCCAGATCGGACATGCCGGACGCAAGGCGTCCACGGACCGGCCGTGGTCAGGCGGCGGCCCGCTGGGCGAGGACGAGCGCGGCTGGCAGCCGGTGGCGCCGAGCCCGGTGGCGTTCTCCGACGAGTCCAAGGTGCCGACCGAGCTGTCGGAGGCGGACATCAGGGATGTCGTCGGGCAGTTCGTGGCCGGGGCCCGGCGGGCGCTCGCGGCGGGCTTCGAAGTGCTCGAACTGCACGGCGCGCACGGCTATCTGATCGGCGAATTCCTCTCCCCGCACAGCAACCACCGCACCGACGGCTACGGCGGCGCCTTCGAGAACCGGATCAGGTTCGCGCTGGAGACGGTCGACGCCGTGCGCGAGGTCTGGCCGGAGGAACTGCCGCTGTTCTTCCGCATCTCGGCCACCGACTGGCTGGAGAACGGCGGCTGGACGGCGGACGAGACGGTCCGCTTCGCCAAGGAACTGCTCGTGCGCGGGGTCGACCTGCTCGACGTGTCCACGGGCGGGAACGCCGCGGGCGTACGCATTCCGCTCGGCCCCGGCTACCAGGTGCCCTTCGCGGCCCGTGTGAAGGCCGAGACCGGTCTGCCGGTGGCGGCCGTCGGCGAGATCACCCACCCCCGGCAGGCCGAGACGATCCTGTCCACCGGCCAGGCCGACGCCGTCCTGCTCGGCCGCGAACTGCTGCGCACGCCGAACTGGCCGCTGCACGCCGCCCGCGAACTGGGCTCCGAGGTGGCGGTGCCGCAGCAGTACGGGCGGGCCTTCCGCCGGGCCGGTATCTGAACGGTCCTGCCCGGCGGTCCGCCGCCGGAGCCGTCGTTGCGCGGACGGGTCCGATCCCCGTCCGCGGCACGGCTGTTGAGCCAGTAGAGTGACGGACCGTGACAGCGCGACCATTGAACGAGATCGTCGAAGCGGGCTGGGCGAAGGCGCTCGAACCGGTGGCGGACCGGATCGCGGCGATGGGGGACTTCCTCCGCGCCGAGATCGCCGCGGGGCGTACGTACCTTCCCTCCGGTGCGAACGTGCTGCGCGCGTTCCAGCAGCCCTTCGACGACGTGCGGGTGCTGATCGTCGGGCAGGACCCGTATCCGACCCCGGGGCACGCGGTAGGGCTCAGTTTCTCCGTCGCGCCGGACGTACGGCCGCTGCCGGGCAGTCTGGAGAACATCTACCGCGAGCTGGGCTCCGACCTGGGGCTGCCGCGGCCGTCCAACGGGGATCTCACGCCGTGGACCCGGCAGGGTGTGCTGCTGCTCAACAGGGCGCTGACCACCGCGCCCCGGCGGCCCGCGGCTCACCGCGGCAAGGGCTGGGAAGAGGTCACCGAGCAGGCGATCAGGGCGCTCGCCGCCCGGGGCCGTCCGCTGGTGTCCGTGCTGTGGGGCCGGGACGCCCGCAATCTGCGACCGCTGCTGGGGCAGTTGCCCGCGATCGAGTCCTCGCACCCCTCCCCCATGTCGGCCGACCGCGGCTTCTTCGGCTCACGGCCGTTCAGCCGCGCCAATGATCTGCTGGTCCGGCAGGGTGCACAGCCGGTCGACTGGCTCCTTCCCTGACACGTCTTGACGGTACTCTGCCCGGGTGACGACGCATCCCCATACTCCGGCGGGCTGGTACGCCGACCCGCAAGGCACTCCGAATCTGCTCCGCTACTGGGACGGCAAACAGTGGACGGAGCACACGAACCCCGGCCAGATTCCGCAGCAGCAGCAAGGCGGCGGCAACGCGTGGGAGCTGAATGTCAGCGGCGCCCCCGACCCGTCCAAGGTCCAGCGCCAGGTGCAGCAGCAGGCCGGGATAGCGCCGACCTCGTTCGGCGGCGGCACCCTGTTCACCGAGCCGATCCTGGTGGTGAACCAGAAGGCCAAGCTGATCGAGCTGGTCAACGAGTACAGCGTCTTCGACCAGCAGGGCCGCACCCTCGGCTCGGTCGTCGAGATCGGGCAGAGCACGGCGAAGAAGGTGCTGCGCTTCGTCTCCAGCGTGGACCAGTTCCTGACTCACAAGCTGGAGGTCAGGGACGCGCACGGGCAGCCGCAGTTGGTGCTCACCCGGCCCGCGAAGTTCATCAAGTCCAAGGTGCTGGTGCACCGCTCGAACGGTGAGCCGCTCGGCGAGATCGTGCAGCAGAACGCCTTCGGCAAGATCAAGTTCGCGTTCATGTACAACGGCCAGCAGATCGGTGCCATCAAGGCCGAGAACTGGCGGGCGTGGAACTTCGCCATCGTGGACCACACGGAGACGGAGATCGGCCGGATCACCAAGACGTGGGAGGGCCTGGCTAAGACCATGTTCACCACGGCGGACAACTACGTCCTCCAGATCCACCGGCCGCTGGCCGACCCGCTGCTGAGCATGGTCGTCGCCTCGGCGCTGACCGTGGACACCGCGCTCAAGCAGGACTCGCGCGGGCTCGGCTGATCCGTGCCCGCTTCCGCTGACTGGGTGCTCGGGATCGACTCCGGCGGTTCCGGTGTGCGGGTGGCCGTCGCCCGCGCCGACGGCACCGAGGTGTCCGCGCCCGCCGTCTCGGCCCGCCCGGCCGTGACCGGCGAGCGCGGGATCGACGCCGCGAGCCTGCTCGACCAGGTCGTGCCCCTGGTGAACGGCCTGCTGGACAAGGTCGGGGCCGGCACGCTGGCCGCCGCGTGCGTCGGCGCGGCCGGTATGGCCACGCTCGGCACCGACCTGCGCGCCGTGCTGCCCGACGCCCTGGCCGCCGCCTTCGGGGTGGAGTCGCTGGCGCTGGCCGGTGACGCGGTGACCGCGTACGCGGGCGCGCTCGGTCTGCGGCCGGGCGTCGTCGTCGCCGCGGGCACCGGCATGATCGCGCTCGGCACCGCGGCCGACGGCCGCGGCTGGCTGCGCGCGGACGGCTGGGGCCATCTGCTGGGCGACGCGGGCGGCGGGTCCTGGATCGGCCGCGCGGGCCTGGACGCGGCGATGCGCGCGCACGACGGCAGGGCGGGCGGCTCCACGGCGCTGCTGGCCCGCGCGGAGGACCGTTTCGGGCCGCTCGACGGGATGCCCGCACAGCTCTACCCGCGCCCCGACCGGCCCGCCGTACTGGCCTCGTTCGCGCCCGACGTGGCCGCCTGCGCCACGGGGGGCGACCCGGTGGCCTCCGGCATCCTGCGGGCCGCCGCGACGCACATCCTGGAGTCGGCGGCTGCCGTACGGCCGGACGCCGCCGCGGTGGACGTGGCGCTGACCGGTGGCCTGTTCAAGATGGGCGAGCCGCTGCTCGGACCGCTGCGTGAGCGGGCCGGGCGGATGCTGCCGGACGCCAGGCTCGTACCGGCGGCCGGTGATCCGTTGGACGGTGCGCTGCTGATCGCGGGGGCGCTGCACCGGGACGCGCTGCCGCTTCCGGCCGACCCCGCGCTGCTGCGGCTCGTCTCCCGTGCCGCACCGGCCCGTTCGCGTACCGCACCAGTTCGTTCCGGTGCCGACGCGGCGCGTTCCGGCACAGCTCAGACTCGTTCGATGACCGAACGTGAGCGGTGAAAGGGACAGATCAGGACAGGTCTGCCGCGGCTCCGACCCGGCCGAACATCCAGGCGCCCCAAGGCGTTAGCATGCGTCGCCATGAGCACTGCCACAGGGCCCGCCTCCGGCCTTCCCGTTCGAATGCCGCGTCCGCGCCAGCCGGGACGTCACCGCCGACCGGAGGCGCTGGCCGCGCCCGAGGGCGCGCCGGTGCTGGTTCTGGCCGTCCCCGGCACTCCCACCGCCGCCGCGCTCAGTCTGGCGGAGGAGGTCGTGAGCATCGCCCGCTCCGAGCTGTCGGGACTCGATCCGCGGATCGGCTTCGTCGACGGTGAAGACGGCGCGGAGACCGAATTCCCGGCGCTGCGCGGCGTCCTGGCCGCGATCGCGGACGAGCGGTCGGGGGAGGACACCGCGGCCGTCGTCGTCCCGCTGCTCGCGGGGCCCGAGGCTTCGGTGCTGCGCAGGATCCGGCAGGCCATCGCCGACACCAAGGCGCAGGTGGAGCTGACCGACGTCCTCGGTCCGCACCCGCTGCTCGCCGAGGCGCTGCACGTCCGGCTCGCCGAGGCGGGTCTGGCCCGCGCCGACCGCGCCCGGCTGTTCACCGTGGCGACCGCGGCCGACGGGATCATCCTGGCGACCGTCGGCGGCGAGGAGGCGGCGCAGGCCGCGGGTGTGACCGGGCTTCTGCTGGCCGCGCGGCTCGCCGTGCCGGTGCTGGCCGCCGCGCTCGACGAGGACGGCTCCATCGCACGGGCGGCGGAGCAGTTGCGCTCCTCCGGCTCCGGCCGGCTCGCGCTCGCCCCGTGCCTGATCGGCCCGGAGATCGCGCCGCAGCTCCTGCACACCGCGGCGGCGGAGGCGGGCTGCTCGGGCGCCGACGCGCTCGGCCCGTACCCGGCGGTCGGCAAGCTGGTGGTCACGCACTACGCGGGCGCCCTGGGCATCGCGATGCAGCAGCAGGAGAGCGCGCCCTCGCACTGAACGAGTCGGCGCGTCGACACGGCGACGACAACGGCGCGGGCGGTCGGTCCTGTCGAAGGACCGCCCGCCCGCGCCGTTTCACGTCGTGCGGGCCGCGCGGGCCCGCCCCCGCGGTGTCAGGGCCGGGCGAAGAGCACGCAGGACACGGCGGGCAGCGCCAGCGAACCGGCCTGCTTGGGGATGCCGGTGCCCGGGTCGACGTCGAACCAGGTGACGTCGCCGGAGCGCTCGTTGGCCGCGTACAGCCGAGTGCCCGACGGGTCGAGGGTGAGGTGGCGCGGCCAGTCGCCCCCGCAGCTCACGGTGTCGAGCAGTTCCAGCCGCTCCCCCGTCTCGTCCAGGGCGAGCACCGCGATGCTGTTGTGGCCGCGGTTGGCGGCCCAGGCGAAGCGGCCGTCGGGCGAGACGACCAGCTCCGAGGGGTAGTTCTCGCCCTCGGTGCCGTCGGGGAGCACGCGGACCTCGGCGAGCGG
Organism: Streptomyces sp. NPDC008139; assembly: GCF_042957025.1. Classification (NCBI taxonomy): domain Bacteria; kingdom Bacillati; phylum Actinomycetota; class Actinomycetes; order Kitasatosporales; family Streptomycetaceae; genus Streptomyces; species Streptomyces sp. NPDC008139. Next base: position 155,990 of record NZ_JBIBHM010000003.1, read on the forward strand.
GCGCAGGCTGCCGATGGAGGGGTCCCAGCGGCAGACGGTGACGACGGAGTCGAGTTCGTTCATCACATAGGCGTGGTGGCCGGCCGGGTGGAAGGTGAGGTGGCGCGGGCCGACCCCGGAGCGCAGTCCCAGCTCGCGCTCGATCTCCAGCTCGCCGCTATCGGTGTCCAGTTCGCAGACCCGCACCGAGTCGGTGCCGAGGTCGACGCTGACCGCCCAGCGTCCGCTGGGGTCGGTCAGCACGGCGTGCGCGTGCGGCCCGGTCTGGCGCTCGGGGTGGGGGCCGTCGCCCTCGTGCTCCAGCAGTGAGCGCAGCCCGCCGAGCGCGCCGTCCTCACCGATGGACAGGACGCTGACGCTGCCGGGCTCCGCGTAGTTGGCCGTGAGCAGGTGGCCGCGGTGGACGGCGAGGTGGGTGGGCCAGCCGCCGTGCACCTGCACGGGCGCGCCGAGCAGCCGGGGCGCGGCCGGGTCCGCGAGCGAGAACGCGGCGGCGGTGCCCTCCGGCTCGGTCTCGCCGACCGTGTAGAGCGTCCGCCCGTCGTCGGACAGGGCGAGGAAGGACGGATTCTGCACCTCGGCGTTGTCGCCGAGCGCGGTGAGCGCTCCCGTGTCCGGGTCGACGGCGGCCGTGGTGAGCCCTCGACCGCCCGCCGAAGTGAACGACCCGATGTAAACGTGCCCGGCCACTGCCGTACCTCTTCCGCCTGATGTCTGTACGGCGGCTGAGATTAGTACCTGACGGCGGCCACGTCGCCCCCGGGTCCCACTGGTCAGGCGGCGAGCGGCGCGCGGGGGTCGGCGTGCAGGGGGGCGGCGAGGTCGGTGAGCGCCGTTTCCAGGACCCGCAGGTGGCCGAGCGCGCGTTCGGCGTGCGGATGTCCCGCGCCGTCCTCGGGCGCCTCCGACCGCGGTTCCGGTGCCTCGATGCCGCGTACGACCAGGCGGCGCACGGCGTCCTCGACCCGTCGGCAGGCGGCCGACAGCCGCTCGTCGTGGCTCGCTTCGGGGTGGGCGACGACCTCGGCGAGGCCGCGCACCTGGTGGGCGCAGGCGTCGAGGAGGCGCAGTACGTGACCGGCCCGCGCTCTGCGGGCCCGCAGGGGGCTCAGCGGGTGCACCAGCGGCGCCAGGGAGGCGCGTACCCGGCCGAGTACCAGGTCCAGTTCGGCGGCGCGTCCTGCCAGGTCGGCGCCGGGTTCACCGGCAAGGTGCCGGGCCGCCTGCGCGGTGAAGTCGCGTACGGATTCCAGGGCACGCTGGATCCAGGCGTCGGTGGCGGCGTGCGTGGTGACCGGCAGCACCAGCAGCACGGCGAGAGCCGCCCAGAGCGCGCCCGCCCCGGTCTCCTCAAGGCGCAGCAGGAGCAGCGCCGGGTGCAGGACGCCGAGCAGCCCGTAGAGGGAACCGGCCATGACGGTGACGAAGAAGGTCATCCAGGAGTAGGAGACGGCCGCGCTGTAGAAGATGCCGAAGACGCACACCGCGACGAGGACGGCGGACGGTACGGGGGCGCCGTGCAGGGGAAGGGCGAGGGCGAATCCGGCCACGATGCCGAGCGCGGTGCCGAGCACGCGGCGGAAGCCGCGCACCAGGGTCTCACCGCGCGACGCCGTGTTGACGAAGATCCACCAGGAGGTGGCGACCGCCCAGTACCAGCGGTCCTCCGACAGTGCCTGGCCGAGCGCGAGGGCTCCGGCCGCGGCGGTCGCGGCCTGGACGGCCTGCCGGGTGGTCGGCCTGCGCAGACCGGGCGGTTGGACGAGGGATACGGCCGGTGCGGGCGCGGCACCGCGTTCGTAGCACCACAGGCCGAAGCGGACGGTGGCGGCGACGGCGAGGCTGAGGCCGATCGCCGCGTACAGCTCGGGGAGTTCGGCCGGGACTGCGTGCAGGAACTGCGCGATGAAGAACATCATGAAGCCGAAGACGCCGAGCGCGTGGCCGCGGGCGCCCCAGCGGCGGGCGTAGACCCCGGCGAGGACGACGGCGACGAAGGCGGCGTCGCGGGCGAGCGGGTACGGGTGCAGCCAGGCCGCGGCGGTGAGCACCGGCAGCCCGGTCAGGGGCATCAGGGCGGTGGTGACCGCCTGCTGGCCGACGCGGGGGTCGGCGACGACGAAGAAGGCGAGCAGCGCGGCGAGACCGCCGCCGCACATCGCGGGCAGCGGAAATCCGGCCAGGCCCGCCGCGGTGACGGCGAGCGCGATGCCGAGGACGGCGCGGGAGGCGTGGCGCAGCCGCGCGCGGCCCGGATCCGGTGCGACGAACAACCTCTTCACGTGTGCGGTTCCACCCCTGTCCGGTACGGGTGTCCGGCGGCGGTCGGCGCCGGACATGGCAAAGGCGTTGCGGAGGACCGCAACGCCATCGTCACCACCAGGAAAGCACCCGAGCGGGTAGTGGCTCAAACTGGTCGCTCGGCGCTGTGCCATTGGTACGGTGAGGGTGTCCTGTCATCGACCATGAGGAGACCAGTGGCCCATGGCCGTCGACGCACTGGACACCCGCATCCTGCGGCTGCTGCTGGAGCAGCCGCGCACCAGCGTCCGTGAGTACGCCCGCATACTCGGCGTCGCGCGCGGCACCCTCCAGGCCCGGCTCGACCGGCTGGAGCGGGACGGGGTGATCACCACGGCGGGACCACGCGTGTCGCCTGCCGCGCTGGGCCACCCGGTGCTGGCCTTCGTGCGGATCGAGGTGACGCAGGGGCGCCTGGACGACGTGGGCGAAGCGCTCGCGGCCGTGCCGGAGATCATCGAGGCGCTCTCGATCACCGGCGGCGGGGATCTGCTCACCAGGGTCGCGGCCCGCGACAACGCCAATCTGGAGGACATCATCCAGCGGCTGATCCAACTGCCGGGCGTGGTCCGCACCCGTACGGAGATCGCCCTGCGCGAGCGGGTCCCGTACCGCGTGCTGCCGCTGGTGGAGGCCGTGGGCCGCAGCGCGGCGACCCGACGCCAGGGCGGACCGGGCGGCAGGTCGGCCGGGGCCCCGGGGCCCGGCGACGGATCAGGCGACGGATCGGGCGGTGGCGCTCAGCGGGCGACCAGGTAGCCCTTCGCCGGGCGACACCTCAGCGACCGAGCCCGATACGCAGGCGGCAGGCGGCAGGCGGCAGGCGGCAGGCGGCAGGCGGCAGGCGGCAGGCGGCAGGCGGCAGGCGGCAGGCGGCAGGCGGCAGGCGGCAG
>NZ_JBIBHM010000003.1:159281-221302 GCF_042957025.1 Streptomyces sp. NPDC008139
CGGCAGGCGGCAGGCGGCAGGCGGCAGGCGGCAGGCGGCAGGCGGCAGGCGGCAGGCGGCAGGCGGCAGGCGGCAGGCGGCAGGCGGCAGGCGGCAGGCGGCAGATCGTAGGCGTACGCGAGCCGCCGTGGCCGCGCCTGGCTGGATCACGACATCCCGGGCACCCCGCGAAAGACGGTCCACGCGTCCGCGCGGCGCGCCACGGCCGTGATGCCCGAGGCCAACACCCGGTCCCCCGCACCGCGCGGCTCGTGCCGCCCGCACCAAGGGCCTCTCGTGTCTCCCGCCCTCTGGCGGACGCGCGTAGAAGCGCGCATCATGGCCGTGTTCCACCATCACTGCCGACCCATCCGACGCACACCTTGTCATGGGCATGCAATTCTCCCGGCGTCCCCATATGCCCCGGAATCCCCGCAGGACCCGCGCCGCCCTCAGTACTCGCAGTGCCCGAACCCCCCACCGTCCCCCTACGCATCGAGCGCACCACGCGCCTCGCACATCCGCGCGATTCACGCCACACCGCCCCACCGCCTCGCGGTCCCGCCCGTCGCCCCACTCCCCCGCGAGCGCGCGCATCGCGGACGCCGAACGCCCAGCACCGCCGCCGTCCCCGCCGGCGGCCCAGTGTCACGTGTCACGCATGGCGCGGCACGCACCCATGTGTTGTCATGCGCAGGTCACAACACCTGCGCGCGAGCGAAGGGAATCGACATGGCTTGCGGATCGACCAGTCTCTGGGCAGGTGAGACCACCTGGTTCTGCTGCGGCAGCGCCTGGGGCCCCTGCGGCAGCACCGGCACCGGTGCCTGCGGCACCTGCCAGTCCAACGCCCACCAGGCGGCGTGGCCGAACGCCTCCCAGGCGTGCTTCGACATCACCCGGCCCGACCTGTGCGGTGAGACGATCGCGCGCCGCGGCTGCGGCTCGGTGATGAACGTCAAGCACCAGTGCTCCGGCGCGACGGTCTGCGTCACGGTCTCCGACTGCGGACCGCGCACCAAGAGCTTCTGCGGCGAGTCCGCGTGCTGCAACGGCGTCTGCCGCACCAACCGCGTCATCGACCTGACCCCGGCCGCGTTCTCCGCGATCGGCAATCTCAGCTCCGGCAAGCTCCCCGTCTACATCTACGAGTGAGGAGGACCGACATGAGCCACGACCAGAATCCCGCGGGCCGCAGCCGGATGGACCGCCGGCGCTTCCTCACCACCGCCGCGCTCGGCGGTGCGACCATCGTCGGCGCCACCGCGCTCGGCGGCATCGACGCGGACGCCGCCTTCGCCGCGCCGATGCCGTCGCTCGACCCGGCGATCTCCAAGTCGGCGTTCGCCGAGGGCCGGATCACCGCGATCAACGGCACCGTGCTGGAGGTCGCCGGTTCCTACGGCGACCAGCACCTCATCCAGCTCACCAACGCCACCAGCGTCTGGAAGCTGCGCCCGACCACCGCGGCGGAGATCAAGGTCGGCGACGGCCTGTACGCGCGCGGTGTCGACATGCCCGACGGCACCATCGCGGCCGACGCGGTGTGGGTGAACATCGTGAATCTCTTCTGCGAGATCCAGGGCATCGCCAAGGACCGGCTGCACCTCACGCACGGCAACAACCACGCCGTCGTGGGCCGGATCGTCACCGAGACGACCACCGCCTCGTACCTGGGCGGCGCGCTCACCTCGGACCTGTCGCGGGTGCGGATCGGGCAGTCGGCGCAGATCCTCGGCGCCTGGCGTCCCGAGGACGACACCATCGACATCGCCCGCGTGACCGTCGGCCACTAGGAGGGAGCGCGATGATCTCCGTCATCCCGAGTCTGGCGCCGCTGCTGTGCGGGGTCCTGCTCACCGTGACCGGCGCGCCGAAGCTCTTCGGCCGCCGTACGGCCCAACTGGCCGCGAACACCGTCCTGGTGCGGGTCCTGGGCAACGGCCACCGCGCCACCCGGGCACTGCGCGCGGTGGGCGCGGTCGAGCTGCTGATCGCGGCGGCGCTGCTCGCCGTTCCCGAGGCCGTGGCGCCCGCCGTGGCAACGGCGGTGCTGGGCGCGGGCTTCACCGCGTATCTGGGGTACGCGCGGGCGACGGCGCCCGAGTCGTCCTGCGGGTGCAGCGCCCGTGACGAGGGGCCGATCGGCTGGCGGTCCTTCACCCGTGCCGGTCTGGTCGTCGTGGGCGGTCTGGCCGCCGTGGCCGCCGACCGTACGTGGTGGTCGAGGATCGGCGGGGATCCGGTGCCGTCGGCCGTCGTCGTGGTGGTGGCCGCGGCGGTGCTGCTCGGTCTGTCCTCCGACCTCGACCAGCGGTGGCTGCGGCCGTTGCGCAAGCTGCGGCTGCGGGTCCTCGGGCATCCGCTGAGCGGTTCCGGCGAGCGGGTGCCGGTCGCGGCGTCGGTGGAGCTGCTGGAGAACTCCCTGGCCTGGCAGGCGACGGCTCCCGTCGTCCGCTCCGCCCTGCTCGACCACTGGGACGACGAGGGCTGGCGCATCCTGCGGTTCGCGGGCGTCCACGAGGACTCGCGCGGGGCGCGGCCGGTGAACGTGCTGTTCGCGCTCGACCTGGCGGCGACCATCGACACGGCGCCCGTGCCCGCGGTGCGGGTGTCCGTCATCGACGACGTCACGGAGGAGCCGGTCGACGTGGACCCGCTCATCTCGGCGGCCGAGCGCCTTCAGCTCCTCCCGCTGGTCAACTGACCCGAAAGAGACGGGGCGCGCCCCCTCCCCGGTACGGGAGGGGGACGCGCCCCGCGTGGTGCCCGGACGAACCGTGGTCAGGCGCCCGGTGCGGGATCCGGCGGGTAGCCGACGGGCGTGTCGGCGTAACTGCCGTAGGCCCGCATCTCGGCTGCCGCCGCGAACGGCAGTCCGTTGAGCGCGCTGAGCGCGGTGAAGCGGACATAGCTCGCGCGGACCCGGTCGAAGGCGATGACCTGGGTCGACGGGGAGTCCACGAGGGTGCCGCGGGCGACGGTCGTCCAGGTGGTGCCGTTGTCGGAGACGGCGACCTCGTAGCCGGCCACCCGGCCGTTCTGGCCGCCGGTCTGGCGGTCGAGGTAACCGAAGCCGTCGAGGTCGGCGGGGCCGCCCAGCTTGAGGGTCACCCAGTGCGGGTACGGCGCCTCGGAGTTGGTGTAGTCGGTGTGCCAGATGGTGCCGGGGTCACCGTCGAGCACGTTGGAGACCGGACCCTCCGCGGCTCCCGAGGAGAGGTTCTCGGAGTCCGCGGTCGCCGTCATCGAACTGGGCGAGAGCAGCGCGCGGGTCGCGACGGTCGCCTTGGCGTCCGCCGACACCGACTTGGTGGCGCCGTCGTTGGTGTAGCCCGCCACGACCTTCCAGGAGGCGGCGGTCCCCGCCGCTCCCGCGGGCGGGGTCAGCAGCCAGGTGGTGCTCACCGACGCGCCGGGCTTCACCGTGGCGAAGCTGTTGCCGTGCTCGGTCTTCACTGCCGCGGTCCACCCGGCGGGCAGGCCGTCGAGCCGCTGGACGACGCCGGTGGCGTCGGTCAGCTCGCTGTTGGTGAAGGTGGTCACGTACTCGCTCGGCACGCCGGGGCTCAGCTCGGCGGTCGGCGGCGTCGTCACACTCGCGCACGCCGGACCCGCCGGGGCGGGGCCCAGGTCGGTCACCGAGAAGTCGTCCAGCACGAAGTCCGTGCCGTTGGCGCCGCCGAGCTTGCGCAGCCCCACCCAGGTGTCGCCGCAGCCCGCGACGATCTCCTTGGAGTACGTGGCCGTGTCGAGCGCGGGCGCGAGCACGTCGCGCGTCACGTCCTTGGACGCGACCTTTCCGCCGCCGACGACGTCCGCGCCGGTCACCCAGGCCCACTGGCCGTCGAGGTTGGTCTGGTAGCGGAAGGAGACCGCGTACTTGTGGGCCGCCACGAAGGGCACGGTCGCGGGCACCGTCCGGTAGACCAGACCGCTGTTCTCCTCGTGGGCTTTGAGCGAGTGGTTCCCGCTGATGACGTCGTCCACCGCCTGGCCCTTGAGGGTCCCGGAGTTGTACGGCGAGTAGGTGTTCTTCCAGGTCTTCTGGCTGTACGGGGCGTGCAGGTCGCTGATGCTGGTGCGCGGGTCGGTGGCGCCGCCCGCGTCGCCCTTGACGAAGGGGCCCCAGCCGGGCTGATTGCCCTCGAAGTCGTCCCGAGCGAGGACGGTCCCGTCAGAACCGCCCGCTTTCTTGGGCAGCGGCAGCGTGGTGTCGGCCATCAGGCGTATGTCGTCCAGCGTGACGGCCGCGCCGCCCGCCACCGCGCTGACGGCGACGGTGACCTTGCCGTTGGACGGCGCGGTGAAGGTCACCGACGCGCGCTGCGAGTACGTGCCCTTCTTGGCGTCCGCGGCCATCTGGTTGGCGGCGGGCGTGGTGTCGAAGGTGTTCGCGGCGGGCTGCTTGCCGCCGGTGACGGCGAGGGTGGTGGCCCGGCGCTGCCCCTTGGCGATCTCGACGTTGGCGCTGAGGGTGTAGGTCTTGCCGGACGTCAGGCCCTTGACCTGCTGCGAGATGCCGGAGGCCGCGGTGCCGAGCCGGGCGACGTTGTCACCGCTGGCGGTGCGTACGGTGGTCGCGCCGCCGTGGGCGTTCCAGGCCGTGAGGTCGCCGGCGTTGAAGCCGGGGTCGTTCAGACCGGTGCCCTGCCCGAAGTCGACGTTGGTGTGCGGCGCCTTGCCGGACTGCGGGGCGAGGACGTACGGCTGATTCTTGTCGCCGCTGATCGTGACCTTGCCGGCGGTCGGGGTGATGTCACCGGCCTTCACCCGGCCCTGGTCGGTGAGCTTGTAGAGGGTGAAGCGCTTGGTGCCCGCGAACTGCCGTGTCACGTCGAAGGTGTGGGCGCCGCCGGACGCGCTGAAGTAGTACATCTTGTCGGCGTCGCTCGGCGAGGAGGTGCCGTTGCCGTGCTTGGCGTCGCCCCACGGCAGCAGGTAGCTGTCGCCGTCGAGGACGAGCGCGCCGCCCATCGTCACCTGGCGCTTGCCGCCCGCCATCGCGACGTGGACACCGCCGGTGAGGTCGGCGGAGGCGCCGAAGTCCCAGTGGGTGACCTGGTAGTGCTGGAGGAATTTGGTCGGCAGGTTGTCGGTCCAGATGTTCCGGTAGAAGGCGTTGTAGTCGTCCTGGCCGGTCCAGCCCTCGAACTCCTTGATGTCGGAGCCGCCGAGCAGCGGGTCGACGTTCCACACGTCGCGGTCGGAGTTGGCGATGAAGCGGACGATGTTGGAGTTGATGCCCTTGTTGGTGGCGCCGCCGTAGTTCTTGTCGCTCGCCCAGTGCGACCAGATCGAGTCGCCCTCGAATTTGTAGGCCCACTCGCTGGCGACCTCGAAGCCCATCGCATGGAGCTGGCGGGCCAGTTCGTCGGCGAGCCAGCCGCTGGAGTAGTAGGCGTCGATGTAGACGGTCTTGATGCCGGGCGCCTGCTTGCGCAGTTCCTTGAAGCGGTCGAGGACGGCGCCGCTGCCGAGGTCGGTGCGCTGGTCGATGTGGTACGACTGGTTGAGCCAGTCCCAGCCGTTGACCTGGCCCTGGATGAGGCCCGAGCTGAAGTTCTTGGCCTGCGGGTACGCCTCGGTCACGTTGACGTGGACGGCGATGTCCGAGTTGTAGTCGCCGCCCACGGCGGCCAGCTTGTTGAGGTCGGTGAGGCCGCCGGCCCTGACGTTGTAGTCGCCGCCGTAGTCCGGGTGCGCGGAGTCGTGGCCCTCGTTGGCGTAGCCCTTCTCCAGCACCCACTGGCCGAGGTCGTCGGTGGCCAGCGAGATCCGCTTGACGTTGTCGAGCGTCTTGAGGAACGGGTTGGTGGCCTGGCTCGCGAAGTTGAACGGGATGTGCTGCACGACGCGTTCGGGCACCCGGTCGGCGCCGAGCGGGCGCGTCATCGCGGCGCGGTAGGCGAGCGCGCCGTCCTCCCAGGTCACCTTGTTGTCGCCGTTGGCGTCACCGGAGAGCACGACCGTGGTCCGCGGCAGCGTGTACGTCGCCACCCGCCGGTCCGTGGCGCCCTTGGGCGCGTAGGTGTAGTTGCCGACGGACAGCTCCGCGCGGCGCGCGCCGCCGCCCGCGTCCACGATCCGCGACTGGAGCCGGGTGTTGCCGTTGTCGTTGTTGTCCTGCGCGGCGTCGTCGGTCGCGTCGGTGATCAGCCCGCCCGCGAGCGTGGAGTTGCTGACGAAGCCGTACGGGGTGCCGACGGACGCCTTGTCGGGCTTGGCCGCCGCGCTGATCGTGAGGAACTGGTCGGCCGTCGTCGTGGAGTCCGTGGAGATCTTCGTACGGGCCAGGCTCGCGTGCGGGTCGGAGGAGTCGACCGACAGCAGCGACTGGCCCGGGATCGAGAACTGGTTGACGGTTGGGGCGGCGCTGCCGGTGATCTTCCGGACGGCGAAGACGACGGTCTTCTTCGCTGTCACGGTGATCGTCGAGGTGATGGTGACGTTCGGCAGGTCGGCGAAGGTCGAGGTGTACGTCGCGGTGTCGCCGTGCGCGGACATCTTCGTGGTCGCGTTGTGCGCGGCGCCGTTGATGTCGAAGGTGTGCAGGACGGACGCCTGGCCGGCGAGCGTGCCGCCGTTCAGCGCGTACGAGATGACCTGGGGGAATTCCTTGGCGACTGTGACCTTGAGCGCGCCGTGCCCGATCTCGACGGGGGTCGCGGGGTCGGCCGGGGGCGGCGGGTCGACGGGCGCGGGCGTGGTGTCACCGACGGCGCGGACCCTGATCTCGGAGGCGGAGGCGTTGTCGGACCCGTTGACGGCGCTCTCGGCCTCGACCTTCACATAGCGGCCGGTGACGGGCTTGTCGAAGACGACGGTCTGCACCTCGGTGTTGCTCGTCGGCTGGTGGAAGGAGCCGGTCGCGGCGGGCGCTCCCCAGTTCCCCTTCGGGTCCTTGGCGACGGCCGCGTCGTCGGTGACGAAGATCCGGTAGCCCTTGACCGGGCCGTTGGCCTGGTTCTTCACCGAGTAGTCGACACCGGTGAGGGTGAAGGAGCCGCCGACGTCGAGGGTGATCCAGTGCGGCATCGGGGTCTTGGCGACGCCGACGCCGCCGACCACGTCGTAGGCGACCGTCCACTGCGTCGACGGGTCGTTGTCGAACGCGGCGAGCGCCGTGCCGTCCAGGGCCGGGGGCGCGGGGTAGGCGGGCGACTCGGAATCTGCCTGGACCAGCGTGTACTGGGCCGGGTCGATCGGGGTGCCCGCGGCGGCGGCCTTGTCGGCCGACGTCTGCGGCGGGGCGGCGAGCGCCGGAGTGACGCCGACCGACAGCAGGGCGAGCGAGGCGAGCAGGGCGGCGGCGGTCGCGGACCGCTGCCGCCGCCACCTTCCGCGGTGGGGTGATCGGGGCGAGCGCGAGGTCATTCCTGTACCACCTAGGGCCTTGAAGAGCCGGGAGCGAGTCGGGAGTGGTGGAGACTGTAGCGGCGATGGCATCGATAACACCAGAGCCCGACAGAGCTTCTTGAACAGGTGATAGCGGGCGACATCGGGGGGTCATGGAGCCGGTGTGGTCCGGGAACGCGGACAGGCGGCGGTACGGACGGCAGGGGTACGTACACCCCCGCGCGCGGTGAGGCCCTCCGGCCGACCGTCGGCGCCCGACCGTCAGCGGCGGGCGGGCGCCGTGCTGGCGCGGACGACCAGCGTCGGCTCCACGGAGGCCGGTTCCAAGGTGGCGTCCGGGTCCGCGATGTACCGCATGAGGTGGGAGACCGCGAGCGCCCCCATCTCGGCGAAGGGCTGGGCCACCGTGGTCAGCGAGGGCGAGCAGTACTCGGCGAGCGCGATGTCATCGACGCCCACGACGGAGATGTCCTCCGGCACCCTGCGGCCCAGTTCGTGCAGGGCCCGGATCACGCCGAACGCCATCTCGTCGCTGGCCACGAAGACCGCCGTGACGTCGGGGATCCGGCCGAGGATGAGGCCGTTGCGGTAGCCGGAGGCGGGCGACCAGTCGCCCGTCAGCTCCGGCGGCACCGTCCTGCCCTCCGCTTCGAGCACCGCGCGCCAGCCCTGCGACCGGCTCGCCGCGTCCAGCCACTCACCGGGTCCCGCGACGTGCCAGACCGTCTCGTGGCCCAGGTCCAGCAGGTGCCGGGTGGCCAGCCGCGCCGCCGCCGACTGGTCGACGGCGACCACTTCGGTCGCCGACGTGCGCGAACCGTCGACGGTGATGGTGGGCACGGCGCTGGTGAGCTGCTCGATCTGGCGGCTCACATGGATCAGCGGAACGGCCAGCACGACGCCTTCGACGTGCTGGTCGGCCAGCCGCAGCATCGAACTCTCGATGGCAGAGGTGTCCAGCGACGCGGTGGTGGCGGTGCTGACCGCGTAACCGGCTTCCTGAGCGGCCCGTTCGATGCCGAGGGTGAGGGCGGTGCGGGAGTAGAAGCTGGTCTGGAGGGTGACCACGCCGATGGTGCGGCTGCGGCCGGAGGAGAGCATGCGCGCCGCGTTGTTCCTGCGGTAACCGAGCTGGTCGACGGCGGCGAGCACCTTGGCGCGGGTCTTGTCCTGCACATTGGGGTGACCGGCCAGGGCCCGCGAGACGGTCTGCGCGGAGACCCCGGCGACCCGTGCGACATCCGCCATGCCGGGCGGACGGGAGGCGTCGCGCGCGCTCTGGTTCTTCATGGGTCCCTTCCGGCTGATCCGCTGCCGCCGATGATAGCGGTCGCACCCGCCCAAAGGGGGCGCTCTCCAGCTCGTGATCCCGCCCCGGACCGGCTGAAGGCACCGCGTTGGCATCGATAACAATCTGTGCGACAGTTCGGTGCTGTGAGCCTTCCGACCACCACCGCACCCGCGGACGCCAACGGCCGACCCGCGCCCCTGCTGTCGTATCCGCACGGCACGTTCCTGCGCGGCGGGCAGCCGCACCGCGTCCTGGCGGGGTCGCTGCACTACTTCCGGGTCCACCCCGAGCAGTGGGCCGACCGGCTGGAACGCCTCGCGGCCATGGGGCTCAACACCGTGGACACGTACGTCCCGTGGAATTTCCACGAGCCCCGCCGGGGGCGGCCGTCCTTCGAGGGCCCGCGCGACATCGAGCGGTTCGTCGCGCTCGCGCGGGACACCGGCCTGGACGTGATCGTGCGCCCCGGCCCGTACATCTGCGCCGAGTGGGACAACGGCGGGCTGCCCGCGTGGCTGACCGGGAGGCCCGGCATGCGGCTGCGCTCCTCGCACCGGCCCTTCCTCGACGAAGTGGCGCGCTGGTTCGACGCGTTGATCCCGCGCGTCGCCGCGCTCCAGGCGGCGCGCGGCGGGCCGGTGGTCGCCGTGCAGGTGGAGAACGAGTACGGCAGCTACGGCGACGACCACGGCTATGTGGCGTGGGTGCGCGACGCGCTGGTGGAGCGGGGCATCACCGAACTGCTCTACACCGCGGACGGGCCGACCGACCTGATGCTCGACGGCGGCGCCCTGCCGGGCACGCTGACCACGGCGACCTTCGGGTCCCGCGCCGCGCAGGCCGCCGAACTGCTGCGCTCGCGCAGAGCGGGCGAGCCGTTCGTCTGCGCCGAGTTCTGGAACGGCTGGTTCGACCACTGGGGCGAGAAGCACCACATCCGGACCGTCGACAGCGCCGAGGCCACGCTCGCCGAGATCCTGGACGAGGGCGGCTCGGTGAGTGTCTACATGGCGCACGGCGGCACCAACTTCGGCCTGTGGGCGGGCGCCAACCACGACGGCGACAGGCTCCAGCCGACCGTGACCAGCTACGACTCGGACGCGCCGGTCGCCGAACACGGCGGCCTCGGCCCGAAGTTCTTCGCCCTGCGCGACCGGCTGCTCGCGGTGACCGGCGCGGCCGAAGCCTCCCGGCCGCTGCCCGCGACCGCGCCGCCGCTCACCGCTCGCACGCTCCCCGTGGTCCGGGGCGCCGGCCTGCTGGACGCGCTCACCGCCCTGTCACGGCCGGTGGCGTCCCCGCATCCGCTGAGCTTCGAGGAGCTGCAACAGCCCTCGGGGCTGGTGCTCTACCGCGCCCGCCCCCGTCTGCCGCGCGGCCCGCAGGAGATCACCGTGCACGGGCTGCACGACCGCGCCCAGGTCTTCGTGGACGGCGCGCCCGCCGGTGTGCTCGACCGGGAGACCGGCTCGCTCACCGTCGAGGGCGCCGGCGAGCCCGTACTGCTGGAACTCCTGGTCGAGAACCAGGGCCGGATCAACTACGGTCCGCTGCTCGGCCAGGGCAAGGGCATCCTCGGCGGGGTCCGCGTGGAGCGCCGCCTGGTGCACAACTGGTCGGTCCACGGACTGCCGCTGGACGAATGGCCCGCGGCCGACGTGGAGCGCGCGCCGTCGGTCGCCCCGCCGTCCGGCGACGCGGGTTTCGCGAGCGCACGGTTCACGGCGGAGGCCCCGGCCGACACCTTCCTGGCCTTTCCCGGCTTCGGCAAGGGCTTCGTATGGGTGAACGGCACACTGCTCGGCCGGTACTGGGAGATCGGCCCGCAGGTCACCCTCTACGTGCCCGCGCCGCTGCTGACGGCCGGCGAGAACACCGTCACGGTGCTGGAGCTGGAGCGTTTCGGCGACCGCGTCGAGCTGCGCGACCGGCCGGAGCTGGGGCCGACCGAGGAGTACGTCGAGACGTTCGACTGAATCGCGCGGCCGGAGGCCACCGCTTCGCGTCGCTACCCGTCCGCGTCGCTGTCCGGCGCGGCCTTCTTCGCGCGGCTCGGCTGCACCCGCTTGGGCTCGCCCTTCATCTTGGGGTGCTCCGGCGGGTAGGGCAGGTCGCCGAGGCCGTGCTCGCGCTCGTCCTTGTCGGCCAGTTCGAGCGCCGCGTCCAGCCGGAAGGCGTGCTCGTCCATGTCGGCGTGCACGTCGCCGACCTCCGCGAACCGCCCCGGCATGGTGCCCAGGTCGAAGTCCTCGGGCACGGCGCTGCTCACCTCGTCCCAGCGCAGCGGCGCGGAGACCGGGGCGTGCGGGAACGGCCGTACGGAGTAGGCGCTGGCGATCGTGCGGTCGCGCGCGGTCTGGTTGTAGTCGACGAAGATCCGCTCGCCGCGCTCCTCCTTCCACCAGGCGGTGGTGATCCGGTCGGGCGCGCGGCGCTCCAGTTCGCGGCCGATCGCGATGGCCGAGCGCCGTACCTGGGTGAAGGTCCACTCCGGCGCGATCGGTACGAAGACGTGCAGGCCGCGTCCGCCGGAGGTCTTCGGCCAGCCGGTCAGGCCGAGTCCGTCCAGCACCTCGCGCAGCATGAGCGCCGCGCGTACCGCGTCACCGTAGTCCGTACCGGGCTGCGGGTCGAGGTCGATGCGCAGTTCGTCGGGGTGGTCGGTGTCGGCGCGGCGCACCGGCCAGGGGTGGAAGGTGAAGGTGCCGAGGTTGGCGGCCCACAGGACGGCGGCGGTCTCGGTGGGGCAGATCTCGTCGGCGTACCGGCCGCTGGGGAAGGCGATCCGGGCGGTGGGGATCCAGTCGGGCAGATTCTTCGGGGCCCGCTTCTGGAAGAAGGACTCGCCCTCCACGCCGTGGATGTAGCGCTCCAGTGTGGTCGGTCGGTCCCTGACCGCCCGCAGGATGCCGTCGCCGACGCTGAGGTAGTACCTCACCAGGTCGGCCTTGGTGAATCCGCGCTCCGGGAAGTAGACCTTGTCCGGGTGGGACACCCGGACGGCCCGCTCGCCGACGGTCAGTTCCAGCGTCTCGGCCATGCGACCACGCTAGGCCGTACGGCCGGGCGGCGCCCGTCGGCGGGCGCCGCCGGGCGGGGCCGCGCACAATCACCAGCATGGACCTTCCGGTGATGCCTCCTGTGCGGCCGATGCTGGCGAAGTCCGCCGCGGCCGTCCCGCCCGGCATGCTCTACGAGGCCAAGTGGGACGGGTTCCGGGCGATCGTCTTCCGCGACGGCGACGAGATCGAGTTGGGCAGCCGCTCGGGCAAGCCGCTGACCCGGTACTTTCCTGAACTGGTCGAGGCGCTGCGGGAGCGGATTCCGCCGCGCTGCGTGCTGGACGGCGAGATCGTCATCGTGCGGGGCGGCCGGCTGGACTTCGACGCGCTGCTGGAGCGGATCCACCCGGCGGAGTCCCGGGTCCGCCATCTGGCGGAGGTGACGCCCGCGTCCTTCGTCGCCTTCGACCTGCTGGCCGTGGGCGACGAGACGCTACTGCCGGTGCCGCAGCGGGACCGGCGCGAGGTGCTGGTGGAGGCGTTGCGGGAGGCGACGGCGCCGGTGTTCACCGCGCCCGCCACACAGGACATCGATACGGCCAAGGAGTGGTTCTCGCGCTTCGAGGGCGCCGGTCTCGACGGGGTCGTCGCCAAACCCCTGCATCTGCCGTACCGGCCCGGCGAGCGCGTCATGATCAAGGTCAAGCACGAGCGCACCGCGGACTGCGTGGTGGCCGGGATGCGGCTGCACAAGAGCGGTCCCGTGGTCGGCTCGCTGCTGCTCGGTCTGTACGACGCCGAGGGAATGCTTCAGCACGTCGGCGTCTGCGCGTCCTTCCCGATGCGCCGCCGCGAGGCGCTGATGACGGAACTGGAGCCGCTGCGGATGGCGTCCGTCGAGGGCCATCCGTGGCAGGAGTGGGCGAGCGAGGAGGCGCAGGCCGCCGCCCGGCTGCCAGGGGGGCCGAGCCGGTGGACCGGCAAGAAGGACCTGTCGTGGATCCCGCTGCGCCCCGAGCGGGTGGTCGAGGTGGCCTACGACCACATGCAGGGTGACCGGTTCCGCCACACCGCGCAGTTCCGCCGCTGGCGCCCGGACCGGGAGGCCGCGGAGTGCACGTACGCGCAGTTGGAGGAGCCGGTGGGGTACGACCTGGCGGAGGTGCTGGGCGCCTGACCGGCCGTCCGGCGGCGCCCTCGTCCGCTCCTCGAACTACCTGACGCCGTCGCTGCGCTGGGCGTCGCGCTGGAGGCCGGCCAGTACGACCTTGGGGTCGCGGTGCACGGCCTGTCCTATGTCCTTCTTCAGTTCGGCGCTGACCGGGGCCCAGGACGCCTTGGCGACGGGATAGAACGCCGCGTCCGACAGCAGGTTCATGAATGGCACGAGATCGCGGGACCGCGGATCCATCCTGACCGTTTCCGCGACTTTCACCGTGACCGGGAGCAACTTGTACTCCTGTTGGAATTTCAACAAATTCTCTTCGCTGTATATGTACTGGAGGAACTTGGCGTCGGCCTCCCGGTGTCCCTTCTGCCGGAAGGCCATCATCCAGTCGGCGTTCCCGAGCGCCTGCGAACTGGGGCCCGTCCTTCCGGGCAGCGGCGCCACTCCAATGTCGATTCCGGCCGCCTTCGCGGAGGGAAGCAGCGTCAGATGGCCGTTGAGCATCCCCGTGCGACCCGCGAGGAAGTCGCTGAAGGCATCGCTGACACTCGTCCTGGCCGGGTCCCTGGGGCCGACGAGACCGGCGTCGACGAGGTTCTTCTTCAGCCAGACGAAGGCGTCGACATTGCGTACCGAGTCCAGGTTGTACGAGCCGACGTTGTCGGTGTAGCCGCCGTCGTTGCCGATCATCCACATCATGGTCTCGGCTTCCGCTTCCTGCGGGCCGAGCGGCAGTCCGTACGGCACCGGGACGCCGTGCTCCTTGAGCTTGACGGCGTCGCGCCTGATGTCGGCCCAGGTCTCCGGGGCGCGGGTGACGCCCGCGCGGGCGAAGAGCTTCTTGTTGTAGAAGAACATCCGGGTGGAGGCGACCCACGGGATGCCGTACTGCACGTGGTTGACGGAACCGGCGTCCGTCAGCGACGGGACGAAGGCGGACTGCATGCTGATCGGGAACAGCTCGTCCGCGCTGTAGAGCTGCTTGTCGTCGGTGAAGGCGCTGAAGGAGTCGAGCTGCGCGAGATCGGGCGCCTGGCCGTCCTCGACCATGGTGGCGACCTGCGCGTCGGCGTCTGCGACAGGCACGAACTGCACGTCGACCGTGATGTTCGGATTCCGCTCCTCGAACGAGCGGGCCAGGCTGTTCCAGGTCTGGGCCACCGGACTCGCGGTCTTCAAACCGCTGTAGTCGGTGGCGACCACGTGCAGGGTGATGTCCTTGCTCCGCGGTGAGGTGTTCCCGCATGCGCCGAGGGTGGTCACCGCCAGCACCATCGAGCCGCCGACCGCCGCTAAGCCCAGAAATCGTCGCCGCCGCACCGCTTTCTACCGCCTTCGTATATTACTCGCCCCGTATTAACCGTGCCGAGTTTTCCGCACGCCTTCACCAACGGTCAACACCACACGTGATATCCGTCAGAAGAAGCGGAGCGCCCAGGTACAACACATCGCGGTATATCGGAAATCGCGCCAGCCATATCCGCCGCAAAAGGCGGATATGACTGGCGTGAGGTGTGTCGGGGGGTCGGGATGTGGCGGCGCTCCGGTCGAGCCGTGCGGGTCAGCGCTTCTCGGCGAGCGCCCGCCGGTCAGCCCAGAAAGCTCAGCCGGACCTGGCGGCGCGGATTGTCGACGTTGGTGTCCACCAGGACGACCGACTGCCAGGTGCCGAGTTCCAGGCGGCCGTCCAGTACCGGCAAGGTGGCGTGCGGCGGGACGAGCGCGGGGAGTACGTGGTCGCGGCCGTGCCCGCGGCTGCCGTGGCGGTGACTCCAGCGGTCGTCGGCGGGGAGCAGGTCCTGGAGCGCGGCGAGCAGGTCGTCGTCGCTGCCCGCGCCCGTCTCGATGACGGCCACGCCCGCGGTGGCGTGCGGCACGAAGACGTTCAGCAGCCCGTCGCGCCCGGCCGCCGCCTCGCGCAGGAACGACGCGCAGGCGTCGGTGAGGTCGTGGACGGTCTCGCTGGAGCCGGTCGCGATGTCGATGACGCGTGAGGTGAGGTTGTCGGCCATACGTCCATGGTCACTCAATTCCGCGGGCCGGCGGGGTGTCGGCGCGGCGGGTCGCCGGGGTCCCCGCGTCCGGCGGCGGGGCGCGGACTCCGGCCAGGCGGGCGGCTTGCGCCGCGATCAGCCGCCATCCGCCGCCATCCGCGAGGTGAGACGGCGTTGACCTGCCGACGGACGCGTGACTACCGTCGTTGTATGCCGCGTCCCTGCATGCTCACCTCGCGTGGTCACATCGACCTCCTGCGGGTGGCGTCTGCCGCGTGTTGTCGCGGTCGCTGACGTTTCGCGCCGCTTCCCCTCCCCGCGCTTCCGCAGCTCTTCTTCGCGTTCCGGCCCCGCCGGCCCCCTCGGGACGTCCCCGCGGTGATCCGGCGGACCTCCCGTGCCGCGCGCCGGGATCCCGCCGGACCGCACCGGATCCCGCCCACCGAAAGGCGTCCGCCCGATGTCCGTACACCTGCACTGGTTCCTGCCCACCGGCGGCGACGGCCGCACGCTGGTGGACCGCCACGTCTACACCGACGGAGGCGTGAAGCGCTCCCGGATCACGCCGGTCTCCGGCATCCGCGCCCCCGACATCGAGTATCTGGCCCAGATCGCGCGCGCCGCCGACCAGTTGGGGTTCGAAGGGGTGCTGACGCCGACCGGTACGTGGTGCGAGGACGCGTGGCTGACGACGCTGGCGCTGACCCAGCACACCGAGCGGCTGAAGTTCCTGGTCGCCTTCAGGCCCGGGGTGATCTCGCCGGTGCTCGCGGCGCAGATGGCGGCCACGTATCAGCGGATCAGCCGGGGGCGGCTGCTGCTCAACGTGGTGACCGGCGGCGACTCCACCGAGCAGAAGCGGTTCGGCGACCACCTCGACCACGACAGCCGGTACGGGCGCACCGCGGAGTTCCTGTCGGTGGTGCGCGGGGTGTGGGAGGGCAAGCCGTTCGACTACGACGGCGAGCACTACCAGGTGGCGGGCGGGCTGGTGGCGCTGCCGCCCGAGCCCCGCCCCGACATCTTCTTCGGCGGTTCCTCGCAGGCCGCAGGACCGGTCGCCGCCCGGTACGCCGACGTCTATCTGACCTGGGGCGAGCCGCCCGAGCAGGTGAAGCGGAAGATCGACTGGATCAGGGGGCTCGCGGAGGCCGAGGGCCGTACGGTCAGATTCGGCATCCGGCTGCACGTCATCGCGCGGGACTCGGCGCGCGACGCGTGGGCGACCGCGGACCGGCTGCTGGCCGACCTCGACGAGGACACGGTCGCCGCGGCCCAACAGGCGCTCGGCCGCAGCGAGTCGGTGGGCCAGCAGCGGATGCTGGCGCTGCACGGCGGGCAGCGGGACAAGCTGGAGATCTCGCCGAATCTGTGGGCGGGCGTCGGGCTGGTGCGCGGCGGCGCCGGTACGGCGCTGGTCGGCGCCCACGCGGAGGTCGCCGACCGGATCGAGGAGTACCACGCGCTGGGCATCGACCACTTCATCTTCTCCGGCTATCCGCACCTGGAGGAGGCGTACTGGTTCGGCGAGGGCGTGATGCCGGAACTGGCCGCGCGCGGTCTGCTGGAGGCCCTTCCGTCGCCGCTGTCCGCCGTGCCCGCCGCCAACGGCCGCCCGCCGTCCGCTCCGGGCGGGGCGCCGCTGCTGCTGTCCGGGGGCCGCTGAGCGGTCCGCGGCCGTGGGGCCGGCTGTGGTCGCGGGGGTCACCGAGGGGACGCGGACCTGGGGTGATTGCCGCCTCCGGGCATTGGTCTGTACCATTCGGCGGGCCTCGGGATATCGCCGGGGCTCGGGACATCCGCCTCTGTCGCGCCCCGAAGGGGGACCACCACGTGAACGCGCTGCACCGGCTCGCCGTGCTCGTCGACTCGTGCCTGCTGCCCGCCGTCGACGGCGCGGACGAGAGACTTCCCGACTGGATCCTGCGCGGCCTGGAACGCGGCACCCCCGGCGTCGCGGTGCACGCGCGCGGCCAGGTGGCGCGCAAGGCGTCCGACGCGCTGCGTGCGGCGCTCCCCGACGCCCTCACCGGCCACCCGGAGCCGCACCGGCCGGGTGGCGGCAGCGCCGCGGCGGCCGAACTCATGGCGGCCGGTGCCAATCTGCACCTCGCCGTACGGCCCGGCACCCGCGCTGACGAGACGCGGGTCTTCGTGACCGACCTCCAGACACACGGAGTGGCCGCCGCACTGGGGCCGTTCACCGGTACGGGCAGCCTGCGGCCCTTCGCCGAGGGGGCCGCGGCCGGTGTCCGCGCGATCACCGCGGGGCGCTCCCCCGTACCCGGTGAGGACGGTCTGCCCGCCACGCTCAGCGGCCCGGCCGTCACCGGCATCCTGCGCGGCGAGCTGGGTTACGGCGGGGTCGTGGTCAGCGACACCCTGGACGCGCCGTCGATCGTCGACGGCTGGGGCGTGCCGGGCGCCGCCGTCCTCGCCTGGATCGCCGGGGTCGACCTGGTACGCCTCGGCCCCGCGAGCGGCGCGGGTGTGCACGACGCGATCCACACGGCGGCGGCCCGCGCGGTCGCCGACGGCGACCTGCCGCTGTCCCGGTTGGAGGAGGCGGCGGAACGCGTCTCCCGGCTGCGCCGTTGGGCCTCGGAACCGCGCATGCCCGCCCCGGCCGGGGTCACGGGTCCGTCGGCCCGCACACCGGCCCCCTGAGGCGGCGCACGCTCCTCGGATCGCGGCGGCGGCGCGGCTCCGTCGCGCGCCTGCGCCCTGTAACCCATCCGTTTGACAGCCCTGGAGATGACGCCCATATTTATCTGCGTGACACAGATTCTTCGTCGCACATAGTTTTTGCCACGACTGCTCCCTCCGACCTTCCGTCGGCCGCACGGCTCCTTGTGCCACCCGCTCCCAAGTCCTTTCCACGAACGGGGAACACCGCCATGACCGTCCTCATCACCGGAAGCCGCGGGCGCGTCGCCCGCGCCCTCACCGCGCTCCTTCACGACCGGGGCTCCGACGTACGCGTCGCCTCGCGGAAGCCGGAGGAGGTCGAACCGCCGGTAGGGGTGCGGACCACCGCCCTGAGCCTGGACGAACCGTCCGGCTTCCCCGCCGCGCTCGCGGGGGTCGACTCGGTGTTCCTCTACGCCGAGGCGTCGCACATCGGCGCGTTCCTGGAGCAGGCGGAACGGGCGGGGGTCGGGCACGTGGTGCTGCTCTCGTCCGCCAGCGTCATGGAGCCCGACGCCGAGCGGGACCCGATCGCCCGGCACCACTTGGAGGTGGAGACCGCGCTCGCCGCCTCACCGATCGCCTCGACCGTGCTGCGCCCCGGCGCCTTCGCCGCCAACGCCCTCCAGTGGGCGTGGCCCATCAAGGCGTCAGGCGCGGTGAATCTGCCGTATCCCGGCGCCTACACCGACCCCGTGCACGAGGCCGATCTCGCCGAGGCGGCCTGCGCGGCGCTCACCGATTCCCGCGTGCGCGGCGGGACATACCACCTGACGGGACCCGAGTCGCTGAGCTTCGCCGAGCAGGTCGAGGTGCTCGCGGACGCCACGGGACAGCCGATCGCCGCCGTGCCGGTCAGCCGTGAGGCTTGGCGGGCGGAGACAGCCGAGCATCTGCCCGAGGCGTTCGCCGAGGCGCTGCTCGACTGGTGGAAGGCGCTCGACGGTACGCCCACGGTGGTGACCGACACTCTTGAACGGCTGATCGGGCGCCCGCCGCGCACCTTCACGTCCTGGGCGGCGGAGAACGCCGCCGCCTTCACCCGCCCGTAGCGGGTACGGCGGATCAGGCCCCGGCGGCGGCGCCGCCGGGGCCTGCCACGTCACCCGCCCGCAGCCGGGCGATCTGTGCGGTGCTCAGGTCGACGGTGCGGCGCATATGGGCGAGCAGGAGCGCGAGTTGGTCGTCGTCGTAGGCCTCGAGCATCCGCCACCAGCCGCCGCTCAGGCCGCCCCACACACGGCCGAAGTCCGCCATCCGGTCGGGCACTGTGGTCACCATGACCCGGCGCCGGTCCTCGGTGTCCCGCTCGCGGACCACGTAACCCGCGCGTTCCAGCCGGTCCACGAGCCGGGTGGCGGAGCCGGTGGTGAGGCCGGTCAGCTCGGCGATCCGCCCGATGGTGACCGCGCGCGACTCCAGACTCAGCAGATTGAGGCACTGCACGTCCGTGGGGTGCAGCCCGAAGTAGTCGGCGAGCGCCTGGTTGAACAGCGCGTACGACGCCGTGTAGTGGCGCGAGGCCACGGACAGCTCGGACAGCAGATCGGAGCGGCGGCCGGTGGGGGCGTCGATCCGCGCCATGGTGCCTCCTGCGTGGTTCCGCGCGGCCGCGGGGGCCCGCGCCCGTGCCGTCGCGCTTCTCTGCGCGACGCAGACAGTTTGGCAGACCGCCGCCCGCCCGGAGACCGACGTCTCCCGGGTCCCCCGGCCGCCTGCGCGCGGGGGAAGCTTTCACTCGCCCCCACCGTTGGGTGAAACATGAACGACTTGGGTGACGCGGCGGACGGGCCGGACGTGGCCGGCGTGCGGAACGTGCGGACGGTCGTGGTCGGCGCCGGGCAGGCGGGGCTCTCGGCCGGGTATTTCCTGCGCCGCGCGGGGCTGCGGTCCGGCACGGACTTCGTCGTCCTCGACCACTCCCCCGGCGCGGGCGGCGCCTGGCAGTTCCGCTGGCCGTCCCTCACCTACGGCAAGGCGCACCGCGTGCACGAGCTGCCCGGCATGCCGCTGGGCGACGCCGACCCCGACCGGCCGTCCGCCGAGGTGGTCGGCGAGTACTTCGCGCGCTACGAGCGGGAGTTCGACCTGGATGTCCGGCGGCCGGTCGACGTCACCGCCGTACGGGAGGGGGTCGCGGGGCGGCTGCGGGTGGAGACCGACGCGGGTGTGTGGTCCACGCGGACACTGATCAACGCGACCGGCACCTGGGACCGGCCGTTCCTGCCGTACTACCCGGGCCAGGAGACCTTCCTCGGGCGGCAGTTGCACACGGCGGAGTACCGGGGAGCGGCGGAGTTCACCGGGAAACACGTCCTGGTGGTCGGCGGCGGTACGTCGGCGGTACAGCTGCTGATGGAGCTGGCCGAGGTCGCCCGCACCACCTGGCTGACCCGGCGCCCGCCGGTCTTCCACAGCGCGCCCTTCGACCAGGAGTGGGGACGTTCCGCGGTCGCGCTCGTCGAGGACCGGGTCCGCCGGGGGCTGCCGCCGCAGAGCGTCGTCAGCGTCACCGGGCTGGCCGCGACCGACGCGATCCGCGACGCGCGGGACCGCGGTGTCCTGCGGCCCGAGCCCGTCTTCGACCGGATCACCCCGTACGGCGTCGCGTGGTCCGACGGCCGCACCCTGGACGCCGACGTCATCTTGTGGGCGACCGGCTTCCGCGCGGCCCTCGACCACCTGGCGCCGCTCAAGCTGCGCGAGCCCGGCGGCGGCGTCCGGCTCGACGGCACCCGCGTGGTCAAGGACCCCCGCATCCACCTGGTCGGCTACGGCCCGTCGGCGAGCACGATCGGCGCCAACCGGGCCGGGCGGAGCGCCGTACGCGAGATCCGCGCCTTCCTGGCCACCCGAACAGCCGAACCCACGAGCGAGCGTTCGCTCGAACGCGTGCACTGAACGCGAGTTGTCCCCTGCGACCCACGGGACGGGTGATGCTTACCGAACGCGAGCGACGGACTGCAGAACGTCATCGCGACTCCGGCCGAAGCCCGCTTCCGCGCCGGAGAGTTGGTCCCACACTCACAGTGCAATGCGCAAGACTGCCGCGGCGCGGCACGGAGGGGACATGCGCGTAGCGCTTTTCGTGACATGCGTGAACGACCTGCTGTACCCGGACACCGGGCGGGCCGTCGTCACACTGCTGGAACGGCTCGGCGTCGAGGTGGACTTCCCCGCCGCTCAAACGTGCTGCGGACAGCCCCAGTTCAACACCGGCTACCGGCACGAGACCGAACCGCTGGTCCGCCGCTACGCCGCCGCCTTCGACGCCTACGACCACGCGCTCGACAGCGGCGCGCAGGTGCTGTGCGGCGCGGACAACTCCTGCCTGATGCACTTGGACGGTCTGTTGCGGCGGCAGGACGCCGATCTGCGGGCCGTGCATCTGTTGGACGAGGTCGACAGTGTGATCACCGGCTGCGCGCTGGCCATCGCCGAGACCGGCGCCATCGTGCTGGACGCGGGCGCCGACCAGGGGCGGCGGATTCTCACGCTCGTCCCCGACCACCACATCTGCGTCGTGCGGGCACCGGATCAGGTGGTCGCCTCGGTCCCCCTGGCTCTGCCTCGTCTGGACGCCACCCGGCCCCAGACCTGGATCTCGGGCCCCTCCGCCACCAGCGACATCGAACTCGACCGCGTCGAAGGCGTCCACGGCCCCCGCACCCTGGACGTCATCCTCGTGGGTCCGCCGCCGAGCGGCTGACCTTCAGCGCCCACACCACCAGAGGTATCTGGACAGGGAGCCGGGCGTAGGCCGCGGCCTTCAGGGGTGCGGGGCGGTGCCGCCAGTCGTAGGCCATCTTGACGTTGGCGGGGAAGACGGCGGCGAAGAATCCGGCGGTGACCAGGGCGCCGGTACGGCGGGTCGCGGGGAGGGCGACGGCGGCGGCCAGCGCGAGTTCGGCGACGCCGCTGGCTCGGGTCCAGGCACGGGGACTGCCCGGAAGGGACTCGGGCACGATCGCCTCGTACGGTCCGGGGGCGAGGAAGTGGGTGGCACCGGCTCCGGCGAGCAGGCCGACGAGCAGTCGAGTGGAACGTGCGGGCACCGGGCACCTCCTGAGCGGGCGGGCGATTCCCGCCGCACTCTCACCTTACCCATGAGTAAGGTCGGGGCGGCGGCCCCTTCCGCGTTACGAGGCGGTGGTGGCGAGCTGCGAGTCGCGCCGTACGAGCGCGGCGTAGCGGCCGTCCTGGGCGAGCAGTTCGTCGTGCGTGCCGCGCTCCATGATCCGGCCCGCGTCGAGGACCACGATCTGGTCGGCGTCGCGCACGGTGGACAGCCGGTGGGCGATCGTGATGGTGGTGCGTCCCGTGGACAGCGAGTCGATCGCTTCCTGGACGTCGTGTTCGGTCCGGGTGTCGAGCGCGCTGGTGGCCTCGTCCAGGATGAGGACGGGCGGGTCGCGGAGGATGGTGCGGGCGATGGCCAGGCGCTGCTTCTCGCCGCCGGAGAAGCGGTAGCCGCGTTCGCCGACGAGGGTGTCGTAGCCGTCGGGCAGCCCCGAGATGTGGTCGTGGATCTGGGCGGCCTTCGCGGCGGCGCGGATCTCGTCGTCGGTGGCCTCGGGCTTGGCGAAGCGCAGGTTCTCGGCGACCGAGGCGTGGAAGAGGTACGTCTCCTGGGAGACGACGCCCACCGCGTCGGCGAGGGTGTCGAAGGTGAGGTCGCGTACGTCGGTGCCGTCGAGCGTCACCTTGCCGCCGGTCACGTCGTACAGCCGGGGCACCAGGTAGCTCAGGGTGCTCTTGCCGGAGCCGGTGGCGCCGACGACGGCGAGGCTGCTGCCCGCGGGGACGGTGATGTCGATGTCGCGCAGGGTCGGCGCGCCGGACTCGGGGTCGTAGGCGAAGTCGACGTGCTCGAAGCGGACGTCGCCGCGCACCCGGTCCAGGGTCCGGGCGTCGGGGCGCTCGGTGATGTCGACGGGCAGGTCGAGGTATTCGAAGATGCGCTGGAAGAGCGCGAGCGAGGTCTGGACGTCCACGCCGGTGGACAGCAGCGACACGGACGGGCGGAAGAGGCCCTGCTGGAGCGAGACGAAGGCGACGAGGGTGCCGATGGAGACGGCGGGCGCGCCGTTGGACATGGTCAGCCCGGCGGCCCAGTAGAGCAGTGCGGGCATCGCCGACATGACGATGCCGATGGTGGACATCCGCCAGCGGCCGGACATGCTGGAGCGCACTTCGAGGTCGACCAGGCGCTCGGACTCGGTCGAGAAGTCGCGGGTCAGGGAGTCGGAGCGGCCCATGGTGCGGCCGAGCAGGATGCCGCTGACGGACAGCGACTCGGTGACGATCGCGGACATCGAGGCCATCTGCCGCTGCCGGTTGGTGGCGATCCGCTTGCGTTCGCGGCCGACCCGGCGGGCGATCCAGACGAAGAGCGGGAGCAGCAGCAGCGAGACGACGGTCAGCCGCCAGTCGAGGGCGAGCATCGCGATGACGGAGGCGATGACCGCCGTCAGGTTGGAGACCAGGGAGGTCGCGGTCGAGGTGACGGTGGCCTGCATGCCGCCGATGTCATTGGCGATCCTGGACTGCACCTCGCCGGTGCGGGTGCGGGTGAAGAAGGCCAGCGACATGCGCTGGAGGCGTTCGTAGACGGCGGTGCGCAGGTCGTGCATGACGCGCTGGCCGACGGTGGTGGAGATCAGGGTCTGGAGCACGCCGAAGACGCCGGTGGCGACGGCGGTGGCGATCATGCCGAGGGCGAGCAGACTCAGCAGGCCGGTGCGGCCCTGCGGTATCGCGGTGTCGAGGATCGCCCGCAGCAGAAACGGCGAGGCGACCGAGACGAGGGAGGAGAGGCCGACCAGGGCGCCGACGACGGCGAGGCGGCCGCGGTAGGGACGGAAGAGCCGCAGGATGCGGCGCATGTCGACGGGGGTGTCGGGCTTCTTCTTCGGTGATGTCCACCGGGAGGCGAGTTCTCGTTCGTGATCGGGGCGCAAAGGACTCCTTGAGAGTTCAGGCAGATGCTGACATTGGGAGTATAGGTCATTGTTACCTATGCTCACAATGGACATGGTCCTGATACGCTCGTCACATGGAATCCCGCACGACAGCCGTGCCGTCGGGCCCGGTGACCGCCGGCCTCACCACGACCTCGCCGGACGAGATCACGGGACGGCTCGCCGACCAGCTCATCCGGCTGAGCCGCCGCCTGCACAAGTCCCAGCGCCACCTCATGGAGCCGCTGGGGATCACCCCGGCCCAGGCGCGACTGCTGCGCACCCTCGCGCACTGCGACGAGCCGCCGCGGATGGCCGATCTCGCCCGGCGCCTGGAGGTCGTGCCGCGGGCCGTGACGACCCTGGTGGACGCGCTGGAGGGGCTGGAGCTGGTACGGCGGGTGCCCGATCCGAGCAACCGCCGGGTGATCAGGATCGAGCTGACCGAGGCGGGCGGCGCCGCGCTGCTGGAGCTGCGCGGGGCCCGCCGTACGGCCGCCGCCGAACTGCTGGCCCCGCTCGACGACGGCCAGCGCGCGGCACTCACCGCGCTGCTGGCCGTACTCGACGAGGAGGCGCCGCACGGCGGCGGCCACCGGCCGTCGCGCTGAGCGGCGCCCGCGGGCTCACTCGGCCAGGTCCGCCGGGGCGGTCTGGCCGCCGATCTGCGGCCCGACCTCGGCGGTGCACGCGCTGCACCGGCGGGCGGCGGTCGGTATCGCGGTCAGGCACTCGGGGCACTCGCGGACCGGGGCCGCCGCCGCCTTGGGGAAGAACTTCTCCTGCATGCGGTTCATCGGCAGGACGACCAGGAAGTAGATCACCGCGGCGACGATCACGAAGCTGATCACCGCGTCGATGAAGGCGCCGTAGGGGAAGGTCACGCTGGAGACCGTGAACTTCTGAGCGGCGAAGTTGCCCGTGGCGCCGGAGGCCAGGCCGATGAGCGGCGTCAGGAACGCCTTGACGAAGGCGGTCACCAGAGCGGTGAAGGCCGCGCCGATGACGATGCCGACCGCGAGGTCGACGACGTTTCCACGGAGCAGGAACGTCCGGAAGCCTCTCATGGGTGGGGGGTCCCCTCTGTAGTCAGGAATTGGAACACCACAGTGTGCCGGTCCTCACCACAGAGGGGTAATCGGTCGATGAGCAGATCAATTACGCCAGGTGTCGTTGAGTGTGACCGCCCCGCTCGACGGGACCGTCGCCGTCCGGTTGGCGCCGGATTCCCACGTCACGTTGCCGCTTCCGTCCTTCCGTATGTACTTGTACTGGAACGAGGTGCCCGCGGGCATCGCCACGTCGAGCTTCCACACCGGGTAGCTCGCCGACGACAGCAGCAGGGCGCTGCCGGTGTTCCAGTTGCCGAGGGTGGAGTTGTCGCCGACGACGTAGATGTTCTGGCCGAAGACCGTGGTGGCGTTCACCGCGAAGGAGGCGGCGGACGACGGGTTGGTGCTGCCCCCGGTGCTGCCGCTCGTGGTGCCGCCGTTCGTCGTGCCGCCGTTCGTCGTGCCGCTGCCGCAGGGCGCGCCGACGTACAGCGCGACCGCGTCGTTGGAGCCGATGGTGGCGGTGAACTTGCCGTCGGAGCCGACGGTGTAGCTGGTGCCGCTGTGCTGGACGTCGCAGTAGGAGCCGGCGGGCAGTGAGGTGGTGAAGGTCTGGGTGAGCGGGCCGCCCTCGTGGTTGATCGCCACATACCCCTTGCTGCCCCGGCCGAACGCGATGGCGTTGTTGCCGTTGGACCACCAGTTGGTGACGGCGGTGCCGGAGACCGCGTTGCGGAAGCCGACCATGTTGGCGATCTGCGGCCAGGCGTGCTGGCACTTCCAGCCGTCGCTGTAGCAGGCGTTGACGGTGCCGCCGTTGGGCGCGCCGGCGTCGTTGTTGGAGAACTCGTAGCCGGAGTAGACGTTGGGCGAGCCGTACGGCCAGGCCAGCAGGTAGACATTGGCGAGGGTGTACGTGGCGCCGTTCTTGTAGCTGAGGGTCGAGCCGTTGCGCTCGGTGTCCCAGTTGTCCACGAAGGTGCGGGCCTTGTCGCTCGACAGGTAGCCCGCGCCCCACGACGCGCCCCAGTTGCTGAGGGAGGCCAGCTTGTCGCCGGTGAAGATGCGCTTGAGGTCGAAGGCGCCCTGGAAGGCGTCCACGTCACCGGTGTTGACGTACTCGCCCGGCTGTACGGCCTCGCCCGCGCCGTAGATGGCCTCCTGGGCCCAGTAGATGCCCGGGTTGCTGAGCTTGGCCTTGATGGCGGCCAGGTCGGTCTCGGCCATGTGCTTGGCGGCGTCCACCCGGAAGCCGTCCACGCCCAGCGCGATCAGGTGGTTGAGGTAGGCGGCGATGGTGCCGCGTACGTAGTCGCTGCCGGTGTCGAGGTCGGCGAGGCCGACCAGCTCGCAGTTCTGGACGTTGTTGCGGTCGCCGTAGTTGTTGATGTCACTGCGGCAGGTGTGGAAATCCTGGTTCTGGTAGTAGCCCGGGTAGTTGTACTTGCTGTACGTCGTACCGCCCGTGCCGGTGCCGGAGCCCGACGTCATGTGGTTGATCACCGCGTCGGCGACGACCTTGACGCCCGCGCTGTGGCAGGTGCTGACCATGTTCTGGAACGAGCTCTCGTTGCCGAGCCGCCCGGCGATCTTGTAGCTGACCGGCTGGTACGAGGTCCACCACTGGTCGCCCTGGATCTGCTCGGAGGCCGGGGAGACCTCGACGAAGCCGTAGCCCGCGGGGCCGAGGGTGTCCGTGCAGGCCTTCGCCACGGAGTCGAACTTCCACTGGAAGAGCGTCGCGGTGACGTCCTTGCTGCCGGGCGGAGTGGCGTCCGCCTGTTGCGAGGAGAGGGCGAACAGACCGGCGGCGGCGACGATCGCGGCCAGCGCGCCGTTCAGGACGCGGGATCTCATGGGCGGCTCCTTCGGTGAACGGGCAGAGTTCTGCCCTCGAAGGCAGCCACGCGCCTGGCCGCCGGGTGGGGGGTACGGGCCCCGTTGTCCTCGGGGCCCTCGGGTTCCGCCCAGGAGCTTCCCGCCGTGCATGCGTACACGTCAAGATGTCGGCGGAAGAACTTTCGCTGTTTTGCTGCAAGTTGTTGCCGAAACACTCCCCCGCGGACCTCGGCTCGTTCCCGTCGCTCACAGGAAAACCTGTTGACCCGGTACGGGCCGCAAGACGAGCCTTGCTCCTCTCCGACCGGATTCCGGCGGGATGTCCGCACGGGCGGAAGCCGTCAGGTACGCGGCTGCCCGCCGACATCTCGCGCGAACCTCCAGCGGCCGTATCCGCAACCGCGGCCGTAGCCTCGTCCGCCGACACTCGCTCACACCCGCACCGAACTCAGGACATCATGCCGTCCCTCCGTAAGCTCCCCCTGTCCGATCCGGGCGTCCCCGACGCCCGGACGGGATTCCGCTTCCTGCTCTGGCTGTCATTCCGCGAGGGGAAGGGCCTGGCAGCCGCCACCGCGTGGGGCATCCTGCACATGGCGGCCGTCGCGTCGTTCCCCGCGGCCGTCGGAATGGCCGTGCAGTCGGTCGTGGACCGCTCGGGGTCGCGGCTGGCGCTGTCGGGCGGGCTGATGCTGCTGCTCGGCGTGCTCACCGCGCTCGGCGACACGATGCTGCACCGTACGGCCGTCACGAACTGGATCAGCGTCGCGGCGCGGGTCCAGCAGTTGCTCGCCCGTAAGACGGTCGAGCTGGGCTCGGTGCTCACCCGCCGCGTCGCCGCGGGCGAGGTCGTCGCGGTCAGCACCGGAGACGTGGAGAAGATCGGGTGGTTCGTCGAGGCGCTGGCGCGCTTCACCTCCGCCCTGGTCGCCACGGTCGGCGTGGCCGTCGCGCTGGTCGTCTACGAGCCCGCGCTCGGCGTGATCGTGGCCGCGTCCGTACCGGTGCTGGCGCTGGCCGTACTGCCGCTGCTTCCCGCCGCCACCAAGCGGGCCGACCTCCAGCGGGAGAAGGCGGGCAAGGCCACGGAACTGGCCTCCGACACTGTCGCCGGACTGCGGGTGCTGCGCGGCATCGGCGGCGAGGAGCTGTTCCTCGACCGCTACCGTCGCGCGTCCCAGCAGGTCAGGACCGCCGCCGTGCACAGCGCCCGGATGTGGGCGGCGATCAGTGCCGTCCAGGTGGTGCTGCCGGGGCTGCTGCTGGTGGCCGTCGCCTGGGACGGCGCCCGGCTGGCGATGGACGGCCGGATCTCGGTCGGCGCGCTGGTGACCGTCTACGGCTCGGTGGCCTTCCTGATGTTCCCGCTGCGGAATTTCGAGGAGATCGCCATGGCCTGGTCCTTCTCGCGGCCCTCGGCGAAGCGGGCCGCGCGCGTACTGGCGCTGACCCGGGAGACCGCCGGGGGCGCGGCCGTCTTCTCCGAGGGGAGCGTCGCTCCCGAGGAGGCGGGCGCGCTGGTCGGGGAGATGTACGACCCGGAGTCGGGGCTGCGCGCTCCGGCCGGGCTGCTGACCGCCGTGGTGTGCGGCGACCCGGACGCGGCGGGCGTACTGGCCGACCGGCTCGGCGGGCACAGCCCGGTCCGCGCGGAGGGCGAGGCGTCGGCGCTGCTGGGCGGGCAGGCGCTGGACGCGCTGCCGCTCGCGGCGGCCCGCGCGGCCGTGCTCGTCCAGGACAAGGACCCGGTGCTGCTGTCGGGAACGCTGACCGAACTGCTGGGTGTGCCGTCCTCCGGCCGGGTCACGGCGGAGCAGGCGCTCACCGCCGCGCAGTGCGCGGACGTGCTGGACGCGCTGGCGCAGTCCGCCGCCGACCCCGCGGGGGTGGCGGGCGACCCGATGTCGGCGCGGATCACCGAGCGCGGCCGGTCACTGTCCGGCGGCCAACGGCAGCGGCTGGCACTGGCCAGGTCACTGATCGCCGACCCCGAGGTGCTGGTGCTCGACGAGCCGACCTCGGCGGTGGACGCGCACACCGAGGCCAGGATCGCGCGCGGCCTCAAGGAACTGCGGGCGGGTCGCACGACGGTGGTGCTCACGTCGAGCCCGCTGGTCCTGGACCGCGCCGACCGGGTGGTCTTCGTGGACGAGGGCACGGCGACGTCGGTCGGCGACCACCACGAGTTGCTGCGCACCGACCCGCGCTACCGGGCGGTCGTGACCCGCGAGAGCGAGCCGTCCGACAACCGCGATCCCGGCCACAGCCCCGTCACCGCGTCCGTCGCGGGCTCCGGGGCCGTACCCCACACATCGATGGAGGAATCCGCATGATCGGCCTGCGACCGCCGGAGTACGACCCGGCCGCGCCGCAGGAGAGCGCCACGCTGCCGGTGGGCTCCCCCGCGACCGTGCGCGGCTATGTGCGCGAACTGGCGAAGCGGCATCGCGGTGCCTTCGCCCTGCTGGTGACCGTCAACACCGTGTCGGTACTGGCCTCGATGGTGGGGCCCTACCTACTCGGCGGTCTGGTCGAGGACCTGTCGAAGGGCGAACAGGACATCCATCTCGGACGGGCGGTCAGCCTGTTCCTGGCCGCCCTCGTGGTGCAGGCGTACTTCGTGCGGCTGGTACGGCTGCGCGGCGCGATCCTCGGCGAGGAGATGCTGGCCGATCTGCGCGAGGACTTCCTCGTACGGTCGGTGTCGCTGCCGCCGGGTGTGCTGGAGCGGGCGGGCACGGGCGATCTGCTGTCGCGGATCACGACGGACATCGACCGGCTGTCGAACGCGATGCGCGAGGCGGTGCCCGAGCTGGCCATCGCCGTGGTCTGGGCCGGGCTGCTGCTCGGCGCGCTGACCGTGACCTCGCCGCCGCTCGCCCTGTCGGTGCTGGTCGCGCTGCCGCTGCTGCTGGTGGGCTGCCGCTGGTACTTCCGGCGCGCCCCAAAGGCCTACCGCTCGGAGGCGGCCGGATACGCGGCGGTGGCGGCGGCGCTGGCGGAGTCCGTGGACGCCGGCCGCACCATCGAGGCGCACGGTCTCGGCGACCGGCGCGAGAAGCTGTCGCGGCAGCGGATCGGGCAGTGGGTGGCGTGGGAGCGCTACACGATGTGGCTGCGCAGTGTGCTGTTCCCGGTGATCAACATGACGCACGCGCTGATCGTGGTCGCGGTGCTGATGATCGGCGGCACCTTCGCCCTCAACGGCTGGATGACGGTCGGCGAGCTGACCACGGGCGCGCTGTACGCGCAGATGCTCGTCGACCCGGTGAACATGATCCTGCGCTGGTACGACGAGTTGCAGGTCGCCCAGGTGTCGCTGGCCCGGCTGGTCGGGGTGCGCGAGGTGGCCGAGGACGAGCCGGACCACACCGTCTCGCCCGACGGCCGCGAGATGGCCGCCGACGAGGTGCGGTTCGGCTACCGGGCGGGCAGCGACGTGCTGCACGGCGTCAGCCTGACGGTGCCGCCGGGTACCCGGGTGGCGCTGGTCGGCCCGTCAGGCGCGGGCAAGTCCACGCTCGGGCGGCTGCTCGCGGGTATCTACGCGCCGCGTGCGGGCGAGGTCACGCTGGGCGGCGCCCAGCTGGCCCGGATGCCCGCCGAGCGGGTGCGCGAGCATGTGGCGCTGGTCAATCAGGAGCACCACGTCTTCGTCGGCACACTCCGCGACAATCTGCGGCTGGCGCGGACCGGTGCCACCGACGACGAGCTGTGGACGGCGCTGCGCGCTGTCGACGCCGAGGACTGGGGCCGCAATCTGGCGACCGGTCTCGACACCGAGGTGGGCTCGGGCGGCGCGGTGCTCACCCCGGCGCAGGCGCAGCAGCTCGCGCTGGCCCGGCTGGTGCTGGCCGACCCGCACACCCTGGTGCTGGACGAGGCGACCTCGCTGCTCGACCCGCGCGCCGCCCGGCATCTGGAACGCTCGCTGTCCCGGGTGCTGGACGGCCGTACCGTGATCGCCATCGCGCACCGGCTGCACACCGCTCACGACGCGGATGTGATCGCGGTGGTCGAGGACGGCCGGATCAGCGAGCTGGGCAGTCACCACCAGTTGGTGGACGCCGACGGTGCCTACGCGGCGCTGTGGCGGTCGTGGCACAGCTGACCGCGGTGGTGTGGCGCGGGGCCCCGCGGCACTGCCGCCGGGCCCCGCTCGCGTGCGAGGGGTCCCGCGTCAGCCGAAGACGCCCAGCGCGCCGAGCGCGCAGCCGCCGCCCGCCAGGAAGAAGACCGGGGTGAGCACCTTCAGCTCCACCCAGCTCCCGGCCCGGAAGCGCATGAACTTCGGCGGTCCCATCGGGTACCAGCGGCGGCGGCCGATCGGGATCGGCCACAGGATCGGGCACCCGGAGACGGTCAGCGCGTCTCCGACGCAGTGCACGAGCGAGCCGAGCACGATGGGCAGCCCGATCCACAGGTAGTGCTGGCCGGGGTCGGTGAACAGCCAGTCCTTGCCGTTGCCCGGATTGTCGAGCACGTCGGCGAGCACCCAGGCGCTGGTGGCGCCGAGCAGCCAAACCAGCACGTCACTGGACATCCGGGCCTGCCGCCACAGCAGTCCCTCGACGGCGAGCACCATGTGTATGAACAAGATGACCAGCACCACCCAGCGCCCGCCGTAGACCGCGCCGGCCGAGAAGCCGCCGCCGATCAGGACCGCCCAGAGCCAGGTGTGGGTGAGGGTGCGGTGGCCGCCCGCCCGTCGCGGGTCGCCCTGCATCCGGGTCGCCTTGTAGACGGCGTGCGCCAGGTGCTCGATGATCTTGCACAGCACGCGGGAGATCGGGCCGAACGCGCGCGAGATCGTCGCCGCCTGATGGTCCAGGTCGGGGGCGAGCGCGGCACCAGCACAGATCAGCGCACCGACGACGAGCGTCGGCCAGGGCATGGCATGATCCACACCCGCCGCGACCGCTCCGACGGCCAACCAGGCCGCCGCTCCCGAGAGTGAGTGCGCAGGTCCCATCATGGTGGTGCTCAGCCCCCTACAAGGCCGCCCGCAGGCGGAGTTGACGCATCGTTGACGGCACACCATATCGTTGATGATCACCGCGGCCCGCTCCGGTTCAGCCGCGCGCCCCCGGTACAGGCAAGATGGTGGGGTGACCCTTATCGATCAGATGCCTCCCGCCCCGGACCCCGATGCCCTCTTCGAAGCGTTTTCGACGTGGGCCGAGGGTCAGGGGATCACTCTCTATCCGGCGCAGGAGGAGGCGCTCATCGAGGTGGTCTCGGGTGCGAACGTGATCCTTTCCACCCCCACCGGGTCGGGAAAGAGCCTGGTGGCGGCGGGTGCGCACTTCGCCGCACTGGCCCGGGACGAGGTCACCTTCTACACCGCGCCGATCAAGGCGCTGGTGTCGGAGAAGTTCTTCGACCTGTGCAAGCTGTTCGGCACCGAGAACGTCGGGATGCTGACCGGTGACGCCTCGGTCAACCCGGACGCGCCGGTGATCTGCTGTACCGCCGAGGTCCTCGCCTCCATCGCGCTGCGCGACGGCAAGAGCGCCGACGTCGGCCAGGTCGTGATGGACGAGTTCCACTTCTACGCGGAGCCGGACCGCGGCTGGGCCTGGCAGATCCCGATTCTCGAACTGCCCCAGGCGCAGTTCCTGCTGATGTCGGCGACGCTGGGTGACGTCTCCCGCTTCGAGGAGGACCTGACCCGCCGGACCGCCCGCCCCACGGCGGTCGTGCGCTCGGCGACCCGGCCGGTGCCGCTGTCGTACGAGTATGTGACGACGCCTTTGACGGAGACGCTGACCGAACTGCTGGAGACCCGGCAGTCCCCGGTCTACATCGTGCACTTCACGCAGGCTGCGGCCGTCGAGCGGGCCCAGGCGCTGATGAGCATCAACATGTGCACCAAGGCCGAGAAGGACGCCATCTCCGATCTGATCGGCCACTTCCGCTTCACCACCACCTTCGGCCGCAACCTTGCGCGCTTCGCCAAGCACGGCATCGGCGTCCACCACGCGGGGATGCTGCCCAAGTACCGGCGGCTGGTCGAAAAACTCGCCCAGGCGGGTCTGCTGAACGTCATCTGCGGCACCGACACCCTCGGGGTCGGCGTCAACGTGCCCATTCGCACCGTGCTGTTCACCGCGCTCACCAAGTACGACGGCACGCGGGTGCGGACGCTGCGGGCGCGGGAGTTCCACCAGATCGCGGGGCGCGCCGGGCGGGCCGGTTTCGACACCGCCGGGTTCGTGGTGGCGCAGGCGCCCGAGCACGTCATCGAGAACAAGAAGGCGCTCGCCAAGGCCGGGGACGACCCGAAGAAGATCCGCAAGGTGGTCCGCAAGAAGCCGCCCGAGGGTTTCGTCAACTGGTCGGATCTCACCTTCGAGAAGCTGATCGCCGCCGAACCGGAGCCGCTGACCTCCCGCTTCCGCGTCACCCACACCATGCTGCTGTCGGTGATCGCCCGGCCCGGCAACGCCTTCGACGCGATGCGGCACCTGCTGGAGGACAACCACGAGGACCGCCGCCACCAGTTGCGGCACATCCGCCGGGCCATCGCCATCTACCGCTCGCTGGTCGACGGCGGTGTGGTCGAACGCCTCCCCGAGCCGGACGCCGAGGGCCGCATCATCCGGCTGACCGTCGAACTCCAGCAGGACTTCGCCCTCAACCAGCCGCTGTCCACCTTCGCCCTGGCCTCCTTCGAACTGCTCGACAAGGACTCCCCCTCCTACGCCCTGGACATGGTCTCGGTGGTGGAGTCGACCCTCGACGACCCGCGGCAGATCCTGGCAGCCCAGCAGAACAAGGCCCGTGGCGAGGCCGTCGCCGAGATGAAGATGGACGGTGTCGAGTACGAGGAGCGGATGGAGCGTCTTCAGGACGTCTCCTATCCCAAGCCCCTCGAAGAGCTGCTGTCGCACGCCTACGGCATCTACCGCCAGAGCCACCCGTGGGTGGGCGACCACCCGCTGTCGCCCAAGTCCATCGTCCGTGACATGTACGAACGCGCCATGACCTTCGGCGAGTTCACCTCCTACTACGAGCTGGCCCGCACCGAGGGCATCGTGCTGCGCTACCTGGCCGGCGCGTACAAGGCGCTGGAACACACGGTGCCCGACGACCTGAAGTCGGAGGACTTCCAGGACCTGACGGCGTGGCTGGGCGAGTTGGTGCGCCAGGTCGACTCCAGCCTGCTGGACGAGTGGGAGCAGCTCGCCAATCCGGAGGTGGAGACGGCCGAGCAGGCGGCGGAGCGGGCCGACCAGGTCAAGCCGGTCACCGCCAACTCCCGCGCCTTCCGCGTGCTGGTGCGCAACGCGATGTTCCGCCGGGTCGAGCTGGCGGCGCTGGAGAAGTACCACCAGCTCGGCGAGTTGGACGCCGAGGCCGGGTGGGACGCAGACGCCTGGGCGGACGCGATGGACGCGTACTGGGACGAGTACGACGACCTCGGCACCGGTCCCGACGCACGCGGCCCGAAGCTGTTGCAGATCGAGGAGCAGCCGGAGCACGGCTTGTGGCGGGTCCGGCAGACCTTCGCCGACCCCAACGGTGACCACGGCTGGGGGATCTCCGCCGAGGTCGACCTCGCGGCCTCCGACGAAGAGGGCCGCGCGGTGATCCGGCTGACCGATGTCGGCGAGCTGTGATCCGGTGCACGACGAAGGGGACGCGATGACGAACCCGGCCGAGAGGCTGGTGGATCTGCTCGACCTGGAGCGGATCGAGCAGGACATCTTCCGCGGGCAGAGTCCGCAGGAGCGGTTGCAGCGGGTTTTCGGCGGCCAGGTGGCCGGGCAGGCGCTGGTCGCCGCGGGCCGCACCACCGACGGCGGGCGGCCGGTGCACTCGCTGCACGCGTACTTCCTGCGGCCGGGCCGGCCCGGCGTGCCCATCGTGTACCAGGTCGAACGGGTCCGTGACGGCCGTTCCTTCACCACCCGGCGGGTGGTGGCGATCCAACAGGGCCGGACGATCTTCAACCTGACCGCCTCCTTCCATCAGCCGGAACCGGGATTCGAGCACCAACTGCCGATGCCCGAGGTGCCCGAGCCCGACGACCTGCCGGGACTCGGCGAAGAACTGCGTGCGCATCTGGACGTGCTGCCCGAGGCGCTGGAGCGGATGACCCGTCGCCAGCCCTTCGAGATCCGCTATGTGGAGCGGCTGCGCTGGACGCCCGAGGAGATCGAGGGCGCCGAGCCGCGCAGCGCGGTGTGGATGCGCGCGGTCGGGCAGCTCGGCGACGACCCGCTCGTGCACACCTGCGCTCTCACCTACGCCAGCGACATGATGCTGCTGGACGCCGTACGTGTGCCGATCGAACCGCTGTGGGGACCGCGGGGGTTCGACATGGCGTCCCTCGACCACGCCATGTGGTTCCACCGGCCTTTCCGCGCCGACGAGTGGTTCCTGTACCAGCAGGAGTCACCCGTCGCGACGGGTGCCCGCGGTCTGGCGCGGGGGCAGATCTTCGACCGGCGGGGACGTCTGCTGGTCTCGGTGATGCAGGAAGGGCTGTTCCGCAAGATCGGCGGCTGACCTGCGTCCGCGCAGCAGCCCCAGCAGCCCGCGTCGCGGGCGCCTGCCCTCCCCGACCGGCCTGCCCGGCGGCCGGCCGGCGCCCCGCTTCCGGTGCGGCGCCGCGTGCCGGGCCCGCTCGGGCGCGGGCCTCCCTCCCGTGTGCGGCCCGCCTGGCTCACTCGGCCCCGGCTCCGGCTCTGGCTCCGGCTCCGGAAGTCGTTCAGGTTGCTGCGGCACCCGCTCCACAGGCGGGAGCGCGAGCGGCGGACGGTCCGTCGGGGCGAACGCCGGGTGCGGTGCGGGCTGTTCGGTCCGGGCGCGGCCCAGCGCGTCCGCGAGGGCGACCAGGGCCAGCGCGATCTCGTCCGGATGGTCGGCGGTCGTGAGGCTTCTCGTCAGCTCGGGTGAGGCGAGCGGTCCTGGGCGGCCCGGAGGCAGCGCCGCGCGGATTCCGCGCAGCCGGGCCCGGTCGAAGGGGTCGGGCACGGCGTCGTCGGTCACATCGGGACCGAGCAGCGCGGCCCAGACGGCGGCCTCGTCCCATGCGTCATGGCAGTCCCGTAGGAGCTGGGCGACCCGGCGGGACCGCCAGCCGAGGGCCCGCTGATCCTGCCCGGCGTCCAGCGCGTCACGCAGTCCCGCGGGCAGCCGCCCCTTCAGCATCGCGGGGCTCGCGGCGGCGAACTCCCGGAGCTCATGGCCGAGGTACACCCACACCAGCGCCCGGTACCGGTTGACGTACCAGCGCACCGGGCGGATCAGCCCGAGCCTCGCCAGCCGTACGAGGCGGTCCCGGCTGATCCCGATCATCGCCGCGCCCTCGGTGCTGGTCACCAGTCGGAGCCGGTCGAGCAGCGCCTGTGGATGGCCTTCCGCCTCCCGCAGCCGGGTCAGCTCGTCCACGGGCACCCGCCACTGGCCGCTGCCGCGCGAGACCGTGCGGATCTCGCCGAGTTGGAGCGCCAGCTCAAAGAGCGTGAAGTCCAGGCCCAGCTCCTCCCGCGCCCGGTTCAGCGTCACCGTCTCCGGCGCCGCCCGCCCGCCTCCCGGCCCTTGTCCCGCCCCGCCGCCCGGCGTCCACGCCACCTGCCGCGTCTCGACGGTCGCCGTACCCACGCTCGTCGCCGCCGTCGTCCCGGCCCTCGCTCCGGCCCTTGTCCCGGCCGCTCCGGCTCTCGTCCCGGAAGCCGCCGCGGAACCCGTTCCCGGCATCGAGGCGGGCGCCGTCCCCGTCGTCGCCTTCGCGTTCTTCGTCGTCGTCGTCTTCGTCGTCGTCGTCTTCGTCGTCGTCTTCACTGTCGTCACTCCCCCGCGAACTTCGATCACTGACAGTGACGAATCTATCGCGTACGGACGACAGCCCGTTCGAAGCCTGTGGATAACTTCGGGACGCCCCGGCTCAGGAAGGTGCCGCGCCCGGTTGCCTGGGAGCCACGCCGAGGTGTTCGCCGACGCGGTGGACGAGCAGCGTCATCTCGTAGGCGACCTGGCCGACATCGGCCTCCATGCCGCTGAGCACGGACAGGCAACTGCCGTCGCCCGCCGCGGTGACGAAGAGGAAGCCGTCGTCGAATTCGACCATCGTCTGGCGCACGCCGCCGACGGCGAACTGCCGCCCCGCGCCCTTGGCCAGGCTGTGGAAGCCCGAGGACACGGCGGCCAGGTGTTCCGCGGTCGGCCGGTCGAGATCGCCGCTGGCGCCCGTGACCAACCCGTCGTTGGAGAGCACGAGCGCGTGCTTCACGTGCGGCACCCGCTTCGTCAGGTCGTCGAGCAGCCATGCGAGCGGTTTGCCCACCGTCATTGCCTACCTCCCGTCTCCGCTGCGGTACGAGCCTGTCCTGCCGGGCCCGCTTCGGCAACCCCCTCTCGGGCCGGGCGGCGCCCGACCGGAGCCGTGAAAGGAGGCGACCGGCGGAAATCAGCCGCCGCGTGGCGCGTACATGATGACACCCACTCCGACCAGGCAGATGACCGCTCCGACGATGTCGAATCGGTCGGGACGGTAGCCATCGAGAGCCATCGCCCACAGGAGAGATCCGGCCACGAAGACCCCGCCGTAGGCCGCCAGGATCCGGCCGAAATCGGCGTTGGGCTGGAGTGTGGCGACGAAGCCGTAGAGGCCGAGCGCGACGATCCCGGCCCCCGCCCAGCCGACGCCGCGGTGTTCGCGCACCGCCTGCCAGATCAACCAGGCACCGCCGATCTCCAGGACGGCGGCGAGCAAGAAGAGCCCGATGGAGCGGAACGTGATCATGCGACCATGATGCATGGCCAGTTTCGAGAGCGGACGCCGCCAGGTCAGGGAGTTCTTCGCCGCGAAGGCCGTGGGGTGGGAGAAGCGGTTCCCCGACGACACTCCCGTCTACGCGGCGGCGGTCGGCGAGTTGGGGCTGCGGCCGGGCGGCCGGGCACTGGACGCGGGCTGCGGTACGGCGCGGGCGCTGCCGCTGATGCGGGCCGCCGTCGGTGCGGCGGGCACGGTGGTCGGTGTCGATCTGACCCCGGAGATGCTGCGGGAAGCCGTCACCCTCGGCCGGGACCAGGACGGAGCGCTGATCGAGGCGGCCGGCGAGGAGCTTCCGTTGCGGGACGCGGCTTTCGACGCCGTCTTCGCCGCCGGACTCGTGCACCATCTGCCGGACCCGGCGGCCGGACTGCGCGAATTGGCCCGGGTGACCAGGTCCGGCGGCCGGTTGGCGCTCTTCCATCCGATCGGCCGCGCCGCCCTCGCCGCCCGCCGCGGGCACGAACTGCGCGCCGACGACGTACGCGCCGAGCCGCAACTGCGTCCCCTGCTGGCCGCGACCGGCTGGGAGCTGGCATCGCTGGACGACTCCGCGGAGCGGTATCTGGCGGTGGCCGTCCGACACGCGTGACCCTGCTCGGCGCCCCGCCACCTGTGACCTCCTCCCAGCGCGCCCCCGGCGCCTCAGCGGCAGCGGTGCCTCAGGCCGCCGCGCCGCCGATCGCCTCCGCGTACGCCTGCGGGTTGTCGAACATCAGGCAGTGGCCGGAGCGCGGCACGGTGATGACGTCCACACCGGCTGCGGCGAGGCCCGCGCGGTCGCGGACATCGGCGCTCAACTCGCCCACCAGGAAGGTGCGGGGGATGTCCAGCCCCACCAGCATGGCGCGCATCGTCGGTTCGGTGCCGCGCGCCAGCGCGCACGCGGTGCGGTGCAGCGCCACCGGGTCGGCGAGCCGCATCGTGGAGCGCCACAGCCAGCCGACGCGCTCCAATGTGGCGGCGAATCCGCCGCAGTGGACGAATTCCTCCTCCGTGTAACCGGCGATGCCGCTGCCCCCCGCGGCGCGGGGCGGCTCCGGATCGAGGTTGGCCTCGGCGAGGACGAGCCGCGAGACCAGCTCCGGCCGCCGATGGGCGAGGACGATCGCGACGGCGCCGCCCATACTGTGTCCCACGACCTCGGCGCCGCGCACATCGGCGGCGTCCAGGACCGCGGCCAGCGCGTCGGCGTGCTCCTCCAGCGAGTAGCCGAAGTCCGCGGGGCGGTCGCTGATGCCGAAGCCGGGCAGGTCGACGAAGAGCGTACGGCGGTTCACGAGCGCGGGATGCGCGGATATGTGCGCGGTGTACGCGCCCGACGCCGCTCCCAGTCCGTGCACATGGACGCGGGCCGGCCCGTCGCCCGCCGCCTCCGTCCACCGCACGTACGCACCCTTTGGTCCGAATTCCGTCTGTCGCACCGCTGCCACCTCTCCTGATCGGCGTCTGAGGCGACCACCATACATCGTCACCGATGTATCGCGTCAACGGTGTATATCGAACATGAGGCAGAGTTGAGGCAGAATGACGGCATGCTGGAACTCGCGATCCTCGGCTTCCTCCACGAGACCCCGCTGCACGGCTACGAACTGCGCCGACGCATCGCCGCGCTCACCGGCCACGTCAGACTGGTCGCGGAGAGCACCCTGTATCCGGCGATCAAGCGGCTGGAGAAGGCCGGTTGGCTGCGGCGCGACACGCAGCCCGGCGCGGTGGCCGCACCGCGCCATGTGCTCACGCTCACCGCCGAGGGACAGGCGGAACTGCGGCGACGGCTCGCCGACCCCGCCGAGTTGGACATCACCGACGAGAACCGGTGGTTCACGGTGCTGGCCTTTCTGCGCCACCTCGCCGACCCGGCGGCGCAGGCCGCCGTACTCCGCCGCAGGCTGGCCTTCCTCGAACAGCCCGCCAGCTTCTTCTACGACGGCGACCGTCCGCTGCGCGCCGAAGAGGTCGACGATCCCTTCCGGCAGGGTGTGCTCACCATCGCCCGGGCCACCAGCCGCGCCGAACTCGCCTGGCTGCGAACGACGTTGACCGCACTCGACGCGAAGAGCTGACAGCGCGGCCGGGACCGGGCCGACGCCGGGCGATCACCAGGTGCGGACCGTCGGGAAATCGGCCGTTCGGCGCCGTACCGCCCGAGCGGATTTCCGGCCATCGCGACCTCTCGACGCGGAGGTTACTCGCTGGTTAAGGTGCGCGGACGAGAGACGGCGGGCGAGGCGAGAGGGACGACGGATGACCGCGGCCGAGAGCCCGGAGGACGACGACGCGCTGTTCGTGCTGACGGCCGCGATGCTGACGCCGGGGCAGTTCCCGGGCGTCCTGGGGGACGACTATCCGGCCGCTTGCGCCGAGTTGGGTCTCGAACCGCTGGCCGACGGCTACGGCCTGGTCTTCGGGCAGGACGGCGGCGGGGCGCGCTGGACCGTGGCGACGACGGACACCGCCACGGTGGCGTGCGCGCTGGCGGCCTGGGACTGCGGACTCGAGTACGACCTGGCGCCCGACGAGAACAGCCTGGCCGCCTCGCTGCCCGGCTGGCCGCTGCCGGTCGCCGTCGCCGTACCCGGCATCCCCGCCCCGCACGACCCGACGGACGAGGAGGGCGGCCGCGCCCCGCTCTCCCCGCCCGACACCTCCGTCTGGGGTCCGCCACAACGGCGCCTCGGGGCCGACGAGATCGCGGTCCGCTGGTTCGAGTGGCGCGACCAGCTCGACGTACCGGCGGAGGCGACTCAGGAGGCGGCCAAGGAAACGGCGGCGGGCACGGATACGGATACGGAGGCAGGCACGGGCACCGACGCCGGAACAGCCGTCGGCACCGAGACGGAAGCCGAGCCCCAAGACGCGGCCGGCGTCCCGGCCGACCCGCCCTCCATCTCGCACACCGGCATCCGCCGCGTCCTCGAAAGCGCGGAGGAGTACGTACGCAATCCGCCGCCGCCCGGCCGCGTACGGGCCGCATATGGTGCGGTGCGGGCGGACGGACCCGGCTGGAGCCTGGTGGGCAGGACCGACGACATCGCCTTCGTGCTGCTGGACGACGCGCCCGGCGAGGTACTGCCGGTCGGCCGCGGCGCCGCCCTGCCGCCGTTGCTGGAAGCCCTCAGCAAGCTGGCCGCGGCCCCGTCCTGACCGCGAAGCCGCGCGAAGAGCCGCGAAC
Organism: Streptomyces sp. NPDC008139; assembly: GCF_042957025.1. Lineage (NCBI taxonomy): Bacteria > Bacillati > Actinomycetota > Actinomycetes > Kitasatosporales > Streptomycetaceae > Streptomyces > Streptomyces sp. NPDC008139. The sequence goes on from NZ_JBIBHM010000003.1 coordinate 199,572, forward strand.
ACCCATCAGGACTCGCGGGGACCCGCAAGGACTCGCAAGCCCTGCAAAGCCCTGCAAGGCACCGCAAGGGCCCGGAACCGCAAACCGCCGCATATTGCTGCCGAAAACCGCCGTCAGCGCGCTCTGACGTCCGCCACCACCGCGTCCGCCGCCTTGCGCGCGGCGATCAGCACCGGGTCCCACACGGGCGAGAACGGCGGCGCGTAGCCGAGGTCGAGCGCGACCATGTCCTCGACCGTCATCCGCGCGGTGAGCGCGACGGCCCCGACGTCGACCCGCTTGGCGGCGCCTTCGCGGCCGACGATCTGGAGGCCGAGCAGCCGCCCGGTGCCGCGTTCCGCGAGCATCTTGACGGTCATCGGGTCGGCGTCCGGGTAGTAGCCGGCCCTGCTGGTGGACTCGATGACGGCGGTCACGTAGTGGAGTCCGGCGCGGCGCGCCTGGGACTCCTTGAGGCCGGTGCGGGCGATCTCGACGTCGCAGACCTTGCTGACGGCGGTGCCGACGACGCCGGGGAAGGTGGCGTAGCCGCCGCCGATGTTGGTGCCGATGATGCGGCCGTGCTTGTTGGCGTGGGTGCCGAGGGCGATGTGCTGGAGGTCGCCGGAGACGAGGTTGAGGACTTCCACGCAGTCGCCGCCCGCCCAGACCCGCTCGTGGCCGCGTACGCGCATGGCCAGGTCGGTCAGCAGGCCGCCGTGCGCGCCCAGCGGCAGTCCCGCGTCGCGGGCGAGCGCGGTGCCGGGGCATACGCCGATGCCCAGGATCACGATGTCGGCGGGGTATTCGGCGTCGTCGGTGGCGACCGCGCGGGCCCGGCCGTCGGCGCCGGTGAGCACCGCGCGGACGGCGGCGCCGGAGACGACGCGGACGCCGAGTCCCTCCATCGCGCCGCGCACCAGGCGTCCCATGTCGGGGTCGAGGGTGCTCATCGGCTGCTCGGCGCGGTCGACGAGGGTCACGTCGAGGCCGTGCTTCAGCAGGGCCTCGGCCATCTCCACGCCGATGTAGCCGCCGCCGACCACCACGGCGCGGCGTACGCCGACCCCGTCGAGGGTGGCCAGGACGCGCTCGCCGTCGTCCAGGGTCTGGACGCCGTGCACGCCGGGCGCGTCGATGCCGGGGACGGGCGGCCGTACGGGTTCCGCGCCGGTGGCGACGACGAGGTGGTCGTAGCCGGTCCACTCCTCGCGGCCGTCGGCGTCCCGCGCCCGCACCCGGCCGGCGGCGAGGTCGATGTCGACCACCTCGGTGCCCATCCGCAGGTCGATGTCGCGCTCGCGGTGCTCCTCGGCGGTACGCGCGACCAGCGCGTCGGGGCCTGTGGTGTCGCCGCCGATCCAGTACGGGATGCCGCAGGCGGAGTACGACGTGTGCCGTCCGCGTTCGAACGCGACGATCTCCAGGTCGTCCGCCGCTCTGCGGCGGCGGGCCTGGGACGCGGCCGACATCCCGGCGGCGTCACCGCCGATGACCACCAGACGCTCCGTCATCTTCCGTGGGTCCCCTTCCGCTTACGGTCCGCCGGGGTCCGAGGCCGGGGTCCGGGTCCGATCCGTACGGTTCTCCGACCGGTCGGCCGGGTACGTCACCCGCCCGTCTCGGGAACCCTACGCGGCGGCGCGGCGGGACCCGGGAACGCAACCCCGTCAGACCTCTTTACGTCCATGACATGTCCCAGTAATCTCACGACCGTTCTCGCAGCAACTTGTTGCAGCAACTTGCGCAACTTGTCCGGCCGTTTGTTCCGTGGCGCGCGGACGTACGGCTTCCTCTACCGGCCGCCCTCGCGGCCCCGTCCGAGGAGCACGACGTGACCGTCGCTTCGCGCCACAGATATCGACCAGGTCCGCTGACAGCAGTGGTGGCTGTCGTCTTGGGACTCCTGGCGGCCCTGCTCCCCTCCCTTTCCACCGGTTCCGCGCACGCCGCCTCGGCCGCGGGCTCGAACACCGCAACCGTCTACTACTCCACCGCGACGACCAACTGGTCGTCGTACAACCTGCACTGGGCGCCCGACGGCGGGAGCTGGACGACCGTGCCCGGCGTCGCCATGCAGAGCGCCTGCACCGGCTGGGTGAAGAAGACCGTCGACCTCGGCACGGCCACCGGCTGGCAGGCGACCTTCAACAACGGCCAGGGCACCTGGGACAACAACGGCGGCAAGAACTACGCCCTGGGCACCGGCACCATCACCGTCAACAACGGCGCCATCGCCCACAGCGACCCGTGCGCGAGCGGCGGGGACCCGGGCGGCGGCGAGACGGGCAGCCCGTCCGGCACCTCGGCCACCGTCTTCTACTCCACCGCGACCGTCGGCTGGACCACCGTCAATCTGCACTACGCGCCGACCGGCGGCGCGTGGACGACCGTGCCGGGCATCGGCATGGAGGCGGCCTGCACCGGGTGGGTGAAGAAGACCGTCGACCTCGGCACGGCCGCGGGGCTCGCCGCCACCTTCAACAACGGCAACGGCACCTGGGACAACAACAACGGCGCCAACTACGCGCTGTCCAAGGGCGTCAGCACCGTCAAGGACACCAAGGTCACGGCCAACGCGGCCGATCCCTGCGCGGCCGTCGTCCCCGACACGACGCCGCCGACCGTCCCCGGCACGGTGAAGGCGACCGCGACCGACACCTCGATCGTGGTGACCTGGAATCCGTCGACCGACGACACCGGGGTCACGGGCTACCGGGTCACCAGGACCGGCGGCACCAAGGGCACGATCGTCACCAGTGTCGGCTCGACGGTCTTCTCCGAGTCCGGCCTGGAGGCGGACACCGCCTACACGTACACCGTCCAGGCGCTGGACGCGGCGGGCAACATCTCCGCCGCCTCCGCTCCGGCTCGGGCGACCACCGGCCACGCGCCGCCGCCCGCGACTCCGGGCACACCGCTCGGCACCGACCCGCGCAAGGACCCGATCTACTTCGTGCTCACCGCGCGCTTCTACGACGGCGACACGAGCAACGACCGCGGCGGCAACCAGGACGTGGCGTCGGGGAACGCGGCCAACAACGACCCGATGTTCCGAGGTGACTTCAAGGGCCTGGTGCAGAAGCTCGACTACATCAAGGCGCTCGGTTTCTCGGCCATCTGGATCACGCCCGTGGTGCTCAACCGCAGCGACTACGACTACCACGGTTACCACGGCTGGGACTTCTACCGGGTCGACCCGCGCCTGGAATCGGCCGGGGCGTCGTATCAGGATCTGATCAACGCGGCCCACGCCAAGGGGATCAAGATCTACCAGGACGTGGTCTACAACCACAGTTCCCGGTGGGGCGCCAAGGGGCTGTTCGTACCGACGGTCTACGGCGTCAGGGACTCGCAGTGGTCGTGGTATTACGACGAGAAGGAGCAGGGCTTCGAGTACGACGGTCTGACGATCGATCCCAAGACCGGCAAGTCGTACTACAACGGCGATCTGTGGTCCACTGCCGAGCCGTCCGGCAACACGTGCCTGAACTGGGGCAAGCCAACGGGGCAGAAGAGCCCTGAGGGCTACACGATCTACAACTGCCAGTGGCCGAACCCCACTTCGAAGATGTTCCCCGCGTCGCTCTACCACCAGTGCTGGATCGGCAACTGGGAGGGCGAGGACTCGCGTTCCTGCTGGCTCGCCGACGACCTCGCGGACTTCAACACCGAGAACGCGCAGGTGCAGAACTATCTGATCGGCGCGTACAACAAGTACATCGACATGGGGGTGGACGGCTTCCGCGTGGACACCGCCGTGCACATTCCGCGCGTCACCTGGAACCGGCGTTTCCTGCCCGCGATCCAGCAGCGCGAGATCCAGGACTGGGGTCCCGACAAGGCGCGGAACTTCTTCGTCTTCGGTGAGGTCGGCGCTTTCGTCAACGACAAGTGGAACCGCGGATCGGTCAACCACTCGGCGCAGTTCTACACCTGGAAGGAGCGCAAGGAGTACAGCGCGGACGACGCCACCGCGTCGATCGAGCAGTACAACTACGAGGAGCAGCTCGGCACCGGAAATCAGCCGACGTCCGCGAACGCCTTCCTGGAAGGGAACGCGTATCACACCCCGGACCACAGCAAATTCTCCGGTATGAACATCATCGACATGCGCATGCACATGAATTTCGGTGACGCGCACAACGCTTTCAACAACGGCAAGGACTCGGACGACTCGACGAACGACGCCACGTACAACGTCGTCTATGTCGACAGCCACGACTACGGTCCCAACAAGTCGTCGGTGCGCTACACCGGCGGACAGGACGCGTGGGCCGAGAACATGGCGCTGATGTGGACTTTCCGCGGCATCCCGACGCTCTACTACGGGTCGGAGATCCAGTTCCAGGCCGGGAAGACGATCGACTGCGGGCCGAGTTGCCCGCTGGCGACGACGGGGCGCGCGTACTACGGCGACCATGTGGCGGGCACGGTGACGGCCTCGGAGTTCGGGAAGGCCGACAGTGCCTCGGGGGCGGTGGCCACCACTTTGGCGCAGCCTCTGGTCAAACACCTCCAACGGCTGAATCTGATCCGGCGCGCCATTCCGGCGTTGCAGATGGGCCAGTACAGCACCGAGGGGGTGAACGGCGGCGGCATGTCGTTCAAGCGTCGTTACACCGACACCGCGTCGGGCGTCGACAGCTTCGCGCTGGTGACGGTGACGGACGCGGCGTCCTTCAGCGGCGTCCCCAACGGCCGTTACGTGGACGCCGTCTCGGGTGACGTGCGGACCGTGACGGACGGGACGCTGGCCGTCGCGGCGCCCGGCAAGGGCGACATGCGGGTGTACGTGCTCGACCTGGGCGGCAAGAACGCGGCGCCCGGCAAGATCGGTACGGACGGACCGTACCTGAAGTAGCCCGACCGGCCCGGCCTGCGGCGGAGGGACCCTCCGCCGCAGGCCGGGCTCGCAGGACTAGCCTTCCGCCGCCAGCCGGGCTCTCGCCTCCATCAAGGCGAAGCCCAGCAGATTCAGCCCGCGCCAGGTGGCCGGGTCCGCGGCGCGCTCGTCGTCGGCGGCCAGTCCGATGCCCCAGACCCGGTCCATCGGGCTGGCCTCGACCAATACGCGGCTCCCGGTGCCGAGCAGGTAGGCCAGCAGGTCGGGGTGCTGGCGGAATTTGTGGACATTGCCTTCGATGACCAGGTCGAAGCGCTCCGCTTCCCACACGGCCTGGTCGAAGCCGCGGACGGTGCGGCCGACGCTCTTGGCGGTCTTCGGGTGGCCCGCCGCGACAGCCCGCCGCTCGGCGTCGGGGTCGTCGAAGAGCCGGGCCTTGCCCGCCATCATCCAGTGCTCGGCGGTCGCGTAGGTGACGCCGTCGACGGTGAAGGGCGCGGGCCACCACTGGCTGAGGCAGCCGGCGCCGACACTGCCGTCGCGCTGCGGGCGGTGGCCCCAGAAGTACAGATACTTCAGCCGGTCCCCAGCGTGGTCGAGCAGGTCCTGGGTGGACCGGATGTCCGTCGCCATCGTCTGATCAGGCCCTCTCGTGCCGCGGCGACACGGGAACGGGACGTGTTCGCCCGGCTTCGGTGCCCTGGTCGCAGCGGCACACTATCGGGGGTCGTACCAGGTCAGCGACCTATTTGCCGACGGCTCACGCGCCGCAGCCGACGCCGCTGCGAGGAGTCGAGGGAGAAGTAGGCGATCGCGGGCACGCCCACGATGACCAGGACGACAGCCCAGAAGGGGATCCAGATCCACAGGAACAGACCCAACGCCACGCCACCGATGACGATCTTCGCGCGATTCGACATTTCCCCGCCTCCGTTCACGGCGGCAAGCGCCGCGCCCTCACCGCTTCTACCCAGGAGAACGCGCCGCGGACAACCGTGGTTCCCCCCGCGTCCCGAGGGCCGTATCCCTGTAACCGTAACGCCGGGAAGCGGGGGGAACCAGGCCGGGCGTCAGCCCAGCCGGGCGGCCGGGGCCACGGAGGGCGCCGGAGCCGGGGTCAGCGCGGCCTTGCCGCGGGGCGCCGCGCCCGCACGGGTCGACAGCGCGCCGGAACCGCCGACCAGCGGCAGCCTCAGCAGGGAGTGCGACAGGTCGACGGTGACCTTGGGCGTCGTGTCGGGCGGCAGGATGAGGCCGCCGTCGGTGCCCGCGACGATCAGCGCGAGCCGGTGCCCCGCCGGTACGACGTGGTCGGTGGCCGCGAGCTGGACGGTCATCGTGTAGGGCTTGCCCGGGGTGAGCGGCACGCCGTGGGAGAGCGACGCGTAGTGCCCGAGGTCGGCCCAGCCGCGGCTGAAGACCGTGTGGTCGACGGTCGTGGTGTCGGCGGCGGTGTCGAGGTAGCAGGCGCTGTCGCCCGCGGTGCTCTCCCCGTAGCAGGAGCGGGTGGCCAGAGTGGTGATGCCCTCGCCGTTGCCGAGGAAGTCACGGATGGTGGCCGGCCCGAGGTCGACCAGGACCGCCGACAGGTGCGCGCTGGTGGTGGACGAGGTGGCGGTCACGGTGAACGTGCCGCCGCCGGACAGCCGCAGGTCCTTGGCGAGCGTCCCGGTGGTGAAGACGGTCTTGGCCGCGGTCGCGGTGTCGGCCGCCGCCGCCCAGTCCTCCTCCCACAGATTCGGGTCGTCGGTGAACGACTCGGTGCCGCCGGGCCCGGCGTGCCGGGTGCCGAGCGTGCCCAGGCCGTCGGTGGCCGTCGGGCTCAGGCTGAGCGAGGTCGTGCGGGTCGCGGCGGGCGGCCACACGCGGTCGGTGGTCCAGTGGTCGACGGTGCGCTCGATGTCGGCCATCGGCTGCCGCTGGATGCCGTTGTCGACGCCCAGCAGGTAGTGGTCGAACCAGCGCTGGAGGGTGGGGACCCAGTCGGTGCGCCGGTAGTCGAAGGGGTCGACGTGGCCGGTCTGCGACAGCCACACCTTGCGCTCGACGCCGTGGGCGGCGAGCGCCTGCCACCACTGGCCGAAGTGCTTGGTGCGGACGTTGAGGTCCTGCATGCCCTGCACGGCGAAGACGCTGGCCCGTACCTTGCCCGCGTCCTTCACGTAGTCCCGCGCGGTCCAGAACGGCGTCCAGTCCCCGCTGCGCGGCGAGCCGTCGATGATCTTCTGCTGGGCGGCGGCGCAGTGGGCGTGCGCGCTGTCGCTCTCGACGTAGTCCGACAGCCACTCGGGGCCGTCCTGGAGCGCCGCGCCCTGGTGGAAGTAGTAGTCGTACCAGGAGGAGATGGAGCTGATCGGCACGATGGTCTTCAGGCCGCGCACCCCGGTGGCGGCGACGCCGTTGGCGATGGTGCCGTCCCAGCTCTTGCCGATCATGCCGACGTTGCCGTTGGTCCAGCCCGCCGAGACCGCGTGGCCGCCGGAGCGGGCGCTGTAGCCGCGGGCGCGGCCGTTGAGCCAGTCGACGACGGCCTTCGCGGACTGCACGTCGGAGGGGCCGCCGACGTCCACGCAGCCGTCGGAGCGGTCGGTGCCCGCGAGGTCGACCAAGACGGTCGCGTAGCCGCGGGGCACAAAGTAGTTGTCGTAGAACAGCGGCGCCCGGACGATGTTCCCGTTGGCGTCATAGGTCTTGAGCTGGCTCTCGTTGCCGCGTCCGCAGCAGGAGTAGTACGGGCTCGCGTCCATGATCACGGGGACCTTGCGCCCGGCGGCGGCGGGCTCCGAGGGGCGGACGATGTCCACGGCGACCCGGTCGGTGCGGCCGTCGCCGTCACCGTCGAGACCGGTGTCCACCCAGACGGCCTCGCGGATCGCGTTGGCGTAGGAGTAGTCGGGTTGGCTGAGACCGTGCCGTACGGTTCCGCCTCCTCCGCCGCCGGGGGTACCGGCGTACGCGGAGGACGGAGCGGTGAGTACGGCGGCCAGGGCGGCGAGTACCGCCACCACCACGGATATCCACTGGAAGCGGGCAGCCCGCGTGAGGGAGAGCACGCCAGAGGCTAGCGCCTGACCAGGCCACGTCAACAGGGGGCGTACGTAAGGTCCTGGGACGGCTGAGGCGGCGGGGGGGTGTGCGGAGGATCTGGCCCCGCCGCCTCAACGGTCGTACGTCGTCGGCTACTTGTTGCCGGTCAGGCCCGCCCTGCGCAAGGCGTCGGCCATCGCGCCGCCGGGCGCGGGCTGTTGACCGCCGCCGCGGCGTCCGCCGCCCTGGCCCTGGCCGCCGCCCTGACCCTGCCTGCCCTGGCCGCCGCCTTGCCGGTTCTGACCCTGGCCACCCTGCCGGTTCTGACCCTGGCCGCCGCCCTGCCGGGGCGGTCCGCTGCGGCGCTCGCCGGCGCCAGCGGCCCCGCCGCCGCGCTGTTGGCGCCCGGTGCCCGGCTCGTCGTCCAGGCGCAGCGTCAGCGAGATCCGCTTGCGCGGCAGGTCGACGTCCAGCACCTTCACGCGGACGATGTCGCCGGGCTTGACGACCTCGCGCGGGTCGGACACGAAGGTGTCGGAGAGCGCGGAGACATGGACCAGGCCGTCCTGGTGGACGCCGACGTCCACGAAGGCGCCGAAGGCGGCGACATTGGTGACGACGCCTTCGAGGATCATCCCCGGCCTGAGGTCCTTCATCTCCTCGACGCCGTCCTTGAAGGTGGCGGTCTTGAAGGCGGGACGCGGGTCGCGGCCCGGCTTCTCCAACTCGGCGAGGATGTCGGTGACCGTCGGCAGACCGAAGGTGTCGTCCACGAAGTCCTGCGGACGCAGCGTCCGCAGCACCGTGCCGTTGCCGATCAGCGACTTGATGTCGGTCTTCGCGGTGCCGCTGATCCGCCGCACCACCGGATACGACTCGGGGTGCACGCTGGAGGCGTCCAGCGGGTCGTCGCCGTCCACGATCCGCAGGAAGCCCGCGCACTGCTCGTACGCCTTCGGGCCGAGCCGCGCGACCTCCTTGAGGTCCTTGCGGGTACGGAAGGGGCCGTTGGCGTCGCGGTGGGCGACGATGTTGCCCGCCAGGCCCTCGGTGATGCCCGAGACACGGCGCAGCAGCGGTACGGACGCGGTGTTGACGTCCACGCCGACGCCGTTGACGCAGTCCTCGACGACCGCGTCCAGGGAGCGGGAGAGCTTCAGCTCCGACAGGTCGTGCTGGTACTGGCCGACGCCGATCGAGCGCGGGTCGATCTTCACCAGTTCGGCGAGCGGGTCCTGGAGGCGGCGGGCGATGGAGACGGCGCCGCGCAGGGACACGTCGAGCTCGGGGAGTTCGGCGGAGGCGTAGGCCGAGGCGGAGTAGACCGAGGCGCCCGCCTCGGAGACGACGGCCTTGGTGAGCTTCAGATCGGGGTGCAGCTTGATCAGGTCGGCGGCGAGCTTGTCGGTCTCGCGGGAGGCCGTGCCGTTGCCGATGGCGATCAGGTCGACGCGGTGGGCCTTCGCGAGCCGGGCGAGGGTGGCCAGCGACTCGTCCCACTTGTTGCGCGGCACGTGCGGGTAGATCGTGTCGGTGGCGACCACCTTGCCGGTGTCGTCGACCACGGCGACCTTGACGCCCGTGCGCAGGCCGGGGTCCAGGCCCATGGTGGCGCGGGTGCCCGCGGGCGCGGCGAGCAGCAGGTCGCGGAGATTCGCGGCGAAGACCCGTACCGCCTCGTCCTCGGCCTCCTGGCGGAGCTGGACGCGCAGGTCGATGCCGAGGCGGACCAGGAAACGGGTGCGCCAGGCCCAGCGCACGGTGTCGCCGAGCCATTTGTCGGCGGGGCGTCCGCGGTCGGCGATGTCGAAGTTCTGCGCGATCCGCCGCTCGAAGCTGGACGGTCCCTCGGTGGGCTCCTCCGGCTCCAGGGTGAGGTCGAGGATCTCCTCCTTCTCGCCGCGGAGCATGGCCAGCACGCGGTGCGAGGGGAGCTTGGTGAAGGGCTCGGCGAAGTCGAAGTAGTCGGAGAATTTGGCACCCTGCTCCTCCTTGCCCTCGCGCACCTTCGCGACGAGCCTGCCGCGCGTCCACATCCGGGTGCGCAGCTCGCCGACCAGGTCGGCGTCCTCGGAGAAGCGCTCGGTGAGGATGGAGCGCGCGCCCTCGAGCGCCGCCGCCGGGTCCTCCACGCCCTTGTCGGAGGAGACGTATTTCGCGGCCTCGGCCTGCGGGTCGGTCTCCGGGTCGGCCAGCAGCAGGTCGGCCAGCGGTTCCAGACCCGCCTCGCGGGCGATCTGGGCCTTGGTGCGGCGCTTGGGCTTGAAGGGCAGGTAGATGTCCTCCAGGCGCGCCTTGGAGTCGGCGGCCATGATCTGCGCCTTCAGCGCGTCGTCCAGCTTGCCCTGGGACTCGATGGACTCCAGGACGGCCGCGCGCCGTTCGTCCAGCTCGCGCAGATAGCGCAACCGCTCCTCGAGAGCGCGCAGTTGCGCGTCGTCCAAGGTGCCGGTGGCTTCCTTGCGGTACCGCGCGATGAACGGCACGGTCGCTCCGCCGTCGAGCAGTTCGACGGCGGAGCGCACCTGCCCTTCGCGTACGCCCAGTTCCTCGGCGATCCTGCGCTCGACCGATCCGTTACCGCTGATGATCTCGCTCCTCGTGTGCTCGGCTGTTCACTGCATGTTAGACGTCACCCGGCCGCGACCGGCCGCAGGCGGCGGGAACGATGCGCGGTTCCGGCTCGTTGTGCGGGTGCGGTGAGGCTGTTGACAGTGGCCCCCGCACCAGGCCGTGTCCCCGCCGAATCAGCTCACCGCAGCCGCTTTTCGAACCAGTGGTCCGCGTATGGGCTCGTGTTGTAGCGGGCGATCTCCCTGTAGCCGTGCTTGGCGTACAGCGCACGGGCCTCCACCAGGTCCTTGCGCGTGTCCAGGCGGATCGTGTCCGCGTGGAAGGTGTCGCGGGCGAGGGTTTCCGCGGCGCCGACGAGCAGGCCCGCGACGCCCTGGCCGCGAGCTTCGGGGCCGACATACATCCGGGTCAGCTCCATGGTGTGCGCGTCGAGGACGCGCAGGCCCACACAGCCGACCGGTACGCCGCGGGCAGGAGCGCCGGCGAGCCGGACGGCGAGGAATTCTCCGGTGGGTGGCACGAGATCGTCGCTGGGCTCCTCCGCGAGCACGGCGGAGACCTCGGCGTCGTCCGTCGGACGGCCGTAAAAGCGGCTGACCAGCTCGGTGTAGTAGCGGCGCAGCAGCGTCGCCGCCTCGGAGCCGGTGATGGGTACAGGCGCGACCGCCCAGCCGGTCGCGTGCGTGTTGTTCGTCGTCACGCCGGACATCCTGGCAGCGCGTAGGTGGGGTTATCCCCAGGTTTTTCCGGGGTCTGCCACCCCGGGGAACCGGGTGATGGCGCCATGGTCGGGGATCAGTGGCAGTCCATAGCGTCGAGGTGTGGCCGGTCAGGCCTCACACCGGACGTCGAACCGGCCATCGCCGGACCCCGAGGAGCGCCCATGGCTACAGCGACCAGCACGATCATCGACGCGCCGGGACGGCGGTCCGACGGGACGGCGGGCCCGGACGCGGACTCCGCCGGTACGGGGGCGGACTCCGGTACGGGGGCGGGGCCAGGATCGGGATCGGGATCGGGATCGGGCAGTGATTTCGCACCGCTGCTGCGCGAGGTCAAGGCGGCCGGGCTGCTGCGGCGGCGCGTCGACCACTACGCGAGGTCGATCGCGCTGAATCTCGTGGCCGTCGCCGCGGTGTGGTCGGCGGTGGTGCTGGTCGGCGGGACGGGCTCGTGGTGGGTGGTGGCGCTCGCGCTGCCCGCGGCGGTGCTGGGGGCGCGTACCGCGTTCATCGGGCACGACGCCGGGCACCACCAGATCGCCGAGAGCCGTCGGACGAACCGGCTGATCGGGCTCATCCACGGCAATCTGCTGCTGGGCATGGGCGCGGGCTGGTGGACCGACAAGCACAATCGGCACCACGCCAATCCGAACCATGTGGGCAAGGATCCGGACGTCGAGGTCGGCGCGCTGGTGTGGACGCAGGCGCAGGCGGTCGAACGGGAGGGCTTCGCACGCTTCCTGACCCGTCATCAGGCGCGGCTGTTCTTCCCGATGCTGCTGCTGGAGGGGCTGGCCCTGAAGGTGGCGAGTCTCCAGGAGCTGAAGCGGCAGGAGCCGCGGCAACGGCTGGTCGAGGGCTCGCTGTTGGTGGCCCACCTGGCGGGTTACGCGGCGCTGCTGCTGTTCGCGATGCCGGTGTGGCAGGCGGTCGTCTTCGCCCTGGTGCACCACGCGCTGTTCGGGCTGCACCTGGGCTGTGCGTTCGCGCCCAACCACAAGGGCATGGAGATGCCCGAGGAGGGCTCGCGCTGGGGCCATCTGCGCCGTCAGGTGCTCACCTCCCGCAATGTGCGCGGCAATCCGCTCACCGACTGGTTCCTCGGCGGGCTCAACTACCAGGTCGAGCACCACCTCTTCCCCAGCCTCCCCCGCCCCCACCTCCGGCTCGCCCAGCCGCTGGTGCGCGCCCACTGCCGCCGTCTGTCCGTCCCCTACACCGAGACCGGCCTGATCGACTCCTACGTCCAGGCCCTGTCCCACATGCACTCCGTGGGCGCCCCCCTGCGCTCCCCCGCCGTCTGAACTCCCCACCGCCGCAGTCCCCTTCCGCCACCCCCGGCGGTTCAGCCGTCACGGTCGTAGACCGTGACGGCCACCCCGCGTTCCACGAGCCGCGCGGTCACCAGCGGCTCGACCCGCGCCCACCGCCCGCCCGCCAGACCGCAGCCGATCCTCGGCATGTGCACGGAGGCTCCCAGCTCCAATGCCCGGTCGCCGAGCGCCGCGAGGGCGGCGTCGATCGCCTCGTACCGCACCGGCGCACCCTTGCTGCCGGTGCGCATGCCGCGCTGGCCGATCAGGTTGGCCACCCACACATAGCTGCCGACCCGCACCCACTGGATTGCGCCGAGGCCGAAGTCGTTGCGCGCCCGCTCGCGGTGCCAGCGCCGGTAGGCGGCCTCGGGCTCCGGCCAGCGGCGCGACACGGCGACGACGAAGCCCTTGCCCCAGCCGCCCAGGCCGTTGCAGACATGCGCGATGACTTTGACGCCCTTGCCCTGTGGTGCGGGGGCGTCCCCCCGCACATATGTGATCTCCCCATGCCGCCACGGTAAGCGCGACCACTGACAACGCACCCGCGCTCAAAGCGACGACGGGTGGTGGGTGGTGTGGAGCCAGGCGGTGAACAGCGGGGTGAGGTCGTGGGGGGTGAGGCGTTGGCAGAAGGCGGTGAAGTCGGCGGTGGTGGCGTTGCCGTGGCGGTGGGCGGCGGGCCAGGTGCGCAGGAGGGTGGCGAAGGCGGTCGGGCCGAGGGCTTCGCGGAGTTGGTAGAGGACGAGGGCGCCGCCGCCGTACACGGGGGCGTCGGAGATGTGGTCGGGGCCGGGCGGCGCGGCGGGCGGGAAGGCGCTGTTGGCGGGGTCGGCGAGGGCCGCTGCGGCGCTCCGCTCGACGGTGCGCCCGCCCTCGTGCTCCTGCCACAGCCACTCGGCGTAGGTCGCGAAGCCCTCGTTGAGCCACATGTCCTGCCAGGCGGCGGGCGTGACGGAGTCGCCGAACCACTGGTGGGACAGTTCGTGGACGAGGGTGTCCAGCGGCACGGCGGGGTCGCCCGGCTCGCCGTCGCCGGGGAAGACCGGCTTCGTCTGGGCCTCCAGCGCGTACCCGACCCGCCCGCTCGGCAGGTGGTCGACGATCGCGCCGACGGACGAGAAGGGATAGGGCCCGAACAGCCCGCTCTCCCAGTCCACGATCTCCGGGATACGGCGCAGCGCCGCCGCCGTCGTCGGGTCGTCGGAGCGCGGGTCGACCGCGACGTGGACCGGCACCCCGCCACCGGTACGGGACCGCGTGATGTCGAAGTGCCCGATGGCGACGGTGGCCAGATACGTCGCCATCGGCTCCTTGGCGCGCCAGTGGAACGCGGTCCTGCCGCCGTGGCCGGCGCTGTCGACCAGTTCGCCGTTGGACACGGCGGTGAGACCGTCGGGGACGGTGACGGTGATGTCGTAGGCGGCCTTGTCCGAGGGATGGTTGTTCGAAGGGAACCAGGCCATGGCGCCGACCGGTTCGCCCAGGGCGAGCGCGCCGTCGTCGGTACGGAACCAGCCCTCGTGCGAGCCGTCCGGGTCGGTGAGGGTCGGCGGGACGCCTTCGTACGTCACGGTCGTCTCGAAGCGCGCGCCGTCGCGCAGCGGCGTCGCGGGCGTGACCCTCAGCTCGCTGTCCGCGCGGTCCACGGCGGCGCTCCGCCCGTCGACGGTCACGCGGGTGACGGTGAACCCCGACAGGTCGAGGTCGAAGCGCGCGAGCGGCTGGGTGGCGGTGGCGGAGACGACCGCCGTGCCGCGCAGCTTTCCTGAGCCGGGGTCGTACGCGAGGTCGAGGCCGTAGTGCGTGACGTCGTATCCGCCGTTGCCCGCCCGCGGGAAGAGCCGGTCGTCGACTCCGGGCGCCCCGACGTCGGTGGAGCCCGAGGCGTGGCCCGTACGGTCGGGGGCCGCCGTGCCGCCGCCGGAGCACGACAGGCAGCACGACAAGGAGCACGCGAGCAGGATCGGCAGGGCCGCGCGCGGCGGCGGAAACAGGCGCACGCGGGCCAGCGTACGAGGCTCGGGGCCGGGCGGAAGCGTCCGCCGTACAGCGTGCGAGGACTTTCACAGCGCTGGTGCGACAGCGATACTGTCCAGGTGCCCCAGACCGCTCTCACCATCGACGAGCTGGCCGCCCGCGCCGGGGTGACGGTGCGCACCGTCCGCTTCTACAGCGCCCGCGGCCTGCTCCCGCCGCCCGACATCGGTCCGCGCCGGGTGGGCCGATACGGCGCCGCGCACCTGTCCCGGCTGGCGCTGATCGAGGAGTTGCAGCACCAGGGCCTCACCCTGGCGGCGATCGAGCGTTATCTCCAGCAACTCCCCGCCGACATCAGCGCCCACGACCTGGCGATCCACCGCGCCCTGGTGGCGTCCTGGCTGCCGGAGGGCAGCCAGGAGATCGACCGGGAGCGGCTCGAACGCCGCGCGGGGCGCCCGCTGGACGACGCGGACCTGGACCGGCTCGCGGCCATGAACGTGCTGGAACGCACCCCCGACCCCGACTCCTTCCGGGTGGATCCGGGCATCCTGCACCTGGGGGTGCGGCTGCTGGACGTGCCCTTCCCCGTGGAGACGATCCTGGCCGCGCGCGAGGTGATGCTGGAGCACGCGCGGGCCGCCGCTCACGAACTGGGCCGGATCTTCCTGGACGAGGTGGGGGAGCCGGACCGCCCGGAGCGGATGCGGTCGCTGTCGGCCCAGATGCAGCCCCTGGTCGTACAGGCGCTGGTCACCGCCTTCCAGCGGTCGCTGAAGGAGGAGCTGCGGGCCTGGCCGGTGCCCCCGCCGAAGCCGGACCCCGAGCAGAACCCGCAGCATTCCCCGTAGCGCCTGAGCGCCTACGCCTCAGCGCCCGTCCGCCGGCTTCCGGGCGTCAGCGCCCGTCCGTGAACGTCTCGCCGCTCTCGGCCTTCGCCACCAGCAGCGCGGGCGGTGCGAAACGCTCGCCATAGGTGTCGGCCAGTTCGCGGGCGCGGGCGGTGAAGCCCGCGACGCCGCCCTCGTAGCCGTTGATGTACTGAAGGACGCCCCCGGTCCAGGCGGGGAAGCCGATGCCGAGGATGGAGCCGATGTTGGCGTCGGCGACCGAGGTGAGGACGCCTTCTTCGAGCAGCCGGACCGTGTCCAGAGACTCCGCGAAGAGCATCCGCTCCTGCATGTCCCGCATCGGGATCTCGATGCCGGGTTTACCGAAATGCTCCGCAAGACCGGGCCACAACCGGGTACGGCGGCCGTCCGCGTAGTCGTAGAAGCCCGCGCCGCCGCTGCGTCCGGTCCGCTCGAACTCGTCCACCATGCGGTCGATGACCCGCTCGGCCGGGTGCTCCTGCCACTGGCCGCCCTCCGCCTCGATCGCGGTACGCGTCTCGCGGCGGATCTTGCGCGGCAGGGTGAGCGTCAGCTCGTCGAGGAGCGACAGCACCTTGGCCGGGTAGCCCGCCTGGGCGGCGGCCTGTTCGACGGAGGCCGCCGCGACGCCCTCGCCGACCATGGCGACGCCCTCGTTGATGAAGTGGCCGATGACGCGAGAAGTGAAGAAGCCGCGCGAGTCGTTGACGACGATCGGCGTCTTGCGGATCTGCCGCACCAGGTCGAAGGCGCGGGCCAGCGCCTCGTCGCCGGTCCGCTCGCCCTTGATGATCTCCACCAGCGGCATCTTGTCGACCGGCGAGAAGAAGTGCAGGCCGATGAAGTCGTCCTGCCGCCGCACGCCTTCGGCGAGCGCCGAGATGGGCAGCGTGGAGGTGTTGGAGCAGAGCAGCGCGTCGGGTGCCACGATGTGCTCGATCTCCTGGAAGACCTTGTGCTTGAGCGTGGCGTCCTCGAAGACCGCCTCGATGACGGCGTCACAGCCCGCCAGGTCCGCCGGGTCGGCGGTCGGGGTGATCCGGGCGAGCAGCGCGTCCCGCTTCCGCGGGGTGGTGCGGCCCTTGGCCAGCGCCTTGTCGAGCAGCGTCACGGAGTACGCCTTGCCGCGCTCGGCGGCCTCCACGGTGACGTCCTTGAGGACGACGTCGATTCCTGCGCGCGCGCAGGAGTACGCGATGCCCGCGCCCATCATGCCCGCGCCGAGGACGGCGACCTTGGTGACCGGCCGGGTCGGGACGCCCTCGGGGCGGCTGGCGCCGGAGTTGACGGCCTGCATGTCGAAGAAGAACGCCTGGATCATGTTCTTCGAGGTCCGGCCGCAGGCCAGCTCGGTGAAGTAGCGGGCCTCGATGAGGGTGGCGGTGTCGATGTCGACCTGCGAGCCCTCGACGGCGGCGGACAGGATCGCCAGCGGCGCCGGATAGGGCGCGCCCGCGAGCTGCTTGCGCAGATTGGCGGGGAAGGCCGGCAGATTCGCCGCGAAGGCGGGGCTCTTCGGGGTGCCGCCGGGGATCTTGTAGCCGGGGGTGTCCCAGGGCTGCCGGGCGTCGGGGTGGGCGAGGACGTACGCCCGCGCGCTCGCCAGCATGGCGTCCCGGTCGGTGGCGACCTCGTGGATGAGACCGGCCTCGAGAGCGCGCTGCGGCGCGTACTGCCGGCCCTGGAGCAGGACCTTCAGCAGCGCGTCGGCGATGCCCAGCAGCCGGACGGTGCGGACGACTCCGCCGCCGCCGGGCAGCAGGCCGAGCGTCACCTCGGGCAGGCCGATCTTGGTGCCGGGCGTGTCGAGCGCGATGCGGTGGTGGCAGGCCAGCGCGATCTCGTAACCGCCGCCGAGCGCCGCTCCGTTGATGGCCGCGACGACCGGCTTGCCGAGGGTTTCCAGGCGGCGCAGGCGGCGCTTGATGCGCAGCGATCCGGCGAGGACGTCGGCCGCGTTCTCCGGGGTGGCGCGGATCAGGTCGCGCAGGTCGCCGCCCGCGAAGAAGGTCTTCTTCGCGGAGGTGACGATGATGCCGCGTACGCCGTCGAGTTCGGCTTCGAGGCGGTCGAGGGTGGCGTCGAGGGAATCGGCGAAGGCCGCGTTCATGGTGTTCGCGGACTGCGCGGGATCGTCCAGGACCAGGGTGACGATGCCGTCGGTGTCCTGCTCCCAGCGGATGGTGGTGGACTCGCTCATGGTCTTCGGGCTCCGTTGGATCCGTGAGGGGGCAGGGGTCAGAGACGTTCGACGACGGTGGCGACGCCCATGCCGCCGCCGACGCAGAGGGTGGCGAGCCCGTACCGCTGGTCGCGGCGCTCCAGTTCGTCGATGAGGGTGCCGAGGATCATCGCGCCGGTCGCGCCGAGCGGGTGGCCGAGCGCGATGGCGCCGCCGTTGACGTTGACCTTGTCGATGCTGACGCCCATGTCGGAGGCGAAGCGCAGCACGACGGCGGCGAACGCCTCGTTCATCTCGATCAGGTCGATGTCGTCGATGGTCAGCCCGGCCTTGGCGAGGGCCTTGCGGGAGGCGGGGGCGGGGCCGGTCAGCATGATGGTCGGCTCGGAGCCGGAGACGGCGGCCGAGACGATCCGGGCGCGGGGGGTGAGGCCGTAGCGCTCGCCGATCTCGCGGTTGCCGATGGCGACGAGCGCGGCGCCGTCCACGATGCCGGAGGAGTTGCCCGCGTGGTGGACGTGGTCGATGGCCTCGACCCAGTGGTACTTCTGGAGCGCGACGGCGTCGAAGCCGCCCAGGTCGCCGATGTCGGCGAAGGACGGCTTGAGCTTGGCGAGCGTCTCGGGGGTGGTGCCGGGGCGGATGAACTCGTCGTGATCCAGGACGGTGAGGCCGTTGCGGTCGAGCACGGGCACGACGGAGCGGGCGAAGTAGCCCTGCTTCCACGCCTCCGCGGCGCGTTCCTGGGAGAGCGCGGCGAAGGAGTCCACGTCGTGCCTGGTCCAGCCGCCGAGGGTGGCGATCAGGTCGGCGCCGACGCCCTGCGGCACGAAGCCGGTCTCGTACGAGGTCATGGGGTCCATGGCCCAGGCGCCGCCGTCCGAGCCCATCGCGACGCGCGACATGGACTCGACGCCGCCCGCGAGGATCAGGTCCTCCCAGCCGGAACGCACCTTGGCCGCCGCCAGGTTGACCGCTTCGAGCCCGGAGGCGCAGAAGCGGTTCTCCTGGACGCCCGCGACGGTGTCGGGCAGGCCCGCGGCGATGGCCGCGATCCGCGCGATGTCCGAGCCCTGGTCGCCGATCGGGCTGACGACGCCGAGCACGATGTCGTCGACGGCGGCCGGGTCCAGGGTCGGGAAGCGGCGCCGCAGTTCGTGGATGAGGCCGACGACGAGGTCGATCGGCTTGGTGCCGTGCAGGGATCCGTTCGCCTTTCCGCGCCCGCGCGGGGTGCGTACGGCGTCGTAGACGTAGGCCTCGGTGCTCAACGTCGTGCCTTTCTGGAGGGTGGGGCGGGGTGTCCTGGTCCGGCGCGGTGTCCGGGAGGTGCTGCCGTACGGGTCTCAGTCCAGCAGTGCGGAGGCGTCCCAGTCGCGGGCGACCTCCGCGGTGTGCGCGCCGGGCAGCGCGGGCGGCCGGCGCAGGGTGCCCGGTGTCGCGGACAGGCGCGGCGCGGGCGCGGGCTGCACGGTCCCGGCCGCCTCGGTGAAGGTGCCGCGGACGGCCAGGTGCGGGTGGTGCGGGGCCTCACCCAACGAGAGTACGGGCGCCACGCACGCGTCCGTCCCGTCGAAGACGCGTGTCCACTCGTCGCGGGTGCGGGTGCGGAAGCGGGCCGCGAGGGCGGCGCGCAGGTCGTGCCAGCGGCCGGGCTCCGTGCGCAGGGCCGCGTCCCGTGGCGCCAGTTCCAGCAGCCGGACGAATTCGTCGTAGAAGCGCTGTTCCAGGGCGCCGACCGCCATGTACCCGCCGTCGGAGGTCTCGTAGACGCCGTAGAAGGGGGTGCCGCCGTCCAGGAGGTTGGCGCCGCGCCTGTCCTGCCAGCGGCCGGCGGCGAGGATGGCGTGGATCATCGTGGTGAGGTGCGCGACACCGTCGACGATCGCGGCGTCCACGACCTGTCCCTCGCCGTGCGCGCGAGCGTGGTGGAGGGCGGCGAGGACGCCGGTGACCAGGTAGAGGGAGCCCCCCGCGTAGTCGCCGAGGAGGTTGGCGGGGGCGACCGGCGGTCCGTCGGCCGGTCCTGTCATGCCGAGCGCGCCGGTCACGGCGAGGTAGGCGATGTCGTGTCCCGCGGTGTCGGCGAGCGGCCCGCGCTGGCCCCAGCCGGTCATCCGGCCGTAGACGAGCCGTGGATTGCGGGCCAGACACGCGTCGGGGCCGACGCCCAGCCGCTCGGCGACGCCCGGCCGGTAGCCCTCGATGAGGATGTCGGCGCGCTCGGCCAGGTCGAGTACGGTCGCGGGTCCCCGGTCCGCCTTGAGGTCGACCAGCACCGAGCGCTTGTTGCGGTTGGTGAGGTCGTGCTCGGGCGCGACGCCGAGGCCCGCGCCGCCCGGCCGGTCCACCCGTACGACATCGGCCCCGAGGTCGGCGAGGAGCATCGCGGCGAACGGTCCCGGACCGATCCCGGCCAGTTCGACGACACGCACGCCCGCCAGCGGGCCGTCAGGCGCCGCGCCCCGGTTTGACAATTCTGATGTCACATCAATGATGCTAGGAACGTGTTCCAGTCTTGGCAAGAGCTGACTGAGCGCTCGCTCAGCCGGTTCACTCGCCTCCGGTCCCGCCGTCGGCCGTCGCCGTCGCGTGCGGCGTCACAGGTGGCAGTGGCCGCCGGAGCCGCGTCCGGTCTCCCGGGGCAGGTCGAGCGTGGGGTTGCGGTCGAAGAAGCCGGTCGGTCGCAGCGTGACACCGCAGGTGTCCACCGGCATCACCGGCCAGTCCTCCAGGCGCGGCAGATGCGTCGGCCCGAAGGAGTGCCACAGCGTGAGGTCGGTGTCCTCCAGCGCCTCGCCCGGCCGCGACCACTGCCCGACACCGGCCCCGCCCCGGTGCTGGTTGGGGTAGTCGCCGTCCGGATAGTGCCGCTCGGGCCGGTAGCGGGTCACCCACAGGTGCTTGGTGGCGTACGTGACGCGCTCCGCGACCGGTGAGCCGGGCTGCGCGAGCAGCGTCGGTCCCGCGTCGGGCAGCAGGGTGTACGCGACGGGGCGGCCCATCCGGTTGAGCGAGCCGGGGTTGCTGATCCGCCAGCGCCGCCCGGCCGCCGGGTCGGCGACCCGGCCCGCGTCACCGCTGTCGGCCACCGCGGTGGCGCCAGGCGCAGCGCGTTGGCGTTGCGGCCGAGCAGGTACTCGCCCGCGTCCAGGTAGCAGACCCAGTTGCGGGCCGCGTCGGGCTCCGCGTACGGCACGGCCATCTCGGCGATCGAGGCGCGGTGCAGGACGAGCCGGTCGCGGTCGCCGTCGCGGTGGGTGATCCGGTGCAGCACCAGGCCTTCTCGGGCGTTGAAGTCCAGCCGCAGCCGCCAGTTCTGCCAGCTCAGCACCGGGCCTTGGAGCGTGAAGGACGGCCCCTCCGGCTGGCCGATCTCCAGCGGGCGCAGGTCGGTGCGGGCCGGTCCGTTGAACTCGGCCTCGTAGCGCCCGCATTGGGTGGGCGTGGGGACGGCGCCGGTGTCGATGAGGCGTACGACACGCCGCTCGATCAGGTCGACCTCGGCGACCAGGCCGCCGACCGGGTGGGCGAACGGGTTGTCGCTCTCGTCGCAGCGCAGGAAGGTCAGCGAGCGCAGCATGCGGCGGCCGGTCTCGGAGGCGATGCCGAAGTTGCCCGCGGCGAGCGGCGCCGCGATCACCAGCGAGGTGTCGGTGACGCCGCGCTCGGCCATCGCCGCGCGCCAGGCGGGGTCGGTCTTGACGATCTCGTCGCAGGTCTCGTACTCCTCGAACAGCAGCGGCGGTTGGCCGTCGGCGGCCGGGTCCAGGTCGCGGTGGGCGAGCAGCAGGCGCGAGGTGACGTCGACCAGGGCCTCGGCGGCGCGGCCGGTGGCGGAGTCGAGCAGCGTGACACGTACCCGGCGGGTGAAGGGGTCGCCGTCGCGGTGGACGAGCGCGGCGTGCCGGTCGGGCTCGTCGGGCAGGACGAGCGGGAAGCGGGTGGCGTCGGACACCAGGCCCTCCGCCTCCAGTACGGCGCGGGCCGTGTCGATCTCGTCGGCGGTCAGCGGGTCGAGCGGATGCGGAGTGGTGGTGGCGGCCGACGCGGTCATGGGGCCTCCTGACGGCGGGACAGGAACGCTGCGGGGAAGGGGAGTTCGGGACACGGGTCCGGAGAAAAACGGGCGGCCCCCCCCCCCCCCGGGGGGGGGGGGGGCCCCCCCCGGGGGCCCAGGCGCGGAGGTGAGGGTGTCCCAGGGGCCGGGGGCCTAAACCAGTGGTACGCCCCCGT